>JAUNGT010000078.1 GCA_030524455.1 Eubacteriales bacterium | reverse complement strand
GCAAATGGCTGCCCGTGCAAGCACGGCAGCCGCTTGCAGGGCGTATCGCACAAGAAAATGTCCGCCGCCGTCCCCGACGGGCTTCGGCGGAAAAGAGGAAAGGGGCCATAGCCATATGATAACCTGCGGTTTTATCGGCCTGGGGCTGATCGGCGGTTCCATCGCCCGGGCCTTGAAGCAAAACCGAAACGATATCTACATCATAGCCTGCGACCCGGATCCGGCGACGCTGCAGCTGGCCCGGTCGGAGGGAATCGCTGACGTTGCCATTCCCGCTCCCGGCGCAGAGCTTGGCGAGTGCGACTATATTTTTCTGTGCGCGCCGGTCTCCCGCAACGACGAGAACCTGCGTCATATTCTCTCCCTGCGCAGGGAGGGCTGCATTTTGACGGATGTGGGCAGCGTCAAGGCGCCGATTGCCCGGCTGGCAGAGGAGCTTGGCCTGACGGACTGCTTTATCGGCGGGCATCCGATGGCGGGCAGCGAGCGGGTCGGCTTTGCCAATTCCAAGGCCGTCCTGCTGGAAAATGCCTACTATATTATCGCGCCCGCGCCCGCCGTGCCGGCCGGGGCGGTGGATGCCTTCCGGGAGCTGGTGCAGTCGACCGGCGCTATCCCGCTGCAGATCGACAGCGCCTCCCACGACTACATCACGGCTGCGGTGAGCCATCTGCCCCACATCGTGGCGGCCGCCCTGGTGCAGCTTGTCCGGGATCACGACGACGCGGGCGGGACGATGAAATCCATCGCCGCCGGGGGCTTTAAGGACATTACCCGGATCGCCTCATCCTCGCCGGTGATGTGGCAGCAGATTTGCCTGACCAACACGGTCAACATCTCCGGGCTGCTGCAGGATTACATTGACGCTCTCTCCGCCGTGAAAGGGGAGCTGGACGGAAGGGAAGCTGCGCAGCTTTATGACTTTTTTGACCATGCCAGGGCTTATCGGGATTCCTTTATCGACGCCGGCAGCGGGCCCATCAAGCGGGCTTATTTTCTGCGGGTGGATATCCCGGATGAGGCGGGTTCTCTGGCCGCGGTAGCCACGCTGCTGGCCTTAAACGGCATCAATATCAAAAACATAGGTATCACGCACAACCGGGAGGCGGAGGAAGGCGTACTGCGGATTGAATTTTACGAGGAGGACGCCATCGGCAAGGCGGTCCGTCTGCTGTCCGGGCGGGGCTATGTGACGCACCTTTGAAAACAGCAACAGATTGGAAACGGAGACAGGATGATATGGAAATTCGTCAATGCAGAGGAATACAGGGGGAGGTGACCGTTCCGGGGGACAAGTCCATCTCCCACCGGAGCGTTATGTTCGGGGCGATTGCCCAGGGGACCACGGAGGTCACCAACTTTTTGCGGGGAGCGGACTGTCTGTCCACCATCTCCTGCTTTCGGAAGCTGGGGATTGAGATTGAGGAGCGGCCGGAGAAAATTGTGGTGCACGGCAGAGGGCTCTACGGTCTGTCGGCGCCGTCGCAGGTTCTGGATGCGGGCAACTCCGGCACGACCACAAGGCTGATCAGCGGGATTTTGGCGGGACAGGATTTTTCCTGCACGCTGACCGGGGACGCCTCCATTCAGAAACGTCCCATGAACCGGGTGATCGAACCGCTCTCCCGGATGGGTGCGGACATAAAAAGCGAGCGCGGCAATGGCTGCGCTCCGCTTCTCATAAACGGCAGGCCGCTTTGCGGCATCGACTATGTATCGCCGGTGGCCTCCGCCCAGGTTAAGTCCGCCGTGCTTTTGGCCGGACTTTATGCCAAGGGCCAAACCCGCGTGACGGAGCCGGCGCTTAGCCGCAATCACACGGAGCTGATGCTGGCGGGCTTTGGCGCGGATTTAAAAAGCTGCGGCAATACCGCAGCTCTGACGCCGGGACAGCCGCTTTACGGACAGTCCGTGGCGGTTCCCGGGGACATCTCCTCCGCCGCCTATTTCCTGGCCGCCGGTCTGATTGTTCCCCATTCGGAGGTGCTGGTCAGAAACGTGGGAATCAATCCTACCCGTGCCGGCATTCTGGAGGTGATCCGGGCCATGGGCGGAAGGCTTACCGTCTTAAACGAGCGTCTCTGCGCCGGGGAGCCGGTGGCGGATCTGCTCGTCTCCTCCTCCTCTCTGACCGGCACGACGGTGGAGAAGGCGCTGATCCCGGCGCTCATCGACGAGCTGCCGGTCATCGCGGTGATGGCTGCCTTTGCCCACGGAACGACCGTGATCCGCGACGCCGCCGAGCTCAAGGTCAAGGAATCCGACCGTATCCGGACGGTGACGGAGGGGCTTCGGGCCATGGGTGCGGATGTGACGCCCACGGAGGACGGCATGATCATCTGCGGCGGCCGCCCTCTGCACGGGGCTTTCGTGGATTCTTATCTGGATCACCGCATCGCCATGAGCTTTGCCGTGGCGGCTCTGGCCGCCGACGGCTCCACCCGGATCAAGAACGCGGACTGCGTCAGGATCAGCTATCCCGGCTTTTATGAGGATCTGGAACGGCTGTCACGATAGTCCTTCCAACCCCGATTAATCCGTGAGGATCATCTGCCACACATGCGCCTCCGTCAGCCCCCATTCCAGAAGCTGACGCACCTGTTCGTCGGCGTTATCGTCAGGATGATAATAGCGAAGCATATGGATCACGTTTTTTTCCCGCTCGTCTGCAGGCTCATAGCCCTCCAGGAGCGCCAGCATCCGCTCCTGGAGCTGCCGGGGATTCTCCCAGGCAGGCGGCGCTGTCCCAAGAAGGCGGCACAGCAGTCCGCAGGCATAGCCCATCTCATAATTTCCCGTCATCACCGACGTCTCATGCTGTGATTTGATGATCACGGACATTCTCGCAAGCTCCGGCACCATATCGATCGGTTCCTCCTGTGTT
>JAUNGT010000044.1 GCA_030524455.1 Eubacteriales bacterium | reverse complement strand
CTGAGGTATTTTCAATTTTCAACATCCACATTTTTTATTATACAGGAAGCTCCCTGTTAAAATGAACTCCTCTGAAACCTGTTGCACCTTGGTGAAATACGGGCGAAGCGCGCCCAGTTGTCTGAGAACAGAGAATTCCGAAGCGGCAGCGGGATTCTTCTGTCTCGTTTGATAGAAAAGCGGATCTGTGATGAATCAGAACGGACTTTTGTAGGAAAGATTATAGCAGATCTGGAAGAATTTTGAAAGAGGAAAATTTTTGAATTTTCTAAATTCACCAATTCACCTAATTAACAATTTAGCAATAGTTCTGCTTTCATTTTATGACGCAAGATATATGAAATAGAGAGGACTTCGGAAGTACACCGTTTTCAATTGGGGATAGTGGAATTCCTTCCGGATTGAGAACAATTCTTTCAAGAGCAGAGATATCACATCTATGGGGCCTTTCTCTGCAATCAGACAGAGAAAGACCCTGCAAAGTAACAATACTGAAATTTACTTTATGTTCGTATTCGGCGTTTCCTATTTTATATATTCTGAATTTTGAATATTAAAAGCTACATTTCAAATTTTGGAACAGCGCCGATTCTATTTTAATTTATCTCTGGGAATATAGAGGCGGACAAGAGTTCCCTCATCAGGAACACTTTCTAAGCTCAGGCCATATTCTTCGCCAAAAAACTGACAAATGCGCTGGTTGACATTCAACAACGCAAGATTTTTTTTGTTATTTCCTTCAAATAGAGAATGTGCGTTGGAGCGGGAGAGTTCATTATGGAGCTCATCGAGTATATCCTGTGAAATTCCGACACCATTGTCCTGAATGCAGATCTCTAATATGTTCGGGCTTTCCAAACTGTAAATACGAAGAATTCCTTTGTCATATTTGGGTTCAAGACCGTGATAGACGGCGTTTTCCACGATTGGTTGGAGAATGAACCGAGGAATCCTGAGAGCTTGTATGTTTTCCGGAATATCAATAGTAAAGAGAAAGCGGTTGTCAAAACGAATTGAAATGATTGAAAGATACTGTTGTACAATATTAAGTTCATCGGAAAGAGGGACGATGTCGCTGCCTTTAATACAATAGCGCATGATTTGAGCGAGCGAATCGGTGATTTGGACAATTTCGTTGTTGTTAAGCAGATAACCGTATCCTTTGATGCAATCCAGCGTATTGTAAAGGAAGTGTGGATTAATTTGGCTTTGAAGTGCCGAGAGTTCCGCGCGCTTCCGAGCCAGATCCAGCTCATACATATTTGAATGATTGAGAAAGATAGTATGGGTCATTTCCGAAATTTTATCGAGCATTTGATTGATCTGTTCAGCCAGAGCACCAATCTCATTTCGGTTTTTCAGGTAAAGCCGTTTATGAAGCCTTGAATAAGCGTCTCCTTGCAAGAATTTTGAGATCTCCAGAACAGGCAGCGCGACAGAACGGAAGATGGTGATATCCCAGAAACCGAAAAGAAGACCGAGAAAAATCAGGCCGATCATCCCAGAAATCAATAGGCTGGTCAGCTCTGAGTCAATTTCGTTGAGTGGGACAGCACCCACCACAAGCCATCCAGTGAAAGGAACCTCCTGAAAAAGAATCATATGCCTGCTACCGTTAATAGACTGAACCGCCCCATTGACAGGAGTAGTGGCTTGAAGGCAGGGAAGAAGCTCTTTAGTGGTATCGTCATTCCTGCTCTGGTTGGAAACGATTGATTCTCCATTTGAATCCAATATATAGAACAGTGAATGTGGTGTTGTTTCAGCTAAGCTAATACATTTTTGTAATTCATTGAGTGATTTTAGAACAATACAGGATCCAATCTGTCGCTGTAGTTGTACGTCATTTTTAATGTCTAAAATGGGGTAATAGTAAGCAAAGTAATTGATACCATCGTATGCATTGCGCATCACTCCCGTAAAACCAGAATTTTTTTCCGGATGCAGATTCAGATAATCGCTTTCCAGAGTATCAATGACGGAAAGCAGGGGTTTAGGTGCCAGTGCAGCGCCGTTGGTTTCCATGATCAGAATTGCTATCTCAGAATGGTCTTGCGTGATTGAGAAAAGAGAATTGGAAACATCTCGGGAATTTTCCAATCTTGCAAGAGGATCACTACTGGTGAGAAAATCCTGTGTTGCATTGCTGGTGGAGGCGATTCTGGCAAAACGCATCATATCATCTGTAGAGGTTTGTATATTTTGAACGATCTGATTGACTGAATTACGAACATAAACCTCTTCCCGGTCACGAATCAGATTGAGAACGAAAAGATAATATACGCATATTGCGGCAAAACAAAAAGCAATGGTAGTGATCAGCATCAAGATGAGCTTGCTTTTTATGGAATTGAGTTTTTTCATTGTCCAGGGGCCCCTTTCTTTTTCAGTCTGTATTCTGTCGGGGTTACACCGAAGAATGACTTGAACATGCTCACAAAATGATGGTAGTTACGATATCCTACTTCAAAGGATATGTCAGTTACAGGGAGATCGGTAAAAAGCAATTGCGCTGCTGCGTTCATTCTAAGTTGAGTCAGATACTTCGAAAAAGTAAAACCGGTTGATGCTTTAAAAAGCTCACTGCAGTAGGAATAGTTTAAACTGTACTTCTGTGCAAGGGTTTGCAAAGAAAGCTCTTTCGTATATTCTTGGCGTACCTCTTCAAGCAGTTGCTGGAATGAGTCATTTGGAGAAGATGCTACTGTTTGGATGAGCGGTTTGTCGGGGCCAGTGAGCATAAGATCGGTTTGCAGTTGCTTGAGCAGACGGGAAAGTCGACCGGAGGAGCAATCAAAATTCCCAATTGCCATACGACAATCAGGAATAGATAACAAACGGTTTATATCTTCCGAGGTACACAAGGCAGACGTGCAGAAAAGCAGAGCTTTCTGTTCATCCAGAAAAATTGAGAAAAAGCGGTCAGAAGGGAGTGCAAGCAGGTCCCGACAGGAGGGGACGGAAACAGCGATTACCGTAATGGGATGCTTTTTTTGGGAGATTCCACAAAACGCAAGTGTTTCCGTCTGTGTTTTCAAATCGGACAGGTGCGCAAGCAGGAGGGGGCCGTTCCTGAGGCGGTTTTGGTAGAGCTGCGGCTCGAGACGTGCAAGCAGCATGTTTGACTCTGTTTGCTGTAAGGGTTTCAGGCAATAATCAAATGCACCAAGCTGTATAGCCTGTTTCATATAGATGAAATCTGAATAGCCGCTGATCATCACAAACGCAGGGCAGAAAGACATTTCCATACGCCGACGTATGATATCGAGACCAGAAAGACCTGGCATGCGGATATCAAGAAAAGCTGCATCGAAGTAGTGGTTTTCCAGAAGACGCATGGCTTCAAAGGCGTCGCACAGGCTAGCCGCAGATTGCATATGATAGTCTGCCAGTCTCAGTGAACGTTCAGAAGAAAGGAGCGCCATTCTTTCATTGTCTGCAAATAAGATTTGGTACATAAAAACCTCCCAATTCAAAAAAGATGTATAAGTTTTAAAAAGAGAACCAAAATCCATGTCAAATTTTAAGAGAAATCCCCGAAAAAAACACACATTATTATCCGAAATGACTGTATTGTGAAGAAATTAGTAGAATGATACCATAATCATGACGAAAGAACAAGACAGTAAAATTTAGAGTTTTAAGGGGAGGATAAGCGTATGACATTGATTCGGGTCGAAAAAAAAACAGTATGGAAGCGAATTAAAAAGAACAAGTGGATCTATTTGTTTTTGTTGCCGGGAATTGTATATTTGCTCCTGTTCAGCTATGTCCCCATGTATGGTTTGACGCTTGCTTTCAAGGATTTCAAAATCAGTGCAGGTATTCTTGCAAGTCCATGGTCGGATCCGATTTATAAAAACTTTGTGACAATGTTTGGACGGGAAGCGTTTTGGAAAGCATTTTTTAATACGTTTCGAATGGGCTTCTGGTATATTATAACTGGCTTTCCAGGACCAATTATTTTAGCACTGCTTTTGAATGAACTTCGTGCAAAGCGATATAAAAAGGTGCTGCAAACAGCCTTTACATTTCCCAATTTTCTTTCATGGGTTATTATCGGCGGTCTAATGACAACCCTGTTTTCCTCGGAAGGATTTGTCAATATGCTTATCCGGATGTGCGGTGGGGAGACTTATAATTTTCTGACAGATAATAATCTGATTCGACCGTTGCTTTACGCTTCAAATGTTTGGAAAAGCGTAGGATGGAATGCAATTCTCTATCTTGCGGCGATGGCAGGCATCAGTCCGGAGCTTTATGAAGCAGCGGAGGTAGACGGTGCGAATCGCTTTCATAAGATGCTTTATATTACTTGGCCGGGAATTAAATCAACTGCGGTTATTCTGCTTATTCTTGCATTTGGCGGAATTATGAATAACGGATTCGATCAGATTCTCAATATGGTCAATCCGGTAGTACAGGATGCGGCAGAAACTATGGATACATACATTTACAGAAAGACGTTCCAAGACAAGCCAAATTATGGGTTCAGTACAGCAATGGGACTTGCAAAATCAGTAATCAATTTTGTATTTCTTTTGGCGGCGAATAAAATTGCCAAGCTTTTTGGGGAAGGCGGTGTGATGTGATGGCTCAGAAAGTAAAGAAAAAAAGAAAGCCAATTAAAGTGTTTGATATTGTCAGTTTCTGTATTTTAACACTGTTGATGCTTATTGTGTTGATTCCGTTTTATCTGACGATTATTCAATCCTTTATGACGCAGCAAGAATATATTATGAATAGCAATACATTTTGGCCTACAAAGCCGACACTCGGCAATTATCGTGATATCTTTGTTGGCTCCACGATGGTTCGGTCTTTCGGCAACAGTGTATTTTATACAGTGTTCGGTGTGATTTTCAGTATGTTTATTACAACGACGCTGGCGTATGGTCTGGCAAAAAAAGGTTATCCTGGGCGCTCTTTTTTTCAAAATCTGGCCATATTTACTATGTATTTTGGCGGCGGTCTGATCCCTTTTTTTCTGCTTGTGAAACAGTTGGGGATTATCAATACCCGGTGGGCGATCATTCTTCCGTCGGCTTTCAGTGTTTTCAATATGATTATTTTACGCAACTTTTTTGAACAGCTTCCGCCGGATCTGGAAGAAGCGGCGACACTCGATGGTGCAGGACCGTTGCGCGTTTTTTGGACGATTGATCTGCCACTCGTGAAACCGGCCCTTGCAACCTTGGTTCTCTTTTATGCAGTTGGTCGCTGGAACGAATGGTTTTATGCGAGCTTGTTTCTCGGCAATGCCAAGTTATGGCCAATGCAGCTCGAACTGCGGCAGATTCTTTGGTCATCGTCCGAAATTGTAGGAAATATTCCACCGGAGGCCGGTAGACCTTCTTTCTCGGAAGGGCTCAAGGCTGCAGCAGTTATGGTAACAATGCTTCCTATTATGTTGGTCTATCCGTTCCTGCAACGTTATTTTGTGAAAGGTGTTATGATTGGCGCTATTAAATCCTAGGGCATTACAGACAGAGTCTGTTTCAAGCTACATTTTAAAATTCATTTAAGGAGAGGTTTGTATGAAAAAAAGATGGTTGAGTACCCTGTTGACTGTTCTTATCGTGAGTTCCTGTGTTTCAGGATGCGGCAGCAGTTCCAATTCTCCAGGTAGTATTGATGGAGCTTCCGCGGAAGATAGTGAAACCAGAGATCCGAATGATCCCTATGCTGAGCATCTGAGTTTTGAAATTTTCTCAATTGACGGTTCAGAGGAAATGATGGATTATCCATTAGTTGCCGAGGCCTGCGAGAAATTCAACATTGACTTTACGGTTCAGCTTGTCGCATGGGATAATTGGGACGATGTAACTCGAACGCTTGCAGCAACGGATAGCTTTCCGGAAGTCATCGCCTGGTATAATCTGAACTATACTGAGTATGTTGAATGGGCACAGGAGGGGATTTTTAAGGCGATCCCTGACGATTTATCTGCTTATCCAAATTTGGAGGCTTTGACAGAAAAATATACTATTTTTGATAAGCTGCTTGTGGATGGTAACCTTTATGCGTTCCCGAAGATCAAGAACAACAACCCGTACAATGAATATGATTCCTATATGTTTGCTTACCGCCGCGATTGGGCCAATGCAATGGGGCTTGATTATGCGCCGGTTCAAGAACTGACTTGGGATGAATTCAAAGAATACTTGCGCAAGGTTAAGGAGGAGGATCCCGGTCAGCTCGGTGATAAGCTGATTCCATTCGATTTTGAAAATGGAGGCAATAGTTGGTGCGGCTTTGCACGCAAGTGGAATCCTTATATTTCCAGTTATAAAATGGTAGACGGACAGTATGTCTGGGGCGCACCAGATCAGACCTCGATGGAGGCAATTTTAGAAATCAAAGAACTGTATGATGAAGGCTTGCTGGCGACCGACAGTTACACAGATGCAAACAATGCAGGTAAAGAGCGTTTCATGGCGGGGCGCAGCGCTGTGATTTACAGTAACCTCGGTCCGTCGATTTTGCAGGATACCGTAAATCAAATGGTTTCGACCATTGATGGCTTTAAGGAAGAAGATCTCGGTCTGTTTACTGTGAAAATGGATGATGGGAAATATGCTGTTTCCCAAATGGACGAGTGGTGGGGATCTTTCGCTTTTGATAATGACTGCCCGGACGAGGTTATGGAGCGCTGGTTGGCTGTCGGTAACTGGTTGCTTGAACAAGAGCAAATCGAAAAATATGCATATGGTGTAGAAGGAGAAGACTGGACCAAGGATGCAGATGGAAATGTCACACTAAACTATACAGCGGAGGAGACAGCTGCCGGCGGAGATAAGGAATACATTACAAATCAGCGTGCTTTTCAGAAGTATTTCATTCTCGAAGGTCTCGATCTTTTCCTTGAAGGAAATCCGAATGCCAGCGATTACGTTATTAACGATTTGTTTAAAACAAATATGGAAACGTGGGAGATCAATCCCAATTATACTCCAAGCAATTATGATTTGACCTATTTTTCATCTCCAGAAAAGGATGCATTTGCATCTGTGCTGAACAGTACATCGGATGATTTCATCCAGGCGGTTATTTCTGATGACCCGGAAACAGTCTGGAACCAGTTTATTGATGAAAACGTGGAACAGGCAGAAAGAGCTTGTGAGGAAGTTAACGAGGTATTCGGAGAGTAAGCCTGGAACAGAAAAAGAGCGCTTCGGACATAAAAGAACCGAAGCGCCCTTTTACTTCAATAGGAGGCCTTTTGATGTGTAAAAACAGGTACAATTTGTCGCAATGTGCGTGGCGTGTCAAGGGCACAGCACCTTATGTTCCACTACGCGAAAACAGTATGGAAACCGGAAAACCATTGGAAGGGATTACCGGTTGGATATCGGCAGATGTTCCGGGCGGTGTGGCCCTTGCTCTTTACCGCGCGGGATATATCCCGCACCCTTATGTGGGAATGAACAGTCTACAGTGTGAATGGATCGAAAACAAGTGGTGGGTTTACGAGACGAAATTGACATTGCCGCCGCAGACCGGCAAACGGGTACGTGTGGATCTTGAAGGCGTGGATTACGAATGCCTTGTTTATTGGAATGGATTTTTGCTGGGCAGTCATACTGGGATGTTCGAAGCATTCAGCTTTGATGTGACCGAATTATATGAAGAAGGTGCCGAAGCTGTATTGCGGGTACTGATCTGCCATGCCCCGGATGAGATGGGGCAGATCGGTCGGACCAGTGAAACTTTTACGCAAAAAAGCCGATTTAACTATAAATGGGATTTTTCAACACGACTGGTCAATCTCGGCATATGGCAGGACGTTTTTCTGACTTTTTGGGATGACGTTGAATTCACGGATGTATTTGTGCATGGAGAAAGAATTTCGGGGACATTTGGAAACATTTCGGCTTCTGCAGTAATCGATGGGCAGCAGAAAAATCAGCGATTGACTTGCTGCATGGAGTGTATGCTACACGGGGAAAAGGTAGGTAATGCCGAAATTAAGGTTATGCCCGGGGAACGGTTTTCCCTTTCCGTTCCCATTGAGCGGCCTGATTTGTGGTATCCCAATGGTTTGGGGATGCAACCACTCTATGACGTTACGCTGAAGCTTCTTGAAGATGATAAGTTGTTAGAGACATGTTATAAACGTATTGGAATTCGTAGCATCGAATGTGTTCAAAATGATAGTGCCTCCAATGATGCGCGGCCTTACTTGTTTGTGGTAAATGGTAAGCGAATATATATCAAAGGCGTGAACGTAACACCGCTGGATCATATCTACGGTGATGTGCCATATGAGCAGATTTATGAGACGTTACGCAGAGCTAAGGAAATGAACTGTAATATGGTACGAGTGTGGGGTGGTGGTCTGATTGAGACGGAGGATTTCTATGACTGCTGCGATACTTTGGGTTTGATGGTTTGGCAGGAATTTATCCAGTCAAGCTCAGGGATAGATAATATCCCGTCAGAAAGGCCGGGATTTCTGGAGCTTTTAAAGCGAAGCGCAGAGGCGGCAGTCCGACAGAAGAGAAATCATACCAGTCTTGTAGTTTGGAGCGGTGGCAATGAACTCATGGAAGTAGACCGAACCCCTTGTACAGAACAGAATCGGAATATTGCCATGTTAGAGGGGATTGTCCATAGACTGGATCCGAATCGTGTTTTTTTGCCAACATCGGCTTCTGGACCGAGTGAATTTATCAGCAAGATACCGGATCAAAGTCATGATGTTCACGGTTGGTGGCAGTATCAGGGAAATCCGGAACAGTATACATTTTTTGGTAATTCAGACAGCCTGTTTCACAGTGAATTTGGATGCGATGGTATGTCGTCATTGGCTTCGCTTCGGAGAATTCTTTCCCCCGAAATGCTGCATCCTGTCCCTATGTGTGAAAATGATATTTGGCGTTTTCATGGCGATTGGTGGTGCACATATCGGCGGGAACAGGATATGTTTGGTTCATGGAACGGACTGGAACAGTACATTGCCTGCAGCCAGTGGATGCAGGCCGAGGGATTACGGTATATTCTTGAGGCTAATCGCCGACGTTGTTTTAGAAACAGTGGTAGTATCATCTGGCAATTGAACGAACCATGGCCGAATGTTTCCTGCACTAACCTGATTGAGTATCATGGTACCCCTAAAATGGCTTATTTTTGGGCAAAGATGGCTTTTCAATCAGTACATCCCGTGTTCAATTATCGGAAGCTGGATTATGCACCGGGGGAACTGCTGTCGGGAGATCTTATTGTGCTCCGGGAAGACGCTGCCATCGAAAGAAGTGCTTTGACAACGGAGATTTTTGACATGCAAGGAATCCTTCTGTATAAGATGGATTGGGAGTGTACGCACGTTCGGGAGGGGGCAGAGGAATTTGGCACATTGTGCTGGCGTATTCCAGAACGGCTGCACGGATTGTTTTTGCTCCGCCTTACAGCACATACGGATGGAGATTATACGAACATTTATTATTTCAGTACGGAAAAAGTGCATCCATACGGCTTAGCACTGAGCGCTGAGCCTGTTCTTGACGGTGAAGCAGTGCTGGATGAAAGAGGGGCTAAAGTGGAGCTTTGCAATACAGGGCGCTCGGTTGCGTTACATGTTTGTCTATCTGATCAAATCGATGAATTTCTTTTAGACGTGGAGGATAACTTTTTTACACTTTTGCCTGGAGAGATCAAACGGTTACGAGTGGGTTTTCGTCATAAGTTTCGCTTTGGTTTTGATGAAAACATCGGCCTATCTGCAAAAGCGCCGAAATTGCAGGCAACCTGCCTGAGTGGGGAAACAATTATACTGAACAAATAAAATGCGAGGAAGATTATGAAAACAGAACGAATGGATCATCCCAATATTCTGCTGATTCTCACTGATCAGTTACGGAAAACGAGTTTGGGGTGTTATGGGAATCCAGATGCACAGACACCTGTGATTGATGGGATTTGCCGGGATGGTTTGCGTTTTGACAACAGCGTCTCATCAGCGCCGGTCTGCGCGCCGTACCGTACGACGCTGCAAAGTGGGCTTTATCCACATCAACACGGTGTACGCGGAAATGGCGATTTATTTCGCCCATGCTTTAAGGGATTGGCTGAGTATTTTAATGAAGCGGGTTATGAGACCTGTTTTGTTGGAAAATCCCATTTTGGACGGGATGAAATTGAGGAGAAGGATGGATGGGTCCGTCCGGAAAACCGGCTTGGCTGGAAGCATTGGTACGGCACTGGCGGGGACCATCACTACGATACACCTATTTATGATGACGCAGGAAATCTTGATACACGTTTTTTTGGAAAATATGGGGCTTTTGTGAGGACAGAGCTTGCAGTAAATTTTGTCCGAGAAAAGAAGGAGAAGCCCTGGCTGCTTCAACTCAATTACAGCGAACCGCATGTCGCTACCATGCCAGCGCTTTATCAGATGCCTGCAACGCGGGAATATGTGCGGACGATTAATCGAAAGCTTGAACTCGGTCTTTCAGAGAAAATATTGAATAACCCGAGCAGCCTGAGTTTTTATGATACACTGCCTCAACACCTATTGACACAGCTTTTGCCGCAGTCATATCTGGATCTGTATGATCCGGAATATTTGCGCCTTGATCCCAATGTGCCAGAACGCTGGAAACGTGTAACAAGGTTGTTCCTTCAGGAATACTACGCGATGATAAGCTGCATTGATGGAGAGATCGGAAAGTTAATGGATGTGCTGAAAGAAACCGGGCAACTGCAGCGTACAATAGTTATTTTTACTTCAGACCACGGAGATATGTTGAGTAACGGATATTTGCGTTTTAAAGGCGTACCTTATCAGAATGCATTCCGAACGCCGTTGATTGTTGCCGGGCCAGGTGTGCGTAAGGGTTATACGGATACACTTGTGAGTTCTGTAGATATGATGCCGACTCTCCTGGAGTTGTCGGGGCTGAAAAAGCCGGAAATACTGCCTGGCGTATCTGTTGCTGCAGACATTTTCGGACAAGAAGAGTGTCGGCAGAATGCAGTACTTTTGGGACTTGCAACTTGGCGTGGTATTTATGATGGGCGATATTTTTATGCGGTGGATAACAGAAGTGGCGCAATTCGGCCTATTCGTCTGATTGATACGCAGCAAGATCCGTATGATATGAATAATTTGAACCATTTTGAATCTTATGAACCATTGCGGAAACGAATGCACAGCTTGTTAGTGGAGAAGCTTCTGCGCGTGAAGGATTGTGATTTTCTGGCGTGTGAATACAGCGTGAAACAAGGTGAAAATCGGAATCATATATTTTGTGCTTCGGAGTTGTAAACAGTTTTGGAGAGTACGCGTAGTTTGGACTGATACTGATGAGGATTTGGGAAAAAATGCGTCCGGTAAAATGCATGCACTCGATGGAAGAAAATTTTGCCAGGATCTTCCAGATGAAATAAAACACAGTGAGCTGATTTGGAAGACAAATGAATACAGAACAGAATAAGAGCCGGTCACTGAAACAGAACAGTGACCGGCTCTTGAATCCTGCGAATCAGGAATTTTTTATATGGCGGTTTACAGCGCCTCGATTTCCTCCGGATAGCGCACATCGAACTGTTCCCGCAGGGAATCCATCCAGCCCATGACGCGCAGGGTTTCCGCGTGGGGCATCAGCGGGCACTCGATGCCGTTTGCATCCAGGGCGCGGATGCAGGCCTCAATCTCGTATTCATAGCCGGTGATGTTTTTGGGCTCCTTATAGGCGGCGATCAGCACGTTATCCCGGTTGTAGACACGCAGCTCCTCGGGCTTGACGATGTTTTTGACCTCCAGATAGCCGTTTTCGCACTCGATGATGCCTCTCTTATCGCCCAGGGCCATCATACTGTTATGTAAAAGAGCCATCCGGCCGTCCGCGTAGGTCATGGTGATCGCTTCCTGGGCGTCCACTCCGAGGTCGGTGAGCTGAGCGGTGCCGGTGACGGAGAGCGGGTCGCTTCCGAAAATCATGGCGGCAAAGTTCAGGCTGTAGACACCAAGGTCCAAAAGCGCGCCGCCCGCCAGGGAGGGCTCCTTCATCCGGGGCACCTGGCAGATGGGAACGACATGGTTGGCGGTCAGGATCCTGGGCGCTCCCACGATGCCGCTGCGCATCACCTCGTTGATCGTACCGCGCATGGGAAGATAGCGGGTCCACATGGCCTCCGTGATCAGAAGATGTTTCTCCTCCGCCAGGTCAAAGAGGGCCTGAGCCTGCTTTTGGTTGACGGTGAAGGCCTTCTCGCAGAGCACATGCTTGCCATGCTCCAGCGCCATCTTTGCGTGGGGATAGTGGTGGGAATGGGGCGTGGCCACATAAACCAGCTCCACCCGGGGATCATTCAGAAGCTCCTCATAGGAGCCGTAGGCACGGGCAATGCCGTGCTTTTCCGCAAACTGCTGCGCCTTTTCCTGGGAACGGCTGGCCACCGCCACACAGCGCGCAGTGCTCATCTGCGCCAGGGTATCGGCCATCACGGAAGCGATGGAGCCGGTGCCTAAAATACCGATATTCAACATGAAAATACCTCCTCTTTCCGGTCTGTGTCAGACCGCTTAGCTATTATGATACGGCAAGACGGAGAGAGGTGCAAGAAAAAGTTAGGGCAAATAAAAGCAAATAAGTTGCAAATATTATTGACAAGGAGGGGATGAGGAAATATAATGCTGCCAAGACCAGGACATGGAAGGGAGGAATGACCGATGAGATTTTCAGAAAAGCAAAGAAAATGGCTCGCAGGGACTGCGGCATTTTTGATCGCAGCGTTGGTTGGTTTTTCCTGCCTTTTTATCGTGACGCATGCGGAGCATGACTGTGTGGGTGAGGGCTGCGATGTCTGTGCGGAATTGGAGGCCTGTGAAGCGGCAATCCGCAGCGTGGGCGGAGCAGTGGCTGTGGCGGCAGTCTCTGTGGTTTTATGGAAGCTGACGGAAGCTTTTTGTCTTTTTTACCGGATTGAATATTTTATTGATTCGGTTTCTTTGGTGTCCCTGAAAATTCGTTTGGATGATTAAAGCTTAATTTTTTTGTTGTGTGCACAAACGATTTCAAAAGGAGATTAAGGAAATGAAGATAGTTACATTAAAAAAGCTGTTCTTTCCTGCAATCGCAATGGCCTCCGTGCTGGCGCTTGCGGGTTGTTCCGGGCAGGAAAATACGCCCTCGACACAGGCGGAAACGCAGAGGAAAGAAGCGACGGCAGAGACTGCTGCCGAGGGGGCCGATAAGCTTCGCGTTATGGCAAGCTTTTACCCGATGTACGACTTTGCGGTGAAGATCGGCGGAGAGTATGCGGAGGTAAGCAATATGGTCCCGGCAGGAACAGAGCCTCACGACTGGGAGCCGTCGGCCACGGATATCCGGGAGCTGGAGCAGGCGGACCTCTTTATTTACAGCGGTGCAGGCATGGAGCATTGGGCGGAGGATATTCTGGAAAGCTTAAGCAGCCAGAGCCTGATTTCCGTGGAGGCATCCGAGGGAATCGAGCTTCTGGCGGGACATGAACACGAGGAAGAGGAGGAGCATAGTGAGGAGGCAGGGCATGATCACGGAGAATACGATCCACATGTGTGGCTGAGTCCGATAAATGCCGGGAAGGAGATGGAGAACATCAAAAATGCCTTTGTGCAGGCGGATCCCGTGCATGCAGAGTATTTCGAGGAGAATTATGAAAAATATGCCGCTATGCTGGATGAATTGGATGCGGAATTTAGGAAGCAGCTTTCCGGACTTCCGCGAAAAGAGATTGTCGTAAACCATGAGGCGTTCGGCTATCTTTGCCATGCCTACGGTCTGGAGCAGCTTGGGATTTCCGGGCTCTCGCCGGAGGAAGAGCCGGATCCCAAAAAGATGGCGGAAATCACGGACTTTGTGAAGGAGAACAACGTAAAGATTATTTTTTCCGAGGAGCTGGTGAGTCCGAAGGTTGCGGAAAGTGTGGCCAGTGAAACGGGTGCGCAGGTGGAGGTTTTGAATCCGCTGGAGGGCCTGAGTGAGGAGGAGCTTGCCGCCGGTGCGGATTATTTTTCCGTCATGAAGGAGAACCTGGCAAAGCTCGTCAAGGCGCTCTCCTGACCGGGACTGTTTCATCAATGTTTTTCCCCTTCCCCATCACGAGCCGCTCAAACAGCAGCCCGACCAGAAACCAGGCCGGAGCGAAATCCAGCCGGATCACTTTTTTGACGTTCCAGCCGCTGCGGCCGTAGTGCCATGGGCAGCGGCCTTTTTTTTGCAGGAAACGGCCGCTGGCGTATTCGGCGCCGAAGATGCAGAGCATGTAGACAAGCCCCCGCAGGGCCCAGTGGCTTCGGCGCAGGAGGATGCACAGAGGGCGCAGCAGGCAGGCCGCCCCGTAGATCGGGAACATAAGCAGGGAGGTGTGCCCGGTCAGCGTGGGCTCCCTGCGGCGGAAGGACTCGAAGGAGGATACCAGTATTTCGATGCACCAGCCGGTGACACCACATTTTAAAAAGTCTATACATAGTTTTTTCATGGAAAATAGTGTGCGCATAACTTCTCAACTTATACAATTTATGTTATGATAAAGGCCGAAAAAAGGAGGAATGCCCATGGATTTAGCGGTGCTGCGGGAGCAGATTGACGATATAGACAGCCAGCTGGTGCGGCTGTATGAGGAGCGGATGGAGGTTTGCCGCCAGGTGGCGGAGTACAAGCTTCAGACCGGAAGGAAGGTGTTTGACCGTGCCCGGGAGGAGGAAAAGCTGGCGAAGGTGCGGGCGCTGACGCACAATAGCTTTAACGGTCAGGGGGTGACGGAGCTGTTTGAGCAGATCATGGCGATGAGCCGCAAGCTGCAGTACCAGCTTTTGACCAGCCGGACAAGCGCCGGGCGGCTGCCGTTTCTTCCGGTGGACCGGCTGGATACCCGGAATGCCAGGGTGGTGTTTCAGGGGGCGGAGGGCGCCTATTCCCAGGCGGCCATGGTGCGCTTTTTCGGCGAGGAGGTGGACAGTGTCCATGTGGACAGCTTCCGGGACGCCATGGGGGCCATCGACGAGGGAAGCGCGGACTTTGCGGTGCTGCCCATTGAGAATTCCACGGCGGGGATTGTCAGTGAGATCTACGATCTTTTGGTGGAGTATGAAAACTACATCGTCGGGGAGCAGATTATCCGGATCGAGCACTGTCTTTTGGGAACGCCCGGGGCGCAGCTTTCGGATATCCGCACGGTATATTCCCATCCCCAGTCGCTGATGCAGAGCTCCCGCTTTCTGGCGGAGCACGGCTGGCAGCAGGTGTCCATGCCAAACAACGCCTTCGCGGCCCGCAAGGTGGCGGAGGAGGGCAGGAAGGACCAGGCGGCGGTGGCCGGGGAGTACGCGGGAAAGGTGTACGGGCTTTCCGTGCTGGCAAAGCCGGTCAACAATAATTCGGCCAACTCGACGCGGTTCATCATCGTCACCAATCAGAAGATTTTCCGCCGGGACGCGGGGAAGGTGAGCATCTGCTTTGAGGTGCCCCACGAGAGCGGCTCCCTCTACCATATGCTGTCGCACTTTATCTACAACAACTTAAACATGACGAAGATCGAGAGCCGTCCCATCGAGGGGCGCAACTGGGAATACCGTTTCTTTGTGGATTTCGAGGGCAACCTGGCGGACAGCGCGGTGCGCAACGCCCTCTGCGGTCTGCGGGAGGAAGCGTCAAATATGAAGATATTGGGGAATTATTGAGAAGATGAGAATCAATCAGCTGATCATTTACAGGGATTTTGAGGACGCCGGGCTGCTCCGCGACATGGTATGGCTGGCGGAGAACTATCGGGACGAGTTTTACAATCGGGAGGATCTGCAGGGCCTTTTCTTCGACTGCATGCACCGGATGCTTGAGATGGCGGGACGATACGGCTTTTACGGTAACCTCTGGCACTGCTATCTGGCAAATCTGCTGGTAAACCACGAGAACAGCTACAGCTGCGCGGCGGAGATCGCCGGGGAGCCGGAGGGCTCGGTGAACGCGGCTGCTCTGCATGACATCCGGATTTTCCGGGAGCTCTACGATTATGATTTCGGGGAGGTGGCGGAAAGCCTTGGCGTGCAGGACTTTGACCTGATCCTTTCCTATCAGGTGGGAGCCCGGGACAGCCGGGTGTATAACACCCGGATCCGGGACCGGATCTGCGCCCTGGCGGAGCGGTTCGGCCGGGATCACACGGCGGAGCAGATGAAGGACACGCTGACCGAGTTTTACCGGGAGTACGGCGTGGGGCGCTTCGGCCTGCACAAGGCCTTCCGCGTGGAGCGGGAGGAGGGCAGGGCGCGGATCTGCCCGATCCTAAATATCGCTCACGTCCGGCTGGACGATCTGGTGGGCTACGAGATTGCCAAGAAAAAGCTGGTGGATAACACGGAGGCCTTCGTGGCGGGCCGGAAGGCCAACAACTGCCTGCTTTACGGCGATGCGGGCACCGGTAAATCCTCCTGCATCAAAGCCATCGCCAACGAATACTATGACAGGGGACTGCGGATCATCGAGGTCTACAAGCACCAGTTCCAGGATCTGAATGACGTGATCGCCCAGATCAAGAACCGAAACTATAAGTTTATCATTTACATGGACGACTTGAGCTTTGAGGAGTTTGAGATCGAATACAAATATCTGAAGGCGGTGATCGAGGGAGGCCTGGAGAAAAAGCCGGCCAATGTGCTGATTTACGCCACCTCCAACCGCCGTCACCTGATCCGGGAGACCTTCAAGGATAAGGCGGACCGGGACGAGGAGCTGCACACCAACGACACGGTGCAGGAAAAGCTTTCCCTGGTGGCGCGCTTCGGCGTGACGGTCTATTTCGGATCTCCGGATCAGAAACAGTTTCTGCAGATCGTCTCTGCGCTGGCTGCCCGCAGCGGCATCGATATGCCGGAGGAAGAGCTTTGGCGCAGGGCCGGACAGTGGGAGCTGTCCCACGGCGGAAGGTCCGGGCGCACGGCGCAGCAGTTTATCGATTACCTGCTTGGCACGGAGGAAAAGGATAAAGGATGAAAACATTTGCGGCCATCGACGTGGGCTCCTATGAGCAGTCCATGAAAATATACACAATTTCAAAGGCCGGAGGTATCCGGGAGGTGGACTGCATCCGCAACCGCCTGGATCTGGGCAGCGACACCTATATCACCGGAAAGGTCAGCCAGGAGAAGATGGACGAGCTCTGCCGGGTGCTGCGGGAGTTTGTCTCCATCATGGAGGGCTACCGGGTGGACGACTACAGGGCCTACGGCACCAGCGCCATCCGGGAGATTAAAAACACGGTGATCGTGCTGGATCAGATCATGCAGCGCACCGGGCTGAAGGTGGAGGTGCTGAGTAACTCCGAGCAGCGCTTTTTGGATTACAAGTCCATCGCCTCCCGGGGCGAGGGCTTTGAAAAAATCATTGAGAAGGGCACAATCGTGGCGGATATCGGCGGCGGAAGCATCCAGCTGTCCCTGTTTGACAAGGATAAGCTTTCCGCCACGCAGAACCTGCGGCTCGGCGTGCTGCGCCTGCAGGAGCGGCTGCAGCACCTGAACGTCCGCCCCTCCTGCTACGATGCGCTGCTGGATGAGCTTTTGTTCGCCCAGCTTTCGGTATTTAAAAAGATGTATTTAAAGGATCGGAACATTGAAAATATCATCGTGGTGGACGATTATATCTCGGAGCTGATCCGCAGCAGGCTGACAGATCCTGCAAACAGAGGCTATGCGGACGGGGAGGCCCTTTCCTCCTATCTGGAGTATTTAAAGGGACACACGGACGTGGAGATTGCAAAACGCTTCGATATGCCGGAGGAGAACGTTCAGCTTTTGCGCATCGCCTCGGCGATTGTACGCCAGGTGGCGATGATGACCGACGCAAAGCTTGTCTGGGCCCCCGGCGTGACCCTCTGCGACGGGATGGCCTACGAGTATGCGGAATCGCACAGGATGCTGGCGCAGGTGCATGATTTCGAGCAGGATATCGTCACCTGCGCCCGGGGAATCAGCAAACGCTTTATGGGAAGCAAGCGGCGCGGGGAGACGCTGGAGCAGATTTCCCTGACGATTTTTGACAGCATGAAGCGGGTACACGGCATGGGAAAGCGGGAGCGGCTGCTTTTGCGGATCGCGGCCCTTTTGCACGACTGCGGAAAATATATCAGCATGCTCAACCTGTCGGAGTGCGCCTATTCCATCATCATGGCGACGGAGATCATCGGCCTGTCCCATCGGGAGAGGGAGATCGTGGCCAATGTCGTCAAATACAACCATCAGGATTTTGAGTATGAGATGGTCAGCAGCGAGGGAGAGACGATGGAGCGGACGGAATATCTGACGATCGCCAAGCTCACGGCGATCCTGCGCATCTCCAACGCCCTGGACCGCAGCCACAAGCAGAAGTGCCGGGATATCCGGGTGGCGCGCCGGGAGGACGAGCTGGTGATCACCGTCAACACCAGCGAGGATATCACGCTGGAGAAGGGGCTTTTTGACGCCCGGGCCGAATTTTTCAAGGAAGTCTACAGCATCCTGCCGGTGATCCGGCAGAAGCGTCTCCCGTGACGGGAAGAAGGGATGGATTCATGCAAAAAACGGAACTGACCGATACGAAACTATATACGAACCGGGAGCTGAGCTGGCTTTTGTTCAACAAAAGAGTGCTCTCGGAGGCGCGGGACAGACAGCTTGCGCTGTTTGAACGCCTGAAATTCCTGAGCATCACCGCCTCCAACTTAGACGAGTTTTTCATGGTGCGGATCGGCTCGCTGGTGGATATGGTAAACGCCGGCTATGAGAAGAAGGATATCGCCGGCCTCACCCCCAAAGAGCAGCTTTTGGTGCTGAAAAAGGCCACCCAGGATTTTGCGGCGCTGCAGTATGCCACTTATAACCGGATGCTTTTGCCGCTCCTGCGGGAAAACGGACTGTCCTTTGTGGAACGTCACGAGGAGCTTACCGCAGAGCAGGGACGGTTTGCGGACAATTATTTTGAGGAGAACGTTTATCCGGTTCTGACGCCCATGGCGGTGGACTCCTCCCGGCCCTTTCCCCTGATCCGCAACAAGACGCTCAACATCGGAGCCCTTCTGCGCAAGAAGGGGGAGAAGGAGGCGGAGACAGAGTTTGCCACCGTGCAGGTGCCCTCGGTGCTTCCGCGCATCGTGCGGATCCCGGCGGCCTCCGGGGGAAAGGAGGTCGGCTATACGGTGATTTTGCTGGAGGAAATCATCGAGCGCAACATCAGCAGACTGTTTTTAAACTACGATGTGCTCTGCGCCCATCCCTTCCGGATCACCCGAAACGCGGATCTGGAGATCGACGAGGATGAGGCCGAGGATCTTCTTTTGGAGATTGAAAAGCAGATCAAGAAGCGCCGCTGGGGTCAGGCAGTACGGCTGGAGGTGGAAAAAGGGGCGGATAAGGGCCTTTTGAAGCTTCTCTGCCGGGAGCTTTCCGCCAGCTGGGAGGATGTGTTTGAGGTCGAGGGGCCGCTGGATCTGACATTTTTGATGAAGCTTTACGGGCTGGAGGGCTTCGAACGGTTCCGGGAGCCCAAATATACGCCCGCTCCGGTGCCGGAATTTGAGGGGCAGGAGAGCATTTTTGAGGTGATTAAAAAAGGGGATGTGCTGCTGCACCATCCCTATCAGAGCTTTGCGCCGGTGGTGGACTTTATCCGGCAGGCCAGCCGGGATCCGGATGTGCTGGCGATCAAGCAGACGCTTTATCGGGTCAGCGGCAATTCCCCCATCATCGCGGCATTGGCGCAGGCGGCGGAGAACGGCAAGCAGGTGTCCGTGCTGGTGGAGCTAAAGGCCCGCTTTGACGAGGAAAACAATATCGTCTGGGCCAGGAAGCTGGAGAAGGCGGGCTGCCATGTGATTTATGGACTGGTGGGCTTAAAGACCCACAGTAAAATCACCCTGGTGGTGCGCCGGGAGGAGGACGGCATCCGCCGGTATGTGCACCTCGGAACCGGCAATTACAATGACGCCACGGCCAAGCTGTATACGGATGTGGGCATGATGACCTGCAGCGAGGCCATCGGCGAGGACGCCACCGCCGTGTTCAACATGCTTTCGGGCTACTCCGAGCCGCGCTCCTGGAACAAGCTGAGCCTTGCGCCGCTGTGGCTAAAGGACCGGTTCCTTTCCCTGATCGGCCGGGAAACGGAGCATGCGCGGGCGGGACGGGGCGGACATATCGTGGCGAAGATGAATTCCCTGTGCGACCGGGACGTGATCGTCGCCCTTTACGAGGCCAGCTGTGCCGGAGTAAAAATCGAGCTGATCGTCCGTGGGATCTGCTGCCTGAAGGTGGGGGTGCCGGGGGTGAGCGAGAATATCACGGTGCGCTCCCTGGTGGGCAATTTTTTGGAGCACGCGCGCATTTTTTACTTTGAGAACGGCGGAAGGCCGGAATATTACTGCAGCAGCGCGGACTGGATGCCCCGGAACCTGGAGCGCCGGGTGGAGATTTTGTTCCCGGTGGAGGATCCTGCCCTGCAGAAAAAGCTCTGGCATATTTTGGACAGCCAGCTAAGGGACAACGTGAAGGCCCATGTGCTCCAGCGGGACGGCTCCTACGAAAAGGTAAAGCGCCGCGGCAAGGAGCCCTACTGCGCCCAGGAGGCCTTTTGCCGGGAGGCACAGGAGGAGGGCCGCAGGAAGGAAGCGCGGGACAGCCGGGTGTTTGTGCCGGAGACGCATATCGTACCGGAGGGAGAAGATGAAAATTAAAAAAATCATATTGGCCTCCGCCTCCCCCAGGAGGCAGGAGCTTTTGCGGCAGATTGGGCTGGAGTTTTCCGTTCTTCCCAGCCAAAAGGAGGAGAAATCCGGCGCGCTGGATGTGGCCACGCTGGTGGAGGAGCTTTCCGCGCACAAGGCCTTCGACGTCCGGGAGAAGGCCGGCGTCGGCGCGGATCCGGAAACGCTGGTGATCGGTGCGGACACGGTAGTCTGCCGGGAGGGAGAGGTGCTTGGAAAGCCCCGGGACAGGGAGGACGCCCGGCGGATGCTTTCCCTGCTGCAGGGCCGCAGTCATCAGGTTTATACCGGCGTGACGCTGTGTCGGGGAGAGGAGAGCTTTTCCTTTTCCGTGTGCACGCAGGTGGAATTTTATCCCATGAGCCGGGAGGAGATCGAGGACTACATCGCCACCGGCGAGCCGATGGATAAGGCCGGGGCATACGGCATCCAGGGGCGGGGCGCCGCCTTTGTCAAGGGCATTACCGGCGACTATAACAACGTGGTGGGCCTGCCGGTGGCGCGCCTGTATCAGGAGCTGAGCCGGAGGGGACTTTTATGAAAAAAGTGGTAATATTCGATCTGGACGGGACTTTGGCGAATACGCTGGAGTCCATCGCCTACTGCACCAACCGGGCGCTTGCGGATTTCGGGCTTCCATCCATCCCCACGGAGCAATTTAAGCGGTTTGTGGGCAACGGGGCAAGGACGCAGATCACCCGGGCACTGCGGTTTGCCGGGGATCCGGAGAGGGAGCGGGAGGGAGGAGCGGACGATGACGGATTTTCCACCTCGCCGGCCCATCTGGAGGAGGTCTTTGCCCGATATATGGAATATTTTTCCGCAGACTGTATGTACCGGGTGGAGCCCTATCCGGGGATCCGGGAGCTTCTGGAGGAGTTAAAGCGGCGCAGCGTCCGGATTGCCGTGTTCAGCAACAAGCCCCACGCCAATACGGAGGCGGTGATCCGGTCCCTGTTCGGGGAGGGCTATTTTGACGCGGTGCAGGGACAGACGCCTGCGATTCCCAAAAAGCCTGCGCCGGATGGGGTGTACGCGATTTTAAAGGACCTGGGAGCAAAGCCTGACCAGGCTCTCTATGTGGGGGACAGCTGGGTGGATATAGAGACGGGAAAGGCATCCGGCGTCCGGACCGTGGGCGTGCTCTGGGGCTTTCGGGACCGGCAGGAGCTGGAGGCCCATCACGCGGATTGGGTGATCGGCTCTCCCGGGGAGCTGCTTGGATGTCTGGAAGTATAAAATCAGGAAAGGAATTTGTTGCATAGATGATAAAACTGATTGCTTCGGATATCGACGGCACCCTGATTCAGGATTCCACGCCGGATCTGTATCCGGAGGCGGAGCGGGAAATCGTGCGCCTGACGGATCAGGGCGTTTTGTTTGCGGGAACCAGCGGAAGACAGTATGCCAGCATCCGAAATGTGTTCCGGAATGTGGCGGATCGGATCATTTACATCGCGGAGAACGGGGCCGTCATCCGTTACCGGGATAAGACGCTGGCGCTGACAACCATGGACCGGAAAACGGCGGAGGAGCTGGTGGAGCAGCTTCGGCGGGATTTTTCGGACTGTGATCTGGTGCTCTCCACGCCGGAGGGCAGCCGGGTGGAGAAGAAAAAGGACAGCTTTCTGGATATGCTTATCAACGGCTATCACAATAAGGTGGAGCTGGTAAAAGATGTGCTGGACACAAAGCTGCCGGTGGTGAAGGTGTCCATGTTTTATCCCGGTAGCATCCGGGAGCGGGGAGAGCGGGATCTGATCCCTGTCTGGAGGGATCGCCTGGGCGTCTGCGTGGCGGGCGAGGAGTGGGTGGATTTTATGGACCGCTCCGTGGATAAGGGAAATGCCCTCCGCACGGTGCAGCGGCTCTTTCACATCGCTCCGGAAGAGACGATGGCCTTTGGCGACAACACCAACGACCTGGGGCTGATGCGGGCCGCAGGGGAGAGCTACGCCGTGGAGAACGCCCATCCCAGCGTGAAGGAGGCAGCAAAGTATATCTGTCCTTCCTGGCGGGAAAAGGGAGTCTGGCAGGTCCTGCGCAGGCTGCCGTGAGCGAAAATCCCCAAAATTTACAGATTTTCGTAACCTTTTGCCGCACGGCGCGGATAAACCCTCGGAGGCCCATGCAGAAGGCAGGGCCGGAGAGGGGAGAAATGACGGGGGGATATCGGAATCTGATCGGAAAAAGGCTGGAGGCGCAGTGCGCCAGGAGAGGCTGGTCGGCTTATATGCTTTCCTGCGCCTCCGGCGTACCTTTGACGACGATCCTTCATATTTTTGACGGCTCCACCAAAAATCCCGGTATTTACACGGTGCTGCGGCTGTGCCGCGCCATGGACATCGGGCTTGGGGAGCTTGTGGGGGATGCGGAGGAGGACTGATACGGAAACGGGATACAAGGAGGAAGATGAGGATGGGAATCCGCTATGAATATGATGACGCGGTTGTGAGATGTTTTTTAAAACAGCAGAAAAAGCTGTTTTCCGAGCCGGTGGCGGAGAGCTGCGAGGAGGCGGAGGCCTTTTTGGAGGACTGCATGGCGGCGGTGGTGGACGGGGCCCGGGAGGTGGCGGACTATTTCGAGGAGGCCGGCATCGACGTGGAGGACCCGGACCGGGTGCTGGAGGAGGACGAGGTCTTCGACGTGGGGGACGGAAGATATCTGATTGTGGAAGGGTAAGCTACAGGCGAAAATATTTTTCGATGGCTTCCCCCAGCCCGTCGTGGTCGTTGTCCTTTTCGGTCACAAAGCAGGCGTGCTCTTTGACGGCAGGATCCGCGTTGGCCATGGCGATGGCGGTCCCTGCGGCATCCAGCATGGAGATATCGTTCTCGGCGTCCCCGGAGGCCGCGCATTCCGACGGCGCGATGCCAAGACGGCTGCAGACAAAGCGCAGGGCGTTTCCCTTTCCGGCGGTTTTGTCGAAAATTTCCAGATATTCCCGGCAGGAAAAAATGGCGGCGACGGTATCCCGGTACCGGGCGAGGATCCGGCTGCGCAGAAGCTCAAGCTTTTCATGATCCGTCAGGCTGATGGCAATCAGCTTGCTGGGCGGCCGTCCGATGGTCCCCAGGATGTCCTGCGTGATCACCGCCTCCATGCCGGTGTTTTTTAAGTAGCGCGCAAGCTCCGGCCCGCGGGAACTGCTGACCACGCTGGTATCGTCGTAGGACTGGATGTAGATGCCGAGGTCCCGGGCCAGGTGAAGGATGTCCGCCGCCACGTCCGTGGGCACGCTTTTTCGCAGCCAGAACGTTTGGGAGGCACAGTCGTAGATCTCGTTGCCGTTGGCGGCGATGATCACCGTGTCGGGGAAAAGAAGGCCGGACTTTTGCGCCACCTGCAGGATGCTCGGAAGGGCGCGTCCGGAGGTAAATACCAGGCGTCCGCCGGCACGCAGCATGCGCTCCAGCAGACCGCGCATGGCGGGGGAAACCTGCTTTTGGGAGGTTAAGAGCGTGCCGTCCAGATCGGTGAAAAGTATTTTACAGTACATGGAACAGCTCCTTTCGCTTTTCTTTGAGGGACAAAAGCACGTCCTCCGGGACAAACAGCTTGCCGTAACCGGTGCCCAGCTCCAGGTTTGGCTTGCTTTTCCCATGAAAATCTGAGCCGCCGGAGATGAGAAGGCCATAGTGGGACGCGAGCTGGCGCATCTCGCGCTCCTCCCCGGCAGAATAGGTGGAATAGATCGCTTCCAGGCCGATCAGGCCGGCCTTTTTCAGATGGCGCACCAGAGTGGAAAGATTTTCTCTGCCCATGTGGTAGAGGGTCGGATGCGCCAGGATGGGGATCCCCTTTACCTCCAGGATCAGGGATACCGCCTGGGTGGGAGTGATTTTTTCGCGGGGAACAAAATATTTGGTGTGGTCGCCCAGATAGCGGTCGAAGGCCTCGGGCAGGCTTTTGACGTAGCCGTGGTCCAGCAGGTAGCGGGAATAGTGTCCGCGCGTGATTACGGAGCCGGGAAACGCTTCGGTCAGCTTTTCATAGCTGATGTCGATGCCGGCGGCGGCCAGGAGAGCGCACATTTTTTCGTTGCGCTCCACCCGGGCCTGCACGAAGCGGTGGATCTGGGCCTGGAAGGCGGGGGCGTCCTCGTCGATAAAGAGCCCCACGATATGAATGTCCTTCCCGTAGTATTCCGTGGAAAATTCGATACCGGGAATCACCTCGATCCCCCTGGCAGCTCCGGCGGCCATGGCCTCCTTCACCCCCGCCGTTGTGTCGTGATCGGTGAGGGCAAAGGCGGAAAGCCCCTTTTGGGCCGCAAGCTCAACCAGCTGGGAGGGGGTGAAGCTTCCGTCGGATTTGTCGGAATGCACATGCAGGTCTACCATTCTCAATTCTCGTCATCCTCTCTGTTGGCCGTGTAGACGGTGCGTTTTCTCGCCATCTCGTCGCTTTCCAGATATTCGTCGTAGGTGGTGATCTTGTCGATCAGGGAGCCGTTGGGCAGGATCTCCATGATCCGGTTTGCGGTGGTCTGGACAAACTGATGATCGTGGCAGGAGAACAGCGCCACGCCGGGGAATTTGATCAGGCCGTTGTTTAAGGCCGTGATGGATTCCATGTCCAGATGGTTGGTGGGCTCATCCAGAATAAGGCAGTTTGCACCCGAGATCATCATCTTGGAGAGCAGGCAGCGCACCTTCTCGCCGCCGGAGAGCACCTTCACCTTTTTGACGCCGTCCTCGCCGGCAAAGAGCATCCGTCCCAAAAAGCCGCGCACATAGGTCACGTCCTTGACCGGGGAATATCCGGTAAGCCATTCCACGATGGTGTCGTCGTTGTCAAACTCCGACGCCGGATCCTTCGGGAAATATGCCTGGGAGGTGGTGACGCCCCATTTGTAGCTGCCGGAATCGGGCTCAAGCTCTCCTGCCAGGATCTGGAAGAGGGTGGTTTTTGCCTGCTCGTTGCCGCCCACAAAGGCGATCTTGTCGTTGTGTCCCACGATAAAGGAGATGTTGTCCAACACCTTCACGCCGTTTACGGTCTTGGTCAGTCCCTCCACCGTCAGCACCTCGTTGCCGATCTCGCGGTCGGGACGGAAATCGATGTAGGGATATTTGCGGCTGGAAGGCTTGATATCGTCGAGCTGGATCTTTTCCAGGGCGCGCTTTCTGGAGGTCGCCTGCTTGGATTTGGAAGCGTTGGCGGAGAAGCGGGAGATGAATTCCTGCAGCTCCTTGATCTTTTCCTCCTTCTTGCGGTTGGCCTCCTTCATCTGCTTGATCAAAAGCTGACTGGATTCGTACC
>JAUNGT010000043.1 GCA_030524455.1 Eubacteriales bacterium | reverse complement strand
ATACAGGAGATTTGTAAATCCGGTGCAGGTATTCCATCCGCGCGCCCAGATTGGACAGCATCAGATCCGCGACGGTCAGTGCGGCCATGCTCTCCACCACAACCACGGCGCGGGGGACGATGACCGGATCGTGGCGTCCCTTGATTGCCAGGATGCGGTCCTGCAGGTTTGTGCCCACCGTCTGCTGCTCCCGGAAGATGGACGGGGTGGGTTTGATGTGGGCCCGCAAAATCACCGGGGAGCCGTCGCTGATGCCGCCCAGGATGCCGCCCGCATGGTTGCTTTTTTTGGCGATATGTCCCTGCTCCATGGAAAAGGGGTCGTTGTTCTCGGAGCCTCTTCGGGAGGTGACGGCCACGCCGTCGCCCACCTCGACGGCCTTCACCGCGCCGATCGACATCAGGGCGGCGGCCAGGCGGGCGTCGAGCTTATCAAAGACCGGGTCGCCAATTCCGGCAGGCAGGCCGGTGATGATGCATTCCACCACGCCGCCGGCGGAATCCTTTTTCTCCATGCAGTCGGCCAGGAAGGCTTCGGCGCGGGCCGAAGCGTCCCGGTCGGGCATGCCGGTGGCAGTCTCTGTGATGGCGCTGCGGTCAAAGCTGTCGGGATCGATTCGAACCGGGCCGATGGATTTGGTGTAGGCGCATACGTCCACGCCCAGATCAGCCAAAAGCTTCCGGGCGACGGCGCCGGCGGCCACCCGTCCGGTGGTTTCCCGGCCGGAGGAGCGCCCGCCGCCCCGGTAGTCCCGGAAGCCGTATTTTTCATCGTAGGTATAGTCCGCATGGCCGGGACGGTAGCAGGAGGCGATCTCCGAATAGTCGGCGGAGCGCTGGGAGGTATTGTACACCAGCAGGGAGATGGGGGTGCCGGTGGTTTTGCCCTCGAAAACGCCGGAGAGGATCTGCACCTCGTCCGCCTCCTTTCTCTGTGTCACAAAACGGCCCGAGCCGGGCTTTCTGCGGTCAAGATAGGGCTGTATATCGGCCTCGGAGAGGGGAAGGCCCGCGGGACAGCCGTCCACGACGGCGCCGATGGCCCTGCCGTGGGACTCCCCCCAGGTGGAGACCTTCAGATAATTTCCAAAAACAGAACCGGACATAGTAAGATTTCCTTTCATGTATGGTGTTTGTTTAGTATAAAACATTTTTTTGACGGATACAAGGGAATCTGTTATACTTTCTTTGGCTTATAAAAAGGTAAGTAACAGGAGAGGCAATATGAAACGAGAAAGACAGGCAAATCTGGAGGCTCTGCGTATCCTCGCCATGGTGATGGTCGTCACCGCTCATCTGATGAATCATGGAAATCTGATCACCTTGGCGCAGCCGGGGACGGCGTCCTACTATTTGGTATGGACTTTGTTTGGGGTTTCCTTTGTCTGTATCAACCTGTATCTGCTGATTTCCAGCTATTTTCTGGTGGAGTCGCGCTTTTCTGTCGGGAAGCTGGTGCGGCTTATTTTGCAGGTGTTTTTTTATTCCTTCGGGATTACGCTGCTGTTCTGGCTGTTTACGGATGTGCCGAAGGAGCCGAAGTATCTGGTATATTCCGTTCTGCCGGTGGCGTCGGATTTTTACTGGTTTGTGTCCATGTATGTGGGGATGTATCTTTTATCGCCGCTGATGAACCGGTTGGTGCGCTCGATGAGCAAAAGACAGCTTTGCTGTGCGGCGCTTCTGAGCCTGGGACTCGTCTCGGTCTGGCCAAATATTATCTATTTTTCCTCCGCCCTGAACACGGCGGGAGGGGTGAGTATTTCCTGGTTTTTGACGCTGTATCTGTGCGGCGCCTATCTGCGCCTGTATTACCGGCCGGACGGGCGTTTTGGGAGCTGGCTGTGGAAGGCTTTCGCTGCGCTGCTTCTGATTCCGGCCAGCCGGTTTATTATCGAGGCGCTGCTTGCCACGCCCCTGCAAAAAATCAGCATTCTGGACGATCTGATGTGGGGCTACAGTGTGTTTTACAATTACAGCTCGATTCTGGTGACGCTGGCCTCTATCCTTTTGTTTCTCGCCTTTTTGAATCTCAGGATCGCTCCGGGAAAAGGGGCGGCCGTGATCAACACGGTGGCGGGCGCGGCTTTTGGCGTGTATCTGATTCACGACCATTATTATATCCGGGAGAAGCTGTGGAGCAGGATCGACGGCGGGGCCTGGCTTGGAAAATGGTATTTGCTGCCGGCCTGCATCGGGACGGTGGCGGCCGTGTATCTTGTCTGCACGGGCATCGAGCTTTTGCGGCAGCGCATTTTTTGTCCGCTTGAGAAAAGCAAATGGCTGACGGAGGCCTGCCTGCGGGCGGACGAAGGGCTGCGCCGGATCTGGCGCGGGGAAGAGAAAGGAGAGCAAACCGAGAATGAAATATGAAGTGCTGCGGACAGAAGGGCGGGCAAAGCGCGCCGTGATGGAGACGGTGCACGGCACGATCCAGACGCCGGTGTTTATGAATGTGGGGACGGTGGCCGCCATCAAGGGGGCGGTGTCCACGGAGGATCTGGAGGGGATCGGCACCCAGGTGGAGCTCTCCAATACCTATCATTTGCATGTGCGTCCCGGCGATGAAAAGATCCGGGCCATGGGGGGACTGCACCAGTTTATGTCCTGGAATAAGCCCATTTTAACGGATTCCGGCGGCTTTCAGGTATTTTCTCTGGCAGGTCTGCGTAAAATCAAGGAGGAGGGCGTGACCTTCCGCTGTCATATCGACGGACACAGGATTTTTATGGGTCCGGAGGAGAGTATGCGGATTCAGTCCAACCTTGCCTCCACAATCGCCATGGCCTTTGACGAGTGCGCTCCGGCGAAGGCGGAGAGAAGCTATGTGCAGCCCTCCGTGGACCGCACCACCCGGTGGCTTGCCCGCTGCAAAAAGGAGATGGAGCGGTTAAACAGTCTGGAGGATACGATCAACCGGCAGCAGCTTCTGTTCGGGATCAATCAGGGGGCGATATATGCGGATATCCGGATCGAGCACGCAAAGCGCATCGCGGACATGGAGCTGGACGGCTACGCGGTGGGCGGACTGGCGGTGGGGGAAACCCACGAGGAGATGTACCATATCCTGGAGGAGACGGTGCCGTATCTGCCGCAGGAGAAACCCACCTATCTGATGGGCGTCGGCACGCCGGCCAACATCCTGGAGGCGGTGGAGCGGGGCGTGGACTTTTTCGACTGCGTTTACCCGACGCGGAACGGGCGGCACGGCCACCTTTATACCAACTTCGGCAAAATCAACCTGTTTAACGCCCGGTACGAGCTGGATATGCAGCCCATCGAGCCGGGCTGTATGTGTCCTGCCTGCAGGCGCTATTCCAGAGCCTATATCCGCCATTTGCTGAAGGCAAAGGAGATGCTGGGAATGCGGCTGTGTGTGCTGCACAATCTCTATTTTTACAACACGATGATGACCGAAATCCGGGACGCGCTGGACCGGGGAGAATTTGCGGCTTATAAAAAGCGCAAGCTTGACGGAATGCAAAAGATTGTGTATGATGAAAGATAAGCGCAGATATGTGCAACAATTCAGGAGGAACAGGAAATGGGCATTTTATTGAGTGAAACGGCTGCGACGGCCGGCGCCGGGAGCATGATCCCGATTATTCTGATGTATGTGGTCATCTTCGGCGTATTTTTCTACTTTGTGCTGTACCGCCCGCAGAAGAAGGAACAGAAGAAGACGAGCGCGATGCTTTCCACGCTGGAGATCGGGGACTGCGTCCTGACGAGCAGCGGTTTTTACGGCATCATCATCGATATCACGGACGATACGGTGATCGTGGAGTTCGGCAACAACAAGAACTGCCGTATCCCCATGCAGAAGAGCGCGATCGCACAGGTGGAGAAGGCGGAGGACAATGCAGCGCCGGCGGATCCCAAGGCCAACGCAAAGAAATGAGAAACCAAAGGAATCGGACGGTGTACCGGTTCCTTTTTCACATCAGGTCCGGGAACGGACGGGAGGCGGTAAAATGAAGGCAGCAGATATGCACTGCGACACAATCGCAGCGCTCTATGAGAACCGGGAAAAGGGCTGGACGCTGGCGGACAACGGTCTGCATGTGCGGCTGGATAAGCTGCGGAAGGGGGACTATCTTCTGCAGAATTTTGCGCTTTTTGTGCATTGCAGGGAGGGGGAGAGCGCCTATGAGAAGGCGATGGCGCTGGCGGACTGCTTTGATACGCAGATGCGCCTTTTCCCCGATCAGATCGGCCAGGTCAGAAGCTATGAGGATATCCGTGAGAACGCGGAGAAGGGGAAAATCAGCGCCCTTTTGACGGTCGAGGAGGGGGCGGTGTGCGAGGGCAGCCTGGAGAAGCTTCGGGCGTTTTATGACCGGGGCGTGCGGATGCTGACGCTGACCTGGAATTATCCCAACGGGATCGGCTATCCCAACGTGGCAATGCCGGACGGGGAGGGCAAAAAAGCCGACTTTACGACGCCGGAGACCAAAAAGGGGCTGACAGAATTCGGTTTTTCCTTTGTGGAGGAGATGGAGCGTCTGGGGATGATCGTGGATGTGTCGCATCTGTCCGACGCCGGTTTTTATGATGTGGCCTCCCATGCGAAAAAGCCCTTTGTCGCCAGCCATTCAAACGCCCGGGCGGTCTGTCCGGTGGTGCGCAACTTAACGGACGACATGATCCGGACGCTGGCAGAAAAGGGCGGCGTCACCGGACTGAATTTTTGCCCTTCCTTTTTGCAGGAGGATCCGCCGGGGGAGAAATACAAGGGGACGATCGAGGCGGTGGTGCGGCATGCCCGCCACATCTTCAACGTGGGCGGAGAGGACTGTCTGGGACTTGGCAGCGATTTCGACGGGATCCCCACCCATGCGGAGCTGACCGGAGCGGATAAGCTGCCGCGGCTGGAGGACGCCCTGGCAAAGGCGGGCTTTTCCTACACCCAGCGGGAAAAGATTTTTCATGGAAACGTGCTGAGGATATACAGAGAGGTATTATGAATATCAACGAGATTGCGAGGCTGTCAGGGGTATCCCGGGCGACCGTGTCCCGCTATTTCAACGAGGGCTACGTCAGTCAGGAGAAACGGGAGCGGATCCAGCAGGTGATCGAGCAGACCGGCTACAAGCCCTCCGCCCAGGCCCAGATGCTTCGCACAAAAAAGACGAAGCAGGTTGGGGTGATCATTCCGAAGATCAATTCCGAGTCCATCAGCAGGATGGTGGCCGGGATCGGGATGGAGCTAAAGGAGGCCGGATTCTGGCTCCTTCTGGCGGACACGGAGAACGAGGAGCGGGAGGAAGTCGAGTATCTGAAGCTATTTGCCCAGAATCAGGTGGACGGGATTATTCTGATCGGCACGATCTTTACCCCGGCCCACCGTCGGGCGCTTCGGGCGCTGCAGGTGCCGGTGGTCGTGCTGGGACAGCGCCTGGAGGGCTATTCCTGCGTCTATCAGGACGATTATCACGCGGCCCGGGAGGCGGCGCGCCTTCTTTTAAAGGATGTGAAAAAACCGGGCTATCTTGGCGTGACCCGGCGGGACAAGGCGGCCGGGGAGGCCCGGATGCAGGGGTTTCTGGACGCGGTGCGGGAGGCTGGCCTGGAGTGGGACGACAGCTGCTATGAGGAGAGCGGTTTTTCCGCAGAGGACGGTTATGATGCCATGGAGGCGCTCTGGAAGCGGCATCCGGATCTGGATGCGGTGTTCGGGGCCACGGATTCCATCGCCCTGGGGGCCATGGGCTGGCTGCAGGAAACCGGGCACGAGGTGCCGGGGCAGGTGGCGGTGGCCGGGGTGGGCGATACGGTGTCGGGCCGGATCGTTGCGCCCAAGCTCTCCAGCGTGCACTTTTTTTACCGGACGAGCGGACAGGAGGCGGCCAAGCTGTTGCTGGCGCTGATGAACGGGAGCCCGGCCGGCAAGGAGATCAAGATGGGCTACCGGGTGGAGCCCAGGGAGACGACCCGGCAGCAGACGGGTTTCAGAAACTTTTAAGAATTGTTTTGGAAAAGCTTTGTCAAATTCTGTGCGAGGCCTTTATCTTTTCCCCGTATCCTTTTCTCATGAGCAAGGGAAAGGAGAAGGTTACAGATGAATCAATCGTATCGGACAGAGGATATCCCCTCAAAAAACAATAGAAAAACAGGGCAGAATGTTTTGATTGCGGTGCTTGCCGTGTGCGCCCTGCCGGTGCTTGTGCCGGTCGTTTTATTTCTGGGCGCCGGAGGCCTGGGGCGGATTGTGGCGCTGGGAGCCGGCGGCATCGGGATCGTGCTGACGGTGGGCGCCGGTCTGGCGGGTCTGGCGGTCACGGCTGCAACCTGTGTGCTTGGTCTGCTGGTGTGTCTGGCGGCCCTGGCGGCGGTCGGCGTGATCGGGACGGGCGCCGGCATCGCGCTGCTTTTTCAGACTCCCGCCAGCGGCCTGGCCGTGCTGGGCGCCAGTCTTTTGATGCTGGGCGGCGGGCTGCTGGGAGGATTGCTGACCTGGGGGCTTGTCGTCCTGATGGTTTCCCTGATCAGACGGATCGCGGCGTATGGACAGGGGGCCGGGAAGCGGAGATCTTCCGGCGCTGCCAAGGAGGGACAAAAGGATGAAGCGTAAGGGTGTGAAGGTGCTTTTGGCGGTTTCTGTAGGGCTTTTGACGGCAGGCGGTCTTTGCCTGGGGGCGGGTGTGGCCATGGGAGGCTCTCCGCTGGTTTACGTCAATGCGCAGGGCCTGCATGTAAAAGAAAACGCGCAGGAGCTTGCAGATTACCGGAGGGAAGCCTTCCGGACCGGGACACTGCGCCGGGTGGATATCGATTTGAAGGAAGGAAACCTGCAGGTGGTTTCCGGCGATGAATTTCAGATCGAGTATGTGCTGGACGGACAGCGGTCGGAGCCTGCCTTTTCGGTGGAGGACGAAACGCTTGTGCTGACGGAGGGAGAGCCGCAGGATAACGGTTCCTGGCTTGGCGTCGGCGGCTTTGGCGGCGCATGGGGCGAGGTTCCCCGGGGAGAGCGGTATGTAAAGCTGACGGTTCCCGAAGACGCGTCCCTGGAGTACGTGGAGCTTTCCTCCGTTTACGGGGATATTTTCCTGGAGGAACCGTTGCGGGCAGAGGAATTGTCCGTGGACACGGAGTACGGAAATGTGGAGTGCTTGGACAACTGATCAGAGCAGGGGCCGTAAAAAATGAGAAATCATTTTTCACGGCCCCTTTTGTGTATTTTCGCCAAAAACAGAGAGAGGAATTTGTGGAAAAAACGAATTTACAAAGAGAGTCGGTTTCGCGTATAATAAAGCCAACATATGAGAACGATCCCACAAGGCACATTTTAAAGCAGATGAAAGATCAATTCTCATAAAAACGCAACTGATATGGGAACGATCCCATATATGAGGGACACAGAAACGGAGGTAGCTATGGACTACAGAAAAGCGGCTCAGCAGGTCTATGACAGCATAGGCGGGAAGGCCAACATTGTGAGCGCGGCGCACTGCGCCACCCGGCTGCGGCTCGTGATCGCAGACAACGACAAGTGCGACAAGGAAGCGGTGGAGAACATCGACGGCGTGAAGGGCGTGTTCTTTGCGTCGGGACAGCTTCAGATCATCTTCGGCACCGGAACGGTGAACAAGGTGTACGACGAGTTTATCCGGATCGCGGGCATCAGCGCGGCCACCAAGGAGGAGGTAAAGCAGGCAGCCAGTGCCAAGACGAGCCTGTGGAAGCGTGCCGTAAAGACGCTGGGCGACGTGTTTGTCCCGATCATCCCCGCGATTGTGGCCAGCGGTCTTCTGATGGGCCTGCTGGAGGGTCTGTGCAAGGTGTTCCCGGCGATGGCGGATTCCGGCACCTACACGATTTTACATCTGTTTTCCAACGCGGCCTTTGTATTCCTTCCAATTCTGATTGCGATCAGCGCGGCCAAGGTGTTCGGCGGGAACCAGTTTTTGGGCGCGGTCATCGGTATGATTATGATTCACACGGATCTGATGAACGCCTGGAGTGTGGCGGGAGCGGAGTCGATCCCGACAGCGGACGCATGGTTTGGCCTGTATAAGATCAACCTGGTGGGATATCAGGGCCATGTGATCCCGGTGGTGATTGCGGTCTGGTTCATGAGCATGCTGGAGAAGAAGCTGCACAAGATTGTGCCGGAGATTATCGATCTGTTTGTGACGCCTCTGGTGACGGTGCTGGTGACGGGATATCTGACGCTGACGATTTTCGGACCCGTATTTTCCTGGATTGAGAACGGTGTGCTCTCCGGCGTACAGTGGCTGATCACCCTGCCGCTGGGCATCGGGGCGGCCCTCTGCGGCGCGGTCTATGCGCCCACGGTGGTGGCCGGTGTGCATCATATGTACAATGCGCTGGAGGCCGGCCTGATCTCCAGCAACGGCGTCAACACCTGGATGCCGATCGCGACGGCTGCCAATGTGGCGCAGGGCGCGGCGGCTCTGGCGCTGGCGTTAAAGACCCGAAACAATAAGCTGAAATCCATGGCGCTGCCCGCTTCCCTGTCCGCCTTTCTGGGAATCACGGAGCCTGCCATCTTCGGTGTGAATATCCGCTTTATGAAGCCCTTTGTGGCCGGCATGATCGGCGGCGCCTGCGGCGCCTTGGTTGCGGGCCTGACCGGGATCGGCGCCAGCGCTTACGGCGTGACCGGGCTGTTCGGTTATCTGATTACCACGGATTACACGCTGCAGTACACTCTGGTGATCGTGGTGGCCTTTGCGGTGGCCTTCGGGATTTCCTGGATCCTGTTTAAGGAAGAAAGACAGGAGACAGCAGCGGTGCAAAACGGCGCTTCGGCTGTGGCGGCAGGAGCGGAAGGAACCGCTGTGGCTAAGTGTGCGGAGACGGCAGAGCAGGCGGACGCATCCGACGGCGCAAAGGACGTTGTGGGCTGCCCCATCGAGGGAGAGGCGATTCCCTTAAGCCAGGTAAAGGACGAGACCTTTGCGGGCGGCATTTTGGGCAAGGGAATGGCGATCATCCCGGCGCAGGGCAAGGTATTTGCGCCCTTTGACGGTACGGTGGAGACGATTTTCCCCACCGGGCACGCGGTGGCCTTAAAGAGTACGGATGGCGTGGAGGTCCTGATCCATGTGGGCATGGATACCGTGAAGCTGGACGGCAAGTATTATACCGCTCATGTCAAGGACGGCGACGCGGTGAAGAAGGGACAGCTTTTAGTGGAGTTTGACAAGGACGGCATCGCCGGGGAAGGCTATGATATCACAACTCCCGTGGTCATTACCAACACGGACGATTACGCCGATGTGGAGGCGGTACGGACCGGGATGACGGCGGTCGGCGAGACGGTTATCGAAGTGAAGAAACAGGCGGTTTGATATGAAGGAAGAAGGAAAACGGTTAGCGGAGCGTATTTTGCAGGAGGAGAGGGAGAAGGCAGAGGTAGTCGCGCAGGATCCCTGGAGGCTTCGGTTTCATCTGATGCCTCCGGTGGGCTGGCTGAACGATCCCAACGGCCTGTGCCAGGCGGACGGGCTCTATCATGTGTTCTTCCAGTATTCCCCCTTTGACGCGGAGGGAAAGGACAAGTTCTGGGGCCATTATACCAGTGAGAATTTGCGGGACTGGACCTACCGGGGCGTGCCGCTTGTGACGGACGAGGCGTTTGACCGAAACGGCGTCTATTCCGGCTGCGCTTACGCGGCGGACGGGAAGCTGTATCTGTACTATACCGGAAACGTGAAGGAGCCCGGCGACCACGACTATATTCTGGAGGGACGGGGCGCCAACGTGATCCTGGTGGAGGCAGACCGGAAGGGAGAAAGCTTCGGGGACAAGCAGCTTCTTTTAACCAACGCGGATTATCCCGCGGAGTACACCTGCCATGTGCGGGATCCCAAGGTGTTTTCGGCGGACGGGGCCTATTGGATGGTGCTGGGCGGCCGCAAAAGGGACGGTCGCGGCGCGGTGCTGCTCTACCGGAGCGGGGATCTGAAAAACTGGACTTATGCGAAGCAGCTGCAGACGGAAGCGGACTTCGGCTATATGTGGGAGTGCCCGGATCTGTTCTGCCTGGACGGGGCGTGGTTTTTATCCCTCTCCCCCCAGGGGCTGCCCCGTGGGGAATATGAGTTCCAGAACGTATATGCCAGCGGCTTTTTCCGGGTGGACGGCGATTTTTGCGGGGACTGTCGTCTGGAGGAGTTTGCGGAGTGGGATAAGGGCTTTGACTTTTATGCGCCGCAGACCTTTGAGGATGAGAAGGGCCGCCGGATTCTGATCGGCTGGGCCGGGCTGCCGGACATCGGGCCGGAGTATGACAATCCCACGGTCGCAAGAGGCTGGCAGCATGCCCTGACGGTGCCCAGGGTTGTTACCCGGAAGGAGGGCAGGCTGCGGCAGTATCCGGTTCCGGAGCTTAGCCTGCTGCGCAGGGAGGAGCTTTTCCTGGAGCCGGGCAGGGAAGAGAGGCTTCCGGCCGCATTTGACCTGGAGCTGGAGCTTTCCGGCGGGTCAGGAGAGCTGTCCGTCACGATCGAAAAGGAGCTGCGGTTTTGCTTTGACGATCAAAAGGCAGAGCTTTCCTTTGCGGGCGGCAGGCCCGGGCATTTTGCGGGGATCGGTCGGGGGCGCAGCCTGCGCCGGGCGCGGCTGAACCGGTTGGAAAGTGTGCGGATCCTGGCGGACACCTCCCTGGTTGAAATCTATGTCAACGGCGGAGAGCTGGTATTTACCACCCGCTATTATCCTGAAGGAGACGGACGGAGCGTGCTGGTGGAAGGAGCCGTGGACCGGATCGGCTGCTGGAGAATGGAATAGTTGCGCTTGTTTATGAAAAAGAACAAAATTTTCCCGTTTTTGTTGTGCAGGCCACAAAATATCTGGTATAATTGTAATATGCTGTAGGGGTCAGAAGGGTTTTTGACCCCTATATTTCCGGAAGGGCAGCAGAAAACCAAATCAACCAACAGGAGGATTTTTGTCATGAAGAAATATGTATGTACCGTATGTGGATGGATTTACGACGAGCAGGAGGGCTATCCGGAGGGCGGCATTGAGCCCGGCACACCCTGGAGCGAGGTTCCGGATGATTTCGTTTGCCCGCTGTGCGGCGTAGGCAAGGACAGCTTCGAGGAAGCATAACGGACGGCCCTAAGAGGCGGAAAGCCGGCGGGATGGCCAGGTAAGCCTATATCTTTAAAGAATAATACAGAATCGGGCCATTCCGCCACATTATAAAAGCTATATCTAACCGATATAGCTTTTTTTCTGTTTCAGTTGAAAAATACACAGCGGTACGATACACTTAGAAAAATACCATCTGGCCTGCGGGCTGCAGATGAGGGACGGAGGACGAGAGAATGAGAATGAATATTGTCTGCATCCCGGGGGACGGGATCGGCCCGGAGATCGTGGCCCAGGCCAACAGGGTGCTGGATCGGGTGGCTGTCAAATACGGACATGAGATAGAGAGAAGGGACATTCTGATGGGCGGAGCGTCCATCGACGTGCACGGAGTGCCGCTGACCGATGAGGCGGTGGCGCAGGCGAAGGCGGCGGACGCGGTGCTGATGGGTTCCATCGGCGGAGATGCCAATACCTCGCCCTGGTATCAGCTTCCGCCCGAGAAACGGCCGGAGGCCGGGCTTTTGCGGATCCGAAAGGAGCTGAAGCTGTTTGCCAACCTGCGGCCCGCGTATTTGTATCAGGAGCTGGCGGGCGCCTGCCCCTTAAAGGAGGAGATCAGCAGCGCAGGCTTTGATATGCTGATTATGCGGGAGCTGACCGGCGGTCTGTATTTCGGGGAGCGTCACACCACGGTGGAGAACGGCGTCCGCCGGGCGGTGGACACGCTGACCTATGATGAGAATGAGATCCGCCGGATTGCCGTCAAGGCCTTTGACGTGGCCCGCAAAAGACGGGGGAAGGTGACCAGCGTGGACAAGGCCAATGTCCTGGATTCCTCCCGGCTGTGGCGCAGCGTGGTCAACGAGGTGGCGAAGGCATATCCGGACGTGGAGCTGTCCCACATGCTGGTGGACAACTGCGCGATGCAGCTGGTGAAGGATCCGGCACAGTTTGACGTGATTCTGACGGAAAATATGTTCGGCGATATTTTGTCCGACGAGGCAAGCATGGTGACCGGCTCCATCGGGATGCTGTCGTCGGCCAGCCTAAACGATACAAAATTCGGCCTGTATGAGCCCAGCCACGGCAGCGCCCCGGATATCGCGGGCAGGGATATTGCCAATCCCATCGCCACGGTGCTGAGCGCGGCCATGATGCTGCGCTATACCTTTGATCTGGACCGGGAGGCCGACGCGGTGGAGCAGGCGGTGCGTCAGGTGCTGAAAGAAGGCTGGCGGACGGCGGATATCATGTCCGAGGGCTGCCGGCTGGTGGGCTGCCGGAGGATGGGAGAGCTGCTGGCGGAGCGCATTTAGGCGGCTGCGCAGCGGCGGACAGAGGCGATTGAAGGAGGAATACAGAAAATGAGAAGCGATAACGTGACAAAAGGGGTGCAGCAGGCGCCCCACAGAAGTCTGATGAATGCACTTGGCATGACGGAGGAGGAGCGGAGACGCCCGCTGATCGGCATTGTCAATTCCTATAATGAGATCGTGCCCGGCCATATGAACCTGGACAAGATCACCGAGGCGGTGAAGCTGGGCGTGGCGATGGCGGGCGGCACGCCGGTTGTATTCCCGGCCATCGCGGTCTGCGACGGCATTGCCATGGGGCATGTGGGCATGAAATATTCTCTGGTGACCAGGGATCTGATCTGCGACAGCACCGAGTGTATGGTGATGGCCCATCAGTTCGACGGCCTGGTGTGTATTCCCAACTGCGACAAAAATGTGCCCGGCCTTTTGATGGCGGCGGCCCGGGTCAATATCCCCACGATTTTTGTCTCCGGCGGCCCCATGCTGGCGGGCCATGTGCGCGGGAAAAAGCGCAGCCTGTCCTCCATGTTTGAGGCGGTTGGCTCCGTGGCGGCGGGCACGATGTCCATGGAGGAGCTGGAGGAGTTTGAGGAGAAGGTTTGTCCCACCTGCGGCTCCTGCTCCGGTATGTATACGGCCAACTCCATGAACTGCCTGACAGAGGTGCTGGGCATGGGCTTAAAGGGCAACGGCACGATCCCGGCGGTGTACTCCGAGCGGATCCGCCTGGCAAAGCATGCGGGAATGCAGATCATGGAGCTGGTGCGGCAGAATATCCGTCCCCGCGATATCATGACGGAGAAGGCCTTTTTGAACGCGCTGACCGTGGATATGGCGCTGGGCTGCTCCACCAACTCCATGCTCCATCTGCCGGCCATCGCGCATGAGGCCGGTGTGGAGCTGAACATGGAGATCGCAAACGAGATTTCCTCCCGCACCCCCAACCTGTGTCATCTGGCTCCCGCAGGCCCCACCTATATCGAGGACTTAAACGAGGCGGGCGGCGTTTACGCGGTGATGAACGAGCTGAACAAAAAGAACCTTCTCTGCACGGATCTCATGACCGTGACCGGAAAAACCGTGGGAGAGAATATCGCAGGCTGCGTCAACAAAAATCCGGAGGTGATCCGGCCGGTTGAGAATCCTTATTCCCAGACCGGAGGCATCGCGGTGTTAAAGGGCAATCTGGCGCCGGATACCGGTGTGGTCAAGAGAAGCGCGGTGGTGCCGGAGATGATGGTGCACGAGGGCCCCGCCCGGGTGTTTGACTGCGAGGAGGATGCGATTGCCGCCATCAAGAGCGGAAAGATCGTTCCCGGCGACGTGGTGGTGATCCGCTACGAGGGCCCCAAGGGCGGCCCCGGGATGCGGGAGATGCTCAATCCCACCTCCGCCATCGCGGGCATGGGGCTTGGCTCCAGCGTGGCGCTGATTACGGACGGACGCTTTTCCGGCGCTTCCCGGGGAGCCTCCATCGGCCATGTGTCCCCGGAGGCCGCGGTGGGAGGTCCGATCGCCCTGGTGGAGGAGGGGGATATTATCAGCATCAATATCCCGGAGAACCGTCTGGACGTGAAGCTTTCGGAGGAGGAGCTGGCGGCCAGAAGAGCAAGGTGGCAGCCCAGGGAGCCAAAGATTACCACCGGATATCTGGCGAGATATCGTGAGATGGTCACCAGCGGCAATCGGGGAGCGGTACTGGAAATCAGGAAATGAGGGAAACCATGCTTTTGACAGGTGCGGAAATCATTATTGAATGCTTGAAGGAGCAGGGGGTGGACGTGGTGTTCGGCTACCCCGGCGGCTCCATTTTAAATGTCTATGATGCGCTTTACCGGCACAGGGACGAGATTTTCCATGTGCTGACCTCCCACGAGCAGGGAGCTGCGCATGCGGCGGACGGCTATGCCAGGGCGACGGGAAAGGTGGGCGTCTGCCTGGCGACCAGCGGCCCCGGCGCGACCAATCTGGTGACGGGGATCGCCACGGCCTACATGGATTCCGTGCCCGTGGTGGCGATCACCTGCAACGTAACGCTGCCTCTTCTGGGCAAGGATTCCTTCCAGGAGGTGGACATCGCGGGCGTGACCATGCCGATCACCAAGCACGGCTATATCGTGAAGGACGTGAATATTTTGGCGGATACCCTGCGCCGTGCCTTCCGGATTGCCCGGTCCGGCCGGCCCGGCCCGGTTTTGGTGGACGTGACAAAGGACGTGACCGCGGCAGCGTGCGAGTACACGAAAAAGGCCCCTGAGCCTATCCGGCGGGAGGGGCATTACACCCAGGCGGATATCGATGCCGCGTTGGAGCTGATCGCTGCGGCCAAAAAGCCTTACATTTATCTGGGCGGCGGCGCGATTTTATCCGGGGCCTCCCCGGAGGTGCGGGAGTTTGCCAAAAAGCTGGATGCTCCGGTCTGCGACACCCTGATGGGAAAGGGCGCATATGATGGCTATGACCCGCTCTATACGGGGATGATCGGGATGCACGGCACAAAGACCTCCAACCTGGGCGTCAGCGAGTGTGACCTGCTGGTCGCGCTGGGCGCGCGTTTTTCCGACCGCGTGACCGGCAACACAAAGCTGTTTGCCAGAAACGCGAAGATCCTGCAGATCGACATTGATCCGGCGGAGATCAACAAGAATGTCCGCGTGGATGTGGCTGTTGTGGGCGATTTGAAGGAGGTACTGCCGAAGCTGACCGCCGCCATGGGGCAGGCGGAGCATCCTGAGTGGACGGCGCATATCCGGGAGTTAAAGCAGAGGTATCCCCTGAAATATGATAAGAGCCAGTTAAGCTGTCCCTACATCATCGAGGAGCTGGACCGGATCACAAAGGGCAGCGCGGTCATCAGCACGGATGTGGGACAGCATCAGATGTGGGCGGCTCAGTATTATCACTATACAAAGCCCCGCACCTTTTTGTCCTCCGGCGGCCTGGGAACCATGGGCTACGGCCTGGGGGCCTGCATCGGCGCCAAGATGGGCTGTCCGGACAAGGTTTGCGTCAACATCGCGGGGGACGGGTGCTTCCGCATGAACTTAAACGAGCTTGCCACCGCCAGCCGTTATCAGATCCCGATTATCCAGATCGTGATCAATAACCATGTGCTGGGGATGGTGCGCCAGTGGCAGACGCTTTTTTACGGAAAACGCTATTCCCAGACGGTGCTGGAGGACCAGGTGGACTTCTGCAAGGTGGCGGAGGGGCTGGGCTGCGCCGCGATCCGTGTGACGAAGAAGGAGGAGGTCGGCCCCGCTATCGAAAAGGCGATTTCCATGGGACGCCCTGTGGTCATTGACTGCCTGATCCCCAAGGACGACAAGGTATTTCCGATGGTGCCCGCCGGGGCGGCCATCGACGAGGTGTTTGACGGCGACGATTTGAAGGAGGAGAAAAATGAGCAGAGTGTATAACTTCAGCGCCGGACCGGCGGTCCTGCCCGAGGAGGTGCTGCGCGAGGCGGCGGCGGAGATGATGGATTACCGCGGCAGCGGGATGTCCGTGATGGAGATGAGCCACCGTTCCAAGGTATATCAGGGCATCATCGAGAAGGCGGAGGCGGATCTGCGGGAGCTGATGGGTATCCCGGACAATTACAGGGTGCTGTTTTTGCAGGGGGGAGCCAGCCAGCAGTTTGCGATGATCCCCATGAACCTGATGAAAAACCGGGTGGCGGATTACATTATCACCGGCCAGTGGGCCAAGAAGGCGTGGAAGGAGGCCTCCCTCTACGGAAAGGCCAACGCGGTCGCCTCCTCCGAGGACAAAACCTTTTCCTATATTCCGGACTGCTCCGATCTGCCCATCGATCCGGACGCGGATTACGTTTATATCTGCGAGAACAATACGATTTACGGCACCAAATTTAAAACGCTGCCCAATACCAAGGGAAAGCCCCTTGTGGCGGATGTTTCCTCCTGCTTTTTGTCGGAGCCGGCGGACGTGTCCAAATACGGCCTGATTTACGGCGGCGTGCAGAAAAATATCGGGCCGGCGGGCGTGGTGATCGCGATTATCCGGGAGGATCTGATCACGGAGGACGTGCTGCCCGGCACGCCCACGATGCTGCGCTACAAGATCCACGACGACGCCAAATCCCTGTACAACACGCCTCCCGCTTACGGCATTTATATTTGCGGCAAGGTGTTTGAATGGCTCAAAAAGCAGGGCGGCCTGGAGGCGATGAAGGAGTACAACGAGAAAAAGGCGAAGCTTTTGTATGATTTCCTGGATGAAAGCAAGCTGTTTTCGGGTACTGTGCGCCGGGAGGACCGTTCCCTGATGAACGTGCCCTTTGTCACCGGCAGCGATGAGCTGGACGCCAAATTTGTGGCGGAGGCGAAGGCCTGCGGGCTGGAGAACCTGAAGGGCCACCGCAGCGTGGGCGGGATGCGGGCCAGCATCTACAACGCCATGCCGATTGAGGGTGTGGAGAAGCTGGTGGAGTTTATGCGGCAGTTTGAGGCGGCAAACCGCTGAGAAAGGCGGGAGAGGAGAATAAGATGCGGCAGTATTACTGTTTGAACCCGATTGCACAGGTGGGGCTGGTCAATTTTTCCAGGGATTATGTGCAGACGGACCGGATTGAGGAGGCGGAGGGCGTTTTGGTGAGAAGCGCCTCCATGCATGAGATGGAGTTGCCGGAGAAGCTTCTGGCAGTGGCCCGGGCGGGAGCAGGCGTCAACAATATCCCGCTGGACAAATGCGCGGAGAAGGGGATTGTGGTGTTCAACACGCCCGGCGCCAACGCAAACGGCGTCAAGGAGCTGGTGATCGCCGGGATGCTTCTGGCAAGCCGCGACATTGTGGACGGCATCAACTGGGTGAAGGAAAACTGCGCGGACGGCAATATTGCCAAGGATGCGGAGAAGGAAAAAAAGAAATTTGCGGGCACCGAGGTGATGGGAAAACGTCTGGGCATCATCGGCCTGGGAGCCATCGGCGTGAAGGTGGCCAATGTGGCGCGCCATCTGGGCATGGAGGTTTTGGGCTACGATCCCTATGTGTCCGTGGACGCGGCCTGGATGCTGAGCCGGGATGTGCGTCATGTGCTGGACGTCAACGAGATTTACGAGGAATGCGATTTTATCACGATCCATGTGCCGCTGCTGGAGGCGACAAAGGGGATGGTCGGCGCGGAGGCCGTCTCCCGCATGAAGGACGGCGTGATTTTGCTGAACTTTGCGAGGGATCTTCTCGTGGATGAGAAGGCCGTGCTGGAGGGCATCGCCTCCGGCAAGGTGCGCCGTTATGTGTCGGATTTCCCCAATCCGGTGACGGCGGGGCAGGAGGGCTGTATCGTGATCCCCCATCTGGGCGCTTCCACGGAGGAATCCGAGGAAAACTGCGCCGTCATGGCGGTGCGCCAGCTCCAGGAATATCTGGAAAACGGCAATATCCAGCACAGCGTGAACTTCCCCGACTGCGATATGGGCGTGTGCACCTCCGCCAGCCGTGTGGCGGTATTCCACAGAAATATTGCCAACATGATCGCAAAGTTCTCCTCCGTGATGGGCTGGAACAACTTAAATATCGTGAACATGACGAACAAATCCAGAGGCGATGTGGCTTACACCATGATGGATCTGGAGGCTCCGGCAAACGAGAGCATCGTCAATCAGCTAAAGACCATTGACGGCGTGTTCCGCGTGCGGGTAGTGAAATAAAGTAACAGTTCAGCCAGCCAGGAGTGAACGGTCAAAATCGTGCTCGCACGAATTTTGGCCGGTTACTCCTGGCTGAGGGAGCGCCCGATTATGAGCAGAAAACGGCGTTCCGCCTTATTCCACAGATAGCCGCGAAGCGGCGGAAAGCGCGTTAGCGCGGCTTTGCGAATGGCGCGGGCTGAACTGTTACAATTATAAAAATGAAAAAAGGGGCTGCCTTCTGGCAGCCCCTTTGCCATGCCGGTGATGCCCCGCAGCGCGCCTACCGGATGTCAAACCGGGTTATGGATCCGTCCTCCAGCCCGGCCATCGTCTGCTTGAGCTTTTCCTCGCTCGCCACAAAGGCCCGGTTTGCCAGATCCATATACCGGATAAAAATATCCTCCACCGCAGCGTTCTCCTCTGCGGCGATCTGCTCAAAAACCGGCATCATCTTCTCCAACTGCACGGACACCTGTGTCCTTTGCGGCTCCAGCTCCGGCATCGCGTCATTCGCATAGCTCGTAATCCTGTCTAAAAAAATCTTCTCAGCTTCCGTCAGTGCCATAAACTTACCTCCTTGGGATTCCATAATAGCACTTGCACAATATCCTGTCAAAATGTAAAATGGAAGGAAAGAACAGTAACAGGAGCAGGAGGGTATGCGAATGAACGAGAAGCTTTATAAACGGATGAACTGGCCCGAAATCGAGGCGATCATATATTCGGAGGAGGACAACCCTCACCGGCTTTTGGGGCCGCACAGGGACGGAAAGGGGACGCTGGTGCAGGCCTTTTATCCGGAGGCGGTTTCCATGGAGCTGTGCCTGCCGGACGGGAAGGAGCAGAAGATGGAGCAGGCGGACGAGGCCGGCTATTTCGCGGTCTGTGTCAACCGGGCGGAGCTTGGCGCGTACCGTCTGCGGGCGCATTTTGCGGACGGCGGAACGGATGAGTATGAGGACGCTTACCGGTTTGGCCCGGTGATCACCCAGGAGGACACGGCGCGGTTCGGGGCCGGGATTCATTACGAGGCGTACCGGATACTGGGAGCTCATGTGATGGAGCTGGACGGGACACTGGGCGTGCATTTTGCGGTGTGGGCGCCCAATGCGCTGCGCGTCAGCGTGGTGGGGGATTTCAACCACTGGGACGGACGGCGGCATCAGATGAGGCGGCTGTGGGATTCCGGGATTTTCGAGATTTTTGTGCCGGGAGAGCTGGAAGGGGAAAACTATAAGTTTGAGCTGAAGCTGCGGGGCGGACTGACCTATTTGAAAGCGGATCCCTATGCCTTCGGACAGCAGCTTCGGCCCGACACGGCCTCTGTGATTCGCCGGATCGACGGCTTTGCCTGGGAGGATGCCGACTGGATCGGGAGCCGGAAGAAGAAGGATTTTAACAGGGAGCCGGTGAGCGTTTATGAGATGTATCTGGGTTCCTTTGCAAAGCCGGAGGACGGCAGCCTTTATTATAATTACCGGGAGCTTGCGCCCCGGGTGATCTCCTATGTGAAGGAGATGGGCTATACCCATGTGGAGCTGATGCCGGTGATGGAGCATCCCTTTGACGGCTCCTGGGGCTATCAGGTGATCGGCTATTACGCGCCTACGGCCCGGTACGGCACGGCGCATGATTTTATGTATTTTATCAACGAGCTGCACAAGGCCGGGATCGGCGTGATCCTGGACTGGGTTCCGGCCCATTTTCCGCGGGATACCTACGGGCTGTCCAACTTTGACGGCACCTGCCTGTATGAGCACAGGGATCCCAGGCAGGGCGCGCATCCGCACTGGGGAACGCTGATTTATAATTACGGCAGGCCTCAGGTGCGCAACTATCTGATCGCCAACGCCCTGTATTGGATTGAGCAGTATCACGCCGACGGCATCCGTATGGACGCGGTGGCGTCCATGCTGTACCTGGATTACGGCAAGCAGGACGGCCAGTGGGTTGCCAATATTTACGGCGGCAACGAGAACCTGGAGGCGGTGGAATTTTTAAAGCATGTCAACAGTATGATAAAAAAGCGCGGACAGGGCGCGCTGTCCATCGCGGAGGAATCCACCTCCTGGCCCAAGGTGACGGGCGATTTAAACGACGGCGGGCTGGGCTTTTCGATGAAGTGGAATATGGGCTGGATGAATGATTTTCTGGATTACATGCACTATGACCCGTATTTCCGCTCTTATCATCAGGGGGAGCTGACCTTCTCCATGGTGTACGCCTACAGCGAGCATTTCATGCTGGTGCTGTCTCACGACGAGGTGGTGCACGGCAAGTGCTCCATGCTGAACAAAATGCCGGGCACGGAGGAGGACAAGTTTGCCAACCTGCGGGCGGGCTACGGCTTCATGATGACCCATCCGGGCAAAAAGCTTCTGTTTATGGGACAGGATATTGCGGAGGATGAGGAGTGGAACGAGAACCGGAGCGTGAAGTGGGAGCTTTTAAAGCGTCCGGAAAACGAGGGGATGCGGCTGTTTGTGAAGCGCTTAAATGAGCTGTACCGCAGCTATCCGGCACTGTATCTGGAGGATACCAGCTGGGACGGCTTTGAGTGGATCGACTGCATCAGCGTCAACGACTGTACGCTCTCCTATCTGCGAAAGAGCGGAAAGGACGAGGAGACGCTGCTGGTGTGCGTCAACTTCGCGAATGTGGAGCGCAAGGCCTATCCGGTGGGCGTGCCCTTCGCGGGCCGGTATCAGGAAATCTTAAATTCCGACGATAAGCGTTACGGCGGACACGGCAGGGTGAACACGGCGATCCTGGAATCGGATGAGATCGAGGCGGACGGCCGGGAAAACTCCATCCAGATCCGGCAGGCGCCCCTGTCTGTCAGCATTTTTGCCTGCACGCCCTACACAAAGGAGGAGAAGGCGGCCAGGGACAAGGAGAAGGAGACAGCGGCCCGCGCGGCAGTCTCCCGGCAGAAGAAGGCGGCAGCCGGTAAGAAGAGCCTGAAGGAGGAGCTGAGCGCCAGGGTAGAGCAGGCGGACAGCGCCATCCTGGAGGGGAAGGAAAAGGAGAAGCCCGCCAGGGCCGGCAGAGGCACGAAGACCTCTGCGAAGGGAAGGAAGAAGGCATGAGCGGAGCGGGATCGTTTTACGGGCTGCTGTTGACGGCGGCTCCCACGGCGCAGGACACGATTCAGGATGTGGAAAAGCAGCTTGGTCTGGTGGAGCGCTATCTGAGCGAGCTGCCGGAACGGCTGCTGAACCTTGGGATCCGCACCGTCCTGGCGCTGGTACTGTTTGTCATCGGCAGCCGGATTATCCTGATGATCCGTCATTTCTTCAGGAAGGCGATGGAGCGTTCCTCCTCCTCGGGGGAGGCGGAGCAGTTTCTGGACTCCGCGATCAAGATCCTTTTGTATGTGGTGCTGATTTTCATGATCCTGCAGCTGTTCGGGGTGGACGCGGCCAGTATCGCTACGGTGATCGGCTCCGTGGGCGTGACGGTTGGCCTGGCGATTCAGGGGAGCCTGTCAAACTGCATCGGGGGGATCCTGATTCTGACCCTGAAGCCCTTCCGCGTCGGCGATTATATAATAGAAGCGACGAACAAGAACGAGGGCGTGGTGCAGCAGATTTCCATTTTTTATACGAAGCTTGCCACCTATGACAATCAGACGGTGCTGATTCCAAACGGCTCTCTGGCAAACAGCAGTCTGACGAATGTGACGGATGAGCCGGAGCGCCGGGTGGACCTGCGGGTGGGGATTTCCTACGATTCGGATATCCGTCAGGCCCGGGCGGTTGTTTTGAAGCTGGCGGAGGCCAACCCGCTCGTTTTAAAGGACCGGGATACCACCGTGTATGTGGATGCCCTGGCGGACAGCTCCGTGACGCTTTTTATCCGGTTCTGGGCCAGAAAAGAGGACTACTGGCAGGCCCGCTATGAGCTTTTGGAGAGCATAAAATACGGCTTTGACGAGGCCGGGATACAGATTCCCTATAACCAGCTGGACGTACATCTGGTGGGAAAGAGTTTGGGGATTTAAGGCTTGACTTTAAAAAAAATGAGAGGTATAATCTCTAAATCTGCCTTAGAAATACGGCAAAAAAAGTGGCGGGCGACGCAGATTCGTCCGCCCTTTTTGAGAAAGAAGATGACGGAAGGAGAAATGACGGAACAATGTTGAAGCAACTGACAAAATCGATCCGGGAATACAAAAAAGTCTCCATCCTGACACCTCTTTTGGTGTCTATGGAAGTGGTGATGGAATGTATTATCCCCTTCGTCGTGGCGCAGCTTGTCAACCAGATCAAGGCGGGCAGCGGCATCGATGTGATTTTCCGATACGGGCTGATCCTGGTCGTGATGGCGGCGCTGTCGCTGTCCTTCGGGGCGGGAGCGGGCTCCACCTGCGCGACGGCCTCCTGCGGCTTTGCGCGCAACCTGCGGAAGGATATGTTTTACCGGATCCAGGACTTTTCCTTTGAAAACATCGACCGGTTTTCCACCTCGTCTTTGGTGACGAGGATGACCACCGACGTGATGAATGTGCAGCTCGCGTACATGATGGTAATCCGGCTGGCGATCCGCAGCCCGCTGATGATGATTTTTTCGTTCACCATGGCGGTAGTCATGGGAGGGAAGATTGCCCTGATTTTCCTGTGCGTGATCCCTGTGCTGGGAATCGGCCTGTTTGCGGTGATTTTCAAGGTAATGCCCCTGTTTAAGCGGGTGTTTCGCAAATATGACGCGCTGAACAATTCCATTCAGGAGAATGTGAAGGGAATGCGTGTGGTGAAGTCCTTCGTGCGCGAGGATTACGAGAAAAAGAAGTTTGACCGGGCGGCGGAGGATGTCTGCCAGGATTTCACCCGGGCGGAGAAGATTCTGGCCTTCAACAGCCCTCTGATGCAGTTTTGTCTGTATGTGGTGATGGTGTTTGTGCTTTCCTACGGCTCCTACACGATCATCTCCAGCGGCGGAATGGCGCTGGATGTGGGACAGTTTTCCGCGATGCTGGTATACAGCTTCCAGATTCTGAACAGTCTGATGATGCTTTCCATGGTGTTTGTGATGATCACCATGGCAAACGAGTCCGCTCACCGTATTGCGGAGGTGCTGGAGGAGAAGAGCTCCCTGACCGATCCGGAGCATCCGGTTTACGAGGTGAAGGACGGATCCGTGGACTTCGACCATGTAAGCTTTAAATATTCGAAGCAGGCGGAGAAGATGGCGCTGTCGAATATCGATCTGCACATCCGTTCCGGAGAAACCATCGGTATTATCGGCGGCACCGGTTCCTCAAAATCTTCCCTGATCCAGCTGATTTCGCGTCTGTACGACGCCACGGAGGGCGTGGTGAAGGTGGGCGGCCTGGATGTGCGGGAGTATGATCTGGCGGCGCTGCGCAACCAGGTGGCCGTTGTGCTGCAGAAAAACATCCTGTTTTCCGGTACCATCAAGGAAAATCTTCGCTGGGGCAAGCAGGACGCCACCGACGAGGAGATCAGGGAGGCCTGCAGGCTGGCCCAGGCGGACGAGTTTGTCATGCAGTTCCCGAACCAATACGACACTTACATCGAGCAGGGCGGCTCCAATGTGTCCGGCGGGCAGAAGCAGCGTCTGTGTATTGCCCGCGCTCTGCTGAAAAAGCCCCGGATCCTGATTCTGGACGATTCCACCAGCGCGGTGGATACAAAGACCGACGCGCTCATCCGCAAGGCCTTTAAGGAGTATATCCCGCAGACCACCAAGATTATTATCGCGCAGCGGATTTCCTCCGTGCAGGACGCGGACCGCATCCTGGTGATGGAGGGCGGCACGATCCGGGATATCGGCACGCACGAGGAGCTTCTTGCGCGAAGCGAGATTTACCGGGAGGTATATACTTCGCAGAACAAGGGAGGTGATCAGGATGGAGAATAAGAGAAGAACGGCAAAAAAAGGCACCATGGGCCGGCTGATCCGGATGCTGTTTGAGTTTTATCCCGTTTTGCTGCCGCTGGTGCTGGTTTGTATTATTGTGAACGCGCTGATCAGCTCGGTGCCCGCCATTTTCCAGCAGAATATTATCGCGGTGGTGGAGGAGACCTGGCAGACAAAAGACTGGGCGCAGGCCTCCGGCAGGATTCTGCCGCTGGTGGCGCTTCTGGCCGGCTTTTACGCGCTTTCCCTGGCAGCGGGATATGCCTTTGCCTATGGGATGGCGATTATCACCCAGGGCTCCTTAAAGAAGCTGCGGGAAAAAATGTTCAACGGGATGCAGGATCTGCCGATTAAATATTTTGACACCCACAATCACGGCGATATCATGAGCCATTACACCAACGATATCGATACGCTGCGGCAGATGATTTCTCAGAGTATCCCGCAGCTTCTGGTGGCCTGCGTGTCCGTGCTGACGATCTTTTCGATCATGCTCTATTACAGCGCGTGGCTGCTGATCGTGGTGCTGGCCGGCGTGGCGCTGATGATTTTTGTGACAAAAAAGGTGGGAAGCAATTCCGCCAGATTTTTCCTGCGCCAGCAGATTTCGGTGGGAAAAACCGAAGGCTTTGTGGAGGAGATCATGCACGGCCAGAAGGTGGTGAAGGTGTTCTCCCATGAAAAGGAGACGGAGGCGGATTTCGACCGGATAAACGACGAGCTGTTTGAGGTTTCCCGGCAGGCGAACCGTTACGCCAACATGCTGATGCCGATCCTGATGAACATGGGCAACGTGCTGTATGTGATCGTGGCCCTGGCGGGTGGCATCCTGCTGCTGACCGGCGCTCCCAATCTGAGCCTTTCCGGGATGGCGCTGTCCATCAGCATCGCCGTGCCCTTCCTGAACATGACGCGGCAGTTTTGCGGCAACATCGGGCAGGTGTCCAACCAGATCAACGCGGTGGTGATGGGACTTGCCGGCGCGGAGCGTATTTTCGAGCTTTTGGACGAGCAGCCGGAGACCGATGAGGGCTATGTGACGCTGGTCAATGCACGGGAAGAAAACGGGGAGCTGATGGAGTGCGCAGAGCGCACCGATCTGTGGGCCTGGAAGCATCCGCACGGCGACGGCACTGTGACCTACACAAAGCTGGAGGGCGACGTGCGTCTGGTGGATGTGGATTTTGGCTACAATCCGGACAAGCTGGTGCTGCATGACATTACGCTGTATGCGAAGCCCGGTCAGAAGGTGGCCTTCGTGGGCGCGACGGGTGCGGGCAAGACGACGATCACCAACCTGATCAACCGGTTTTATGATATCGCGGACGGCAAGATCCGTTATGACGGCATCAATATCAACAAGATTAAAAAAGCGGATCTGCGCCGCTCCCTGGGGATTATCCTGCAGGATACGGTGCTGTTTTCCGGCACGGTGATGGAGAATATCCGTTACGGAAATCTGGAGGCCTCCGACAACGACTGTATCGGGGCAGCCCGTCTGGCCGGGGCGCATGATTTCATCACCCGCCTGCCGGAGGGCTATCAGACGCAGATCGCCGCAAACGGCGCAAACCTCTCCCAGGGCCAGCGCCAGCTGATTTCCATCGCCAGGGCGGCGGTGGCGGATCCGCCGGTGATGATCATGGACGAGGCGACCTCCTCCATCGACACCCGGACGGAGGCGATCGTGCAGCGCGGCATGGACGCGCTGATGCACGGGCGGACGGTGTTTGTCATCGCCCACCGGCTTTCCACGGTGCGCAATTCCGATGTGATCATGGTGCTCGAACACGGCCGGATCATCGAGCGGGGCAGCCACGAGGAGCTGATCGCCCAGAAGGGCAAATATTATCAGCTCTATACGGGTGCGTTTGAGCTGGAATAATTAAAGAAGGTGCTGCAACAGTTCGGCCAATCGAAAGCGGGAGCCTTAAAATCGTGCTTGCACGAATTTAAGGCTCCTGTTTTCGGCTGAGGCAGAAAATTAAGGTGGAAAATTAAAATTTAAATTTCTAAAAAGTCCTTGCAAAAAGCATCGGATTAGGGTATAATCTCTTTTGTTGAGATTTTGCTGGAATAGCGCAGTTGGTAGCGCAACTGATTCGTAATCAGTAGGTCGAGGGTTC
>JAUNGT010000042.1:18850-26061 GCA_030524455.1 Eubacteriales bacterium | reverse complement strand
ATGCGGAGGATTTTGAGGATTATGACATTCGTACCGTGTTAAAGTACGGGATAGCGTGCTGGAAAAAGCAGTGCAGGATTGAATTGGAAAGGGATCCGGAGCGCAGACCGCGCCCCTGACCAATTTCGTATTGGAAAAGCACGGAAAATATGGTACACTAATGGAAAATTGTAAGGAGAAAACGTCATGAGGACTTATCTTGTCACCGGGGGCGCCGGCTTTATCGGCTCCAACTACATTCATTATATGTTCCGCAGGTACGGCGACGCGATCCGCATTATCAACGTGGATGCGCTGACCTATGCGGGGAATCTGGAGAATTTAAAGGACGTGGAGAAGCGTCCCAACTATACGTTTGTGAAGGCGGATATCTGCGACAAGGAGGCCATCGGCAGGATTTTTGCGGAGAATGAGATCGACCGGGTGGTGCATTTTGCGGCGGAGAGCCATGTGGACAGAAGCATCCGCAACCCGGAGGTGTTTGTGCAGACCAACGTGCTGGGCACAGCCGTGATGCTCAACTGCGCCAAGGCGGCCTGGGAGCTGCCGGACGGGAGCTTTTTGCCGGACAAGAAGTTCCTGCACGTTTCCACCGACGAGGTGTACGGTTCGCTGGAGGAGGACGGCGGATATTTTTATGAGACGACGCCTTATGCGCCCCACAGCCCCTATTCGGCCAGCAAGGCAAGCTCGGACATGCTGGTGAAGGCCTACATGGATACCTATCATTTCCCGGCCAACATCACCAACTGCTCCAACAACTACGGCCCCTATCAGTTCCCGGAGAAGCTGATCCCGCTGATCATCAACAATGCGCTGCACGGGAAGAAGCTGCCGGTCTACGGCGACGGCAAAAACGTGCGCGACTGGCTGTATGTGGAGGATCACGCCAAGGCCATCGACATGGTGCAGGAGAAGGGGCGGCTGTTTGAGACTTACAACGTGGGAGGCCACAACGAGAAGCAGAATATCGAGATTATCGAGATCATCATCGAGACGCTGCAGGAGATGCTGCCCGACGGCGATCCCCGCAAGGCGCTGGTGAGCAAGGATCTGATCACCTATGTGGAGGACCGCAAGGGGCACGACAGGAGATACGCCATCGCGCCGGACAAGATCAAGGCGGAGATCGGCTGGTATCCGGAGACCATGTTCAAGGACGGCATCAAAAAGACGATTGCCTGGTATTTTGAGCACGAGGACTGGATGGAGCATGTGACCAGCGGGAATTATCAGAAATATTATCAGGAGATGTATCGGGTATGAAGGGAATCATTCTGGCAGGCGGCTCCGGCACCCGCCTTTATCCGCTGACAAAGGCGGTTTCCAAGCAGATTATGCCGGTTTATGACAAGCCCATGATTTATTATCCCCTTTCCACGCTGATGCTGGCGGGGATCCGGGAGATTCTGATCATCTCCACGCCCAGGGATCTGCCGGTGTTTGAGGAGCTTTTCGGCGACGGCAGGCAGCTTGGGCTGTCCATGTCCTACGCGGTGCAGGAGACGCCCAGGGGACTGGCGGACGCTTTTTTGATCGGGGCGGATTTTATCGGCACGGACAGTGTGGCCCTTGTTTTGGGCGACAATATTTTCTATGGGCAGAGCTTTTCCCGGGTGCTGCGCCAGGCGGCGGAGCGGGAGAAGGGAGCCACGATTTTCGGCTATTTTGTCCGGGATCCCAGGGAGTACGGCGTGGTGGAGTTTGATGAGAACGGCAAAGCGCTCTCCATCGAGGAAAAGCCGGAGCATCCCCGGAGCAATTACGCGGTGCCGGGGCTGTATTTTTACGACAACGACGTGGTGGAGATCGCCCGCAATGTGAAGCCCTCCGCCCGTGGGGAGATCGAGATCACCTCGATCAACAACGAATATCTGCGCCGGGGGACTTTGATGGTGGAAACGCTGGGACGCGGCTTTGCCTGGCTGGATACGGGCAATCACGACGCGCTGCTGGACGCGGCGGATTTTGTGGCGGCGGTGCAGAAGCGGCAGGGGATGTATATTTCCTGCATCGAGGAGATCGCCTTTCGGCGCGGCTTTATCAGCCGGGAGCAGCTGCTGGCGCTGGCGGAGCCTCTGATGAAGACCAACTACGGCAAATATCTGGTGGAAGTGGCCAACGGCCTGTAAAGAAGGAGCATAGAAGCAATGGGTAAGATTACGGTGGAGACATGCCACATTGAGGGGCTGAAGGTGATTACTCCCCAGGTGTTCGGGGACGCCAGAGGCTATTTTATGGAAACCTACAACTATAACGATTATAAGGCGGCCGGGATCGATCCGGTTTTTGTGCAGGACAACCAGTCCGCCTCCAAAAAGGGCGTGCTGCGGGGGCTGCATTTCCAGATCGAGTATCCTCAGGATAAGCTGGTGCGTGTGGTCCGCGGCGAGGTGTTTGACGTGGCGGTGGATCTCAGGCCCGGCTCTGCCACCTACGGCCAGTGGTACGGGGTATTGCTGTCCGAGGAGAACAAGAAGCAGTTCTTTATTCCCAAAAACTTCGCTCACGGCTTTTTGGTGCTGTCCGATTACGCGGAGTTTGCCTATAAGTGTACGGATTTTTATCATCCCAACGACGAGGGCGGCCTGGCCTGGAACGATCCGGACATCGGGGTTTCGTGGCCGATTCCGGAGGGGATGGAGCTGATCCTGTCCGAGAAGGATCAGAAATGGGGCTCCTTCGCCCGGTATACAGGGAAAGTGAAATGAAAAAACTGAGCAAAAAAGCGGGAATCGCCATATTCACGACGGGAATGGCGATTCTTGCCGTTATCATTCTGATTTATCACAACCCTCTTGCGGACCAGCAGGACGAACTGTTGAAGAAGGGGATTGCCTGCGCCCTGATCGCGGCGGCGGTGATCGCCTTTGTTTTGCTGTACGATAAGATCACGGTGCTGCCCCGGGAGCTCTATCAGAACCGGCGGCTGATCTGGAAGCTGGCAAAGAGCGATTTCAAAAAGCGCTATGCCGGCTCCTATATGGGGATGTTCTGGGCCATGGTGCAGCCGGTCATCACGGTGGCCCTGTACTGGGTGGTGTTCGTGGTGATTTTCCCGAACCGCGCAGGCTATGCCTCCGGCGGCGTGGAGGACGTGCCCTACATCCTGTTTCTGACCGCGGGCCTGGTGCCCTGGTTTTATTTTTCGGAGGCGCTCACCAGCGCCATGATGGCGCTTTTGGAGTACAACTACCTGGTCAAAAAGGTGGTGTTTAAGATCAGCATCCTGCCGATCATCAAGATTATCGCCGCCTCCTTCATTCATTGCTTTTTTGTCGTGGTGCTGCTGGTGATCGCGGCCATCTACGGCTATTACCCGAATCTGTATACGCTGCAGATTTTTTATTACAGCTTCTGTATGTTTGCATTCGTGCTGGCGATCAGCTATACCACCTGCTCCGTGGTCGTGTTTTTCCGCGATCTGCAGTCCATCGTAAATATTTTCCTTCAGGTGGGCATGTGGGCCACCCCGGTGCTGTGGAACATCAACAGCTTCGGCCTGCGGGTGCAGATGTTTGTCAAGATCAACCCGCTGGTCTATATCGTCGAGGGCTACCGAAGCGCCGTCTACGGCCGTCAGTGGTTCTGGGAGGATTTTTATTCCACCGTGTATTTCTGGATCATCACGGTGGTGCTGTTTGTCGTCGGCGCGCTGATCTTCAAAAAGCTGAAAATACATTTCGCGGATATTATGTGAGCGGCGGCCCGGACAGGCTGCCGCCGTTAGAGGAATAGAGATGGAACAACGAGAACTTGCCATACATGTGGAGCATCTGACCAAGGTGTATAAGCTCTACCGCCGCAACCGGGACCGTCTGGTGGAGTCCCTGGGGCTGACCCGGCATCCGAAATCCACGCCCCATTATGCTTTACGGGACGTGAATCTGGATATTTACAAGGGGGAGACGGTGGGCATCATCGGCACCAACGGTTCCGGCAAATCCACCATTTTAAAGATTATCACCGGCGTGCTGCACGAGACCTCCGGCGTGGTGCAGGTCAACGGCCGCATTTCCGCCCTGCTGGAGCTGGGCGCGGGCTTTAACATGGAGTACAATGGCATCGAGAACGTGTATTTGAACGGAACGATGATCGGCTTTTCGGAGAAGGAGATCGACGCAAAGCTGCAGGACATCCTGGATTTCGCGGATATCGGGGATTATGTGTACCAGCCCGTCAAGACCTATTCCAGCGGCATGTTTGTGCGGCTGGCCTTTGCGGTTGCCATCAACATCGATCCCGAGATCCTGATTGTGGATGAGGCGCTTTCCGTGGGAGACGTTTTTTTCCAGGCCAAGTGCTACCGGAAATTCGAGGAGTTTAAGAAAAAGGGCAAGACGATTCTGTTTGTCAGTCATGATCTGAGCGCCATCAGCAAATACTGTGACCGGGCGGTGCTTTTAAACCAGGGCGTGAAGCTGGGCGAGGGCACGCCCAAGGAGATGATCGACGCCTACAAGCAGGTGCTGGTGGGGCAGTACGAGATGCCGGATTCCCGGCAGGCGGCGGATTTGGCGTCGGACGGGCAGGTGCAGCAGGCGCTGGACCGTCAGAAGCAGCTGCAGGCCGCGGCCCGGGCGGGAATCAACCCGGATACGCTGGAGTACGGGACGAAGCAGGCCGAGATCACGGATTATTTTATCACCGACAAAAACGGCGTTCCCACCACGGCGATTTTGAAGGGCGACAATTTCACCATGCACATGCGGGTGAAGGTGCACCGGGATCTGCCGGCGCCGATTTTTGCCCTCTCCATCAAAAACATCAAGGGCGTGGAGATCACGGGCACCAACACGATGTTTGAGAAGGCTTTTCTGGAGAGCGTGAAGGCAGGGCAGGAGCTGGAAATCACCTTCTCCCAGAAAATGCGGCTCCAGGGCGGGGATTACCTGATTTCCCTGGGGGTGACCGGGTATGAGAAGGACGAGTTTACCGTCTACCACCGGCTTTACGACGTGCTGAACATCACGGTGGTGTCGGACAAGGATACGGTGGGCTTTTTTGATATGGATTCCAAGGTGGAAGTGAAGGAGCTTTGAGCGCATGGGACAGGGCAGGACAGAGAAAATCGGCAGCGTGACGCTGGATTACACCCATTATCCGGAGCAGGATTTTTATTGTGACGGCGCGTCCGAGGACGCGCTTTTGGAGCTGGTAAAAACGGTTCCGGAAAGCGGATATCCGCAGGAAATCCGCAGGGCCTGCAGCTGGGAGGTGCTGTACCATCTCTCCGATCTGCGGGAGAATATCGTGGAGTGGCTGCCCATGGACCGGAGCATGAAGGTGCTGGAGGTGGGCTCCGGCTGCGGGGCCATCACCGGCAGCCTGGCGCGCAAGGCCGGCAGCGTCACCTGCGTGGATCTGTCCAAAAAGCGGAGCCTGATCAATGCCTACCGTCACCGGGACTGTGAGAACGTGACGATCCATGTGGGGAATTTTACGGATATCGAGCCGGATCTGCCGCAGGATTACGACTATGTATGTCTGATCGGCGTCTTTGAGTACGGGCAGAGCTATATCGGAGGAAAGGCGCCCTTCACGGATTTTTACCGGATTGTCAAAAAACATGTGAAGCCGGGCGGCCGGGTGGTGATCGCCATCGAGAACAAGCTGGGATTAAAGTACTGGGCGGGCTGCCGGGAGGATCATGTGGGGCAGTTTTTTGCGGGGCTGGAGGATTACCCGGACGGGGGCGCGGCCCGCACCTTTTCCCGCGATGGGCTGGAGCAGCTTTTGCGAAGCTGCGGCGAGAAGGAGTGCCATTTTTATTATCCCTATCCCGATTACAAGTTTATGACCATGCTCTACTCCGACCGGTATCTGCCCCGGGTGGGGGAGCTGTCCAATAATCTGCGCAATTTCGACCGGGACCGGATGCTTTTGTTCGACGAAAAGCGGGTGTTCGACACGCTGATCCGGGAGGGCCTGTTTTCTCAGTACAGCAATTCCTTCCTGGTGGTTACGGGGCCGGAGACAGAGACGCTCTACAGCCGGTTTTCCAACGACCGGGCGGCGCAGCTGTGTATCCGCACGGACATCGCGGAAAAGGACGGGCAGAGAATCGTCCGCAAGTATCCGGCCAGGCCCGAGGCGGCCGGGCACATCCGCACGCTGGAGGAAAACGGGCGGCTGTTTTCGGAGCGCTTTGCCGGCAGCGGCCTGTCCGTCAACCGCCTGAGCCTTCGCGAGGGGGCGGATGGGACGCCCTTTGCGGAGCTGGAATTTCTCTCCGGGACGAGGACGCTGGAGGAGCTGTTGGACGACTGCATCCAGCGGGAGGACGCCGCCGGGTTTGAGCAGCTTTTTGAGCGCTATCTGGGGATCCTGTCCTGGAAGGCCGGGCAGGGGCAGCGGCAGGATTTCGACCTGATTTTCCCCAACATCTGCGTGCGGGGACAGGAATGGACCATGATCGACTACGAGTGGACCACGGACCGCCTTTCGCCGGAGGATATCGCCCGGCGCGCCCTGTACTGCTACGGGCTGGAAAACAGCCGGCGGCTGGAGAGCCCGGCGGTGAAGGCGGCTATGGAGCGGCTCGGCCTGGACCGGGACCGGATGGCGGAGCTGCAGGAGCAGGAGATCGCCTTCCAGCGCAGCGTGATGCGGGAGAAAAACGGGGAATACCGCACGGCGCTGTCGGATATGCGGCATCTGATCGGCAACCGGGCGGTGCCCTGGCAGGAGTTTTTTGCGCGGGCGGACCGCAAGCGGGTGCAGGTGTTTGAGGATTTCGGGGAGGGCTATTGCCCGGAGCATTCCTATTACCGCTACGACGCCTACGAGGCGGACGATCTGATTGTGGCGAAGCTTGTCTGCAGACCGGGGACGAAGGCGCTGCGGCTGGATCCTGCGGAAAATCCCTGCCTTGTGCGGATCCGGCAGGTGGAGTGGAGAGGAAGGGCCCTTTCCATGGAGGAGCTTGGGCGCTGCCTGTCCACCAACGGGGAGACGCTGGCGGAAAACGGGGAGCGGGTATCCACCGTGTTGTTTGATACCCAGGATCCGAACATTAATATACGGCTGGATGCGCTGGACGACCGGGAGACCGGCGGGGAGACGCTGGTGATCCGGGCGCAGATCGCCTGGCTGGACGGCGAGATGCTGGCGGATCTGAAGGCGAGGACGGAAAAGACGGCGCATGCGAAAAAGACAGCGCATACGGCGAGGAGGAAAGGCTTTTGGTTTCAAAGATAAAGGAGACAATC
>JAUNGT010000042.1:0-18750 GCA_030524455.1 Eubacteriales bacterium | reverse complement strand
CAGCGCATACGGCGAGGAGGAAAGGCTTTTGGTTTCAAAGATAAAGGAGACAATCCAGCAGGGGCTGGCAAAAAGGAGATATCGCTGGTATCGGGAGCAGATAAAGGCTCAGACCCTGTCCTATGACGAGTGGATCCGGGAGAAGGAGCGGCAGGAATGGGAGGAAAAGGAGCTTTCCGGCGGGCAGCTGAAGCTGGCGACGGTTCCCTACGACCGGTGCAGGGCGGATTTTTCGGCCGGGGATTACCGGCAGTCGGATGTGCTGGTGTTTTACGCGCCGGACGGAAGCTGGAGCGAGAAGGGGCTTGCCCGGATCGCGGATTTTTTTGCCGCCCACCCGGGAACAGTGATCGCCTACGGGGACGAGGATGAGATCGATCCGCGGGGCGTGCGCTCCAATCCCTGGCTGAAGCCGGACTGGTCGCCGGACACGCTGATTTCTTATTTCTACTTCGGCGGCGTCTTTGCGCTGCGCACGGAGAGCGCGCAGAAGCTGCCCTGGCTGGGGGATGAAGATCCCCTGCGCAATCTCTATGATCTGGCGCTTCGGGCGGTGGAGCTGTCCGGGCGCGCCGCCCATATCGACAGCGTGGTGCTGCACCGTCAGAAAATAGAGCCCTGGGGGCAGGAGGAGCGCTTTGCGGACCTAAAGCGCGCGGCCTATGTGCGGCGGGGCTGGCCGCTTACCCCCTCCGGGAAGGTGTCCGTCGTCATTCCGAGCAAGGACAATCCCCGGGTGCTTTCCACCTGTATCCATTCGGTGCTGGAGAGCGGCGATTATCGGGATTTTGAGATTATCGTGGTGGACAATGGCAGCAATGCAGGAAATCGTGCGAGAATTGAGAGAATGCAGGAAATGCTGCAGGAAAAGTACCGCTTCGTCTATCACTATGAGCCCATGGAGTTCAATTTTTCCCGGATGTGCAACATCGGCGCGTCGCTGGCGACGGGGGATTACATCCTTTTGCTCAATGACGACATCGAGATCACCCAGGAGGACTGGCTGGAGCGGCTGCTGGAGAAGGCGGCGCTGCCCCATGTGGGGGCGGTGGGAGCCAAGCTGATTTATCCCGGCACCGAGATCATCCAGCACGCGGGCATCACCAACATCCATCTGGGGCCCGCCCACAAGCTGCAGTTTCGGTCTGATGCCAACGAGTATTATTTCCTGCGGAACCGTCTGGCCTTCGATGTGCTGGGCGTGACCGGAGCCTGCCTGCTGGTGAAACGGAGCGTTTACGAGCAGGCGGGCGGCCTGTCGGAGCAGCTTCGGGTGGCCTTCAACGACGTGGAATTCTGCTACCACCTGCATGAGCTGGGCTATTACAATGTGGTGCGCAACGACGTGACGCTGACCCACCATGAGTCCCTGAGCCGGGGCGCGGACGACAGCACGGAGAAGCTGCGCCGCCTGCACCGGGAGCTGAACCTGCTCTACGAGCTGCACCCTTCGGTGTACGGCAGGGATCCCTTCTATCACCGCTATCTGATTAAGGACGTGCTGGACGCGGAATTTTATACGGGCTGCCGTTATGATTTTGACCGCCGCGTGGAGCGTGTCGCGCCGGAGCGGATGGAGGGCTGGCTGGAGCCCGTCTGGCACAACCAGGTGCTGCGCATCGGCGTGGAGTACGCCGGGGATCTGGGGCGCTGGAACAATACGGGCGCAGGCAGCGGGGACTGGATGCTTCAGGGCTGGACCTGGGCGCTGCAGGTGGACAACAGCCACTATGATTTTTCGCTGCTGTTAAAGCCGGTGGAGAAGGGCTATCAGGCGCCGGGGGCCAGCGAGGAGCCGCTTTTGGCGGACCGGGGGACGGTCTGGCGGCTTCCCTGCACCAGGCAGTATCGCCCGGATATCGACGAGAACCTGCACGGCATCACCAATACGGGCCTGCCCGGCGTCTGCGTCTGCTTCGATCGGGACAGCCTGCCAAAGGGCGACTATCTGATCGGCTTTTTGTGGGAGGACACCTGCTCCCGGCAGAAGCTTTACCGGTTCAGTCCGGAAATATTGAGTGTGGAATAAGGAACGGAGTATGATGGAAGAAAAAAACAAGGAAGGCCTGCCCGAAAAGGATTACCGGGACGCCTGGGAGAAGGAGCGCTATAAGGCGGTCTATCTGGCGAACCGGGTGGCCGAGCTGGAGGATCGGGTAGACGATTTGCAGTTCAAATTAGACCGGATCAAAAATAATCCGGTCTGGAAGGCCTCCGGCCCGGCCCGGCGCTGCATGCATTTTCTGATCCGTCAGCGGGATCGCCTGAAAAACTGCGGCAGCCTCTCCGGCGTGGTGCAGAAGCTGCGCTATAAGGCGCAGGAAAGAAAGGCCATGGTCCACTACGGCACGGCCAGCTTCCCGGATCAGGCGGAGCGGGAGCGCCAGGAGAAGGCGGTGTTTGAGCGGATGCCGAAAATCAGCATCCTGGTGCCGCTGTGGAACACGCCGCAGGATTTCTTGCGGGAGATGATCGGCTCGGTGCAGAACCAGACCTACAAAAACTGGGAGCTGTGCCTGGCGGACGGCTCGGACGGGGCCCACGGCGATGTGGGGGAATATTGCCGGCAGCTGGCGCAGCGGGATGAGCGGATCGTCTACCGCAAGCTGGAGAAAAACGAGGGGATCGCGGGCAACACAAACGAGTGCTTAAAGCTGGCGACGGGAGAGTTTATCGGCCTGTTCGACCACGATGACATCCTCCATCCCTCCGCCCTCTACGAGTATGTAAAGGCCATCAATGACCGGGACGCGGACTATATTTACTGCGACGAGGCGACCTTTAAAAGCCCGGACATCAACCGGATGATCACCATGCACTTTAAGCCGGACTACGCCATCGACAACCTTCGGGCCAACAACTACATCTGCCATTTCAGCGTGTTTGACAGAAGGCTCCTGGACGGGACGGAGCTGTTTCGGCCGCAGTTTGACGGCAGCCAGGACCACGACATGATCCTGCGGCTGACGGACCGGGCAAAGCGGATCGTCCATGTCCCCCGGCTGTTATATTACTGGCGCGCCCACGCGGGCAGCGTGGCGGGCAATATCGAGGCAAAGCCCTATGTGGTGGAATCGGCCAGGGGAGCGGTGGCGGATCATCTGCGCCGGCACGGCTTTTCCCACTTTACGATCACCAGCACCAGGGCCTTTGAGACAATTTTCAAGATCAGCTACGAGATTTTGGGGGAGCCCAGGATTTCCATCGTGATTCCCAACAAGGATCATGTGGAGGATCTGCGGCGTTGCGTCAGCTCCATCGTGGAAAAGTCCACCTGGGAAAACTACGAGATCGTCATTGTGGAGAACAACAGCCGGACGAAGGAGATTTTTTCCTACTATGACGAGCTGCGCAACAATCCGCAGATTCGGATCGTCCGCTTTGAGGGCGAGTTCAATTATTCAAAGGTGAATAATTTCGGCGTCTCCCAGACAAGCGGCGATTATGTTTTGCTGCTCAACAACGATACCCAGGTGATTACCGTCAACTGGATGGAGGAGCTTTTAATGTACGCCCAGCGGCCGGACGTGGGCGCGGTGGGCGCAAAGCTTTATTACGGCGACAAGACCATCCAGCACGCGGGCGTGGTGATCGGCCTGGGGGCCCACCGGACCGCGGGCCATGTGCATTACCGGCAGAAGCGGGAGAATCTGGGCTACATGGGACGGCTCTGCTATGCCCAGGACATGTCAGCGGTGACCGGGGCCTGTCTGCTGGTGAAAAAGAAGCTCTACGAGGAGGCAGGCGGCCTGGACGAAGCCTTTGCTATCTCGTTAAACGACGTGGATTTCTGTCTGAAGCTGCGCCGGATGGGCTATCTGAACGTGTTCACGCCCTTTGCGGAGCTGTACCATTTTGAGTCGGTGTCCAGGGGGCTGGATGACCAGGGGGAGAAGGCGGAGCGCTACAACCGGGAGTCGGCCCTGTTCCGGGAGCGCTGGAAAAAGGAGCTGGAGGCCGGGGATCCCTATTTTAACCCGAATTTTTCATTGGACAAACCGGACTTTTCTTTACGGGTCTGAAAAAATAGTGTATACTAACAGCAAAACCGTGCGCCCGCCAAAAAAGGGGCATGGGGGAAAACGGAGGTATCAAACGCAATGAATTACATGGATCAGTACAAATTCTGGCTGGAAGATTCCTACTTTGACGAGGGGACCAAGGAAGAGCTGCGTAAGATCGCGGACAACCCGGCGGAGATCGAGGACCGTTTCTACAAGGATCTGGCCTTCGGCACCGGCGGCCTGCGGGGCGTGATCGGCGCGGGCACCAACCGCATGAACATTTATACGGTGAGAAAGGCCACACAGGGCCTGGCAAACTATATTATAAAGCAGGGCGGCGAGAAGAAGGGTGTGGCCATCGCCTACGACAGCCGCTACTATTCCCCCGAATTTGCGGATGAGGCGGCGCTGTGCCTGGCGGCAAACGGCATCAAGGCGTATGTGTTTGACGAGCTGCGCCCCACCCCGGAGCTGTCCTTTGCGCTGCGCACGCTGGGCTGCATCTCCGGGATCGTGGTGACGGCCAGCCATAACCCTCCGGAGTACAACGGCTACAAGGTATACTGGGAGGACGGCGCTCAGGTGACCGCGCCCAAGGATAAGGAGATCATCGGCGAGGTGGAGAAGGTGACGGACTTCCACACCGTAAAGACCATGTCCAAGGACGACGCCATCAAGGCAGATCTTTACCGCTACATCGGCGAGGAGATCGATGTGGCTTATATGAAGGAGCTCAAAAAGCAGATCATTCATCCCGAGGTGATCGCGGAGATGGCGGACAAGCTTAAGATTGTATACACGCCCTTCCACGGCACGGGCAATAAGCCGGTGCGCCGGATTCTGGCGGAGCTTGGTTTTCAGCATGTGTATGTGGTGCCCGAGCAGGAGCGTCCGGATCCCGCCTTCACCACCCTGGATTATCCCAACCCGGAGGATCCCAAGGCCTTCAAGCTGGCTCTGGAGCTGGCCAGAAAGGTGGATGCGGACATCGTTTTGGCGACCGATCCGGATGCGGACCGTCTGGGCATTTACGCCAAGGATACCAAAAGCGGCGAGTATGTGTCCTTCACCGGCAATATGTCCGGGATGCTGATCGCAGAGTACATTCTGCGGGAGCGCACCGCGACCCACACCATGCCGGAGGATCCGGTGATGGTTTCCACCATCGTGACCACCAATATGGCGGCTGCCATCGCGGCGGATTACGGGGTGAAGTTTGTGGAGGTGCTGACCGGCTTTAAGTACATCGGCGAGCAGATCAAGTGGATGGAGCAGTCCGGGAAGGGGCACTATGTGTTCGGCCTGGAGGAGTCCTACGGCTGCCTGGCGGGCACTCACGCGCGGGACAAGGACGCCGTCGTGGCGGTGATGTGCCTGTGCGAGATGGCCGCATGGTGCAAGAAGCACGGACAGACCTGCTGGGATCATATGGTGGAGCTGTATGAGAAGTACGGCTACTATAAGGAGACGCAGTACGCCATCACCTTAAAGGGAATCGACGGCGCGGCGCAGATCGCGGAGATGATGGATAAGCTGCGCAGGAATCCGCCCAGAAGCTTCGGCGATCTGAAGGTGGTGGAGATGCGCGATTATGAGAAGGATCAGGTGACGGATATGGAGACCGGCAAGATCACTCCCACCGGCCTGCCCAAGTCCAACGTGCTTTATTTTGACCTGACCAACAATTCCTGGTGCTGTGCACGGCCCTCCGGCACCGAGCCCAAGATCAAGTTCTATATGGGCGTGAAGGGGACCAGCCTGGAGGATGCGCAGGAGAAGGTGGATCAGCTTACCGCCGATTTAAAGGTAATTCTGTAACGAGGTGCGCGCTGCGGTGTGGAGAAAACGCTGCAGCGCGCGCTGCACATAGGGAGGACGGTGCGGATGGCCCTTTTTAGCAGAGCCAATCTGAAAAAGACCTGGTATTATCTGAAAAAGAACGGATGGCGCGATGCGGTGCTGGCAGCCTGGGAAAGGCTGACAAGCCCGGATCGCTTTTATGCGTATCAGCCGCCCGGGCAGGAGGAGCTGGAGCGGCAGAGGCAGGCCTGCAGCCTTCCGGGCGGGACGCCGGTGAAAATTTCCCTGGTGGTGCCGGCCTTTCACACAAGGCGGGAGCATCTGGAGGCGCTGCTGGACAGCCTGGAGGCCCAGACCTATCCGCGCTGGGAGCTGGTGCTGGCGGACGCCGGGGGAGCCGCCCCTCTTTTGGAGGAGTGGGCCAAAAAGCGGGGAAAGCGGGTGAAGGAGGCTTCCTCCGGGGACGTCTGGGAGGACCGGGCGCTGCGGCTGTGCCGTCTGCCAAAAAACGGCGGGATTTCCGAAAACACGAATGCCGGGATCGGGCTGGCGCTGGGGGAGCTGGTCGGGCTTGCCGATCATGACGATCTGCTCACGCCGGACGCCCTCTGGGAGATGGCCATGGCCTGGGACCGGGCGGAGAAAAGCGCGAACGCTTTCCTGGTGCTGTATTCCGACGAGGACAAGTGCGACGGGGAGGCCCGGCGGTTTTATGAGCCCCACCGGAAGACGGATTTTGATGCGGAGCTTTTGCTGACCAACAATTATATCTGCCATTTTCTGGTGATGGACCGGGGCCTTTTGCAGCGGCTTATGCTCCGGCCGGAGTTTGACGGGGCGCAGGACTACGATCTGGTGCTGCGGGCCTGCCGGGCCGGGGCGGTATTTGTGCATGTGCCGCGGGTGCTTTATCACTGGCGCTGCCATGAGGACTCCACGGCCTCCAATCCCCAAAGCAAGAGCTATGCCTACGAGGCGGGGCGCAGGGCGGTGGAGGATTTTTGCAGGCAGTCCGGCTGGGAGGCAAAGATTTCCGGCCTGAAACATTTGGGCTTTTACCGGGCAGACTATGCGGGAGGGATCTTTGCCCGGCGCCCGGAGGTTGGCGTTGTGGGCGGGCCGCTGAAAAGCCCTGTTTTCGGGGGACGTTTTGTCAGCGGGATTTACGAGCCCGACGGCTCCCAGCGCTATCCGGGGCTGTTTGGGGGCTTTTCCGGTCCCATGCACCGGGCGGCGCTGCAGCAGTCCGTCTGGGCGGCGGATCTGCGCAATATGCGGGTGTGCCCGGCGCTGCGGGAGGAATTTGAGGCGGCCCGGGCGCGCTGCGGTCTGCCGTCTGCCGGAAGCGCTCCGGAAAGTCCGGGAAGCTTTTCGGCAGGCACCCCGGGAAGCTTTTTAGGAAGCGCTCCGGCAGGAAGGGCGCGGGAGGAGCAAATCCGCCGGGAGAGCATCGCCTTTTGCCGGGGGGCCGCGCAGCGGGGCTGCCGGATCCTGTGGGATCCCGCGCAGAAGCCTGCAGGAGGGAGGGGCAAACGTGCCGGAATGTAAGACGACAGTGATCATTCCCAATTATAATGGGAAACATTTTTTAAAAAAATGTCTGGAAAGTGTAACCAAAAGCACGGTTTGCGCGTCTGTAATCCTGGTGGACAACGGTTCGTCGGATCAAAGCTGCGAATGGGTGAGACGGGAGTATCCGCAGGTTACGCTTCTCTCCTTTGCGGAGAACCGGGGCTTTTGCGGGGCGGTAAACGCCGGGATCCAAAGGGCGCGGACGCCCTATGTGTTTTTATTAAACAACGACACGGAGGTGGCGCCGGACTGCATCGGGCTTTTAGAGCGGGCGATGGAGGCGGACCGCCGTATTTTCTCCGTGGGGGCGCGAATGCTTTCCATGAAGGAGCCGGAGAAGGTGGACTCGGCGGGAGATCTGTATTCGGCCCTGGGCTGGGCCCGGGCGATCGGCAAGGACCGTCCGGCGGAATGCTATACGAAGCCGCGCCGGGTCTTTTCCAACTGCGCGGGGGCAGCCCTGTACCGGCGCGCGTACCTGGAGCGGACGGGGCTGTTGGATGAGAACCATTTCGCCTATCTGGAGGATGTGGACTTGGGCTACCGGGCCCGGATCCTGGGGCTGCGCAACGTGACGGAGCCCGGCGCGGTGGTTTACCACGCGGGCAGCGGCTCCTCGGGCTCCCGCTACAATACCTTTAAAATCAGCCATTCCTCCCGCAACAACGTGTACCTGGTTTACAAAAACATGCCCCTGCTTCAGCTTGTCCTGAATCTTCCCTTCCTGCTGGCAGGCTTTGGCATCAAGCTGCTGTTTTTTGCGGCAAAGGGCTACGGACGCACCTACGCGGCCGGCCTGTGGGCGGGAGTAAAGCTGTGCGCCTCCGAAAAAGGGCGCGCCCATAAGGTGCGGTTCTCCTTAAAAAACCTGCCCCACTACGCCAGAATACAGCTGGAGCTGTGGAGGAACGTATTGTAACAAGTCCTTGTGCTTTTGGGGAAGGTATTGTATACTACAACATGTACACGGGGAAGAGCGGAAATGATAAGGGATAACCAGAAGTATTTGAACAGGCTCCACGTCGTTGTGGACGCGCTGGTCACCGCCGGTTCCTACCTGCTGGCCTGGTGGCTGATGTTCGGGAGCCGTTTTGCGGATAAAGAGATAGGCGTGCTGGGGATGGGCATTTATTTTTCGGCCCTGTATTTTGTTGTGCCCGGCTATCTGATCCTTTACTACTGGTGCAAGCTCTATACGCCCAAGCGGGTGCAGCGCACGGAAAATGAGATTTTGAATATCCTGCGGGCGAATCTGATCGGGATCATTCTGTTTTTGGCAGTCCTGTATCTGGCCAACTCCGTGGACCGGGAGCTGCAGCACTTTTCGCGCGGCATGCTGGCCCTCTTTGCGGGGATCAACACGGTATCGGGCATTCTGGTGCGGGCGCTGATCCGCAGGATCCTGCATCTGTTCCGTAAAAAAGGCTACAACCAAAAGCACATTCTTCTGGTGGGCTATTCCCGGGCGGCGGAGGCCTATATCGACCGGATCATGGCCAATCCCCAGTGGGGCTATAAGGTGCGCGGCATTCTGGACGACAATGTGCCGCGGGGAGCGGTGTACAAGGGAGTCAAGGTGATCGGCTCCATCGATAACCTGCTCTATATCCTGCCGGAGAACCGTCTGGACGAGATCGCGGTGACGCTTTCCTTGTCGGACTACGACCGTCTGGAAGAAATTGTGAATCTATGTGAAAAATCAGGTGTGCATACTAAATTTATCCCGGATTACAACAGTCTGATTCCGGGCAAGCCCTATACGGAGGACTTAAGCGGCCTGCCGGTGATCAATATCCGCTATGTGCCGCTGACCAACACGATAAACGCCGTCACAAAGCGGGCGGTGGATGTGGTCGGCTCCTTCTGCGGCCTGGTGGTGCTTTCGCCGTTTTTGCTGTTTGTGGCCCTGCTGATCCGCACGACCAGCAAGGGGCCGGTGATTTTCAGCCAGGAACGGATCGGGCAGCACAACCGGGCGTTTAAGATGTACAAGTTCCGCACGATGTATGTGCAGGACAGCAGGGAAGAAAAAAAGGGCTGGACGACCAAGAACGACCCGCGGGTGACAAAGATCGGGCGTTTTCTGCGGCGTACCAGCATTGACGAGCTGCCTCAGCTGTTCAATATCCTGATCGGGGATATGAGCCTGGTGGGGCCGCGGCCGGAGCGCCCCCAGTATGTGGAGAAGTTCAAGGAGGAGGTGCCCCGCTATATGATCAAACACCAGGTCCGCCCCGGTCTTACCGGCTGGGCGCAGATCAACGGCTACCGCGGAGATACCTCGATCCGCAAACGGATCGAATACGATATCTATTATATTGAAAACTGGAGCATGAGCTTTGATTTCAAGATCATGTTTCTCACCATTTTCAAGGGCTTTATCAATGAAAATGCGTACTGAAGTATTGCGGCCCATGCGGGCTGTCCGGGTACCGTCAGGCTCCCGGAACACACAGGACAGGAGAGGAAAAGATGGCGTCTAATACAACCAATCACAGAAAAACGCAGGGAAAGGGCACCGGCAAGAAGATGTCTGCCAAAAAGCGCAGGGCCAGGCAGAGGAGGCGGATCATTCTGTTTGCGGTGGAGATCTGCGCGCTGGCCGTACTTTTGGTGGCCATTGTCAGCGTGATGATGGTGACAAAGATCGATAAGGTCAAGATCAATGAGAACGATATCGTCGTCAATCCTCAGGTGGAGGAGAACAAGGAGATGAAGGGCTACCGCAATATCGCCCTGTTCGGTGTGGATTCCAGAAACGGAAAGCTTGGAAAGGGCTCCCGCTCCGATACGATCATGATTGCCTCCATCAATCAGGATACCGGGGATGTGAAGCTGGTCTCCGTGTACCGGGACACCTACTTAAACCTGGGGACGGACAATTACAATAAATGTAACGCGGCCTACGGACAAAACGGGGCGGAGCAGGCCATCAACATGCTGAACATGAATTTTGACCTGGATATCACCCAGTATGTGACCGTCGGCTTCGAGGCTTTGATCGATACCATCGACGCGCTGGGCGGCGTGGAGATCGATGTGCATGAAAATGAGATCGACCATCTGAACAATTACCAGAGGAGCATGTTCTCCGAGAGCCCGGACGATCCGCTCAACGAAAACATTACCAAGGTGACGCAGGCCGGAATGCAGACCTTAAACGGGCTGCAGGCGACGGCTTACTGCCGGATCCGTTATGTGGGCGACGATTTCGGCCGCGCCGAGCGGCAGCGCAAGGTGCTGATGGCCTGTATGGAAAAGGCAAAGAAGGCAAATCCCGCCACGCTGGTGGAGATTTTGAACAACGTGATGGAAAATGTGTACACCAACGTGGATGTGACGGAGATGGCAGGCATCTTAAAGGATGTGGCGAATTATAACATTGTGGCGCAGGACGGCGTGCCCTTCGAGGGACACCGGACGACAGGGACCATCGGCAAGAAGGGCTCCTGCGTGGTTCCCCTGGATCTGGCCGAGAACGTGAAGCTTCTGCATGAGTTCCTGTTTGATGTGACGGACTATACGCCCTCCGACCAGGTGATACAGTACAGCCAGAAGATCGAGGCGGATACGGCCCCTTATGTCGGCTGACGCTTATGAAGACGGATGTGATTATCCCCGCTTACCGGCCGGGAGAAAGGTTTTTAAAGCTGGTCGGCCTGCTGGAGCGGCAGACCGTGCCGGTAAATAAAATATTTGTCGTCAATACGCAGCGGGAGAGCTTTGAGCGGCTGGCGGACTGCGACGCATTTTGTCAGGCACACCCCAAGGTGTGCCTGCGGCATATTCAGGCGGAGGAGTTTGACCACGGCGGGACGAGAGATCTGGCGGCCTCCTGGTCGGACGCGGATATCCTGATTTTTATGACCCAGGACGCCCTGCCGGCGGACGAATTTCTGGTGGAGCGCCTGATCGGGTGTCTGCTCGGACGGGAGGACACGGCGGCGGCCTACGCGCGGCAGCTGCCGGAAAAGGACTGCGGTACGATCGAGCGCTATACCCGGCAGTTTAACTATCCGGACCGTTCCGCTTACCGGACAAAGGCGGATTTGCCCGTGCTCGGGATCAAAACCTATTTTTGCTCCAACGTGTGCGCGGCCTACCGGCGGGAGGTGTTTGAACGGCTCGGCGGCTTTGTGAAGCAGACGATTTTTAACGAGGACATGATTTTTGCGGCCAGGGCGGTGCAGGCCGGCTACAGCATCGGCTACGCGGCCGATGCCCGGGTGATCCACTCCCACAACTATACGGGCCGGGAGCAGTTTTCCCGCAACTTTGACCTGGGAGTTTCCCATGCCCAGTATCCGGAAATTTTTGACGCCGTTCCCCCGGAGGGGGAGGGAAAAAAACTGGTGGCGCAGACCGCCGCTTATCTGGTGCGCCGCGCCCCCTGGCTTTTGCCCCGGCTTGTGTGGCAGAGCGGGATGAAGTGGCTGGGATATAAGCTGGGACGCGGCTATGAGCGGCTGCCCCGAAGGTTGGTGCGGGCCTTCAGCATGCAGAAGAAATACTGGAATGATGCCCGTTTTTTCACAAAATGAACACATCTTCCAGATATACTACAAGCAGTCAGGGAATCAACGAAGAGAAGAGGATTGGAAATGGATTACGAACAGGAGAATATGCAGGACCAGCAGCCAGATCAACAGCTGGGCCAACAGCCGGATCCGCAGCCGCAGAAGCGGCCAAAGCGCAGGTCACAGGCGGGTAAAATCATTGCGGTGACGGCGTTGGCGGTGGCTTTTGTGGCATTTTGCTGCCTGGTCAGCTTTTCCGCGGTGCAGTCGGTCCGGCTGGCCGGACAGCTGGGACCAAATTCGGAGCAGGCGGTGACGGCAGAGCAGGCGGAAGAAAAATCGCCGGCGGAAAAGGAATCGCCGGCGGAAAACGGCGCACAGGGACAGGCGGATGGCGCAGGCGCGGACGGAGCAGGGCAGGAGTCCCTGCCGGAGACGGACGGACAGGGCGCAGCCTCCCGGAGCGGGCAGATTGCTTCCGCCGGGACCGTGCAGCCTGCGGCGGACGGCACGGCTGTCGTCACGGATGTGACGGACGTGGTGACGGCGGTGATGCCGGCCTGCGTTTCCATCACAAATAATTTTACCGAGCAGGTTCAGGATTTCTGGGGACAGACCTATTCCCAGGAGGAATCGGCCAGCGGGTCGGGCATTATCATCGGGGAGAACGATCAGGAGCTGCTGATTGTGACAAACAATCATGTGGTGGACGGCACGAAGCAGCTCTATGTGCAGTTTATTGACGGCAGCAACGTGGAGGCTCAGATCAAGGGCACGGATGCTGCCGTGGATCTGGCCGTGGTGGCGGTGAAGCTGGCTGATATCGCCGATGCCACAAAGGATGCCATCTGCGTCGCTCAGATGGGGGATTCTGACAGCCTCCAGATCGGGGAGCCGGCCATCGCCATCGGCAATGCGCTGGGCTACGGGCAGTCGGTTACCACAGGCGTGATCAGCGCGCTGAACCGCACGCCGGAGAAAAGCGAGGACGGCAACAGCACGGCGCTGATCCAGACGGACGCGGCCATCAATCCGGGAAATTCCGGCGGCGCCCTGCTGAATATCAAGGGCCAGGTGATCGGCATCAATTCCAACAAGATCGGCGGCTCCGCCATCGAGGGCATGGGCTATGCGATCCCGATTTCCACGGCCCGTCCGATCATTGAGGAGCTGATGACCTATGAGACAAAGGATCGCGTTTCCGATGAGGAGAGAGGATATCTGGGCATTTCCTGCATCAATGTGACCAGCGACCTGTCTCAGAACTTCAATATGCCGGAGGGCATTTTTGTGGCGCAGGTGTACGAGGGAACCGGCGCGGCCCGGGCCGGGCTTGTGCGCGGGGATATCGTCACCGCCTTCGAGGGCACGAAGGTCACCAACCAGGAGGAGCTGACCGATCAGATGCGCTATTACAAGGCCGGGGAGACCGTGGAGATCACGATCATGCAGGGCAGCCCCAACGGCTACCAGGCAAAGAACGTGACCGTGACGCTCTCCTCCTACGACGAGCTGAGTAAGGCCAGCCAGAGCAGCCAGCAGGAGCAGTCCGGACAGAATGGCCGCAGCCAGTCCGGTTTGCAGCTTTGGCCGTAAAATAACAGATCATTCAGAAACAGACAGGGAGGAGCTTTGTTGCCTTTTGAGGGACGGAGCTCCTCTTTTTTTGCTCCTATTGACAGGAGGGAACAGAACGGTTACAATAACAACGATAAAGCATACATATTATATCAATGGAAGGAATGTAAACCGCAATGTTTCAAATCCTAAAGCGTAATAAAAATTTCAGGAATTTTTTTCTTGCCGTGAGTATCAGCGTGGTCGGCGATTATGTCGATGATATCGCAATCGCGCAGCTTATTTATGCGGTTACGAATTCCACTCTTCTGATGAGCTATGTCTTTGCGATCAAAATCCTGCTTACCTTTTTGAGTATGTTCACCGCCGCCTATGTGGATAAGCACAGCAAGAAAAAAATCCTGCTGGTCACATCCTTCGGGCAGGGGATTATCCTTCTTGTTTTGCTGTTTTTGTATACCGGAAACTGTTTAAATACCGGCATTCTGATTGCGTTTGTGACGGTTCAGACGATTTTCAGTACCTTCAGCATTCCCACAAGAAACGCGATGCTGCCGTATCTGGTATCGGATGACGAGGTGGTAAATGCCCGGGGCCTGATGAATATGTTTACGCAGATGATTCAGGTCTTTTCCTATATGGGTTCCGGCATCATCATCGGCATGATCGGGATAAAGGGAGCGATAGGCCTGGATTCCATAACATTTTTTGCTTCCATGATTTTTTTGTATGGGATCACGATGAACGATGTGACGGAGCGGGGGTTTTCCTCGCCGCAGAGCTTTTTTTCCAATGTAAAAACGGGCTTTGCTTTTGTGACGGGGAATAAAATAATTTGCGGCGTCTTGCTTGTGACATTTTTGGGAAATATGTTTACGGCTCCCGTTGATTCCCTGATGCCGGCCTATTTCTCACAGGGGGGATACGGCGCGTCTTCCTATTCCGTTTTTATGATTGGGATTGCGCTGGGCAGTATTTTCGGGAGCATTCTTTTAAACCGGATGCGCCAATATTTTTCCAACAATATCCTGTTTTCAACCGGCTTTCTGATCGGGGGAATCGGGATTCTCCTGCTGTATTTAAACACCGGTTTTCTCCCCTTTGCGGCGGCGTTTATCATCGGGATTTCCTATGGATTTATCTCCGTACTGAACGCGACGATTATACAGGTGAATACGCCGAAGGAAATGATAGCGAGAACCTTCAGCATATTCAAATGCATTTCCTATGTATCGGGGCCGCTGGGAATTGTGCTGGCCGGGTTTGCGGGGGAGTTTTTCGCCATGAATATCATACTCGCGCCTTTGGGGGTTTTGCTTGTGCTGACCTGCTTTTTGAGTATGTGGGTTTTAAAAAGATGAACTGTTTTCTTTATACAAAGTTTACTTGTTTCCGCCGAACATATGACTTATACTGTAAACAGCATTGGTTACGTTTTTTCAGAGGAGATATGTGTATATGGATGATAAGGAACGAAACGATAATACGCCGGTAAACGGCGGAGGCGATAATCCGGATAAGAAGGAATATGAGGACGTCTGCTTTATTTGCCGGCGTCCGGAGAGCAAGGCGGGCAGGATGTTTCATCTGCCGAATCATATTTGCATCTGCGACGACTGCATGCACAAGACGATGGATGCGGTGAGCCAATATGATTATCAGGGGATGCTGAATAATCCGGCGCTGATGAATATGCTGAACAGCCAGTTTGACAAGCAGACGCATCCGGCGGCGCAGGACGGGGAGAAGGAGACCGGGGAGAAGGAGGAACAGGAGCAGGAGGAAAAGGAGAAGGAGAAGGAGGGCTCCGGACCGCAGAGGGGCTTCCCGAATATCAGCTTTATCAATCTGGCGGATTTTATGAACGACGGGATTCCGAAGAAGCAGAAGCTGCGCAAAAAGAGCAGCGGGGAAAAACCCAAGCCTATCCTGGATTTAAAATCGATCCCCGCGCCTCACAAGATCAAGGAGCAGCTGGATCAGTATGTGATCGGGCAGGAGTACGCCAAAAAGGTGATTTCCGTGGCGGTCTACAATCACTATAAGCGGGTGGCGACGGGCACCATGGACGAGATCGAGATCGAGAAGTCCAATATCCTTATGATCGGGCCGACGGGCAGCGGCAAGACATATCTGGTCAAGACGCTGGCGCGTCTTTTGGATGTGCCGCTGGCGATCGCGGACGCTACCTCCCTGACGGAGGCGGGTTATATCGGGGACGATATCGAGAGTGTGGTCAGCAAGCTTTTGGCCGCGGCGGACAATGATGTGGATAAGGCGGAGCAGGGCATTATTTTTATCGACGAGATTGACAAAATTGCCCGCAAGCAAAACACCACCTCCCGGGACGTGTCCGGCGAGTCGGTGCAGCAGGGGATGCTCAAGCTTCTGGAGGGAGCCCCGGTGGAGGTTCCGGTGGGAGCAAACAGCAAAAACGCCATGGTCCCTCTTGCCACGGTGAACACGAAGAATATTCTGTTTATCTGCGGCGGCGCTTTCCCGGATCTGGAGGAGATCATCAAGCAGCGGCTGCGCAAAAAGACCTCCATCGGCTTTGACGCGGAGCTGAAGGACCGCTGGGACAAGGAGAAAAATATTCTTTCCCAGGTGAAGGTGGAGGATCTGCGCACCTTCGGCATGATCCCGGAGTTTCTGGGCCGCCTGCCGGTGATCTGCACGCTGGAGGGGCTGACGAAGGAGATGCTGGTGCGGATTCTGAAGGAGCCCAAAAACGCGATTCTCAAGCAGTACCAGAAGCTTTTGGAGCTGGACGAGGTGAAGCTGGAGTTTTCCGACGACGCGCTGGAGGTCATTGCGGAGAAGGCCATGGAAAAGGATACCGGGGCCCGGGCGCTGCGCTCCATCATCGAGGATTTCATGCTGGATATCATGTATGAGATCCCCAAGGATGACAATATCGGCCGGGTGACGATCACCGGAGACTATATCCGGGGAACCGGCGGACCGCTGATCGATATCCGCGGCAACGGCTACACCCTGGAGGACATGGACCGGATGAAGGAGATTCCGGCAAAGGAGAGCCCCCAGGCGTAGGTTATGTGCGCGTATTGCGTGCATAAGGAGGAGCCGGGCCGCATATGCTGTCCTGAGAGACCGTATGTCGAGGCAAAATGGACTGCAGGGAAAAAATTGTTTCCGAGGATTATATGAGCATCCTCCTGGATTATGTGCCGGGAGAGGAGGAGCGGGAGGGCGAGTGGTACTGCTATCAGACCATCGACGGCGCGCTGGGCGTCTACTATGTGCGGATTGACCGGGCGCTGCCGTTGTCTCCCGCCAACTATCTTTACCGTTATATTCCGCAGCTGTATGGCCTGGAGGGCTTTCGGGCCGCAGGAGGACGGGAATTTGATCCGGAGCCTTTGGAGCAGGCCGGGATTTTGGCCCAGCAGAGGCCGCCGCTGGAGCTGACGGGGAGGGGCGTTATTTTTGCGTGTATCGATACCGGGATTTCCTATGAGGACCCGGTATTTCGTTTTTCCGACGGCAGCAGCCGGATTCTGGCCATATGGGACCAGACGGATCAGAGCGGGAGGACGCCGGAGGGGATCGCATACGGGAGCGAATACATGCGGGACCAAATCAACGAGGCGCTTTCCTCTGCGGAGCCGCACCGCATTGTCCCGATGACGGACGAGATCGGGCACGGGACGGCGCTGGCAAGCGCGGCCGCAGGGAGCCGGCTGGAGGAAGGGCTTGCTTTTTGCGGAGCCGCCCCGGAGGCTGATCTGGTGGTGGTGAAGCTCAGGCCGGCCAAACGGTATCTGAGGGACTATTTTCAGGTGGCCCCGGATGTGCCGGCTTACAGCACGGACGATATCCTGCTGGCGGTCCGGTACGTCCAGCGCTTTGTGACGCCGCTGTACCGTCCTGCGGTGATCTGCCTGGGGCTGGGCACTTCCCTGGGCAGTCACAGCGGCGGCTCTCTGGCGGTGGAATATTTGCAGGAGGCGGCCTCCCGGGTGTCGCAGGTTTTGGTGACAGGCGGCGGCAACGAGGGCAACAGCGCCGGGCATTTCCGCTCTCTTTTGACGGAGCAGGCGCAGCCGGTGGAGCTTCGGGTGGGAGAGCAGGTGCGGGGCTTTACCGCGGAGCTGTGGGGAATGCGTCCGGCGGTGTTTCGGATCGGGGTGCGCTCTCCCGGCGGGGAGGCGATCCCGGAGACGGATTTTCGGCTGGGGGCGTCGGTGGACTACACCTTTGTATATGAAAAGACCCGGGTGCGCATCGACTATATGCGCAATGAAAACAACACTGCCGACGAGCTGATCCAGCTGCGCTTTGACCGTCCCACCCCCGGCGTGTGGACGCTGACGGTGCGCGGGCTTCGCACGGCGGGCAGCGTTTTCGACCTGTGGCTGATGCCGCGGCAGTTTTTGAGCGGCGAGGCGTATTTTCTGGCGCCGGACCCGGATGTGACGCTGACCATGCCCTCCTACACAGAGGACGCGGTGACGGCAAGCGCCTACGACAGCCGCTCGGGAAGCTTTTTCTACCGCTCGGGGCGGGGTTTTTCCCGCACCGGAGCGGTCAAGCCGGATCTGGCGGCCCCCGGCGTCGGGATCAGCACGGCGGACGGTCCCTACAGCGGGGCCGCCATGGCAGCCGCCCTGACAGCGGGAGCGGCCGCCCAGCTTATGCAGTGGTGCGTGGTGGAGGGCAATTACCGCAGAATTTCCGGCCGGAGCATCCGGGGCTTTTTGAGCCGGGGCGCGCGGGAGGAGCCGCAGGAGGAATATCCCAGCCGGCGGTGGGGATACGGGCGGCTGGATATGAGGAGGACATTCGATGAAATTGCAGGAAATTATCCGGAGTAATATGAAATTTGCAGGAATTGCGTCAGCAATTTTTCTGCTGGACAAGGGAATTAAGGATTATGCCGAGGCGGAGGAGGCCCTGGCCGTGCCGAAGCCTGCCCTGGGCGGCAGGCTGGTGCTGCAGCGCTATCACAACCGGGGCGCCTTCTTAAACCTTGGCGAAAAGAGGAGCGCCCTGATGCGGGCCCTCTCCCTGGGGCTGACCGCCGTGGTGCTGGTGTGCTTTGTGTGTACGCTGGGACAGCGCGGGCGGGGGCTTTTGAAGACAGGGCTGGCGCTTTTGCTGGGCGGCGCCTTTTCCAACAGCTATGACCGGCTGTACCGCAGCTATGTGGTCGATTATGCCAGCCTGCGCACCGGAATCCGGGCGCTGGACCGGGTGGTGTTCAACCTGGCGGACCTGTGTATTATGATCGGCGCGCTGTGCACGGCGCTGAGTGG
>JAUNGT010000077.1 GCA_030524455.1 Eubacteriales bacterium | reverse complement strand
ACTAGGGCTGCATTGCCTTCCGGGGTCAGCGCCGGACTGTCTTCCGTTTCCTCCACAACCACATTTGCATCGTTGGTAACGTCCTCCGCCGGGGGCTGCTCCGTTCCCTGAGCAAATGCAGAAATAGAAAAGCCGCCCATCAGCGCCAGGGAGACGCAAAAAGCGGCAAAGGTTCTAAAAATTCTCTTATTCTTCATAGGCATTTTCCTCCTGTTCATCGGCAGAAATACCGTTCCTGCCGGGAATCATGCCGCCGGACAGCATGGCGTTTAACTGGGCCGGGGTCATGCGCTGGGCGCGCACCATCTGGACAATTTCCAGATTCTCCGCTTCGGTTTTCTGTGTTTCCAAAGCCTTGAGCTTTTCTTGATATTCCGCAATTTTCTCACGGACTTTGGCAATCTCCTGGTTAATGCGTTCGATTTTGTTCTTAGCCATTGTCAATCACTCCTTCATAAAAATCTCTGTTACCAGTTCATCAGGCCATAGCCCTTGATGCACTCGTAATTCAAATCGTAACTTTTAATCTTGCAGGCGTCGCCGGAATTGCCCTCCACGGTATAAACCCGGCTGCCATCCGTGCCGATTACGATGCCCACATGGTCCGCGCTGCCATCTAAATCCCAATCAAAGAAAATGGCGTCGCCAGGAGCAAGATTATCATACCCCCGCGCACCCCACTGCCCATGAGACTGGAACCAAGGAATACCCTGAGACTGACAGGCCGCAAAGCGCGGTTCGGAGCGTCCCATCTGCCCATAGCACCAGGATACAAAGCAGGCGCACCATTCCACGCGGCTGTTAAAACCATACCAGCTCCAGTATGGCTGACCGCCCACATTGCCGACCTGCCGTTTTGCCAGTTCCACCAGCTCCGGGTTTCCGGGGCGCGTGCCGTTTATAAACTCTACGCCGGTCAAATCCTCGGAATTTCCCATATCGGGGGAACCGCCGCCGAAAATCAGAGGCTTGTTGCCCAACGTCTGCCGGTATATCTGATACATCTCCATCTGTTCTTGCGTCAACAGCTCCGAAGCCGCCGCGCCGATGGATCGGCTCTCCAGTTTCACATGAAGAATATAATATTCATATTCATGCTCATCTCCATCGTCATCGGTATAAGTGCGTGTCTGGATTTCCTCCGTAAGCGTCAGCTGGTATTGTGCGGAAAATATCCGTTCCATCTCCGCCTGAGCGCTCTGCCGGGTATACCCCTGCAGCACAGCGGAAAGGTAGGCCGCCAGTTCATGGGGATCATGGCCGATCATATCCAAATCATAACGGTACTCGTCATACCCTGGATGGCTGCTTTCGATGTTGTCGATCTCGGCCTGAAGCTCTGCTTCTTTGGCGGCGTAACTAGCCTCCACCGCTACCAGCTCTGCATCATCGGAAGGATAAGTCGTCCCGGAAACAACAGAACCGATGCTTTGAGCCAGCATCGAACAGGAGGACAAAGAGTTCATCAGCAGGCAGATCACCAAAAAGAGGGCCAATACAATTCCTGCCCCTTTTTTGTGACGCATGACAAACGCTCCGGCCTGCTGTACTTTTTCCTTTACCGTCCTTGCGGCCTTTCCGGTCTTTTGAGCGGCGCTGGCAGTATTTCCGGCAGCCTGCCCCGCGCGTTTGGCGGCGGCATATTCCTTTTTGATGGCCCGTTTCTGCTGCCATCGGGAGATGGGATTGCTGGATAACTGAGGATTCTCCCGCAAAGACTTCTGATACAAAACATTTACATTGGCCTTTTCCAGCGTTTGCTCTGCCTGTTCCGCCTTGCGGTAGGGTTTCAATTTATGGCTGTGATACCCCTCCCGCACAAGCCTCGCACCGGTTTCCACCATTTCCTCAGACTTGTGGGCGCTCTCCACGCCCACATTGTCCTGTTCGGTTTCCCGGATTTCTCTGTGGATTTTTCCCGTGACAGCATTTGCCGGAGCATCCCGAACTGCATGGGACAGCTTGGATGACGGCTTTTTCTTGTCCTCCAGTACCAGCTGAGTTGTAATCCTGCCGGTCTTTCGGTCCACCATCTTTTGCCGGACCTGTTTTTTGGGGATTTTTGCCTGTGCCTTGTCCGCTTTGGCGGCAGCCTTTTCCGCCCTGCGAATCGGTTTTTTCAATGCCGGATCAGCGCGTTCCTCCTCCGTAAACTTCAGGCGCGGTTCCTTATTCATACCATTCTCCCAACATGAGGGAGGCCGTCATGTAGCGCAGTTCCACATAAAGGGCCAGCCCCACCGGATCACGGAAGGGATGCAGCAGCAGATAGGCATAGATCTGCGCCACCACATTGGCCAGAAGCTCGGACTGGCTGCCCTCAAAAGCAAGAACAGGAGAAACACCGTCCATGGCGCGCCAAATTTCTATCAGGCGAAGAAGTCCTGCTCTGCCGTCCCCGTTCAGCTCCGTCGCCTGATCTGCCGCAGCACGGCTCTCGCTGACGGCATCGGCCAGCTCCATAAGCAGCTGGGTTTCCTCGCGCTCCACAACAGCATCAAAAAACATCATGGTATCCAGTTCACAAATATTCAGATTCATCGTCACTCGTTCTCCTTCATTTCATGGGGTTTGGTGGTCATAATACGGTACAATTCGGTATCTTTCGGGAAATGATCCGCAAAAGGCAGTATGGTGGAGCCATAGAACAGCAGTCCCTCTCCCTCGCCGGAATGCGTCACATAGCTGAGCTGGTGCGTGGAAATACCCAGCTGTTTGGCGAGAATCTGCCGGTCCCCGCCTGCCTGATTGAGCATATACACGAAGTCGGAATTTTCAAAAATGTTCTCCACCTCGCGGCTGCTCAAAAGGTCTTTAACGTTCTGCGTGATACCGGTCGGGATGCCGCCCCACTTCCGGAAACGCTTCCAGATTTCCACCGTATAGGCGGCTGTCTGTTCCTCCTTCAAGAGCAGATGCATCTCGTCGATATAGTAACGGGTAGACTTGTGGGCGGCCCGGTTGATGGTGACGCGGTTCCACACCTGATTGTGATAGGTAATCCGCCGCTTTTGCCACATCTCCCGAT
>JAUNGT010000006.1:80317-98492 GCA_030524455.1 Eubacteriales bacterium | reverse complement strand
AAATCGTGCTCGCACGAATTTGGGCCGGTTGCTCCTGGCTGAGGGAGCGCCCGATTATGAGCAAAGATAGCCGCGAAGCGGCGGAAAGCGCGCCAGCGCGGCTTTGCGAATGGCGCGAGCTGAACTGCTATGCGTTCAAAAGAGCTGTTCAGGAAAAAACAGGCAGTCGGCCCTTCTGGGCTACCGCGATATAGGTTTTTCCGGTGTTCAGTTGAATTTCGTTGCCCGCATCGTCAAAATACCGGGTGGGACCGTAATCCGCCGTTTTCTGCCAGGTGATATGGATCGCTTTCCCATGGGTGAAATAGTAACCGTCCTCCGTCGTATCGTGATCCGTAAAGGTAATATAACCCTTGGCATCCAGCGGCGCCCACTTGGTATTCTGCACGATCACGTTCGCAAAGGCAAGCTGTTTGCCGTCCAGCCCGTCGGTGTGCGCCTTGCCGTGGATCGTCTTGTAATAAAGACCGTCTGCGGCATTGTAGGTAAAGCCTGTCTTTGTGTACGGAAAAATATTTGACAGGTTGATCACGGAAGCATTGGCCGCTCCTGCCCCATACTGGGCAAGCGTGTTGACGCCGGCCGCAAACTGGAAATGCTTTGTATTATAATATGCCGGCCGGATCGTCAGGGAATATCCGAGCTGCGCAGAGGCGTTCATGATCCCGCGCGCGCTGATATAGGCATTGTGGGGCGCCTTGCGGTCGCTGCTTCTGAAAAACGCGGAAGCCCCGGGCGCATCCCCGCCGGTGCCGTACTCAGAGGTTCCGGACAGGTTGTTGATATCCGGCCTGGTGATCCAGTCCTTCATATACCAGACGCCGCCAAAATGCACCAAAATGGGGTCCCACTCCATCGCAAGCGGGATATAATAGGCGCGGCAGCTTCGGATGTTCCCGATCTTTGTCAGGGCCGTCCAATCGTCGATGATCGCCATCTGCCTGGAAATGTCGCCTTCCTCCATGATCTCATAGAGAACCTTGGCATGACCGATGCCGTAGGAGGGCTGCGCGGCCTTGTCCGTCGGCATCATCACGGCGATGGGCCGAAGTCCCGCCTGCTCTGTTGTCACCGGCTCATTGGTGTAGACGCTGTTGACGTAAGTTGTTGTCGCCGCCGTCGCCGCTGTAGCCGCTTCTGCCTGACTGCCCGGCGTAAAAGCCAGCACTGCAGCGGCAGAAAATGCAGCAGCGAAGGCCGCCGCTTTTTTCAGGTACTTTTTCTTCTTTCTCATACATTCCCCTTTCTGATTGTTGAACAGGCGATATGGCCTGCAAATTTTTGTCCCTAAGTATTATACCTCTTTTACAGAAAAACAGCGACAAAAGATTTTCATCTTTCGCCGCTTTTTTCCATGCTTTTTTACACAAGAGTTCTGTATTCTCTTTCGCCGATCCAGGCGCTCGTCTCCTCCTTGAATTGCTGAAGTGTCCGGGCCCCAAGACCGGCCTGCACACGAAGTTCGCCCATCGAAACCTTCAGCATTCCATTTTCTTTTTCCACATTGGCAGATTGTGCGACTGCTCCTGCCGGGACAATCTCAAAGGCAATGGCGGCAACGCATTCCTTCAGATCCCCAAAGCAAAGCTTTTTTTGCGTTCCGCTCCAGAATACCAAATCCAGGCCGAGTATTTCGCCAATATGCCTGTGCCCTCCGGTTTCGTTGACATGTACTGCTTCCCGGCTGATTTCCATGCGAATCTCTTCATTTCCGAAGGCTGCATACGGGATCGATATTACAATATCCTGTTTTCCAATGCTGATCCGGTAACCCCTTTCCTTTTCCCGAACGATCTTTACATCCTTAACCGCTCCGCCAAGCTCAAAACGCAGCCGAAGATCAGAAGCGTCAATACACGCGTCCCTGACCAGATCCAGATTAGGATGCGTATCTCCGCCATCCGTGGCAAATCCTGTGATGGAAACGGCCTTCCCGTTCTTCTGCGCTGTAGCGATCAGACCGGAGGAATAATCATATCCGTTGTGGAGGCATTTCAAATCGCAATACACAGCTCCCTGTTCCGTATCAAAATAACTGATATGGCTTCTGTGCTGGTTCCAGAAGGTGGATTTATAAAAGGTACCGAGCGTATATTCTTTTGTCAGGAAAGAAGCTGCGATTTCATCGCCCTTACCGTCCTTTGTCACCAGATACCGGTTATATTTCATGCTTGCATGATTCGGTTCCATAAAATGGTGAAGATATTCCTCCGGACATTTGCTTTTTACGGAAAAAAAGCAGTTCGGAAGCGTTGCCGATAGCCCCGGCTTATCCAGAGGAACCAAATGTATTTGGTAATCCAGCGCTCTCTGAACCTGCATCAGAAGCTGGTCGTCGGAAAGCATCGCATAAAAACGGCTGTGAGGACCGGCCCACTGCTTCGTCTGATAATGATAGTGCTCCGCCAGGCAGCCCCAGGCCAGACGGTTTAAATCTTCTGTCAGCTTCCGGCTCTCCTCATCATGGACATAGCGCAGCATGGCAGCGATATCATGTATCACAATCCAGGTATAGGAAGGACTGTTGTATTCCTGAAACGCTCCATGCTCCATATTAAATTGGTGAAGCTTTCTCAGACGCTTTTTTGCATACGTTATAAATTCTTCCTTTTGAAAATATTCCCCGGAAACCAGTGTCACATAGGTTCCCATAATGGAAATATTTGTATAACCGGGATCCATATCTCTCCGGATAATCGAATGGCAGGCATGTATCAGCGCTGTCTCCATCCGGCGAATAAGCTCCGGCGAAAGCTGATCCTTAAATTCCAGAAGCATCTGCATTATTTTTTTACCGCAGAAATCCGCCCAGTTCCAATCCGGAGGATTCATCTCCTCCAGCGTCTCCTCCAAAAAATAAGGCCAGATGCCATAGGTTTTATGCGAGGGATCCGTATCCTGCATCGGAAGCACTTTATTCAGAATTTCCTCCGCTCTCAGAAGGTCTCCGGATTCTCTGCGGTACATCAAATCCAGCGCATATTCAAAGGAATGTACGGTAGAATGCACGGTTTGATTCACAAGCCTGCTGTGATATCCGTTTTCTCCGCGCCACTGCGTCGGCATATGCTCCTTCTCGTCATATACTCCGTCATTTCTGGCAACAATTTCCAGAAACAGAGCTTTTTCCTGATCGTTTAAAAATTTCATTGGCTCCTCCCGTTTTATACCTCTGCAAGCGCCAGTACCATCAGGCCCTGGCCATACAGGGTCGGTGCAATCGGAATTTTTTTGTAAACAGAAGCTTCCTGATAGACAGGAGTACCTGTCGACACCTGAAGAACGGTTCCGTCCTCCGCAATATACCGGGGCAGATTGGCAATTGTTCTTTCTGCCATCTCCCGATATTCCTGCCCGATATATCCAAACCGTACCATCCGGAGGATCCCGGCCGCAATACCGCAGGAAGCGGAGATTTCCTCATATGCATCCTTATCATCAAGTACCGTACCGAACATACCGTTCTCCCTCTGATATTTTTTCAGCGTATCAAAGAGAATTTTCGCATCCTCCAAAATCTTGTCCCGACCTTCAAAAGCTCCGGCCTCTTTCAGGATTTCTGCGGTGCTGTATGCAATCCAGCCGTTTGCCCGTCCCCAATGAATTCCGCCCATGTGGTCTTTTCTGCCGCCGTGCCAGGCATGATAGAACAGCCCGTTTTCCCGGTCAAACAAGTATCTGTAATGCAGCTTCAGCTGGCTTACCGCCAGGCCGGTATACTCCTTTTTCCCCAGAATCCTGCCGGCCCTTGCCATAAAAATACAGGCCATAAACAGCGTGTCGGCCCACATCTGATCTACCAGCCCCGGAACACGCTCCGTTACCGTATGCTCCAGCCCTCCGTCTATTGTGCGGGGAGCTTCCCTCAGAATGTATTCCGCCATATCCTGACAAACCTTTCGGTACTCTGCTTTCCCCGTCAGCTCATACAGGCCCAGAAGCATGATACAGGGAGCCGTGGAATTGATTGTTTTTTGGGTGTAGGCATCTTTGGCATGCAGCTGTGCCCACCGGTTCAGATATTGGATGTAATCCTCCCTTTTTGTGGCTTCAAATGCCCGGAATATACCGCAAAGCCCTACTCCGGGAACCCAGTCGAAACGATTTAAATCCATTCCCCAGTCGGTATCCGAGCCAAACACCATACGGTCCGTTACTTTCTCAATCAGGTTCATTGCCTGAAGATTCATTTTTTTACCGACCGCATCTTTCACGGAAATGATACCGACAGCCAGACGGCCGTTTTCTCCCAGCATCGTAAAGCAAAGCTTTGTACCGTCCTGGCTGAATACCGGGTGAGGATGGCAGGGATGTATCCCTGTGATTGGGATCCGCGCCAATACCTTTTCCTCTCCGGTTTCCAGATCAATCAGGACGATATCGCTTTTTCCCGTCGGTTCCTGTGTGTCCGCGGCCAGGTATCTGCCATCCGGAGACACTCCCACATGCCAATAGGGATAGCTTTCCGCAATGCTTTTCGCTTTCTTGCTTGCCTGATCTACATACCAGACTCCTCTTGGCAGGATGGTTGCGGAAATATATTTGACAAAATACATTCCTTTTCCGTCGAAGCTCCACATCTCATGCCCGCAGCTTTCCCCGTTGCCCATTTCGCTGTCCATCTGCTGCCGAAAAAGAAGCTTTGCCGTTTTTTGTGCGGTATCCGCAATCCAGAGACGATTCGTGATATAGCAGCAGTCTCCCTCATGGCAAAAGAAGCATTTGGATTCATCCGCAGGGTTCACCATGACATGCGAGATCCACTCATAAGGAGCCGGAAATTTTTTTCTTACAATCTCCCGGCATTCTCCGGTATTTTTATCAAATATACTGACAGAGGTGCTGTGATCCTCATAATACCAGGAGACCCCCAGATATCTGCCGTCCTGCGTGATGGAAGGAATCCCGTACAGCTCATATTCGCCCTGCCAGAGACAGCTTGTTATCCCTGACGGGATATCCGTCTCCAGCAGTTCTTTTCCATGATAATGAAACAGCTTATCATTCCACACCAAAAACTGCGGCCATTTTCCGTCCTCATATAAAATCCGTTCTTCCCCTGTCTTCAGATCCGTCCTCACATAGAGGCATTCCATTGCGTCCTGTTCCTTCAGCCGGGCGGTTACAATACCGCCCGACCGGTCAAAACAGGAAGCAGTCACATAGGAATGGGCGACATGATTCGCCTCGTCTCCCAGCATCAAATAGGGAATTCCCCCATTTTTTACCCGCTTCATTTTCATTTATCCCCTCATTCGAATGAATCTTTATTTTCTGCGTACCATGCATTTCTTTCTTCCATCACCGCATCAAATCCCAATGCCTCTTTTTCACTGTTAAGTTCTTCTATTCCCTCAGCAATGCTGTACGTCTCGTCCGTAATCATCCTTGCCTCCACAGAACTCTGAATTTCCGTGAAATCGCTGTTAAACTTACTGGAAAGCTCTGTGCTGGGAAGATAAGGAATATCGCGGGGGAATTTATTTTTCATTGCGGTCTCCAGTCCCTCGATGCGGTAAGGCACATAAGCCTGAGATGCCTCATCTGTAGCTGCAGTCACCTTAATATAGGTTGCGATATCGTCTATCACCTCTCCGGATACAATGGGGTATTCGTTTGCATAAGCCAGCTCCTTCGTATTTTTTTCCGCATCGATCGCCTGAGGAACACCGTCTACCAGCGTATAGTTTTCCCCTTCAATCCCATAGGTCAGAGTATACCAGCCATCCGTGATCAGCCAATCCAGAAATTCCATGCAGGCCTGGGGATCCTCCGCATCCTTGTTCATGCAGATCATCATCTTTGCGGGAGGCTCCTGATACAGCCCGAACCGTCCGTAGGAGGTCTCCACAGGCTCCAAAGGAATAAGCTCCGCTTCCGGCACATTCTGCTTTAATTCCTTCCACTCTGCCTGACAATCCCAGCCGGCCAGATAAATGCCGGCCTTTCCGGTCACCAGGTTCTGACGCTGCTTCTCATAATTGGTATCCGTGATATATTCCGGATCCAGAATCCCCTCCTGGTACATGGTTCTCAGCATCGTAAAGCAATCCTGGTAGGCCTGGGAACCAACCCAGTCCACCAGTTTTCCATCTATTACCTGCATATTATTGTCCGGCTGCCCATACAGTGCCTTCATAATACCGTAAAAATTGTAGTTAAAGGCCAGTCCAAAGGTATCGTCCTCTCCGTTTTGATCCGGATCCTCCGTCACAAATTTCAGGGCGACATCATGAAGCTCTTCTATCGTCTGAGGAACCTCCAGACCCAGATGATCCAGCCAGTCTTTGCGGATCCACATTCCATGATTCGCTACCGCAAGCGGGGTCCTTGCGCTGGTCATGCCATACATTTGTCCATCCGTACTGCTTGTAATGTAAGGAAGAAGCTCAGGATGTTCTTCCAAATATGCCTTGTAATCCGTGCTGTACTGTTCCACATAATCTCCCACAGGCTGTACGACGCCCTGTTGAATCAGATTATCCATAAAATTCTTCCCGAATTCCCATACCAGATCGGGTGCTTCTCCGCTGGCAAACAGTGCGTTGATTTTCGCCACGGATTCTGTCCGCGGTACAGGTACCCAGTTTACCTTTACCGGACTGTTCTCATTGATCCACTCCGTCCAGCGGTTGGCTTCCATCGTCCCCTCCTCCGCAGGGCATTTCCCGCGTTCCAGAATGGTGATGCTGATCTCCTTTTTCCCGCTATCCTGCGCTTTTGCCTGGTCGCCGGCAGTCTCCGTGCCGGATACCGTTCCCCCTGCAGCTGTCTGATTCTGACAGCCGCTCAGCAGCCCGGCCGTGATCAGGCCGGCCATACACAGTGACAACATTCTTTTTACGCTTCTTTTTTTCATACTGTTCCCTCTTTTCTGCGGCTTTTGCCGCTGTATCAGCAAGCGGAAGGTCTCCCGCTTTACTTTCATCAGCCCTTGATGGATCCGATCATCACGCCTTTTACAAAATATTTCTGCAAAAATGGATAAACACAAATAATCGGCAATGTGGCCACGATAATGGAAGCGGCCTTAAAGGTTTCCGCGGCGATGTATGTCTGGGTCAGGCCTTCTGCGGCGCTTACTTCAATCATTTTCGCCGTATCCAGCATTTGCTTTAGCTTCACCATCATCGGAAATTTGGAGGTGCTGCTCAAATACAGCATGGGGTTAAAATAATTGTTCCACCATCCCACCGCGTAGAACAGAACCATTGTTGCCATAACAGGCTTCGACACAGGCAGCACGATCCGGCACAGGATGGTCGGCTCATTCGCTCCGTCTATCGCCGCCGCTTCGCAGAGACCGTCCGGAATCCCCTCGAAAAAGGTTTTCATCACGATCATGTTGTAGGTACTGATCAGTCCCATCAGCCATAGCCCGCTGAAGGTATTCATCAAATGAAGGCTTTTTATCAGTACAAAGTTCGGAATCATACCTCCGGAAAACAACATTGTGAACACGATCATTCCGACAAAAAACTTTCTGCCCTTGAGTCTTGGCTTGGAAAGCGCATATGCTACCAATGTTGTCGCAACCAGGTTGAATGTTGTTCCCGCCACGGTCAGCAGCACCGTGTTTTTCATGGATGCCAGAATCTGACCATCGAAAAGCAGTTGCCTGTAAGCCTGCAGATTCGGCTCGATCGGAAAAAGAATCACTTCTCCGGCCCCTACCGCACGACTGGAACTGAATGAGGTAGAAAGTACATTTATAAAGGGATAAAGCGCACAGATACTGAACAGCGCAACGATTGTATACGCGATCGCCATAAAGATCTTTTCCCCATAAGAACTTTTCACTTTGGTATTTGCTTTTCTTTTCATTGCCGCTCCTTTACCATAAACCGGATCCGTTGATCCTGCGGGCGATTGCATTTGTCGTAAAGACCAGCAGACAGCTCACCGCCGACTGGAAAAGCCCGATTGCCGTTGTGTAGCTGTATTGTGCCCCTTCTATACCAACCCGATATACATAGGTGCTGATTACCTCAGATACCTCTCGCACCTTCGGATTCATCATGACATAGACCTGTTCAAATCCGATATCCATCATGGATCCCATCCGAAGGATCAGCATGATCACGATTGTTCCGGCAATTCCGGGAATTGTTATATGAAGAATCTGACGCAGCTTTCCCGCACCGTCCACTTTCGCCGCTTCGTAAAGCTCCGGGTCTATTCCGGTAATTGCGGCAAGATAAACGATTGTTCCCCATCCGGCTCCCTGCCAGATCCCTGATATGACAAAAATCACCGGCCACCAGAAATTACTCCCCATAAAATAGATTGGTTTTATTCCGAACACGTTTTTCAAAATCATATTGACAATGCCTGTGCTCGGTGAAAAAATTTCGATCAGGATACCGCCCAGGACAACCCACGACATAAAATGAGGCAGATACATAATACTCTGCGTAACCTTTTTGAACTTTTGGCATCTGATCTCATTCAGCAGGATTGCCAGTATAATCGGAATTGGAAAACCGAATATCACGCTCGCAATGTTCAGCAGCAGCGTATTTTTCAAAATCATCCCGAAGCTATTGCCGGTAAGCAGGCGCTTAAAGTGCTCCAGCCCGACCCATTCACTCCCCCAAAATCCCGTTGAAAATTTGAAATTCTGAAATGCCATCGCTGCGCCGAGCATTGGCACATATTTAAAAACAACAAAGTACAGCAGAAACGGGATAAGGAAAATATAAAGCCATTTATCTCTTCGTATCGCATTTCTCCAAGTTATTTTTCCCCTTGTATTCTTTAACTGTTCCCGCCCTTTTTTCATTTGCTTCCTCCCATTTTCTGTTTTGTTTTGGATATTTTGCACTTTATTTTCTCTTTTTCATGCGCTTAATATATCATTTTGAATAGTTTGCTGTATATGAGTATGTAATCAAAAAATATGCTTAAATTATCATGACGAGCCGTCAAAAAAGGGAAGGTGATTTTTCCCCTTCCCCGTTCTATTCATCCTCTTTTTTCCTTTGCCGAAGCTGAGCGTACTTTTTGGGGGTAACTCCTACTATTTTTCGAAAGGTCCGGATAAAATGGGATTCATCCGAATAGCCAACCAGCTCGCATACCTTTAAAATGGGAATCCCCTCCACCAGATATTTTCTTGCCTTCATAACCCGTATCATAATAATGTACTGATTCGGCGTCAGTCCCGTGGAAAGTTTAAAGAGTCGTATCAAATGCGATTTGCTTATGTAAAAGTCTTCCGATAACCTTTCCAGACTCAGATCCGCCCCCGGATGCTGTTTAATATATTGCAAAATAGGCCTGAGACGCTCAATAGGCTGTTCCTGCGGAGGCTCCGGAAGGCTGTGATTGAAATAACCGATACATAGCAGAAGGATTTGTACCAGTTCAAGCTTCTGCAGTACTTCCCATCCTTCTGTCTTTTCTTCCTGATAATAAATAGCCCGGTCAAGATGTTCGGTAAACTCCCGAATCTGTTCCGGCATCAGCTGAACGCTTCCTACTTTTCCGCCCGGACGGTCTGTGAATGGCCCGAAAAGATCAATCCCTTCCAGATTATCATAATCGCTGATATAATCGGGAACAAAAGAAACAATATAACGTTCATACATTCCTTCCCGGGGCGGCTGGGACCGGTGCAGCTCGTTATTGTTTATCAGCATCAGTCCACCCTTTTTCAGACAGAATTTCTGATTTTCCACATAGTAATAAACAGAATCTGTCAAAGTAAAAAAAATTTCGTATCCGTCGTGAAAATGCATCATCGGCATTTCGTATTCTGTACCCGGACATTTTCGGTGATTGACTGCAAGCATTTCTTCGTAGCATTCCTGTACGATATCCTCTCTTTCCATCCCCCGCCTCACACCTCCCTCTCCACCTGTGCCACCTCCCTCGCGGTAGCCGTCACAATCCGAATCCCCTGCTCGCTTATGCTGTCAAGCAGAGTGTCGAGCTGTCTTCGCTGCGTGTTTTTTTCCACTGACTTGTTCGGATAAAACAGCTGATCCACCGAAATATCGTAACGTCTCACCAGCTCATAAAAAATCTGCAGACTGGGCTGCTGTCCCTTATTTTCAATATTTGCAAGGTAGCGCGGAGAAATATTCATTTCGTCACACACCTTTTTGCGCGATTGCTTCTGCTGCGTCCGCGCCGCCTTAATCGCCTGCCCAAAGGCCTTAAAATCATAAAGTGGTATCGCTTTTTCTGCCATAATCAATTCACCCACTTGCATTATATAGTTCCCTTTTTTGATTGGATATGTCTGTACAGTTCCTAATATTAGATTGAATAAGTCATAGTATGTGTCTGTTTCGGGAAAAAAATAAACTGCCAGCGTACTTTCTGCGCTGGCAGCTCATAGAAATCCTCTATTGAGATCAGATTCGGTTTTCGGATTCGTTGGTTTCAGTATAACATGTCCTGTAAAAAATGCAACCTATATATTTCATGCCTTCACCAGGCTGCCCTCCACCAGGCATACGGGCGACGGGCAGTCCCGGCACAACACCGGGCCGGAAAGCAGTCCGGTTTCCGGATCGCGCGAAAAAACGCTGATGCTGTCGCTGTCCTGGTTGGCCGCAAGCACAGCGTCCTCCAGCACGAGAAGATCCCTCGGGGTCCGTCCGCCGGCAGGCATACACTGTATTCTGGTCAGGGCATCCGGAGCGTTTCCGACAGCAAAGACAGCGATGCTGTCGTCGCCCCGATTGGAAATATAGAGATATTTTCCGTCCGGCGAGGCCTTTATCGCCGCACAGGTATTGCTTTTTGCAAAAGACTCCCGGGTGGAAAGCCTTTGTGCGATCCGTCCGCTTTTTTGCTCCACCGCATATAACTCAGAGCTCAGCTCGCCGACCGCATACAGCCAGCCGGGATGCGAGGGCAATACGGCAAAATGCCTGGGTCCGACGCCTCCGGGCATGGCAATATCCTCCTCCGGGCAGCGTCCCAGGTGTCCCAGGACCGGATCCGGGCGGTAACAGCAAAGGCGGTCCAGACCAAGATCGGAGCAATACAGCTTTGTCCCCTGTTCCTCAAATCCTGCAAAATGGACATGAGGCCCCTCCTGGCGCTCCGGATTGGGCCCGTGGCCGGTATGCTGATCCAGATCGGTGCGGTCGGAAAGGCTGCCGTCCGGCTCCAGCCGGAACATGGAAAGACTGCCGCTCATATAATTGCTCACATAAAGAGCTCTGCCGGATTGATCCGGCAGCAGATGACAGGGAAGCGTGCCGCCCGTCGGCTTTTTGTTGAGCGGGATCAGCCGGTTTTCCTGCCATTTAAAGGACGCCACTCCGCCTCCAAACTGCCCCTCGTATTCCATATCCTCCATCACCGCGTATACATTGCGGCCGTCCGCCGAAACCGCCAGATAGGACGGATTGGAGATCCCTCCCTGCCCGCCCGCCGGTTCCAGCCGCCAGGGATTGGTTTCCAGCCGGAAAATATGAATGCCCTGCTCCTGTTCTTTTGCGTAGCTTCCCACAAGAATTGTGCGTTCCTTCAAGGTTCTTCCTCCTATGTCTGGCTGAACTTATTACAGTTCAGCCCGCGCCATTCGCATAGACGAACTTGTTCGTCTTACGCGCATAACGCGCTTTCCGCCGCTTCGCGGCTATCTGTGGAATAAGGCGGAACGCCGTTTCCTGCTCATAATCGGGCGCTCCCTCAGCCGGGAGCAACAGGCTCAAATTCGTGCGAGCACGATTTGGGCCTGCCACTCCCGGCTGGCTGAACTGTTGTACTAGATCACAGAGGCGGACACCATGTTTTTCCAGGTGTTGTCGCCAAGGGGGAGCGTCCGGTATCCCGGGTTCTCACGCTCATCCAGCAAAAGCCTGGGCTCCTCCAGCTCCTCGATCCGGTCAATTTTGCCGTTTGCGTAGTCCTGCAGGCGCTCCGCAGCGGATTCCAGTCGTGTTTTTGCTCCTCCGAGCCGAAGATCCAGCACCTCCCAGCCAAAGGCTTTGTTCTCCAAAAACCACTGCTTCCGGCATTTGCGGCGAAATTCCTCCAGGCGCGCCGCCGTTTTGGAGGCCCGGTCCGCCAGCCGGGAAAGCTCTGCCCGGTCCTGCCTCTGGTAGGCGTCGCGGATCCGCAGCCCCAAATCACATTTCAGCTTCAGAACCCGGCAGAGGGCGTGAAGCGTCTTAAACAGATAAGAATAATTTTCTGAGCGCTCCGCCGCCTCTGCCAGCTCCCTTGCCGCCGCCTTAAAATGCGCGGGATACGTTTCCGGGTCCACATGGCGGTCATAAATTCCCAGAAGGCTGTCCTGGTAAAGCAAATACTTTTCCGGGCTGACAGCCACCCGTCCGGGGCAGGGATTGTCCGGCGTAAGGTTCGGCAGATCCAGCCTTAAAAAATCCGTGTAACTCTCCCCGGTGCAGGCGTGCATTCTCTCCTCCAGCCAGCTGTCGTCCGTCCGGTCCGCATAGCAGCTTTCCGCATACAGGCACAATACCGGAAGAATGCTGGCCTGGGCGGCCTCGCCGCCGTCGTCCCCCCAGCCGGTCACAATCACATTCCCGATGCCGAAGCGTTTGCAGACGGGCAGAGCAATCCGGGACGCCAGAACGCTGTGATTTAACAGGGGCGCATAGCCGTTCCATTTCCATGCGCCTCCGGCAAATCCGATCCGGTCGGACAGCTTTTTATGGTTCTCGATCATCCGGACATAGGTCGCTTCGTCACGGCTGTAATAGTCCCAGTAAATCAGCTCCACATTCTGAGGAATCTGGTTTTTCTGCTCCGGTGTAATCTGCAGGTTTTTGCTGTAATAGCCCTCCCCGGAGAACATTTTGAAAAACATATCGCTCCACATCATGCAGGTAAAGCCATATTTTTCGCAAATGGAAAGCACCCGCTGCAGATGGCGGCGCATGATCGTGAGGCGGTCCTCATAACCGTAGCGGTTCAGATAGCTTCCCCGCCCGATCATCTCCGCCTCGTCCATTCCGATATTGATCACCCGGGATTTCACCGTCTCCGCCCAGGTGCGCACCATATCTTCGATCAGCGCATAGGTATCCTCTTCGCCTGTGCTCAGAATATCTCCGGTATCGTGTATGCCTGCAAAAGCCTTCCAGCGGAAAATGGCGTTTAAGTGGGCCAGCGTCTGGATGCAGGGCACAAGCTCGATCCCCAGCGCTTCTCCCCATTCCTCCAGCTCTCCAAGCTCCTGGCGGGTGTAGCGGCCCCGCATCCATCCGAAAAACGGGCGTCCCTCGATCTCATAGGTGTCCTCCGTGTACAGCATCAGACGGTCGTAGCCCATCAGCGCCATGGAAACCATCAGGTCCTTCAGAAAAGAAACGGAGGGCACCGCATTGCGGGAGCAGTCCACCATATAGGTCAGGTGCTGAAAGGAACGCTCCTCCTTTCGGCTTTCCTGCTTTTTTCCTTCCCGGATCCACTGCCGGATCCAGCCAAGCGCGCGAAAATATTCCGATTTTTGGCTGTATTCAATCTGCGCCTGACCGTCCTGCCAGACAACCTTTAAGCCGCCGTCTCCCGGAACGCACACCGCCTTGTCGGCAAGCTTCTGCAGATCTGAAAATTTCTCTGGAAACGTAATGTTCATAAGTAAAATCCTCCTGTTGTAATCGGTTTCCGAGTATATTATGCCAGCTTTCCAATAAAATCCCGAATCCGGGCATTTTCGCTTCCAAATACTTCCTCCGCGCTGCCCTGCGCCAGAATTGATCCCTTCTCCAGAAAAAGCACCCGATCGGAAATTTCCCGGGCAAACTGCATCTCGTGAGTAACAATAATCATCGTCATCCGTTCGCCGGCAAGCTGCTTTATCACCTTTAAGACTTCTCCCGTCAGCTCCGGATCAAGCGCCGATGTGGGCTCGTCAAAAAAGAGAAGCTCCGGCTGCAGCGCCAGCGCTCTCGCAATCGAAACCCGCTGCTGCTGGCCGCCCGACAGCTGATAGGGATAAGCGTCCGCCTTATCGGAAAGGCCAAACTGCTCCAGCAGGGAAAGCGCCCGGCTTCTGGCTTCTTCCCGGGGAATCCGGTTGACTGTCACCGGCGCATCCATGATATTTTTCAATACGCTGTAGTGCGGAAAGAGATTGAAATTCTGAAAGACCAGGCCGAAATGGCGATGCATCCGCCGAAGCTCTGCCTTCGGCGCATAAACGCTTTTCCCATTCACATCCCTGGCCGCTGTCTCTCCCATATAACGCAGACTTCCGCCGTCCATCGTCTCCAGCATTGTGGCACAGCGCAAAAGCGTTGACTTTCCCGAACCGGAAGGCCCGATGATGGAAACCACCTCTCCTTCGGCAACCTCCAGAGAGATATCCTTTAATATGCTCTGGCCGTTAAAGCTCTTATCCAGATGACTGATGGCCAGCAATGTTTTCTTTTCCATCCCGCTCCCTCCTATCGGTAATAGCTCAGAAGCTTTTCCGCACGCTCCATCACCACCGCAACGATCAGATTAAAGAAATAGTAAAAGACACCCGCTATCATCAGCGGCATCACGGAAGCCTGGGCCGCCGCAAACTGCTTTGCCACCGTAAACATTTCCACCTCTGCCAGGACAAAGGCCAGAGAGGTGTCCTTTACCAGCGTGATCATTTCATTGGTGATCGACGGCAGGATCCGCTTGATCACCTGCGGCAGGATGATGCGCACAAAGGTCTGCGCCCTCGTATAACCCAGCACGCTGGCCGCCTCATACTGTCCTGCCGGCATCGATTCAATGCCGCTGCGGTAAATTTCCGCGAAGTATGCCGCATAGTTTAATACGAAAGCCAGAATGACCGCCAGAAACCGCCAGCTGCTCGAAATACGGATGCCGAACACATAATACGGCGCAAAGTAGACGACCACCAGCTGCAGCATCAGAGGCGTTCCCCGCATCACCGAGATATAAAATTTTGCAAGACCCGCCAGCAGGCGGCATTTGGCCATTCTTCCGAAGGATAAAAATAAGCCCAGCGGCAGCGAAAAGAGGAGCGTGAGGATGAAAATCAGAGCCGTCACGCCCAGCCCTTCCGTCAGCTGCGGAAGCATCGCCATGAAATTACTCCAGAATTCCAAAGTTACGGCCTCCTCACTTTCCCAGACAGATACTGTCCATCAGACCAAAGTCCGCGTATTTCTCCGCGATCTGCACAAACGTTCCGTCCTCCGCCATCTCCAGCAACGTCGTCTCCACCTGATCCTTCAATTCCGTATTTCCAAGCAGAAATCCGATGGCGTACTGCTCGCTGGCCAGCTGCTCGTCCAGGATCACAAAGCCGCCGTCTCTCTGGGATATGTTGTAATTGGCTACGCCGATATCCATCGCCAGCGCATCGATCGCGCCCGCCTCCAGATCCATAAAGGCGGTGTTGTAATCCGCATACTTCTTCAGCTCTGCAAAGGAAGCCAGCAGCTCCGCCTTATCCTCGCTCTCCAGCGCCGCCTGCGCGGAGGATTCCTTCTGCACGCCGACCGTTTTTCCCGCCAGATCTGCGGGGCTTGTGATGCCGGAATCCGCCGCTACTACAAATACCTGGCTGTTGTCCACATAAGGAACCGAAAACGTATACTGGTCCTCTCTTCCATTCATCGTAAAGCCGTTCCAGATACAGTCAATCGTTCCCGCCGAGAGCTCCATATCCTTGGAATCCCAGTTGATCGCCTGCTTTACCAGCTCCCAGCCATTGCGCCTGCAAACCTCCTCTGCCAGATCCAGATCGAATCCCACATATTCTCCGTTTTCATCCACATAGCCGTAGGGCGGAAATTCCGCGTCAAAGCCCACGGTGAAGGTGGTTCTTTTCTCCGTATCCTCCGCCTGAGCAGATGCCGCTGCCTGTGTGTCCTGCGCCGCCTGCGTGTTTTGCGCCGTCTGCGACTCCTGTACATCCGGCGTTTCGCCGTCCTGTCCGCAGCCCGCTGCAAAGGCCGCCATCATTCCCGCCAGTAAAAATGCAAATACTCTCTTCTTCATTTTCAAGCTTCCTCCTCATGTAACCTACGTTTTTTCGGGTTTGACTCTCTGATTCGTTAGTGATTTACTACGCTAAAGCATCTGAGGTTTATGCTACAGGAGAAAATACGTTTTGTCAACCCAAACGTGAAAAATACGGATTCTCTCTGTACACTTTCTGAAATTTATGTTAAGATTATGTTAATTTTATGCAAAAGATATATTAAAAAGGAGAACTATCATGAGTATGGGGGCGATGCTGCTATCCCTGGCAGGCGGTCTTGGCCTGTTTTTATTCGGCATGAATCTGATGAGTGAAGCGATTGAAAAGGCGGCCGGAGCCAAGCTGAGGGGCATTCTGGAGATGTTTACGCGGAACCGTTTTATGGGGATGGTCGTCGGAACGATTTTTACCGCAATGATTCAATCCTCCTCCGCCTGTACCGTTATGGTGGTCAGCTTTGTCAACTCCGGTCTGATGAGCCTGTATCAGGCGGCCGGCGTGATCTTCGGTGCAAACATCGGTACGACGGTGACGAGTCAGCTCGTTTCCTTCAATCTCTCGGAGGCTGCGCCGGTATTTGTTCTGGCCGGCGTGATCGGAACGATGTTTTTTAAAAAGGAAATCGTCACACGGGTCAGTCATATCGTACTTGGCTTCGGCGTTTTGTTCATGGGGCTTTCCGGTATGTCCGGCGCGATGTCCGGTATGCGCGACATTCCGCAGGTGGTAAATCTTCTCACTTCGCTGGACAGCCCGCTGCTGGCGATCCTTGTGGGCTGCCTTCTCACCGCCGTTATTCAGAGCTCCTCCGTGACGGTCAGCATCATCCTGCTCATGGCAAACCAGGAGCTTTTGCAGCTTCCGATCTGTCTTTTCACCATTCTCGGATGCAACATCGGCGCCTGTACGACCGCGCTGCTGGCCAGCCTGAGCGGAAAGAAGGATGCAAAACGGGCCGCATTGATCCATTTTCTGTTCAACGTATTCGGCACAATCCTGATGTATGTGATTCTGAAGCTGATGATGGGACAGGTTGTGGAACTGATTCATTTTGTATCGGGAGACAACGCTGGACGCTTCGTGGCAAACGCCCACACCATCTTCAAGGTGTTCCAGGTGATCGTCCTGTTCCCCTTTGCCGGGCTGCTGGTAAAAATGACCTATCTCCTTGTGCCGGGAGAGGATGCGAAGGTGGACGACCGGGATTCTTTTGTGCTGGAATATATCGGAAACAGGAGCGTTTTCAACCCCACCACGGCTGTGGTTGAGGTAAAGCATGAGCTGCAGCGCATGGCCACTCTCGCATCCGAAAACCTGACCCGCGCCATGAACGCGCTGACAACGCTGGATCAGGAGGATATCGATACGGTATATGAGACGGAGAAAAATATCAATTATCTCAACCACGCCATCACGGATTATCTGGTAAAGATCAATCAGGATACGCTGCCGATTGAAGACCGCCGGAGCATCGGCGCCCTGTTCCATATCGCCAATGATATCGAACGAATCGGAGATCATGCGGAAAATGTGGCCGACGCCGCCGTACACCGGAAAGAAACCGGCTTGGTGTTTACTAAGGAAGCGCAACGGGAGCTGGGAAAGATGCTGGACATGGTCATTTCCATCATCCGCTATTCGGTGGAAATGTTTTTCACCGGCGCCGATCAGCTGGCCGGAGAAATCGAACGCCTGGAAAACGCTATCGACAATATGGAGCGTAAGGTGCAGAAATCCCACATCGAGCGGCTCGCAAAGGGCGCCTGCTCCCCGGAGGCCAGCGCGGTCTTCTCCGATCTGGCAAGCGGTCTGGAGCGCGTCGCAGACCATGCTACAAATATCGCCTTCGCCATGCAGAACGCGGCAGGCGAACCGGAAAGAGACCAGGCGGCTTCCTGACGGAAGCGCCTGGTCTCTTTCACTCCTTCCTCCTGCAAAGAAGGATGGTGCCAACCTTCATCGCAGCGTATAACACAAGCAGATACGGCGCAAAGACGGCGGGCGAAAGATACTGCGCGATCAGTCCAAACAGCGCGGGAGCCAGCATGATACCCACATAGGAGCAGGCCATCTGCACTCCCATGACGGACTGGGAAATCGCTGCGCTGAAATACCGCGGCGTCAGATGCAGCATATTCGGAAAGACGGGGCCGTTTCCCAGACCAATCAAAAACAGACAGATGCCGGATACGAAGGCGGGAAGCGGCAGAAAAAGGATCAGTAAAGCGGCAAGCACAAGCCGCTGCCCCAGCC
>JAUNGT010000006.1:0-80217 GCA_030524455.1 Eubacteriales bacterium | reverse complement strand
GGAAGCGGCAGAAAAAGGATCAGTAAAGCGGCAAGCACAAGCCGCTGCCCCAGCCCTGGTACTGACCAAAAAGGTGCTGCCCCAGGTCCCGCAGGTGTATTCCAGACCGCAGGAGCCAACAAAGACCAGACAGGCGCTTCGCACGGCGGGATCCCTCAAAAGCACGGAAAAAGGGACGGTCCGGTTTTCGGTCTCCGGATTGCTGTCCGGAAGCGATTGTACCCGCCGCCATAAAGGCAGGGAAACAATCGTCAAAAACGCAATGCCAAGCTGGCAGTAAAATACTGTCCGGTATCCGCTTCTCCAGGATCCGCCGGCAAGAGCCAGGGACATGAAAAAAGGACTGACCGATACGCCGACGCCGTAAAAGCAATGCAGCAAATTCATATGGAGCGCTTTGTAGTGCAGCGCCACATAATTGTTCAGCGCTGTGTCGATGGCACCGGCGCCCAATCCCAGCGGTATGGCAAACAGGCACAGCCAAAGCATGCTGCCGGAGCAGGAAAAGCCAAACAGGGCCAGCGCGGTCAGGGATGTGGAAAAGGCGGTGACGGGGCCTGTTTTAAAACGGTTGATCAGCCGGGCGGACAGAAGGCTTGACAGGATGGTTCCGCCGGAAATCAGCATCGTCACAGCATTTGCCCAGGATACAGGCAGGGACAGCTCCCTGTAGATGGCGGGCCATGCCGCCCCAAAGAGCGAATCCGGCAGCCCGAGACCGATAAAAGCAATATAAATGATAAGTAAAAGCAAAGTTGTCATGATTGTTTTCTCCTGTCTCTCAAAAAGTTCTTATGAATTTTTTCAGTACTGGATTTAGCTGCTTCGCATTACGCATTGGAAAGTCATGGCCTACTCCTTGCAGCACCATCGTCTGGCAGCTTGGATTTTGGGCAAGTAATGTAAGGGAAGTTTTCATACTTTTGACTTCCCTACTCCCACAAATCGCCAACATCGGGATAGCTATCGCCTGATATTCGGGTAATTTTGATAAATCTAATGTATTGGAAAAAAAGGAGATATACCCTTGCGTAGTGATCCGTTGTGAATATTCTGCCATAGTATCGGTTTGCTCTTTTGTGTAGTTCCAATACTTTCCCTGAATCTGTACCAGCCATTTCCAATGCAGCATTTTTACGGATAATCCTGCAAGAGAACAGTACAAGCGAATTGTTGTCGGCCTGGGATTTACCCATGCGCTTAAAAATACTGCAAAGTGAAATAATTCGGGCCGTTTGCTGACAAGCAGGATTGCAATCTGCCCTCCAAGAGAGTGACCGATTACGCCGATTCGTTTTTTGTGAAGGGATTTCACAAGCGCAAAGAGTTCCTCTACGGTCTTTTGAGGGTCGTAAACCTCAGCAGCCGCCTTTCCCGCGCCTGCCAGGTGAGGTACAACAAGATGATATTTATCGGAAAAACAATACTGCTCACAAAATGTATCAAGTGCACCCGCGCCATGCAGCAACAGAATCGTCGGATTTCCTCTGTTTCCATATTCATCATAATACAGCATATTTTTCCTTTCTTATTGACCTTTCCTGTACTGTCCTTATCTCCCGCTATGCTTGCTTAATATTTTCCAAAATATATTCAACAAACAGAATATACGCATTATATTCCCTTTGTTGAACAAAGTCAAACAACGGTGCAAAAGCATAATTTAAAAATTTAAAAATTTTGTGTACTTAATTCTAAAGGATTGCACAAACAGCAAAAAAAACGTATACTGAAGACAAGGATTTATTTGTTTCTACCTTTACGAATAATGGGAGGAAGGATGAAAGAAACACATTTGTCACACGCGTTATCCTCTGCTGGCGTGATGGCCCAGTATGACATGCATGTAAAAAATCTATTCAAGGACAAAGGAGTTTTGGCGTATATTTTAAAATATGCGGTGGCTGAATTCAGGGATTACAGTCTGGAGGAAGCGGCGGCAGCGATTGAAGGGGAGCCGGAAATTGCCTCCCGATCTCTTCGGCCGGATACAAGAAACAACCGGGGGCAAGCGATCCGTGGAGAGTCCACGGAAAGCAAGCTGGACGGGGAAGGAACAGTACTCTTCGATGTGGTATTTACGGTCCTGGTGCGGACAGAACGGGCAAAAATATATGTCAACATTGAAGCCCAGAAGTCTTACTATCCCGGTTATGACCTGGTTCCAAGAGGTGTCTTTTACGCGGCCCGGCTTTTATCGGAACAGTTGGATGTAGAGTTCACGACAGATAACTATGACGGAATTAAGAAGGTTTATTCCATCTTTATTTGTATGACTGCACCAGTCCAGAACCGGAATCACGAGGCGGTATCGGATACTATCGTTTCCTATCGGATGCAGCCGGAAGTGATTTACGCCAACGATCCTGCCAGAAAAGTGGCGTTTGGCCGGTATGACCTGCTTGGTGTTGTCTTTGTGCATCTGCAGGCAGAAGGCCAGTTGACAAAGAATAAACTGATCGGAATGCTTTCCACTCTCCTGGAGCGCAGTAAGGAGGTTGAGAAAAAGAAGACCTTGCTGGAACAGGAATATGGGCTGCAGATGAATGAGTCTCTTGAGAAGGAGGTTAATACAATGTGCAACTTAAGTGAATTGATCCTGGAAGAAGGCCTGGAAAAAGGCAGGGAAGACACCAAGGAAAAGGGCCTGGAAGAAGGCCTGGAAAAAGGCAGGGAAGACACAACCTGTAAGATGCTAAAAAATCTGATAAAAAATATGAAGGTTTCCTTATCTCAGGCATTGGATATCCTTGAGATTCCTGAATCTGAGAGAAATAAGTACCAAAAGTTATTGTGATCATGCAAAAGGGCGGCATTGCCGCCCTTTTGCTGCATTCAGATCCTTCCCTACACCTCCCGGATGTCATATGGAGTCGTCTGGTAGACATAATAGTTGAGCCAGTTCGTATAAAGACCGTTGCAGTGTGATCTCCAGGATAAAAGCGGCCGCTTCTGCGGATCGTCGCCGGGATAGTAGTGTTCCGGTATCTGGATGGGCAGGCCTTTCCCCAAGTCCCGCATATATTCGTTGTGCAGGGTGTAACGGTCGTATTCGGGATGGCCCATGACAAAAATCTGTCTGCCGTCCCCGGTCATACACAAAAGCACTCCCGCCCGTTCGGATTCTGCCATCACGGTCAGGGCCCGGCAGTCGTGGATCGCCGCCGCCGGCGTTTCCGTGTGGCGGCTGTGCGGAATACAGAATACGTCGTCAAAGCCGCGTACCAGAGGCTCCCTGCGGTTCAGAACCCTGTGCTCGTATACGCCGAACAGCTTTTCGGGAAGCAGAACCTTGTTTAAGCCGAAGTGATAATATAATCCGGCCTGCGCGCCCCAGCAGATATGAAAGGTGGAGTGCACATGGGTTTTGGACCATTCCATGATCCCGCACAGCTCCTCCCAGTAATCCACCTTCTCAAAGTCGATCTGCTCCACCGGCGCGCCGGTGATAATCAGTCCGTCGTACTTGTTGTCTCTAAGGCTGTCAAAGGTATCGTAAAATTTGTTCAGGTGCGTGACCGAGGTATTCAGGGAGACATGGCTGTTCATTTTCATGAAGGTCACGTCCACCTGCAGGGGCGTGTTGGACAGCGAACGCAAAAGCTGGAGCTCCGTGTCCTGCTTGACCGGCATCAGGTTCAAAATGCAGATCTGCAGCGGACGGATGTTCTGATGCAGCGCCCGGTACTCGTCCATCACAAAAATATTTTCATTGTCCAAAATTTCCCTGGCGGGAAGCTCCCGCTGAATTCGAATTGGCATACTCTATTTCTCCTTTTGGCCCTGCAGGAAGCGCTCCATAAACGCTTCCTCCGTCAAAACCTCCACTCCAAGCTCCCTGGCCTTTTTGTTTTTGGCGGAGCCGGAGGTGCTGTCGTTGTTGATCAGACAGACGGTTTTGCCCGTCACGCTTCCCGTCACCTTGCCGCCCAGGGCCTCGATGGCCTCCTTTAGGGCGCTTCGGTTTTCAAAATGCTCCAGGCTTCCTGTGATCACAAAGGATTGTCCGGACAGAGGCCTTTCCTGCTCCGAGAAGCTTTCCTTTTCCAGCTCCACCTCGGAAAGCAGGGCCTCCAGCGCCCGGCGGTTTTTGTCCGACGCAAAAAAGTCCTCAAATGCGCCGGCGATCACGGGACCCACGCCGTCGATGGCCGCCAGCTCCTCCGCCGAAGCAGAAAGCATCCGGTCAAGATCATTTCGGTATTCCCGGCAGAGCATCCTCGCGTTGGCAATGCCGATTCCCGGGATTCCCAGGCTGTAGATCAGCCGGGCCAGAGTCGTATGGCGCGCCCGGTCCACGCTGGCAAGCAGATTCTGACAGGATTTCTCCCCGAAGCCGTCCATCTGCTCGATCTCCTCCCGATGGCGATCCAGATGGAACAGATCCGCATAGGTATGCAGAAAGCCTCTCGCCAGGAATTTTTCCAGCGTCGCCTCCGAGAGCCCGTCAATATTTAAGGCATCACGGCTCACAAACAGCGTGAAGGCCTTTAGCTTTTTGGCGTCGCAGTCCGGGTTGGGGCAGATCAGCGTCTCCGTGTCGTTTTCCTGACGGATTTGGGTGGGGCCATGGCAGACCGGACAGGTGCAGGGAATCTCCAGACTGCCGCTCTTTGTAAGGTTTTCCGCGATCTGTGGGATAATCATGTTCGCCTTGTACACAGTGATCCGGTCTCCGATGCCGAGCTTTAGCTCCCTGACGATGCTCACGTTATGCACGCTGGCGCGGCTTACGGTGGTGCCCTCCAGCTCCACAGGATCGAACACCGCCACCGGATTGATCAGCCCGGTCCGGCTGGCGCTCCACTCCATTTGCCGAAGCGTTGTCTCCGCCACCTCGTCCGCCCACTTAAAGGCGATGGCATTGCGCGGAAATTTGGCTGTTCGTCCCAGGGCTTCGCCGTAGGCAATATCGTCCAGCAAAAGCACCAGCCCGTCGGAGGGCACCGGATAATCCGTGATTTTTTTTTCAAACCAGGCCACCGCCTCCGCCATGCTCTGTGCGGTCACAGCCCGGTACTCCACTACCTCAAAGCCCTGATTTTTCAGAAACAAAAACTGTTTTTCACGGGAATTTTCAAAATCCACTCCATCCGCCCGCACCAGGGCAAAGGCGAAAAAGCGCACGCTTCTCTGCGCCGTGATCTGACTGTTTAGCTGACGCACGGAGCCGGAACAGAGATTCCGCGGATTTTTGTAGCGGGCCTCCGCCTCCGGAATCTGCTCGTTGATCCGTGCAAAATCGGCGTAGGTGATCACCGCTTCCCCGCGCAGCACCAGCTCTCCCTGATAGGGGATCTGCAGAGGCAGATTTACAAAGGTGCGGGCGTTTGGAGTGATCACCTCACCCACCTCGCCGTTGCCCCGTGTGACGGCCTTAAACAGCCTTCCCTCCCGGTAGGTTAAAACGATGGTCAGTCCGTCCAGCTTCCAGGACAAAAGCCCCCTCTGGTCCCCCAGCCAGGACGCCAGCTCCTCCCGGCTCTTGGTTTTTCCAAGGGAAAGCATAGGGCTTTCATGGCGTTCCTTGGGAAGCTCCTCCACCGCCTCGTAGCCCACGGCCTGCGTCGGGCTGTTTGCCAGCACCAGCCCGGTCCTTTTCTCCAGGGCCGCCAGCTCGTCGTAGAGCCGGTCGTACTCGAAGTTGCTCATGATTTCCCGGTCCTCGGCGTAGTAAGCTCTGGCCGCTTCGTTGAGCTGGGTCACCAGCTCCTTCATTCTGTCGATGTCATTCATTGCGTTTTCCCGTTCCCCTGCTTTCTGTCCGGCCGTCTGGAGGCCTGCTCCACCTCGGCGTAGAGCTCTCTTCTCTCATCTCCTGCCACCACCCGGATATCGCCGGGGTTGAGCTTTCCAAGCAGGATGTTCGCCACCCGCACCCGCTTGATGCTGACGACCCCGTAGCCCAGCGTTTTGCACATCCGGCGGATCTGCCGGTTCAGGCCCTGGGTCAAAATAATGCGAAACACGAACTTGCCCTCCTCCTTCACAAAGCAGGGCCGGGTGCGCTCGTTTAAATCCTTCAGCAGCATGCCGTCGGACATTTTTTTGAGAAAATCCCTGCTGATGGGCTTGTTGACCCGCACCAGGTATTCCTTCTCATGGAAGTTGGCAGCCCGCATCAGACCGTTGATTAAATCCCCGTCGTTTGTCAGGAGCAAAAGCCCCTCGGAATCCCGGTCCAGCCGTCCTGCGTAGGTCACCCGCACCGGGTATTCCACCGCGTCCCGGATCGTGATCTGGGCGTGGCGGTCCTTCTCCGTGCAGGTCACACCCACGGGCTTGTAATAGGCCAGCACGACCCGTTTCTCCCGGCGGCCCACCGGCTTATCCTCCACCATGATTTTGTCCAGATCGCTGACTTTCATCCCCGGATCCGCTGTTCGCCCGTTGACCGACACCTTCCCGGCCTCAATCAGAGCGTCCGCTTCCCTCCGGGAACACAGGCCCGACTGGGACAAATATTTGTTCAAGCGCACTTTTTCCGTGTTTGCCATAATCGCCTCCCTGCCATGTTGAAAAGAGAAACATGGCGGGCATGTTTCTCTTGAAAATTATATTTCTTCCAGATCGCGCAGCATCTGTTCCGCGTTTTCCTCGGGCTTTACCCTGGCGTGCACCTTCAGGATGCGGCCGTCCTCCCCGATCAGATAGGAGGAGCGGATCACTCCCATCACCTGCTTGCCGTACATGTTTTTCTTCACCCAGACGCCGTAGCTTTGCAGCACCTCCTTGTCCGGGTCCGCCAGCAGGAGAAAGGGAAGATCGAACTTATCCGCAAACTTCCGGTGAGAAAGGCTGGTGTCCTTACTGACGCCGATCACCGTCACCCCTTTTTCAAGGAAGGCCGGATAATGCTCCGCATAGCCGCAGGCCTGCTTGTTGCAGCCCGCCGTATTGTCCTTGCTGTAAAAATACAGAACGACCTTTTTGCCTCTGAAATCAGACAGCCGCACCTCTTTCCCGTCCTGATCGGCCAGGCAGAAATCCGGGGCCATCGTCCCTGCTTCCAGCATTACAAATCCTCCCGTCCTACTCTCTCTCCACGATCGACGCACAGCCCATGCCGCCGCCTACGCACAGGGTAGCCAGACCCTTTTTGGCGCCGCGCTTTTCCATCTCGTGCAAAAGCGTCACCAGAATCCGGCAGCCCGACGCGCCCACCGGGTGTCCCAGGGCGATTGCGCCGCCGTTTACATTTAATACGTCATTATGAAAGCCAAGATCATGCGCCACCGCCACGGACTGAGCCGCAAAGGCCTCGTTTGCCTCGATCAGGTCAAAATCGCCGATCTGATAGCCGGTTTTTGCCATCACCTTGCGGGTTGCCGCCACCGGACCGATACCCATGATGCGGGGCTCCACGCCGGCCAGCTCTCCGCCGATCCAGGTTGCCATGGGCTTTACGCCAAGCTCCTTCGCCTTCTCCTCGCTCATCACGATCAGGGCTGCCGCCGCGTCGTTGATACCGGAGGAATTGCCGGCGGTCACCACGCCGCCCTCTTTAAAGGCCGGGCGAAGCTTGCCGATGCTCTCCGCCGTCACGCCGGCCCTGGGGCCCTCGTCGGTATCGAACACGATCGTCTGCTTCTTCTGCTTTACCTCCATGGGCACGATCTCTTCCTGAAACCTGCCCTCTGCGATCGCCTTCTGGGCCTTCTGCTGGCTCCATGCCGCGAATTCGTCCAGCTGCTGTCTGGTCAGGCCCCACTCCTCCGCAATGTTCTCCGCGGTGATTCCCATGTGATAGCCGCCGAAGGCGTCGGTCAGCGCATCGCGGATCATGGCGTCGTCCACTTTGCCCGCGCCCATGCGGTAGCCAAACCGCGCGTCATAGAGCAGGTAGGGAGCCATGCTCATGTTCTCCATACCGCCCGCCACGATGATGTCCGCATCACCGGAGGCGATCAGCTTTGCCGCCAGGTTCACACAGTGCATTCCGGAGCCGCACAGCACGTTGATCGTGGTTGCCGGTACCTCCACCGGGATTCCGGCGTTGACCGCCGCCTGCCGGGCCGGGTTCTGTCCCTGTCCCGCCTGGATGACGCAGCCCATATATACCTCGTCCACCTGCTCCGGCTTCACGCCCGTGCGGCGCAGAGCCTCCCGGATCACCACCGTGCCAAGGTCCGGGGCGGGAATCTTGGAAAGTGTTCCTCCCATCACGCCGATGGCCGTTCTGCACGCGCCTGCCAGCACTACCTTTCTTGCCATATCATTCTCCTCCATTCTTTTTTCTTTCGGAAACCTTGTTCCTGTCTGCTTTATCATAACGCCTTTTGGGAGGGCGCGCAAGACTGCAAATGCTCCCCCGCTGAGTTCAGGAAAACTTCCTCTCCATCCTTTGAGTATTCGGGAGCGTAGCGGTAGCCCAGCCGGTCAAAGGTCCGGATCTCCCCGAGGTCCGTCGCCCTCCGCTCCGCCAAAAAGCGCACCATTTCCCCGCGGGCCATTTTGGCCATGGTTCCTTTCTGGATCACCTTGCCGTCCTTTTCCTCGCCGAACACGCAGGTTATCATCCTGGCCGGAGGCTTTAGCCAGGCGCTGACGCAGCGGCTGTATTCCTTTGAGGCCAGGTTCAGGATCAGCGGATCTCCCTCCTCCTGCCGCAAAAGCTCCCGGCAGATGGAGTCCCCCCAGAAGGCATATAAACTGTCGCAGCCCTCCGGCGCGCCCTTTGCCTGCATCTCCAGCCGGTAGGGTTCCACCGGATCCAGGGGCCGCAAAAGGCCGTAAAATCCGGACAGGATCCGCAGATGGGACTGCACATAGTCCCACTGCTCCCGGGAGAAAATATTGGGGGCCATATACTGGTACTGGATGCCGTCATAGGAAAGAAGCGCCGGGGTGAGGGCCCGCTCCGGTTCCATCTGCGACAGACGTTCCAGGTTTTGGGACGCAATCCTGTCATTGCAGGCCCAAAGCCTTTGAAGCTCCGCCGCAGACAGACCTTTCAGCCAGGAAAGAAGCCTGCCGGTCTGTGCCAGGAAAACAGGCTTGCCGCAGGCGGCCATGGTGTCCGGATCGATGCGCATCTTCTTGGCGGGTGAAATAATGATTTTCATTTGGTACTCAGCCTTCCGATATTTTTGATCAAAACCGATATCGTTCCGTCCGGATTCGTGATAAATTCCACCTTGTCGGGATCCCGGTACTCCTCCATGGGAATCGTGATCTCGATGCCGGTATCGGTAGTCAGATGCTGCTTCTGGAACTTTTTGAGGACGGCCTCGCTCTTTGGCTGCACGACCTCCTTTTCCAGGTTGTACTTCTCCAGCTTTTCCTCCAGATCCGCCTGCATCTCGGGGCTGTCCTTAAAGACCTTTTCCTTGACGTCCTCCACGGCCAGACTCCCCTTCTCCTCCAGCTCCTCGTAGATGGCCTGCTTGACCTCCATCTTCCGCCGGGCGTCCTCGTCGCCGTAATATTTTTTGTTCACCTGCTCAACGGCGCGGGTCACGATATCCAGCTTGCTTTTCTGGGACAGCGGCGCATGGCATTCCAGAAAAAGCTCGGAAAAATAAAATTTTTTCTCTCCGTTGACCTCAAACTTTTTTTCGGTCAGCAAAATCTCCCCGTTGGATAGGTTGACCAAAAAGGCTTCGGAAAGCTTCTGTCCCTGCGAGGGAAGAATGGCCTTCTGCAAAATAATATCGTTCCGGTTGCCCCCATCCTCTTCCGTCTTTGTCGCATGGGTATAGGAGGAACGGTAATTCAGCTTCAAAAAGCCGAAATAATCCACTCCCTCCGCCGAAAATACCACCACCGCCACGTCCGCCGCCGGAATGTCGATGTTGGCGTTCATGATGGCGTAAAGCTTCTCGCACAGGGCCCTGCTGGTCGGAACAAAATTATCCGCATTGCAGGCTCTGATCAGCTCCATCACCTCCGAGCCCTCCGAAAACTGACAGCGCTTGACGTCGTCGCTCTCGGTGAACTTCTCGATGTGGCCCTTTAAAAAATCGCTCAGTCCGGAACCCATGTCGATAGGGCTGTCGGAAAGTACCGGCAGCCCCACGGCAGAGTCCAGGATATGGACGATTCCCAGTTTCATGATAATATCGTCTCTTAACATAAAAACTCCGGAATACTTATAGATTTGTGCGTTTTAACGCCTTTAAAACCGCCTGCCCCAAAAAAGCCGCCAGGATAATCTTTACCGCATCCCCGGGCAGATAGGGCAGCACGCCCACGCCAAGTCCCCCAAAAAAGCTCAGATGCAGCGACAGGCACAGCCACACGGTGCCGAACAGGTAGCAGACAAGGGTGCCAAGAGCCATGGCCCCGATCTGCCGCAGAATACTTTTGCCGCATTTTTCAAACAATATGCCGGTCAGCGGGATCATGAACAAAAAGCCGATCAGATACCCGCCGGTGGGCCCTGCCAGCTTGCCGGGTCCGCCGGAAAAGCCGGAAAAGACAGGAAGCCCCACCAGGCCTAAAAGCAGGTAGATCACATAGCTGATAAAGGCGTTTTTGGTTCCCAGCACATAGATGGCCAGATACAGCACCATGGTCGTCAGGGAAAGAGGCACCGGGCTGACCGGGATCGGAATCGAAAAAGGCGCTGCGATACAGGTGACCGCCGTCATCACCCCGATCAGCGCCATCTGCCGGGTCGTAACCGGCGTGTGCTTTGTTGCTGCTGTTTGCATGGTTTCTCCCTCTGCGCTGCCCTTTCCGGCAGCGCTTTTCTTTTTTTTCAAGCAAAGACAGCCCTCTTTGGGCGTCCTGTTATAGAGTAACGCCCCGTCCCGAAAAAGTCAATGGACAGCGTTCTTTAAGATTCTCTCCAGCTCCGTCAGATCCTCCTGCCTGGTGGCCCAGCAGGAGGCAAACCTTGCCGCGATGCAGCCGTCCTCCAGCTCCTGCCAGACCTCGTAGCTGACCTTGCCGTCAAGGAACTGCTGCAGCTGTGGCGTCAGGACCGCAAACTGCTGGTTTGTAGGGGAATCAAACCACAGCGGACAGCCGTTTTGAGAAAGGATTTCCTTCAGCCGTTTCGCCATGGCAATGGCATGGGCAGAGATTTTCAGATACAGCCCGTCCGTAAACAGCGTGTCAAACTGGATGCCCAGCAGACGCCCCTTGGCAAGCACCGCCCCCTGCTGCTTCATCAGCGTAAAAAAGCCGGGCAGCCGGTTTTTCTGCGGAAATACCACCGCCTCTCCAAACAACGCCCCCACCTTGGTTCCGCCGATATAAAACGCGTCGCACAGCGCCGCCAGATCGGGAAGCGTCACATCCGTCCCCTCCGCCGCCAGGCCGTAGCCCAGGCGCGCCCCGTCCAGATACAGGGGAAGCCGGTAATCGTCGCAGACCTGCCGCAGGGCGGCCAGCTCCTCCCTGGTATAGAGCGTGCCGAATTCCGTGGGATGGGACACGTATACCATGCCCGGCTGGACCATATGGGTACAGCTTCCGTCCCGGAAAAAGGCCTCCAGATAACGCTGTACTCCCTGCGCGGTCAGCTTCCCGTCCTGATGGGGAATCGTCAGCACCTTGTGCCCGCCGCTCTCGATGGCGCCCGCCTCGTGTACGCCGATGTGCCCGGTGTCCGCCGCAATCACACCCTCAAAGGGCTTTAAAAATCCCTTGATCACCGCAGCGTTGGTCTGCGTACCGCCCACCAGGAAAAAAATATCCGCCTCCGGGCAGCGGCAGGCCTGCCGGATTTTCTCCCTGGCCGCCTCACAGTAAGGATCGTTCCCGTAACCGAGCGTATGCTCTGAATTTGTGGCGGCAAGCCGCTCCAGAATGGCCGGATGGGCCCCCTCCATATAGTCGCAGTTAAAGTACAGCATCCGTTATTTCCCTTCCTTCCTCTGGATCAGCAGCTCGTAAAGCGCGTCGTCGCCGCTGTCGATCCAGGCATCCTCCTCGTCCGCGCAAAGCCCCAGAAACCGGGCCAGCGTCCGGGGATCGTCACTGTTATTCCACTCCTCCACATAATCATCGATGGCCTCAAATTCAATCTCGCCGGCCAGAAAGCGTTCTCTGTAATTTGCCATTTGCCGCTCCTTTTCCCTATTTCAGCGCTTCCCGGAGCACGTTCTCCACCGCTTCCCGCGTGGGCACACCCTCCATCCGCTTTTTCCCGTCCACAAAAAAGGTGGGCACATAGTAATAATCCAACGAGTCCGCCAGCTCCTTCTCCTGATTCTCATCCACCCGGCGAATCCTTACGCTGCGATAGGCCGGGTTCTGCGCTGCCAGCTCCTCCAGCAGCTGCTCCGCCCTCCTGCAGTGGGGACAGCCCTCCATTACCATCATCAAAACATCCTTCATCTTCCCGCTCCTTTCCGGTGAATCATAACCTTTTGGGCACAAGTATAAAGGATTCCGGCCAAAAATACAATTATGAAAGAAAGATATATGACGTCCGTACGTTCCAACCGCTGATACGCACGGTTTTTTTGGCCATGTTGCTTTGCGTCATCCGGATCAGGCGCTTTTCACCCGGCATCAGGAACAGATAATTTTCTTCAAAATACAGATACCCCTCCTGGCGCACCTCTTCGGGATCCTCCAGCCATACGCCCGGTGCAGCCTGGCTTCCGGTGTTGGTCAGCTCCAGCAGCCATCCCTTCTCCGTGCCGGAAACTGCCGTCCGGAGCGTTGTTTCCGGCAGATTCAACAGAGGAGAAAGCTCTGTTTTGGTAAACAGATAGCAGTTTTTTGCCGGAATATTCCCCTCTGTATCCAAAGCCTCCAGCAGCAGATAGCAGAGCTCTCCGGGGATTCGTTCCACCGGGAAGCAAAGGGATCCAAGTTCCGTGCTCCGCCCCGGCTCACAGCCGTCCTCCGGGTGAAAAACCTTCTCTGCCAGCGTAACGCCTTCCTGACTTTTCAGGACAGTCCGCACCTGTTTGGGACAAAGGGCAGCATCTGATTGCCAGAAAAAAGACGCCGCAAGATCCCTTTCTCCCTCCAGAGATTGTCCCGAAAACCGGGCCGTCACCGTACAGGGCGCGTAGGCCTGTTTCACTCCGTAATAGGCTGGCTTTGGCGCGCCATAGTAATCCACACTGCTGGTGCAGGTATTGTTGGGAAAGGGCTCGTTAAGCTGCCAGGGGAAGGTGCCGCTGCACTGAAAAGCCCGGCGGCGATTCGCTTCCACCGCGTACCGCAGGCCCTCATATTGCAGCAGCTGGCTGGCCCGCACAAACTGGCTGATTTCCTGCAGCTTTTCCCCGAAGCATTTTTGCAGCAGCGGATAGTTATTCCACCAGGCCCCCCGATGAAAATAAAATGCATTATCCCGGCTGGGCGGCATCAGATGCGCCGGCGACATATTCCGCAGGAGCGCGTCCAGATTCGTCATTCCCTCTGCGCCAAACTCGCTGGACAATAAGGAGGTGCCCGCGTTGTAGAGCTCGTATTGAGCCTTCAGTCCCTGATGCTCCCAGGGCCCATGAACGTCGTGGAGCCCAAAAGGATCTCTGCGGATATTCTCCAGCGTATTGTTGAATATCCGGCCGGTCGGGGACGATTCCAGGAAACGTCGTGACGGATCCAGCCGCTTTACCTGTTCCGAAAGCACGCGGATCACCGGCTCGTTCCGGCTGATCATGGCTTTTTCCGGCCCCTCCAGCTCATTTCCGCCGCCTCAGAGCGCCAGGGAGGGATGGTGTTTTTTGCGGGGGATAATCTGCGAAGCCTCCCGCTCCATGAGCGCCAGAAATGCAGGATCGGAGGAGGGCTCGTTTTCGATACCGGAGCTGGACTGGATAAATTCCTGCCACAGCAAAATGCCGTTTTCGTCACAGAGATCATAAAATTCCTCCCTCTCAATCAGCCCGCCGCCCCAGATGCGCAGGCAGTTCACATGGGCCTTCTTTGCCAGGCGGATGAGGTGTCTCAGTTTTTCGGTCCGGCGCACCCCGTACATGGCATCGATCGGGACCCAATTATAGCCCTTCAGATAAATCCGCCGACCATTGACGCAGAGCGTGTAGGGGCCGGCAGTCCGGTCCGGCGTCTCATTCGCCAGCCAGGTAATCTCCCGGATGCCGAAGCGAATGCTGCGTGTATCGGATACCGTTTTCCCGTCAAAGAGAGTCAGTCTGGCCTCATAGAGATCCTGCGCACCGCAGCCGTTGGGCCACCAGAGAACAGGTTGCTCCAAAGAAAAACAAAACCGGGCAGTCCCGTCCACGGGCACGATCTTTTGCCGGGCCACCTCCCTGCCCCCGAAAAACAGCTGTGCCTGCACACTGAGTGCGCGTTTTTCCTCCTCACAACTGTCCGCAAAAACGGAAAGCTCCACCCGGGCCTGCCGAAAATCCCCGGACAGACGGGTTTCCAGATCCGGCTGTCCCAGACAGGCCTGTCCCGTGATTTCCAGAAAGACATCGTCCCAGATTCCCTGATGGATCATGCGGGGGCAAAAATCCCACCAGTAAGTCATACGGCTTTTGTGCGTTTTGACGTATCTGGTTTTGGATACCTGCGGCTGCTCGTCGGGAGCCTTCTCAATCACCACCGCCAGCAAATTCTTTTCCCCGGTTTTGACCAAACCGGTCACATCGAAACGGACCGGAGTGAACATACTGTGATGCTCTCCGAGGGGAACATCGTTTAAGAAAAAACGGGCGTCGTAATCGACGCCCTCAAAACACAGCCGGATCCGCCGCCCTTCCAGATTTTCCTCCACGGTAAATTCCTTCCGGTACAGCCAGGTGCGCTGAGGCACCCACTCGACGAAAAGACTGTTTTTTTCAAAGTGCGGATCCGGCACAGAGCCGTTTTGCACCAGATCGTTCAGGACAGAGCCGGGCACATGGGCGCTCTGCCACCAACGCCCATCCCGGGTATCCCGCTTTTCACCGTCCCGCCAGATCCAATCCTCTCCAAGATAATCCTTCATCTTCCAGTCGGAACCGTTTAAGCTTATCCTTTTCATTTTGCTCTCCTCAAAATATCGTCTCAAACCGCAGCCGTTCCCACGTCCTTTCCGGTGCCTGGGAACCGGCCCGGGAAACGACCTCAAAGCGCCGTTCTTCTCCCGGCAGCAGGCATTTGTAGGCCTGCGGGGAAAACAAGAATTCGTTCTGTCCGGAAAGCTGCGGAAAGACAAAAAGTCCGATGAAAGCTCCCGTATTGCGCACGTTCCAGCTGCTGTTTTGCTGTCCGTTTTGCCCCGGAAGGGAATTTTGTTCCCGGCTCCATGTAAGGCTGTTTTTCTCCCCGAAGCCGGGCAGGGAGCCAAAAGGCTGCCTGCGCTGTGTGGAAAACAGGTATTCGTTCACATCCTCCCGGCCGTCGCCGTGGGCGCTCAGGCGTACCAGAAACACCTCCGGGAAATCCTCCGTCACCGGCACCTCCAGGCTGCAGACAGGGACCGCCGCATTTTCGGGTACCCAGAGTTCTCCTGCATTCTCCCACAAACGCGTCCCGTCCAGCCGGAAAAGGCAAATCTCATAGCGGGCGCTGCAGGCCGAAAGACTGTTGTGAAAAAAGGCCTGCGCCCGGAACGTCCCGCCCTTTTCCCAGATCAGCCCGTCATAGCGCAGAGACATATGAAAATCGCTGTAGGCGTCCCGAAGCGCATAATAGGACATTTTCGGCACGCCGTAGTAGTCCACCAGGCAGGTATTTGAAACATTCGGGAAGGGCTCGTTGTAGGCCCACATCAGGCTGCCGCTGTTGCGGTACTTCCGGCGGCGGTTCGATTCCAGGCTGTAGCGGATGGCCTCCGCCTGGATAAACTGCCCGGCCCGCACAAACCGCTCCAGCTCCTCCATTGGGCCAAACAGCTCCACATCCCGCTTCCAGGTGTCCCACCAGTCGCCGTGGTGCCGCCAGGTCAGATTTTCCTCCATGGAGACAACCTTTAAGTCCTTTTCGGGCAAAAACCGGCGCAGGGAATCCGTGCAGGCCATCCCCTCCGCTCCCAGCTCCCCGTGCAGCAGGCTGTCGGAATCGTTAAACAGCCGGTAGTGCTCCGACGGGCCCATATAGTTCCAGGGGCCGTGCACATCATGGCTTTTTCCCTGGCCGCCAAACTCCAGAAACTCCTTCGGCCCGGAGGCGGAGGCGGGAAACATCATCCGGCCGGTATCATACTGCTCCACCAGCCGCTGCAAAAACCGGATATTGGGATTTGCGAAGGTGGCCGTTTTGTGGGGCGCGTCCGTCAACTCGTTTCCGCCGCAGTAGCAGGCCAGGCAGACATGGTTTCTCTTTTTTTGAATCGCTGCTTTGGAGGTTTCCTCCAAAAGCTTCAGATAATGCGGGTGGGAGGGCGGCACCCGGTCCATGGAGGAGCTGGTCTGGATAAACTCCTGCCAGACGAGAATCCCGTACTCATCACAGAGCTCATAAAAAATTTCCTTCTCGATCAGTCCCACGCCGTTGACCCGCACCAGGTTGATGTTTGCCTTCCGGATCTGATTCAGATATTGGCGGTAGCGCTCCTCTGAAACCGTGCCGATCAGCAGATCGAAGGGCGTCAGGTTCACGCCCTTTAAATATACCCGCCGTCCGTTGACCTCCAGACAATAGGGAAGCGCATCCTCCCCGGCCCCCTCGTTGGCAATCCAGCGCAGACGGCGAAAGCCCGTCCGGCTGTTCCAGCGGTGAGACAGCCGCCCTTCGGAAAACAGACGAAGCTCCACGTCGTAGAGCGGCTGATCGCCCAGGCCGTTTGGCTGCCAGAGCTCAATTTCGGAAAGCCAGACCTCCATTTGTGCCTGCAGGGGGCCGTTTTGCAGAGCAAAGCGTTCCCGCTTTTGGGTCAGGACAGCGCCGTTTTGGCGGACCGCAAGCTCCAGCTCGCAGTCCGCAGGCGCCGTTTTGGGAAAAAAGCACTCCGCCCGCAGCGTCAGCTTGCCCTGTCCCTCCTTTTCCTCCGGGATCAGCCACACTGGCCCGATGCAGCCCTCCCCTGTCTCCTCGATCCAAATCCGGTCCCAGATCCCCACCGGCACCATCCGGGTGCTGAAGTCCCACTTGTAGGAAAACCGGCTCTTCTGAGTACGGGTGTGGGAGGCGTGCCCGGCCTGGCTTTCCTCGTCCGGCGCGGACTCGAACACGATCAGAAGTTGGTTGTCCCGGGGCTGCAGCGCTTTTGTAATCTCCAGCCGCACCGGCGTAAAGCTGCCCTCATGCAGGGCAAGAAGCTGTCCGTTTAAGGAAATCCGGCATTTGTAGTCCAGCCCGTCGGCGCAGAGCCACCTGCGGACGATAAAGCCCTGACCGCCGTCCTCCGCCCCGCTCTGCGGCAGATCAAAGGCTGTCCGGTAGGCCCACCATTTATTTTCCACCCATTCGCATGTTAAGCTGTTCATGCCAAAATAGGGATCCTCGATCCAGCCGGCCCGCCAAAGATCGGCATGCACCGAGCCGGGCACCTTTGCCGGCATCCAGCCGGTGATGCTCCTGCCAAGCCGCGGCTCCTCCATGCCAAGCTGAGGCACATAAGGATAATAGCCTGCAATTTCCCAGTTTGAAAGTTCGTATTCCTGCATCTTCTTTGATTTATCCTCGCTTTTTTAATCCGGAATTTTTTCGTGCAGCAGCCAGCGTCCGCTGGCGATGCGCCATACAAAAAATGCCGACCGCACCACCCAGTCCACCGCCATGGCCGCCCATATGCCCCAGAGGCCCATGTCCAGGCCCAGCACAAACAGATAGCTGCAGCCGATCCGGCACACCCACATACATCCAAGGGATACCGCCATCGTGTAGTTTGCGTCCATGGCGGCCCGCAGGGCGTTCGGCAGGGAAAAGCCCGTGGGCCACAGCAGCATGGCGCACACCGAATGAAAGGCGATGAGCCTTGCGGCCAGCACAATGGTCTGCTCCGAAACCTGATACAGCCCCGCAATCTGCGGCGAAAACAGGATCAGCAGCACGTTCAGCAGAATCATAAACAGATAGGAATATCCCATCATTTTTTTCACATAGCGCCGGGCCTGCTCTCTCTGGCCGGCTCCCAGCGTCTGGCTCACCACGGTAATCATGGCAATGCCCATGGCGGAGGCCGGGATGACCGCCACGCCGGCCACCACGCCCACAATGGCGTTGGCCGCGATGGCCACCGTTCCCAGCCCTGCGATCAGGCTCTGAAGCAGGATTTTCCCCACCTGAAAAATACAGTTGTCCAGGCCGGTGGGCACGCCGATGCGCAGGATCGCTTCCACGGTGCCCTTTTCCAGGGGCCGGAACGGATGACGGCTGTAATGCAGCCTTCGGGACGGATTGCGCATCATGCAAAACATCACCGCCGCGCCCAGAATCCGGGAAACCAGAGTGGAGGCGGCCACGCCGTAAACCCCCGCCTGGAAGGCCAGAATCAGCACCGCGTTGCCTGCGATATTCACCACGTTCATCAGCACCGACACCAGCATGGTGCTCCTGGAATCCCCCATGGCGCGGCTTAAGGCGGCGCTGGCGTTATATACGGCCAGAAACGGAAAGGAAACCGCTGTGATGTAAAAATAGATCACCGCATTGTTCATCACCGCCTCCTCCACATGGCCGAAAATCAGGCCCAACAGGAAGCGGTTTGACAGAATGGAAAACAGCGCCACGACAGCAGCGATTCCCGTCACCAAAAACAGCAACTGATCCGCTGCGGACACTGCCGCCTCCCGCCGGTTTTCCCCCAGCCGCCGGGCGGCGATCACCGTACCGCCGGTGGCCAGAGAAGCAAACAGATTCGTCAGCAGAATATTGATGGAATCCACCAGGGAAACGCCGGACACCGCCGCCTCCCCCGCGCTGGATACCATGACGGAATCCGCCATCCCCACCGTCAGCCCCAGGATCTGCTCCAGCACCAGCGGCACCACCAGGGCCAGCAGCTGACGGCCGGTAAAGAGCGGCTGGCCGTCTCTTTTTCCCTCTTCCATGGCTACTCCTTTGACAAAAGCGGTCTTTCCAGCAGGTCGCAGGCAAGAAAGCCGTCCTTTGTCAGCCGGAAGGTTCTGATCTGGTAAGGGCCAAACTCCTCCTCCAGGGAAAAGCCACTGCAGCGCAGGCACAGGCTTCCGCCCATCCCTTCCGTCTCAAAGGCCCGCACCACCAGCTCCCCGGGCCCGTTTAAGCTCTCCTTGACGCCGGAGACAGCCACGTTCTTGGCCTTTGCCTCAAACAGCCGCCCGTCGCCGGCCCACGCTGCCCCGGTGTGGTTGGAATCCCCCAGGTATTCCGGCGGCATATGGAGCCGGTCCGCCTCCGCAAACAGGCGTTTTTTGGACAGCGCCTTCTCATGCGGGATCAGCTCGATGCCGTAATCCCAGACGCCCTGATCCATGAAAGCGTTCTCCATCGTCTCCTCCAGCGGGCCGTGTCCCCCTCTGGCATGGACCGCGCTGCGGGACAGGATCAGCCGGTGCTCGTTTCCAAGCTGCATGCAGGCGTAAATCCCGTCGTTTAACACGGCCAGGCCGCTGCCGTCCCGGCTGCACAGATCGGAAAACCGGTGCTGATAATGCTCCGGGTTTTTATCGCGGCAGTCCATTTTTTGTTCCGCCAAAAAAGCGGTCTCCGTCCAGACTGTCGGCTCGCTCTCTGCCAGCGGCAGGCACAGGGCGATCAGCCGGTGCTTCTCGCTGTTTGCCAGCCGCAGCCTCATCCGGATCACGTCGCTTCCCTTTTCCAGCAGATAGTCGATGCGCAGATCATCCTGCCCGTCCGTCAAAAGGACGCGCACCACGGCCCGCAGCGCGTTTGCCTCCACCACCCGGACAGAGACGGCCTCAAAGCTGCCCAGGTGCTTTCCGTCAAAAACGGTTTCTCCCCAGGCGCCCCGGTCGTCGTAAAAGACCTTCACCGACGCTGCGGACAAAAGCAGCTCCCGGCTCCCTTTCCGGACAGAGCACGGCAGCCCGGTATGCGGATCCAGCCGAAGGCTCACCACTCCGTTGTCCATCCCCTCCGGCGAGGCGGTCAGGACATCCCGCGCGCTCTCATCGTTGGGGGCCTCCCCCAGCACCCGGTAAACGGAAAATCCGCAGGCCGGGATGTTTGCCTCAAACAGGATCGTCTTTCGGCTCTCCGGCGCGGAATTATGATACTTTGACTCGCAGGCGTAAATTTCCGCGCCCCTGGGATCCCGCAGCCGCAGCGGCTTTTTGGGCGCGCGGGGCACATAGACCTCCGCCTCGAATACGCCCTGATATTCCTCTCCCGTCGGATTGACCAGCACCAGCGGAAAGCCATCGCCCCTGGTATCGATCCGGTTGGCGATGGCCTGGACAGCGTTCTTGCTCAGCTCCTGCGCCATCGCGGCGGCCGCCCCCAGCTCCAGGCAGGCGCTGTCCCGGGCTGTCTCGATGCTGGTGCCCGCCAGAATATCGTGAAACTGATTGAACAGCAAAAGCTTCCAGGCCTCCTCCAGCTTCTCCGCCGGATATTTCCAGCTGTCCGTCCCCAGATGGACCGCCATGGCCGACAGGATCTCCGCCTTTGTAAGCGCCCACTCCGCCCGGCGGTTCGCGCTCTTGATTCCCCGGTCGGAGCTGTAGCAGCCCCAATAGATCCGGCCCAGCTCCCCCTTCACCACAGGAAGCGCTTCCAGCTGCGGCATCGTCTCATCATAAAATGCCCCCAGCGTGGAGAAGTTCAGCGTATCTTTCCCCCGCTCCTGCCGCAGCTCGCAGACAGCCCGGAGGTTTTCAATGGTGGGGCCTCCCCCGTGGTTTCCCACGCCGTAAAACACCGCCATTTTGTCATAGCCGATCTTTGCAAGCCCCTCCCGGCTCTCCTCCAGGTTGTATTCCATGGTGGGCCGGGTCCAGGCCATATATTCGCCCCCGGTGCGCTCTGCCGCCAGACGGCTGCCGTCCGGCGACTGCCAGCAAAAGACCGCCGGCAGCTCCACAAACTCCTTGGCCGGTCGGGACACCGTGTTGGAACGGATCCCGCAGCCTGCCAAAATGGCGGGAAGATTGGCCCCGTGACCGAAGCTGTCCGGATTTAAGCTGTCCTTTACGTCCACGCCGAATTCCTTTTGGAAAAAGTCCTTCCCGTAAAGGAGCTGACGGATCAGCGCCTCCCCGGAGGGCAGATCGCAGTCCGGCTCGATCCACATGCCGCCGGCCAGCTCCCAGCGCCCCTCCCTGACACGCTCCCGGATTTTTTCAAACTCCTCCGGGCAGTTTTCCTTCAGCCAGGCCAAAAAAGCAGCGCTGGTCTGGGTAAATTTAAAATCCGGAAATTCCTCCATCCGCGCCAGGGCGGAAGCAAAGGAGGATTTCACCTCCTGCATCCCCTCCGCCCGGTTCCACAGCCATACCGGATCGATATGGGTGTAGCCGATCATATAATATTTGTTTTTCATTTTCCGTCACCCCATTTTTGCCAGTTCTTCCTCGCTGATGGGCACCGGCGCGCCCAGCTTGGCCGACATGATGATCGTCTTTGCCACAGTCTCCAGCACCTCCATTTTGTTGAAGGCGTCCATCCCGTTTTTGCCCCAGGTCACCGCCCCGTGATTCTGCAAAAGAACGGCATTTCCCTTTGTCAGGAACGGGACGATGGACTCTGCCAGCGCCAGCGTGCCCGGCTGGGCGTAGGGTGCCAGCGACACGCCCTTCAGCATCATCCGCGTCTCGATCAGATAATTGTCGGGAATATTTTTTCCTGCCATGGCGAAGGCGGTGGCAAACACCGGATGGGTGTGCACCACCGCTCCGGCGTCGCTGCGCCCCAGATAGACCGCCCGATGCATGGGATATTCCTTGCTGGGCTTTCCCTCGCCCTCTGCCACATGTCCCTCAAAATCCACCACAAGCATCTGTCCCGGCTCCAAAAATCCCTTGTTTTTGCCGGAGGGCGTCAGCAGGATATGTTCCGGTGAAACCCGCAGGCTCACGTTTCCGTCCGAGGCCGCCACCAGATTTCTGTCATAGAGCAGGCGGCAGATATCCGTCAGCTCCCTGCGTTCGTTTTCGTACATAATAGATCCTTTCCGCCGCCTTTGGCGGCTTCCTTTGCACATGAGCCGGCCGGTGATTACAGCCAGCTTAGCGCAAACTCCGGCTCCCGACGAGCCTTTCGCTTTTCAAAGGGGCCGGGGACCGTTTCCCAGAGCACAAAGGTGAAGGTCCGCTTTTCCCCCGGCAAAAGGACGGTATAGTTGTCCGTCCCCAGCATGCCGTAGCCGTCGGAGGTGCAGAATACTCCCGCGTCCAAAACGGCACGGCCGCCGATATTTTCCACGGAGAGCTCGGCCCGGTAAAGGCCGTCCTTTTGCCGCTCCAGGCGATGGAGCGTAAAGGCAGCCGCCCCATCCTTCTGACGCAGCGCGGAGAAGGGCTCCCGTTCCCGGGTGGAAAACAGATAGGTGTTCTCCGATGCCCGCTCCTCCCCGCACAGCAGCGTCAGGCGAAGCAGAAAGACCTCCTCTGCCGGAACCGGAAAGGACAGCGTTCCCAGCTTTGTGCTCCGGTTTTCCGACGCCCGCTTTTCCAGGGCCGTCTCCCAGAGAAGGCGTCCGTCCAGGGCGTACACGCCGGCCTGCACCCGGGCGTCGAAGGCGTCCAGGCTGTTCGATACATAAACCGGCAGGGCCGCCATGCTGCCCGCCAAAAAGGTCAGGCTCCGGTAATCCGCCGACACATGCCGGGGCTCATAAGCTCTCTTTGCCTGGTAATAGGCGGGCTTTGTCTCCCCGTAATAATCCACCAGGTTGGTGCAGGAGGAGTTGGGCCAGGGCTCGTTGAGCTGCCAGATAATCGTGCCGCTGTTGCAAAAGGCCCGTCGCCGGTCCGCCTCCAGGATAAACCGCAGCCCCTCCCCCTGCAGATACTGACTGCAGCGGACAAAGCGCTCCAGCTCCTCCGGACTTTTCCTGATGGGCCCAAACATTTCGCAATCCCGGAAATAGGTGCCCCACCATTCGCCGTGATGCCGCCAGTCGGCATTGCCGGACATGGGGGTCGGATGCAGCGAATGCTCCGGCAGAAATTTGCGCAGGCTCTTTGTGCAGGCTGTGCCGTCCATCCCGAATTCGCTGTGGAAGAGGCTGTCCGAGCCGCCGTAGAGCTCATAGTGGCCGGGATTTCCCTCGTAACGCCAGTTGCCGTGCACATCGTGGCTGACGCCCTTTTTTCGGGTCACAAATTCCCGGGGGCCGGAGGCGGAGGTGGGCAGGAAAAACCGTCCTTGGTCCTCCCTTTTCACGATTTGCCGCAGCAGGGCCAGGTTTTTGTTGTCCAGGCCGCAGGGCCGGTCCGGCGCCTCCATCAGCTCATTGCCGCCGCTGTAAACCGCCAGGCTGACATGATTTCTCTTCTGCCGGACACAGGCGGTCGCCGCCCGCTCCAAAAGCGCCAGAAATGCTTCCTCCTCACAGGGCTTGTTGTCGATCCCGGAGCTGGACTGGATGAATTCCTGCCAGACCAGGATCCCGTTCTCATCGCACAGGTCGTAGAATTCCTCCTTCTCGATCAGCCCGCCGCCCCAGACCCTGGCAAGATTTACGTTTGCCGCCGCCAGAGCCGCCGTCAGGGCCTCGTAGCGTTCCCGGCCCACACAGCCGTAGAGATGATCCAGAGGCGTCAGATTCATGCCCCTGATGTAGGTTTTTCTGCCGTTTACCACAAAGGTATAGGGCAGAGCGTCCGCAGGCGCAGCCTCGTTTTGCGTCAGGGAAAGGGAACGGATCCCGGTTTGCAGGGTCTTTTCCCAGAGCCTGCGCTCACCGGAAAACAGCTCCAGATGCACCTCATATAAAAAGGGTCGGCCGCTGCCCCTGGGCTGCCAGAGGGCCGGCTCCGGAACCGAAAGCCTTGCGGACACCTTTCCATCCGTCAGAGAGCGCTCCGTCAGGGAAAGCTCCGTCTCAAAATGCCGCACTGCCGGTTTTGGCTCTGTCTTGCCGCCATCCAGCTCCTTTATGATTTGACTTCTCCGGTCAAAAGGGCCCTCCGCCCAAAGACAGAGCCGCAGCGGGCCGCTCCGGGTGCGCCGGTCCGTAAGCCTTGCGGACACAAGCAGCTCCCCCTCTCCCTTCTGCAAAGTACCGGACACCGACAAATCCGAAAGCTCTGCCGGAGGAAGCAGCCGGATTACCACATCCTGCCAGAAGCCGATATTGACCAGCCGGGTGGAAAAATCCCATTTGTAATTAAAACGGCTTTTCTGGGTGGAGGTCCGGGACGTATAGCCGATCTGCCCCATCTCCTGCGGAATCCCCTTAAAAAGCACCAGCAGCTCATTCTTGTCCTGCACCCTTCCGGTCAGCTCCACCCGGAAGGCGTCGTACATGCCGGTGTGGGAGCCGCAGGAAACGCCGTTGAAAAACACCTCGGCCTCATAGTCCAGCCCCAAAAACACAAGCTCCGCCGCCTCCCGGCGTAGATCCTGCCCCTCAAGGACAGGACCAAACTCCGTGCGGTACATCCACCAGCGGTTTTCCACCCACTCGCAGGCCAGGCTGTTCTGTCCAAAATACGGATCCCCGATCAGCCCGGCCCGGAACAGATCCTGATGAATGCCGCCGGGCACTGTCGCCGGAAGCCAGTCGGTGACGCCCTGCAGCGTCTGACCGGTCTCCATGCTTTTTTCCTTTAAGGGCACATAGGGCCAGTAGCCCTTCACCTGCCAGGGCAGGCCGGATAATGAAAATTCCATGCTTTATTTTCCTCTTTCTTACAGAATCAGGAAGGTCTTAATCTCAAAACAACCGATATCGAAGGAAAGCTCGCCCTCCGCCAGGCTGACGGGACGAAGCTCCTCCTCGCAGAGGTTGCACTCATAGGCACGTTCCGCCGGAAAGCCCAGCTTGAGCTGCACGTTCTGCTCCGCCCGGTTCTGATACTCGAACAGGCGAAGCACCAGGCCTCTGCCGTCCTCGGAGCGCTTGATTGTGTCAAGCTGCACATGGGAGGAGGCGCTCACGCTTGCCAGGGAGAAGGATGAAAAGGCGGCCGCCCCTTTTGTTTTGGGGACAAAGCCTGTCAGCACCGGAAGGTTTAAGTCCACCGCCGCCCGCTGCACATCGCTCTCCTCCAGACTGCCCGCATGAGGATAGAGGGCATAGGTAAAGCGGTGCAGCCTCCGGTCCGCGGTCTCGTCCGGACGGACGGCCGATTTTAACAGCGACAGGCCGATCACGTTTTTGTGAATGTCATAGCCGTACTTGCAGTCGTTTAACAGCGCCACGCCGTATCCGCTCTCGGACAGATCCGCCCACCGGTGCGCCGGCACCTCGAACCGGGCGAAATCCCACTCCGTGTTGGTGTGGGTGGGACGTTTGACGCTGCCAAACTGAATCTCGTAGGAGGCCTCCGGCGCATGCACCGCCACGGGGAAGTAGGCCTTCAAAAACACCTGCTTCTCCTTCCAGTCAAGCTCCGTCACAAAATCGATCCGACGGTCGTTCGCATACAGGATCAGCTCCTGGGTCAGGCTGGACTCGTGGAAGCTCCAGGTCTGGCGAATCACCGCCCGCTCTCCCTCCTGCAGCACCCGGCGATCGGTCAGCGTAAAAGGCGCGTAGGGCTTCTCCTTATAATAAACGTCCACGTCCCAGGCATCAAAGCGCTGGGGCTTGTCCTCGAAAGCGGCAAACACGTTCATGGGACTTCCGCCGTCCACGCGGCGGCCGTTTTGCCGGTCGTAAAGCCCGGCGATCTCGCCGTTCTCATTCAGATCCAGCGTATAATAGGGGCTCTCAATGTGTGCGCCGTCCGCGGACACCGACACGGCGGCAGGCAAAGCTTTGCCTGCCTTTTCGCCGGGCAGGCTCAGGCGCGCCGTCCGGTAGCCGTAGGGCGGCAGCTTCCTTGCGCGCACCAAAAGCCCTTCCGGCGTATCTGCGCTGTCCAGCACTCCCGCTTCGTCCTCGAGAAGGCTTCCCGGCTGCAGCTGATCCCCGTAAGGAAGCATCAGATAGCTGTCCCGCTCAAAGCCCGCGGTATTATAGAAAATCACGGAATCCCGATCCACCCGGACATCCTGTCCGATCCGCCCGGCAGCCTGCAAAAGAAGCGCTTCCCCCTCCTTTCGGATGGCCTCGTAGTCCTTTGTCGTATCCTCGTAGACCTGACGGATGGAAGAACCGGGCAAAATGTCATGGAACTGGTTTAACAGCGTGCGCTCCCACATCCGGTCCAGCGACTCCTTCGGATAATCCGCAGATCCGGCAGGACCGCCGCCAAGGGCCCAGAGAAATTCAATATTGTGCAGAAGCGTCTCCGTCTGCCGGTTATAGCGTTTGTTGGCCGCCTGGGAGGTATAGGTGCCCCGGTGCAGCTCAAAGTAAAGCTCCCCCTCCCAGGTTCCCATGGCCTGATGGTCGGCATGGTCGTAAATGCGGGCAAAATAGTCCTCCGCGGAGGTGATTTTGACCCGGGGAATGCCCGGCACGTTTTTCATCACCCGGCTCTGCTCCAGCATTTCCCGGGTGGGGCCGCCGCCTCCGTCGCCCCAGCCGAAGGCGATCAGAAGCTCGTCGTTTTTATCCTTGTCCTTGTAGTTTTTCCAGACGCCCGTCACCTCCTCCGGATCCATATGTCCGTTGTAGGTGTAAAACCAGGAGCCATCCTCCGGCGTGGTGATAAAGTGCGTGAAAATTTCCGTGCCGTCGATGCCCTTCCACCAGAAGGTATCGTAGGGGAAATGATTGTACTGGTTCCAGGAAATCTTGGTGGTCATGAAATATTTCATGCCGCATTTTTTCATGATCTGCGGAAAGGCCGCCGAGTAACCGAACACGTCGGGCAGCCAGACCAGCGTCGTCTCCTTGCCGAACTCCTCCCGGATAAACCGCTTTCCATACAGAAACTGGCGCACCAGGGATTCCCCGGAGGGAATATTTGTGTCCGGCTCCACCCACATCCCGCCGGTGATCTCCCACTGACCCTCGCGGATCTTTTCCCGGATCTGCTCATAGATTTCCGGATAATCCTGCTTCACGAACCGGTACAGCTGCGGGGAGGAGTGCATGAACCGGTATTCCGGGTACTGCCGCATCAGATTCAGTACCGTGGAAAAGGTGCGGGAGGCCTTCTCCCGGGTCGCCGAAAGCCGCCACAGCCAGGCCATATCGATATGGGAATGGCCCACACCGTAAACGGTGGGCTTGATCTCCTCCACCTGCTCCAGCGCAGAAAGCTCCTCCTGCAAAAAGGACAGCGCCCCATAGATGGAATCGTAATAGGTCTGTCCGCCGTAATCCAGAAAATTCACCCGCCGGAAGGTGTCGTTGAGCAGCCTGGTCAACCGGATCCGGCGCAGGTCGCTCTCGTCCAGCAAAAGCGCGCAGCGCCGCAGCGTATCGACCAGGAAGCAGAATTTGTCCACCCGCATGTCCAGCTCGATCAGCTTCGCCTCCCGGAAGGTCCGGAATTTCGGCGGATTTAAGACGCCGCTCCAGACCTTCAGCGCCAGGCAAAGCTCGCTTTCCCGGCACAGCGCTTCCTCCAAAAGCACCTCCTCGTGCCAGATGTCCACCGCCTGCACGGGGTGCCCGTTCACATACAAAAGCCCCTCCGCCGTGGACTCTCCCCCATCCCTCGGGCCGGGGAGCAGGCGCAGCGCCAGCGTTTTCCCCCGCAGCTTTTCCGGGATCCTCACCCGGGTGCGAAACCACGCCACCCTGTCGTAGCCGCCCCAGGTGTCCCACAGCCGGAACGGCTTCCAGCTGCTGTCGTCATACTCCACCGTGTAAGCGTCGTCGATGCGCTCCTCCATATCCGTCTCCAGGTACCGCCACTCCGAAAGCTCCAGGGCCTCCCGGATGCGGGAGGGGCGGATATCCTCCTGGACATATTTTTCTATTTTTTCCAGCACAAAATGCGGATCCTTTACCTTCATTCCATTTCCTTTCCGGCCCACTCCAGCAGATTTACGCTCTGGCAGCCCTCTTCATTGACCAATAAAGTCAGTATCTCGTACGCGCCGATCCCGTAGGGATATTCCGTTCCGGCAAGGACAAGCCGGCCTGCGGTTTTCTTTCCCCCTGTCTCGAGCAGCCGCAGCACAATTTCATCCCCGTCCTCCGACGGCTTTACCCAGACGCATTCCACGTTTTCCTCCGGCAAACAAAGCCCTGTCCAGCGGTTTGCCCGGCGCTCTCCCGGATGGCAGTTGTCCGCCATGGCAAGAATCGGGGACGCGCAGCGCCGGGCCTGCAGGAGACGCTCCCCGGGCGCAAGCGCCCGGCCATGAGGCCGCAGGGTAAAGGTAAAGCGCTGCTCCCCCAGATCCGCATACTCGTAGCCCTCCGAGGGGTTGTACCAGTCTTTGCCGTTGCCCTGGGCAAAGATGGCGCTTCTGGCAAGCGGGACGGACAGCGCGTTTTCCCGCAGGCTAAAAGCGTATTTGCCGTCGTTTGCCAGACACAGCCCTGCGCTCTTTTCCTGCGTCACATCCACGAAGCGGTGCATACTGTACTCGTCCCCGTCTGGGATGCTCCGTCCCCAGACGCCGTAGGCCGTCTCCTGGAAGGTGTAATTGTCCGTCACCGCAAGCGGCAGCTCCATCCGCAGCATCTGCCAGGGACGGTCCCAGAGCAGGCGGCTTCGGATCTCCAGCTCCCGACTGTCCGGATAAAGCGCGTATTCCTGAAACAGCACGCTGCCGCCCAGCCGGTAGGTCGCCCGCAGGATTTTGCGGCAGCTGCCCTCCTCCACAAGCTGCAGGGATTCAAACCGCAGCTGCTCCCCCGTGGGCCGGTAGGGCCGCCCCTGGTCGCCTCCCCAGGTGTCGCGCTCGTCCTGCCAGACCGGAAAACGGACCGGGCCGCTTAAGGCCTCATAGCCCGTCTCCCGGTCCGTCAGGGAGCACAGAAAGCCCTGCCGGTCAAAGACAGCCCGCACAAAGCCGTTTTCCAGGACAGGCCCGGCCGTTTCTTCCGCCGGGGAGGAAGAAGCGTCTGCGGTCAGCAGCCATTTTCCGCCGCTCTCCCGGCTGTCGCATTCCAGCGCCGGCGTTCCGATTTCCGTGCGGTATACGGAAAAGCCCAGGGCCGGGATGTGGGCATGAAACACGATGCCCCGGCGGCCGCCCAGGTTGTAGTTGCGCACCTTGGCCGCGGTGTGCACCCGCTGATAGGCGACCTCCCTGCCCTCCGGGTCCCGCAGCACCAGACCGTCCTTGCAGAACCAGTCCAGCTCGATGGCCACCGGGCCGTCCCAGTCCCGCCCGGTGGGGTTGAACAAAAACAGCGGAAAGCCTTCCCCCCTGGTATCCGTCCGGTTCATGATCCGCTGCATGGCCAGCGCCCAGAGCCGCTTTGCCCCGGCGCTGACGCTGCCCAGCTGCCGCACCGCCTCGTCCCTGGCCTGCCGCACCGCCGTGCCGCCCAGCGTGTCATGGAACTGATTAAACAGGAGGGTCTTCCACAGCTTTCTTACCTGTTCCTTTTCCCGCACCTCGAAACGGCCGCCGCTATACAGCCGCGCCAGGACAAGCATCGCCTCCGCCTGGAACAGGCGTCCCTCCGCCGTCCGGTTTTCCCGTTTTAATTCCCCGTCCATGCTGTAGCAGCCGGTATTGATTTTATCGAAAAAGGCCTGTTTTACGGGCAGGCGCTCCCGTTCTTTTTCCGTCAGGCTGTCGAAAAACTCCCGGTAGCTGCCAAAAACCAGCCGGGTCTCCTTAAGCTCTGCGCGCAGTTGGCGCACTGCCGTGATATTCTCCTTCGTAGGGCCGCCGCCGTGGTTTCCCACGCCGTAGCAGCAGGGGATGGAGGAAAGGCCCTGCTTTTTTGCCGCCTCCCGCGCCATCTCCGCCGCCTCCCTGGTCTTCTCGTAAAACCAGGTGGTGTACTCGCTGGGCAGACTCACCGCCGTCACCCGGCTTTTGTCCGGACTCTCCCAGACAAACACCGGCTCCTTCAGCCTGGGGCGCATAAACACATACTCCTCCAGACCGCTTTTTTGTAAAAGCTGCGGCAGTATGGGATTGTGGCCGAAGCTGTCCACGTTGGAGCCGGTGCGGCAGATTTTCCCGAATTTTTCCCGGAAATAGCGCTGGGCGTACAGGCCCTGACGCACAAAGGCCTCGCCGCAGGGCAGAATGCAGTCCGGCTCCAGAAACCAGCCGCCGGTCAGCTCAAAGCGCCCCTCCCGCACCCGCTGCCGGATTTCCTCAAACATCTCCGGACAGACGGCCTCGATCCATTCAAAAAAGCAGGAGGAAGTGGCGGTAAATTTCACCTCCGGATCCTCCCGCAGCCGGTCCAGGGCTGACCGGAAGGTGGCCTTCACCTCCTGCAGCCCCTCGTCCCAGTCCCAAAACCACACCGGGTCAATGTGCGAATTGCCGATCATATATAATGTTTCCAAACTCATATCAGTACCGGAAGGCCTCCTTCATCGGTTTGAACCAGGGGTTATAGTATACTCCAAACTGACGCTTCAGCTCCGCCAGCCGGGTATCCGCGTCGCAGCTCACATTGGGGCCCATGTGCCCGAAGGTAAAGCCGTCAAAATGCCTCGCCGTCACCCTGTCCAGGCTCTTTTTCCAGCGTCCCTCGTCGGAGCCGATGGCGGGCGAAAAGCCGCCGTAAAAGGTATCCCCGGCAATCAGGAAGGAAAACCCGTCCATATCCATGGCAAAGCAGACGCTCCCCGGCGTATGGCCCGGCGTGTGCAGCACCTCCATGGAAATCTGAAAGCCGAAGCTCTCCCTCTGCCCGTCCCGCAAAACGGCATCCACCCGGCAGGGCAAAAAAGAGCTCCCATAGAGCAGGGAGGCGGTTGTTTTTACCGGATCCCCCTCCTCCACCTGCCGCACATCCTCCTGCTCCACATACAGACGGCAGCCGAATTTCTGCTTCCAGAGGGCCGCCGCGCCGATGTGGTCATAGTGGCCGTGGGTGGCGTAGATATCCCGGATATCGGCCGGATCAAAGCCCAGGCTGCGGATATTGGAAAGGATCTGCTCCATCCCTTCCGGCGTGCCGCAGTCGATCATATGCAGCCCATCCTCCCCTTCCAGCAGATAGGCGGAGGCGTCATAAAAGTGGGAGCGGCCCACGCCGCCCACCTGGTACAAATGCTTCATCAGCTTCATGGCATTCTCCTCAAAGGCCGAAGGAATAGGCAGGATCCCCGCAGGTCACCGTAAATTCCTTTGTTTTCAGATCCGCGCGCAGCACCGCCCGGCAGCCGTTGCTCTCCCGCACAAGCTCCAGCTGATCGTCGGGCAGCTCAGATACCTGCACTGCGCCGTCGAAAGCCGGATATTCGTTGCGCATCCGCATCAGGGCGCAGAGCTTTTTCACCACCGGCCGCTCTGCCTCCCGCCCGATTTCCTCCAGCGTATAATTGTGGCGGCTGATATTCCGGGGAAAATCCGTGCGGCGCATCAGCTCGTAGTCGTTCTTCCCGGCCAGCAGGCCCATATAGTAAACCTGGGGCACGCCGGGCGCAAAAAACTGGATGGCCCGGGCCAGCAGGTAGGCCTGATCGTCCTCCCCCAGGGCCGAATAGTAGGTGCAGTTGATCTGATACACCACCGGCTTGTCCTTTGCCTTGGCGGAAAAATCCATCTTGAAGTTAGCTCCGTATTGTCCGGTCCGGTCAATCACCGCCTGCAGCTCATCGGGCGTCAGAAGATCCTCCACGTCCACCGTACCGATGCCGTCATGGGTGTCCAGGGTGGTGTACATATCCGCCGGGCAGATGGAGAACCAATGCTTTAAGCGCTCCGAACTGCCGGTATAAAGCGTATGCAGGACCAGCACCGGCAGGGCAAAATCATAAATCGGATAGCCGTGCTCTGCGATCTTTAGCTGGATTTTATAGTGGTCGTGGATCTCCGGCAGCATGGGCAGGTGCTTTTCGTCCAGGATCCGCTGCACCCTCGCCATGCAGTCCCACATCTGGGGCTCCACGAAAAAACAGGAGGTTCCCAGCTTCTTGGTGGCGAAGGCAAAGGCGTCCAGCCGGATCATGGAGGCGCCATGATCCATCAAAAACCGCAGGGAGCGCTCCACAAACTCCCAGGTCACCGGGCTTTCCAGGTTCAGGTCCATCTGCTCCTCGCTGAAGGTACACCAGATATCCTCCTCCGTGCCGTCGTCAAACCGGATCCTCTCGCAGGGCGCGCAGTTTTTCCGCTTGTTCAGGGCGTCGATCTGCTCCTGCGTGGGCGCGCCGCCGGGCCAGAAGTCCCGGAAGCGGATAAACATATCCTTGTAGGGGGATTGGTCGTGACGTTTCACGAAATCCTCAAACTGGGGCGAGCGGCGGGACAGATGATTGATCATAAAGTCGTACATCAGCTCGTGCTCCCCGGCGATGGCCTCCACGTCCTCCCAGGTCCCGAAGGCCGGATCCACCTCCTCATAGGTCAGGGGCGCAAAGCCCCGGTCGCCGGAGCTGGGGAAAAAGGGCAGGATGTGCACCGACCCGATCTCCCTGGAAAAATGCGTGTCCAGCGCCGTCTTTAACTCCTTTAGATTTTGTCCGAAGCTGTCCGCGTAGGTGATCAGCATGATTTTGTTTTTCATCGTCTTCTCATTCCTTCCATCTTACCTGCACAACCCGCTGTCCGCCCGGGGCCACCGGCAGGGTGTAAATGCCGTCCTTCTCCGTCAGCCTTCCGGAGACCTCCTCCCCGTCCGCCCACAGCTGCGCCACGCGCTGTCGCGTGCAGAAGGAGAAATCCCCGCCGTCCCGGAGTACGGCCAAAAAACCGTCCCGCAAAAATGTAAGCCTCTCCAGCGCGGCAAAGCCGATATATTTGTCCGCAAGCCCCAGCACCGCCGTCTGCTCCAGCACCGGCACAAACAGATACAGGGCAAAGCCCTCTGCCTCCAGGGAAAGGGGAAAGCCCTCCCCTCCCTTTTCCGTCAGTCCCAGCACCCGGTGTTCCAGAGCGTCCACACACAGGTATTCGCCCTCCGGCAGATCGGGGATGTCCGCCGCCGAAAGCTGCCCTGCACCGGCAGCGCCGGTAAGGTTGTAGACGGCCACCGCGCCGCCCCTCTTTCCCTCTGCCGACAGACCGCAGCCAGCCACATTGGTCAGCTTTAACAGTCCTTCTTTTGCAGGATCCGCAAACAGGGAGTCGGCGGAGGGAAGGGCGGCCCGCTCCATCCGCAAAATGCGCCCGTCGGAGAGGAGCAGGGGCAGGATCGTCCCGGCATTTGTCTCCCCGATCCGGTCGGACACATAGACCGGCCCGCCGCTGACTGCCCGCAGCACCGCGTGCTTTTTGGCGTCGGGATGGTTGCTCCAGAACATGTCCCAGTCGCAGACGTAAAAGGCGCTGTGGTAGGGGGCGTTGTAGGCATTCTGCAGCAGATGCTCCGCAAAGCCCTCCGGGTTATCCGGCACAAAATCGTCGCTGTTGCGGCTCACCGCCGAGCCCTGACGTCCCAGGATATTTTCCATGGCCATGCCCATGCAGTTGATCAGCCGTCCGCCCATATAGGCCCCCGCCGCGCCCTCCAGCGCCCGGTGGGTTTCCCGCGCGGCCCGGCATACCGCCGTGTCGTCTGCATAATGGTTTTTGATCGCGCTCTGGCCGTCCACCTTCACAAAATCGATGCCCTGGCTGCGCAGATCCTCGTACCAGTCCCGGTAAAAGCCGTAGCCCTCCTCCGCCCGCGGCGCGGGCAGCAGCCTGCCGGTGCGGGTCCGGTACAGATGTCCCTCCTCCGAAAGGGCCGCCCGGCTTCCGGGCTCGATGCCGCCCCAGTAACCGCCCAGGGAGTGCCAGACGCCGATCCAGCGAAACTGCCCGTCCCGCTTTAAATCCGCCGTCATCTTCCGAAAGCCCTCCGGAAATTTTTCCTTCTCCGGCCCCAGCTCATAGAGCCGGTTTTCCCGCACGGACAGCCAGCCGTCGTCCAGCAAAAGCCAGCGTGCCGGAATCTGTTTGTCCTTTAACTCCTGGGCCTTCTGACGCACCTTCTCCTCGCTGATCTCCGTATAAAAGGCGTCCCAGCTGCACCAGCCGAAATACTCAAACAGCTCCGGCAGCTCCTTTTGCTCCCGCAAAAGAACGCCCGTCTCCCGCGCTGCCGCCCGGCAGGCTGTCTCCACCGCTTCCTTTGGCGTCTGTCCCTCCGCCAGCACAAAAAGCGGCTCCTCCACTGAGACCGCTCCCGCCAGATAAGCCGTGGTTTCCAGCGTCAAAAGCCCTTCCGCTCCGCCCCGTGCCATCGTCTTAAAGGAATTTCCAGCCAACAGGAGCAGACAGCCGAAGCGGTCCCCGTAGTCCAGATAGACGCACTGGGTCCGTTCCGGCAGCTCCTCCCATTTTTTCACAAAGCAGGGCCTGGTCCACCAGTCCCGGTGCAGGTACTGGGCGGTCATGCGCACCGGCCGGTTTTTGAGCTCCAGCGCCCAGACCAGCGGACGCTCAAAGGCCAGCCCGTCCGTCTCCCGAAAAGGGTGCACCTCCAGACGGCAGCTTCCGTAACCGGTCAGACAGTTTTCCGACTGCCCGACAGACAACGTGGCCGCAACGCCCTCCTCTCCGAAATTCCACAGCGTGCTTCTCTCCTTTTCCTCCCGGGACAAAAGCGGCAGCTGAGCCGTTTTGGCCTTCTGCCGGTTCACGCTCACCTGCGCCCGCACAATCGCCTGATCCATCCTGTATCTCCTCCTATTTCCGTCCGATATTTCCCGCCACGGACAGGGCCGCGTAATCGCCCAGAGACTCGCCCAGCCCCGCAGGCAAAATGCGGCAGGACTCCCTCGTGTAAGACAGCGCCTCCCGCCGGATTTCTTCCTCCATGGGCGGCCGAAGCAGCGCCTCCTGACGCAGGAAAATGCTTCCGATCACAATCCGCTGGGGGTTGAACAGGTCCAAAAGCACCGAAATCCCCTTTCCCAGCATCCGCCCGGTATGCTCCATGATCTGCAGCGCCAGAATATCGCCCGCCTGAGCGGCTTTTCCGATATCCGCCGTCGTCACCTCCTCCGGCTTTTTTCCACCCGCCAAAACGGCGGTCTGTCCGCCCCTTTGCAGATGCTTCAAAATCTGCGCCTGTCCGTAGCGGGCGATCCCGCCGCCGCTGCAGAAGCCCTCGAAGGAGCCGGCCTTCCCATAGCCCACCGGGCCGTCCGGCTCCAGCCGGATATGTCCCGCCTCCCCGGCCATGTCGCAGCTGCCCGCATAGAGCTGTCCGTTCAAAATCAGCCCGGCGCCCAGCCCGGTGCCGAAGGTCAGGAAAATCATATTTTCACAGCCCCTTCCCGCGCCCCAGAGCCATTCCGCCAGGGCACAGGCGTTGGCGTCGTTCTGCACCGCCGCAGGCACGCCGAAGGCCTCCGAAAAAGGCGTCACCACATCGATATGATCCCAGTTCGGAAGGTTTGGCGGACACAGGATCAGCCCTCTTTTGGAATCCAGAGGACTGCCGCAGCTGACCCCCGCCGCGGACAACTGTACCTCAGGATGATCTTCCAACAGCCTGCGCAGCGTATCTACCAGGGCGTTCACCGCCTCCTGCGGATCGTCCGGCGTGGGGAACCTTCGCTTTTCCCAAATCTGAATGCTCCCCGCATCCTCTTTTCCCAGGGTGACGGCACACTTGGTGCCGCCGATGTCGATTCCAGCCAAATATCTCATCCGAAAAAAGCCTCCTCCAGCATCAGGCACAGGGTGTGGTAGACGGGCAGGTGCAGCTCCTGCACCTGATAGGTGACGGTGGCGGGAACGCAAATGCACACATCGCACAGCTCCCGCATCCGCCCGCCGCCCTCGCCGGTAAGCCCGATCGTCGCCATCTTTTTCATCCGCGCCGTCTCCAGCGCATAAATTACGTTTCTGGAATTGCCCGAGGTGCTGATTCCCAGCAAAGCGCTGCCCTCCCGGCCGTAGCCGTACACCTGCTGGGCAAACACCAGCTCCGGCACCGCGTCGTTTGCAAAGGCGGTGGACAGGGCGATATTGCTGGTCAGCGTCACCGCCGGCAGGCTGCCCTGCAGATGGTCCGCCAGCACCCGTCCGTCCTCCGAAAAGCCCTCGTGCAGTCTTTTTTTCTCCTCCTCGGGCAGGGGACGGCGGATGGAAAATTCCTTCATCAGTTCCCCGACAATATGCTCGGAGTCTGCGCCGGAGCCGCCGTTTCCGCAGACAAGCAGCATTCCCTTCTGCTCGTAGGCCCGGCGGATCAGCCGGTAAGCGCTGTCGATCTGGCTGCGGCAGGCCTCCAGCACCGGATATCTCTCGATTAACAGATCGAGCTGTTTTTGCTCTGACATGTCTCTTCCTTTCTCTCCAGCAAAAGCTTCTCCCTGGCCTTCTCCACAAAGGAGCGGCTGCCGAAGCTGCCGGACTTCAGTACCATTCGGTAGTGGGGCTCATCCACGCTCTCGCAGGTGGGAAGGCCCGCCTCAATCTCCTCCAGCACCCGCATCCCGTTCACATGGAGGGCGCTGCACAGCGTCGCGGAGGTGTCGCCGCCGCAGACGATAATCCGGCGGATCCCGTAAGCCTCCACCACACGGACTGCCACCTCCGACAGGGCCGAAGATACCAGCCCGGACACCTGGGTGTTATCCATTCCCTTTGACAGCGCCAGCGCCTTGGTGGCGGCTACCTCCTCCGCCCGGTTCATGGAGTGCACCATCACGAAATCCTTGCTCTGATAGCCCTTGCACACCAGCTGATAAACCCGTTCCAGCTCTGCCTGCCGTTCCTCTTTCTCCAGCAGACGGCGGGTGTCCAGCGTGATCACGGGATATCCCTGCTCTGCCATGTAGGCGGTCTGTCCGATGGTCTGAGGCGTCAGGCTTCCCGCGATACAGAAAACCTTCCGGGGCACCGGGAAACGTCCCTCCGGCTGCCTGATCCCGCTCTGATCGGCCTCCCGCTTTGCCAGATACTCGGAGAGGGCGGAGCTGCCGCAGAGAATCTGCTGGTTCTCCAAAACCTCCGCCAAAAGCTCCAGGTCCCGGTTATCCCGCACATCCATGATGCAGTAATTGCAGCTTTTCTCCGCTTCCCGCAGCGCCCGGCGCAGGGCGTCCCTTCCCTGATCGTAGACCTCGTAAAAAACGGAGCCCACCTTCCGCTTTGTCTGCGCCTGCAAAATCCCGGCCAGATCCGACCGGGTCATGGGATGCACCGGGTCATGCCGAAACTGGGAATCCTCCAGCCTTACGCCGTTGACATAGTGAATGCCGTGGAGGGTGGTCCGGCCGTTGTCCGGAAAGCCCAGCACCACCACCGCAAACTCTGCTCCCAGGGTGTCCAGCATGGCGTCGAATTCGGCGCCGATATTTCCCCGAAAGACACTGCACTGTTTGTCGATAAACTGACGCGCCTCCTTTACCGGCGCGCCCTCCAGCGCTCTTTGCACCTTCTCGTAGGCTCTCTGCGCAGTGTCGAACCGGGAATCGGTGTCGATGATCAGCGCGTCGCAGGAGGGGTACGCAGGGCGCTCCCCCTCCCGGTAGCTGTATACATAGGCCGACAGTCCGGCCTTGGCATACATGATGCCGATGTCGTTTGCGCCGGTAACGTCGTCCGCAATCACGATTGTATGGGGCATCCTCAATGTTCCTCCCGTTCCAGCAGATTCACCTCAACCACCGGCAGGGAATGATCGTAGGGCAGCTTCACGGTCTTGATCTCACAGGGCGCAAAGGAAAGCTCTGCCTCCCGGTTCATAAAGTCTGCGCGCAGCACCGCCTTGCCCGGCCGCTTGCCGGTCTCGTAGGCCCGCACGATCACTCCGTCTTTGTCCTCGCTTTCCTTCATGGCGGAAATCTGGATATGGTCGCTGTCCAGGCTCAGGAAGGAACGCTTCTGCGGCTGACTTCCTTTATGGTACGTCTCGATCACGGTCAGCGGCCGCACATTGATTTCCCGGGCATGCCGCGTCACCTTTGCTTCCTTCCAGGAACCCGCATGGGGCAGAAGGATATAGGTAAACTCCTGCAGCCCGTCGTCCACGAACCGATACTCCGTGTCCGGCTCAAGCTGCTTTGGATCATGATGGGCAAAGACCGAGTTTTTCAGCACCGTCAGGTTCATCTCGTCGATATCCATGTTGTAGCTGTACTTGGCGTCGTTGGCGATTGCAAGTCCGTACATGACGCCCTTCTGGAAATGCTCGCCGGTAAAGTCGAACCAGCTCTGGCCCGGCTCCTCCTCCCCGTTGGCGCTCTTTTCGATGTAGCCGTAGGGGATCTCATAGGTGGGCCTGCGGAAGTTTAAGTTCACCGGGTAGCTGATCTTTAACTGGGTGCAGTGCTCCCGCCAGTCGACGGACACCTTCACCTCCACAAAATCCAGCGCCTGATACATCCGAAAATCCTGCACCACATAGGACTGGTTATACTTATATTTCACCCGGACGCTGCTGCGCACAGGGCCCTCCTCCAGCACCTTTTTATAGACCAGCTGCATCTCGCCCAGAAGATGGTCGAATTTAAACACATTGTGGGCCCAGGTATCATGCCTGTCCTCGATCACCTTTAGGCGGCCTCCCGCACGGCGCAGTACCTCCAGCTCCTCCTGCTTGTCATAGAGGCTGGACACATAACCGGTGCAGTTGTCAAAGCGCAGGCGAAAACGGCCGTTTTCCAACCCGTCCTCACTCACCGAAACCGGGGCAAACCGGGGCGCATCCTCCACGTTCAGATACAGCCTGAATACCTCGTAGCCCATGGAAGGCAGCTTTGCCGCAAACAAAAGCCGGGACTGGCCGTTGACCGTGGCCTCGGACTGGATGCGCTGGGCCGGAATCACGTTGCCCGCTGCATCCGTCAGCTTGAAATTGTCGTTGGTCAGTCCCCGGACCTCCAGATCCACCGCCATCATGCCCTCCCAGGCGTGGGAATTGAACACCACGATGGGGCGCATGGTCGTATCCTCCCCGATGTTGATGTCCCAGGAAATAGCCTGAATCGCGTAATTGACATTCTCCTGCCCGATGGCCATCGCCTGCCCGTACAGATAAGAGGCGTCCTCATAGGCCGAAGGGATGCTGGTGCCCGCCAGAATATCATGGAACTGATTGAACAGAACTCCCTTCCAGGCGCGCCGGAAATCCTCCGGATAAGGCTGGCCCTCCACTTGGGCCGCAATGCTGCTCCACATCTCTGCCCGGACCAGCTCGTCCTCCGCCCTGCGGTTTTCCCGCTTCACCCGGGAGAGCACGCTGTAGCAGCCGCTGGCATGGTGCTGCAGATCCCCGATGTGCACCGGGTATTCTCTTCCGTTGTGACGCACCTTCTCAAAGAAACTGGCCGTGGTATCCATCTCCATCACCGGCATATCCTCCCGGGCGTTGAGCGCATGGATGCTGCGGATGTTCTCCCGGGTAGGGCCGCCGCCGTGGTTGCCCACCCCGTAAAACATCATCAGCTCGTTCTCCCCGTCCAAAAGCTCGCACTTTAACCGGTCGGTATACTTTTCCAGATCCTTGCCCCAGCTGCAATATTCATAGGGGATCCGATAGGTCATCACCCGGGAGCCGTCCATGGATTCCCACCAGAAGGTGCGGCCCGGCAGCCCCTTTTCCAGAGGCATGGGACGCATGAACACATAGTTGTCCAGCCCGCTTTTTTTCAGGATCTGGGGCAGATTCCCGTTGTGCCCGAAGCTGTCCACGTTGTAGCCGGTGACTGCCGTTTTCCCGAATTTTTCCAGAAAATAGCGCTGCCCGTAAAGGCCCTGGCGCACGAAGGACTCGCCGGAGGGAATGTTGCAGTCCGGCTGGATCCACCAGCCGCCGGCCAGCTCCCAGCGGCCCTCCTCCACCCGCTTTTTGATCCGTGCAAACATCGCCGGATTATTTTTCTCGATCCACTCGTAAAATGCGGCGGAGCTGCAGGTGAACACAAAATCCGGATCCTCGTCCATCCGGTCCAGGGCGGATTGAAAGGTCGCCTTCGCCTCCTGGAAGCCCTCCTGCCAGTTCCACAGCCACACCGGATCCAGGTGGGCATTGCCGATCATGTATAGCTTTTTCTCTTTCATGTCCCGTCTCCTTGCGCTGTCTTATGCCCTGCCGTCGCTGAGCAGATAATGTCTGATCTTGTCCTCCACCAGAGCCTGCACCGCATCCTGGGACTTTCGGATCAGCTCGGGGGAATAGCTGTTGAACTCGCTCTCCGTCAGGTGCCCCTCGCGGCCCACCACCGCAAGCATCGCCAGTTCCAGATCCGTGGCGATATTGACCTTGCACACGCCGCCGGTGGGCAGCTGGGCCGCCTTCACGACCATCTCACTGGGCACGCCGGAGCCGCCGTGAAGCACCAGGGGGGTATCCGTCAGCTTGTTGATGGCTTCCAGACGGTCATAGTCCACCTTGGGCTTTCGCACCGTGTAAACGCCGTGAGCCGTCCCCACGGAAACCGCCAGGCAGTCCACCCCGGTCAGCTCGCAGAAACGGGCCGCCTCCACGGGATCTGTATAAAGCTCCTCGTCTTTGTCCGTCTCCACAAAGTCCGTGGTTCCGATTTTTCCAAGCTCCGCCTCCACGGTCACATTGTGGGGATGGGCCATGGCAACCACCTGCTTTGTCACCGCCACATTTGCATCAAAATCCATCTCCGAAGCGTCGATCATCACGGACGTAAAACCGGAGTCGATGGCCTCCGAGATAACGCTTAAGGTTTTCGTGTGATCCAGATGCAGCGCCAGCGGCACCCTGGGATCCAGCTCCTTTACCACCCGGTAAAATTCCTCCGCAAATTCCCGGACTCCCACCTTGTGCCGGATCACTTCCTTCTCGGAAAGCTGCACGATGGCGGGTGAATCGGTCGCCATCGCGGCCTTTATGATGGGCGCGATCAGTTTGGTGTAGCGCGCGGAAAAGGAACCCACCGCATAGCGTCCCTCCTTCGCCTTCTTTAACATTTCCGTCAAATTCTGTACATTAGCCATGTTTGATTCCCTCCGTTTGATTTTCTTGATTATATAATGTCGGGGGCAAAAGGTCTTTTGCCCCCTATGATACCGGATTGCTCCGCACAAAGTGCTCCCGCAATCCTCAAAACATTCGCAATCCGCTCGTTTTTCTTTGAAAAACGGCTCCTTGCTCATGTTTTGGCGGGTCCCAAGTTCAAAAATCCTCTTGCAAGCAAGCTTGCATCGGATTTTATGACCTTTTGACCCTGGTATCATAATATTTCCTTAAAAGCTCTGCCATCGGCAAAAAGCGTTTCTTCCATATTTCTTCGTAGGCGGCGGCCCGCTCCGGATCCGGCAGGTAGCTGTCCCCTTCCGGAAGCGCGTTCTTTAAAAAGACGGCCGCCGCTTTGTCCCCCTCCTTCTTCCGGTAAAAAAGGGCGGCCGCGCCGACAAGCGTCGCCTCTCCCTCCTGCGGCGTCCGGACGCAGCGGTTTAAGACATCCGCCTTGATGCGCATCATCGCCCGGTTATGCACCGCGCCGCCCGCGCAGACAAGCTCCTTCCCCTTCGTATCGCAGGCGCTGTCCAGCCGCTGTAAAATCCAGGCCGCCTGATACTGGATCCCCTCCATCACCGCGCAAAACAGCTTCATGCCGCCGTCGTTCTCCCCAAAGCCGATCAGCGCGCCGCGCATCCCGGCCTCATACCAGGGGCTGCCCATCCCGGTCAGATACGGGAAATAGAGAAGCCCGGTGGGCCCTGCCTGCTCCTGCATCGCCCGCCGGTTCAATTCCTCATAGGACAGCTCCGAAAGCTGCAGCCTTTTGCGGAACCATTCCACCGAATGACCGGAGGAGGGAACGCTGGCCATAAAAAACCAGCCGCCGTCCACAAACGGCCCGTAGAGCACCCCCGTATCCGGATCAAAGCCACCCTCCGGCACCTGCTTTACCCGTCCCACATAGGTTTCCGAGGTACCCGCGCTGTCACAGATCGCCTCCGGCCGCTCCTTTAAAAGCGCGAAGGCAGCGCACACATGATCGTGTCCCGCCAGCGCCACCGGAACCGCAGGTTCCGATGGAATCGCAGGTTCCGCCGGGCCCTCCCCGGCCCGCCAGAAGCCCGCCGTCTGTCCCGAGGGAAGCACCCGCGGGAAATTTTCCTCCGAAAGCCCCAGCTCCGCCAGCCATTCCCGATCCCAGCAGTTCTTCCGGATGTCGTAGGCGTAGGTGCGGGCCGCAAAGCTGGGATCCGTGACAAGCTCCCCGGTCAGCTTCCAGACGATATAGTCGCACATGGAAAGCCAGACCGCCTCCTGCCTGTCTGTTTTGCTCTGCGCAAGCAGCCACTGAAATTTGTAAATCCCGTACTTGAAGCTGTTGTGCAGCCCCGTCACCCGGAACCGCTCCCGCTCTGTCGCAGCGTCCATGCCGGCCGCCAGCGGCTGGGTGCAGGTTTCAAACCAGGGCAGGATACGGGTCTGCTCCCGGTTGGTTTTCCGGTTCACAATCAATCCCGCCTCCGCCATTCCGGTGACGCTTATCGCGTCCAGCTCCCCGTCAAAGGCCTGCCGGTGCGACGCCAGCTGTTCCGATACAAGCCGCCAGATTTCCAGCGGCTCATACCAGCTTCCCGATGCGTCCCGGTGCAGCGGCGTGGGCGTTTTTTCCTCTCCCAGCACCCGGCCGTCTCCGGCAAACAGGATCGATTTGATATGGGTGGTCCCCACGTCCACGCCGATAATTCCGTGCATACAGCTTCCCCCTTTAAAGCCCAAGATCCTTTTTGAGCTTCTCAATCCCCAGCCTCGGGCTGGTCAGAAGCTTCTTTGCCGCCTCGCTGCCCGGCTCCACCGCGGAAGCCATGGAAGCCTGCGCCAGCACTGCCACATCGGACTGCGGCAGCCATTTTTCCACCGCCTCCCGGATTTTTTGGTCATGAAGCGGTTTGTCGCCGCTCATCAGAGCCTCGTAGGCCCCCTCCACCAAAACCGGGTGGATCGCCACGTCTTTTCCCAGCTCCTTCGCCTTTCGGCGCAGCAGCGCAGTCGTGGGCTCCAGGGTGGAGGACAGCGTCGCAAATACACTGATGCTTTTCCCCTGCTCTGCCGCCCTGGCACACATGGCCTCGTCAATCCGATAAACCGGAACGGCAAGCAGCCGGTCCGCCTCCTCCGCAAAGGCCCCCACCGTGGAGCAGGCGGACAATACCGCGTCTGCTCCCAGCCGTCCCAGCGTCACCGCGTAGGAAATCCAGCGGTTCCGGACATATTCCACCTCATGCCCCCGGCACATATCCCCGAGGATCGAGTCGTCCAGAAAATTGATGATCTCCACGTCGCCGATGATCTCCCTGACCAGGCTGTTTAAGCTGGCGATGGTCGCCGGCGTCGTGTGAATGATTCCAAGCTTTTTCATGTTTTCTCCTTACTTCACCGCTCCGCCCACGTTCATGCCCTGGATAAAGTAATTCTGGAAGCAGAAGAACAAAATCAGGATCGGGATCATGGACAAAAAGGATACGGCCATCAGGTAGTTCCACTCCGTAAAGCCCTGGCCCTTAAACACCTGAAGTCCAAGCTGCAGCGTATATTTGGTCCGGTCGCTTAAATAAAGCAGGGGGCCCTGGAAATCGCTCCATGCGCCCTTGAAATTGATCAGGGCAACCGTCGCCATCACCGGCTTTACCAGGGGCATCATCAGCTTGCCCCAGATATAGAAATGTCCCGCGCCGTCCACTCTCGCCGCCTCGGACAGCTCGTTGGGGATCGTCCGGTAGAACTGGCGCATCATGAAAATATGAAACGCGTTTCCGAAAAACATCGGCACGATCAGCGGCAGGTAGGTATTGACCCAGTGCAGTTTCGAGAAGATAACGTAGGTGGGAACCAGCGTCACAAAGCCCGGGATCATCATCGTCGCCAGGACGATGTTGAACAGGAAGGCCTTCCCTTTAAAATTGATCTTCGCAAAGCCGTATGCGATAAAGGAGTTGGAAAACACGCCCCCGATAATATTGAAAAACACAATGATCAGCGTATTGATCGTATACCTTGTAAAGGGCGCCTTATTCCAGGCAATCGCAAAGTTTTCAAACAGCGGCTTTTCCGGCAGGAGCCTGGGCGGATAGGCCGCCACCTCCGGCGCGGACTTTAAGGCCGTGCTGACCATCCAGGCAATGGGGATCAGGATAATGACCGCGCCCAGACAGAGGACGATGAACAAAATGAGATCGCCGATTTTCTTCTTTTTAACCATTGCTTCCATCCTCCTCGTATACCCATTTCTTGGACAGCTTCTGGTTGATCAGAGTCATCACCATCACGACGGCAAACAAAAACCAGCACATCGCATTCGCATATCCGGTCTTGAAATTCTTAAACGCCTGATTCCACAGGTGCAGGTTGTAAAACAGCAAAGAGCCCGCCGGCTTTCCGGAACCGTCCCCGGAGAAAATATAGCCCTCCTGGAAAATCTGGAACGCGCCGATAATACCGATCGTCAGGTTGTAGAAAATAATCGGGGAAAGCAAAGGCACCGTGATGCTCCGGAACTGCCGGAAGCTGCTGGCGCCGTCCAGGGCAGCCGCCTCATAGTAATCCTGCGGAATGCTCTGCAGTCTGGCCAGATACAAAAGCATCTGTCCGCCCAGCCCCCACAGGTGCATCAGGATAATGGCAGGCTTGGTCCAGTTGGGATCCGTCAGCCACGCAGGCCCCTGAATGCCGATCACGCCAAGGACGGTGTTGACCAGGCCGTTTGCCGGATCCAGAAGGAGCATCCACAGAAAATAAGTTCCCACGCCCACCATAATGGAGGGCAGATAATAGATCGTGCGGAAGGTCCGAAGACCGAAAATGGATTTATTCAGAATCACCGCCACAATCACGCCGCCCGCCGTCACCAGAGGGATGTTCATCACCGCATAGATGGCGGTATTCCCCAGAGACTTCCAGAACAGCTGATCCTTTGTGAACATTCTGGTGTAATTTCCGATACCGATAAAGTCGATTTTCAGCATGTTATAGTCAGCAAAGCTCGTGATAAAGGAAAAAATCATCGGCCCCAGGGTGAACGCCAGCAGGCCGATCAGCCAGGGCAGGATGAAAATATAGCCATATATATTTTCTCTGGTCTTTTGCTTCCTGACCCCAAATTTAAAAAGAATTTTACCAAACATATAGTGCCTTCTTTCTATCAGGAAGGGCTCTTTATCCTGCATAAAGAGCCCTTCTGTCATAATCGTGTAAAGTTACAGCCCTGCGGCTTTAGTTGCTTGCGATGAAATCCTCAAACGCCTTCTGCGCCTGATCCAGCGCGTCGTCCGTGGAGGTTACGCCCAGACGTCCCTCGTCGATAATCGGATTGATCACATCCGTGTAGCCCTTGATCTTGTTGGGGATGATCGCCGTGGAGGTCTGCTCCAGCGCTTTTGCGATGTCCGCAACCAGAGGCTTCTGGAAGAAGGTGCTGTCGTCATTGAAATCGTTTCTTGCGGAGAAGTCGCCCAGGCTGGTGCTCAGGAAATCCTGCGTCTCATAGCTGGTCACGAATTTGATAAACTCGTAAGAGCCCTCGGGATTCTTTGCGCCCTTGGGAATCTCCAGGACGAAGCCGTCTCCGTTTGCCGTGTTGCCGTTGCCTGCCTTAAACTCGGGAAGCAGCATCACGCCAACCTCCAGATCAGGAGCGGTCTGTGCCAGAGAGGAGGTGTAAGCACTGGTCTGCACCAGCATGGACATGGTGCCGGATGCGAAGGGATCCGCCATGCCGGAGTTGAACGCTGCCTCCAGCTCGTTATAGGTGCTCTGCCCGTAATAATCGATCTGCTCTCTGATCCACTTGAAGCCCTCCTTGTTTACCTCGGAATTCACGGTGGGAGTTACGGTATCTCCATCCTCCGTGTACCAGCAGGGGCCGCCGTTTGCGTTGATCAGCCAGGTGTCCACGCCGCCGTTTCCGAGGGTGGGCATGAAGCCGACTCTCGTATACTTGTCGCCCTCTTTTACGTCCAGCTTGCGGGCCGCCGCTTCCAGATCATCCCAGGTCTTGATATCCTCAGCCTTAATGCCCGCCTCCTCGAAGTGCGCCTTGTTATAGTAAATCACGCGGGTGTCCACGGAGATCGGCAGAGCGTAAAGGCTGCCGTCCTCACCGGTACATGCCTCGATGTACTGCTCATAGAACGCATTCTTTACATCATCCGTAATGTAGGGATCCAGGCTCTCCACCTGTCCCTGAGACGCGCGGAACCGAACCTCGCTCAAGCTGTTCGCCATGATATCACAGGGATTGCCGGCCGCGATCTGTGCGATGTTCTTGGTGAAAATATCGCCCCAAGGGATGTCCACATAGGTGACATGGTACTTATCCTGGGAATCGTTGAAATCCTGAACCATCTGCTCGATGTAAGGCTTTCTCGCATCGCTGCTCCACCATGCCCAGAACTCCAGCTCCACCTTCTCACCGTCACTCCCGGCATCTGCCTGCGTGGAAGCAGCCTCCGTGCCTGCCGCTGTGCCTGCGGGTGCAGCGCTTTCTGTCGCTCCCGTCTGCGCGCTGCTGCCGCAGCCTGCAAGAGCGGACGCCGCCATCGCCGCCGTCATCAATGCGGCCAATACTCTCTTCTTCATAACGCAACCTCCTTCATTTTTTTGAGTTCATGTTTGTTGCTGTGATATGATATTACCACCAATGTTCATCCTTTTCAAGCCTATTTTGAACATTTTTTGAATATATTTGATATTTTATGAATAATAAACATTTTTACCCCCGTATTCTGGCCTTTTCGGGCCAAAAAGCGTCTATTATTTGTGCATAGTGCACAGAATCGTTCGGGTTTTCTCTCTTGATTGTCGGTTTTTGGTTCTCTTGTATTCTTCAAATAATTTCATTTTCTTTCCTGCAATATTCATTTTTTAAAATCAATCACAGGCTTCTAATTCAGTATATCCAATTTCAACCCGGTTTTTTCAATATTTTTCACAAAAATTCACTGGTTTCTGAAAAAAGCTTCATTTTCTGCCGATGCTGTGATATGATAGACAACAGAAAGAGAAAAGCGAGGTACTTTTATATGATTCCCGCAGTACGTCAGGAAAAGATAATAGATATGCTCTCATCCAATGAAATCGTGTCCACCGACACGATTATGAAGGAACTGTCCGTCTCCGTCTCCACCCTGCGCAGGGATTTAATGAAGCTGGAGGCGGAGAACAAGATTACGCTGCTCCACGGCGGCGGCGTGCGCCTGTCCCAAAAATCCGTGGAATTAAACATCTCCACCAAGCTGAATCTGAATCAGGAGGCGAAGGAACGGATTGCCCGCAGGGCAGCCTCCCTGGTGGAGGACGGGGACGTCATTTTTATGGATCCCTCCTCCACCACATACCCCATGATCCCCCACCTGGCCGGCCGCAACGTGACCGTTGTCACAAACGGCATCTCCCACATCACGCAGCTGACCGCCCTGGACATCCCCTGCATTATGATCGGCGGCTCCATCAAAAAGACGACCAACTCCTGTGTGGGCCCGCTGACGGAAAGCACGCTCAAAACGCTTTACTTCAATAAATGCTTTCTGGGCGCCAGCGGCTTTTCCCTCTCCTGCGGCATCACCAACCACGACATCAATGAGCGCGTCATCAAGCTGTTGGCCCTTCAGAATTCCAGCCAGCCCTACTTTCTGCTGGACAGCTCCAAGTTCGGCCTGGTGACCCTGGTGCATGTGGCGGATCTGGATCAGTACCCGGTGCTGATCGAGAAGATTCCGGAGGAATTAAAGGGCTACGGAAACTTTATTCTGTGCAGCTGAACGCTGACCAGCCAAGCACCCGTTCTCTTGCACCCTCCACATCGAGCACGCCCAGGGCGAAGCCCTTCCGGATGAGCTCCTCCGGCACATATTCGTCGTATTTTTCAAACACCGGAACCTCCCGGGGATACAGAAGCTCCTGCGGGTCAAACGCCTGCGCCGCCTCCTGTGCCGTAATCCGGTAGAACTCCTTCTCGTCCGCCTTCATGGTAAACTGCAGATAATAGGGACGGGAAGGATTCATTCCCTTCAGGCCCAGCCGCTTTGCGCAGCGGATTTTCAAAAACCGCTCCAGCGCAAGAAAGGCGTAGCTGCCAAGCCACGGAAACAGCGCCCACATATTCCCGCCCAGATGCACCAGGGGGCGGTCCCGCAGCCCGGCCTTCCGGAAGGTGTCCCTGGCCTCCTGCAGCCGGCACACCCCGTGCCGCATCAGATAAGGGTAGCTGCCCTGTTCGTCCAAAACGCCCCGCATCCGCTCCAGGATGCGGGTGTGAATGTCTCCCGCCACATCTCCGAAATAAGCCGGGATATTCCCCTTGACCAGCGTACAGTATACCTCTCTTTTTTTGTGATCCACCTCCTCCACCACCCAGACGCGCCCGGCAATGGCGATCTTATCGCCCACCGGCGGCGGCTTCACGATGGTCCCCAGCTCCTCCGGCCCGGAACGCACGGAATACTCGATATTTTCCTGGAACACCGCATAAAATTTGTAATTGTTGACAATCCTCTCCCCCGTCAGCCCCACAATCAGACCGCCGTTTTCCGTGCGGCTGATATGATCCATTTCCAGCAGGTGCCGAAGCAGGATCCGGTAATCCTCCCGTGAAATCCGCTGAAAGCAGGACAGCGGGAGCACCCGGGAGGCAAGCTCGGCGGGCGTCATCTCCCCGCAGGAGGCCAGCGTGCTCATCGTCTGATGATACAGCAGGCTGTAGGGCAGCCGTCCGGTGCGCGGCGGCTCCACAAAGCGTTCCTCGATATAAAGCTGCACCAGGGCGATCCCCTGGATCAGACGCCAGGGAATCATTTCGGGCAGCATGGCTCTCGGCTCCGGGTGATCCTCCCGCATGACAAACCACATCTCCGACGGATCGCCCCTGCGCCCCGTGCGCCCCATCCGCTGCAGAAAGCCGGACACGGTAAAGGGCGCGTCAATCTGGAAGGCCCGTTCCAGCCGGCCGATATCGATGCCAAGCTCCAGCGTGGCGGTGGCGCAGACCGACAAAAGGGAATCGTCGTCCTTCATCTCCTCCTCCGCGCTTTCCCGGTAGGAGGCGGAAAGATTCCCGTGGTGAATGAGGAAACGGTCCGGCTCATGATTGGCCTCGCAATACTGCCGCAGGCTCTGGCAGAGCGCCTCGCACTCCTCCCGGGAATTGGTAAAGATCAGACATTTTTTCCCTCTGGTGTGCTCAAAAATATATCCGATGCCCGGATCCGCTGCTTTGGGCGCGGTATCGGTGGGAGCTTCCGGGATCGGCGTTTCCGGAACCTCCCTTTTGTCCTCATCCGCCTGCGGCGCCGTATTGAAAAAATGCTCCATGGAAAGTCGCCAAACCTCCCTGCCGCCGTCAAACCGCGGAATCAGCGTCCGCCGTCCGCTGCCCGCCGCCAGGAAGCGCCCCGCCGCCTCCGGATTGCCGATGGTGGCGGAAAGGCCGATCCTTCTGGGATGGCAGCCCGCTGCCCTGCACAGCCGCTCGATCAGGCAGAAGGTCTGAAGCCCCCGGTCCCCCCGCAGAAGCGAATGGATCTCGTCGATGATGATAAACCGCAGATCCCCGAAAAGCGACGGAAGCTCCATGTGCTTGTTGATCAGCATCGCCTCCAGGGATTCCGGCGTGATCTGCAAAATACCGGCAGGCTTGCGCAGAAGCTTTCGCTTTTGCGACTGCGGCACATCGCCGTGCCAGCGGGTTACGGGAATTTGGGCCTCCCTGCACAGCTCGCCAAGCCTTCCGAACTGATCGTTGATGAGCGCCTTTAAGGGCGCGATATACAGCACCCCGACGCTCTGTGAGGGCTCCTCGTCCAACAGCGTCAAAACGGGAAAGAAGGCCGCCTCCGTCTTGCCGGAGGCCGTGGAGGCGGTGAGCAGCACGTTGTCCTCCGTGCCAAAAACGGCCTCCCCGGCGGCGTTTTGCACGCTCCGCAGCGCCTGCCAGCCGGAGCGGTAAATATAATCCTGAATAAAGGGGGCATATCGCTCAAAGACATTCATAGGGTAAACTCCACATAGCCTTCCTCCGCCCGGTCGGACACGGCCCCGGATTTTGCATGGCAAAAGCCGTCCGATCCAAGCAGCTCGTCCATCGTCCTCTCCGGGTTCTGATACAGCAGATCCAGAAGCTCGATAAAGTCCCGGATCACTTCCCGGGGCGTGATATTCTGATCCGCGCCGACGCGGGAATATTCCAGCTCGATAAACCGGGCCAGCTCCTCCGTGCCCAGCCGCCCTTCATAGCCGTACAGATCCGCGTGCATGGCCGCCAGCTTTTCGCACAGGACAAGCATCTCCTCGGGCGTCAGCGGCTCCAGCCGGATGACAGGCGCCAGCAGGTCACGGGCTCCCTCCCGGGAAAATTTCCCCTCCGACAGACGGGAGCGCAGCGCCTCATAGCTGTACAGGCCCCGACGCCGGTCCTCCACCGTCTGGGGCGTGGCGCCCATGATGATGCCCAGATAGCGGGCCCTTCCCTGAAGGGTGTCATTGTACATGGTCAGCAGCTTTTCATAATTGTACTGCCGGGTGACAGAGTTGGGGATTTTGTAAAGATTCACCAGCTCGTCGATAAAAATCATCAGCCCCGCGTATCCGGCCATGCGGAAAAACACGGCGAAAATTTTCAGGTAATCGTACCAGTCATCATCGCTGATGATGATATTGACGCCAAGCTCCTCCTTCGCCTCCTTTTTCAGGGCGTATTCGCCGCGGAACCAGCGCACCACCTTCGCCTTCTGCACATCGTCGCCGTCCAGATAGGCATGGTAATAGACGGACAAAAGCCGCGCAAACTCAAAGCCGTGCACCAGCTCGCTGACCGCCGCCGTGACGGCGTAGATCTTCTGATCGACAGCCCTTGCCAGCCCCTCATCTTCGGGCGTCAGTCCCGTCTCCTGCATGGCCCGGGCCTGTACGCCGCTGATCCACCGGTCCAGCACCAGCGTCAGCGCGCCGCCCTCAGGCTTTGTCTTCGTGGAAAGATTGCCGATCAGCTCCCGGTAGGTGGCAAGCCCCTGCCCCCTGGTCCCCTGCAGCCGCCGTTCCGGCGACAGATCCGCGTCGGCCACAATAAAGCCCCTGTCCATCACATAATTGCGGATTGTCTGCAGCAGAAAGCTCTTGCCGGAGCCATAGCGGCCCACGATAAAACGGAACGCCGCGCCTCCGTCCGAGATAATGTCCACGTCGTGAAGCAGAGCTTCGATTTCATTTTTGCGTCCCACCGTAATATAAGGCAGGCCGATCCGGGGAACCACCCCGCCCTTCAGGGAATTCAAGACCGCCTGCCCGATCCGTTTCGGGGGTTTTTTCTGATTGTCATTCATTCCGGTAACCTCCAAGCATCCGCAGGATATCCAGGATATCCTCCCGGTAATCTTCCACCAGGGTAATTCTATCGCCGTCGCATTCCAAAACATTGTCGCCGATCTCATCAAACAGGGCCTCGTTGACGGCGTCCGCAACCACGGAGGGCATCAGATGATTCGCCCTCAGATAAGCCTCCACCGGCCGGTGTTCTGCAAGCTCCCGCAGAAGCCTCCGTCCTGTCTCATCCAGCCCTTCCGGTCCTTCCGGCACCTCCGCCGGTGCAGCTTTTGGCGGCGGCACTTCCGACGGCAAAGCTTCCGCTGCCGAAGCCTTTTCCGCATTCATTTCCCCCGCCTCCTGCACCTCCCCGGCTACCTCCGGCAGCTCCCCGGCCATCTCCGGCTCCTCTGCAACCAGCAGGCTGTCCCGTGTGACGCCCGCCTCCTGCCGGATCCTCTCCAGCCGGGAAAGCTCGACCGCAATCTTCGGCCTTGCGGCCTCCTGCTCTGCCCTGCGCTCCGCCAAAAGAGCCTCCTGCGCGCAGTCCGCCGCCCACGCGCCTCCGGGGAGCTCCTTCAGATAATGGCCTGTTTTCAGGGCCCTTCGCAGCACGCGGTCCGCCTCGTGCAGAAGCGTCCGGAGCCTGTCTTTGTCAAAGTACAGACTGTCGTAGCGCCTTTCCTCCCACACGCCGCTGCGGCAAAGGAAAAGCCTGCACGGATCCAGGGCATAGTCGGTATCCGGATGCCGGTTCTCCTCCCGATAGACCGCATTGCCCAGCGGATGCCAGGCAAAGCTTTTCTGTTTTCCAAAGCAGACCGTAAACAAATCCCTTCCGTTCCCGGCAAGGCTTTGGCAGGCACAGCGCCACACCGACGCAAAAAGCCGCTTTCCCTTCTCTGCATCCCTCTTTACGACGGGCGACTGCTCCGGATTTTTCCCCGCCAAAACAAAAAGCGCCGAAAAAATCTCCACATCCGAACTGCTCTCCGGGGCTCTGAGCGCCGCCAGGGCAGCGTCCCTTCGCAGGACATCGGGATCGGCACAGCGGCGGGCAAGCTCGGGAGAAACATCGTGCAGTACCGCATATTCCAGCATCCAGCGGCGCAGGTTTTTGCGCATTCCCGGATCCCCCATCCCGGCATCCAGAAAGCCCGCCTCAAATTCCTGCATTTTCCGGAGGCACTCCTCCGGCGAAGCGACCCCGATCCCGTTTAAAAGCTCATACACATACAGATAGGCCAGGGAGGCCGAAACCGGCGTAAATTCCCCTCTCCGAAGCCGGGTGCGCCAGGTGAAATAACCTCTCAGCTGCGGAAGGTTCAAATCGTGATAGGTCGGGAAATAGCGCCGATACTCCCCGTCCCAGGGCGCATCGTCCTCGTAAGCCTCCATAAATTTGCCCTGCCGCACAAAATTTCTCCACTTTCCCTCGAAGGAACCCGCATGGTATTCATACAGGCTCCGCATTTCCCGGATTTTCTCCGGCATCTCCGGGGCGGATACCGAAAACGGCGCGCCAAAAGCCGGAATCGCAGTCTCCGGCCAGACGACGGTCTGCGCTGCGGGCGGCGTATCCAGCACGATGTCAGCCCCCTGGACAGGACAACCGCGGCTGTCCCGGCTATCGCCGCAGCTGTCCAGGGTAGCGCCGCAGCGGTACCCGCCGTTTCCCCGGCAGGCGCAAACGGCGCGGTCAAACAGCTCAAACACCACCTCCGGCTCCGTGCTCCGGTCAAAAATGACGCCCACCCAGCTGTCGCCCTTCATAAAAAAAGGCCGCGACAGATAGGGCGCCCTCCGCTCCGAAAGAATCTGCCGCCCGCACTTGATGTCACACCGCTGCAGCTCCGATCCCGTATCGGAATCCCACTGACGCATCAAAAGGGCTGCCCATTTTCCCGAGACCGGCTCTGTCAGAACGGAGCAGCCCGGAAAATCCGCCTGCCTGCTCTGCTCCCGGATATGATATTTTTCTTCGGCGTAGGCCGTCAGCTCCGACAGTTCCAAAGCGCCACCTCCTGTAGGGAGATTATACTATATCCGGGGACAAAATCAACCGGAAACGCAAAAAGGGCGGACGTATCGCCCGCTCCTTCTGCACTCCGTTATCAGTAGATCCGTTCCACGACCGCCTCCGAGGTCCGGTGATTGTTTTCCTTGGAGGCCTCATGGTTTCTTCTGTAATATTCATGGAACAGCACGTCGATGATGAACATCTGGCTGGCCCTGGCGCCCATGGAGCCGCCCTCCAGCGGGCCTTCGTCCGAACCGCACAAAAGAAGCGTGTCCGTGTAGGCCGTCAGCGGCGTTTTCATAAAACGGCTGATCACCGCGATCTTCGCGCCGCACTCCCGGGCGATCCGCGCCACGGAAATGTTATCCTTGGTGGAGCCGGAATAGGACAAAAAGATAAACATATCCTCCTCCGACGCCATGGAGGCCACCATCGCCTGCATATGGAGATCGGAAATACAGCTCACCTTTTTGGTGATGCGCAGAAATTTGTTCACGGCAAGCTGCCCCATCAGCAGACTGTCCCCGATCCCGAAGAAGTAAATGCGCTGCGCCTCCTCCATCATCCGGACCGTTTTCTCAATCGTCTCGTGATTGGCCAGCCTCCGCGTTTCCCGCATGGCATTCACGTTTTTTTCCAGTACCTCGTCGAGAATGTACTCCAGCCCCCAGCGCCGGACGTCCTTCGTCTCCCCCGCCTTCCCGGCATCCTCCGACGCAAGGCTGAGGGAAAGCTTCATCTTAAACTCCTGATAGCCCTTGACGCCCATGGTGCGGCAAAAGCGATAGACGCTGGCGTCCGCCACGCGGCAGGCCTCCGACAGATCGCTGATGGACATAAACACCACCTTGTCGCAGTGCTTGATCACATAGTCGGCGATCTTTTTCTCGGTTCTCGTAAACTGGTTATAGGATAACTGAATGTCACTCAAAAAGCTGGAAACCATATGTCCCTTCAATTCCTCTCTCAGCAGTGCTTTGCAATGGCTGCGCCGATCATGCCGGCGCACTCTTTCACAATCTCATAATCTGTCTCCGCAAGCCCGGCAAGCGGCCGTCTCACGCCTCCGATGTCCGGTCCGCCCTGCAGACGGAGGATCTCCTTGATGGTCGCGTACATGTTGCCCCTCGTGGAGCACATCTTATAGATGATGCGGCAAATATCGTTCTGTACCTGCCTGGCCTCCTCCATCCTCCCGTCGATAAAAAGCGCCCTCGCCCGCAAAAACAGCTCCGGCATAACCGCGTAGGTGCCGCCGATGCCGCCCACGGCGCCCGCCGCAAGGCCGGACACAAACTGCTCGTCGGGGCCGTTAAAGACCAGCACCTCCTCATCCCGAAACATCTGGATATCCTGCACGGGCATGGAAGAATTTTTCACGCCGATGACCCGGGGATTCTTCTTCATCTCCCGAAGCAGCGGGATCGTCAGCGATACGCCCGCCAGCTGCGGAATGTTATAGATGATAAAGTCGGTGTTTGGCGCCGCCGCGGAAATATCGTTCCAATACTGCGCGATGGCATGCTCCGGAAGCCGGAAATAAATGGGCGGGATGGAAGCGATCGCGTCCACGCCCAGGCTTTCCGCATGGGCCGCCAGCTCCCGGCTGTCCTTTGTATTGTTGCAGGCCACATGGGCGATAATCACTGCCCGGCCCTCCGCCGCCTGCACGACATTTTCCAGGGTCAGCTTCCGGTCCTCCACGCTCTGATAGATACACTCCCCGGAGGAGCCTCCCACATAAAGGCCCTGCACGCCCTTGCCGATCAGATATTTCGTAAACGCCTGCACCCGCTCCGGAGAAACATTTCCCGCCTCGTCATAGCACGCATAAAACGCCGGGAACACACCTGCATATTTGCTTAAATTCATATTCGTTTGCCTCCTGTCATTATCCCTTCACCGCGCCCAGCGTAATGCCCTGCGTGAAGTATTTCTGGAACATCAGGAAAATGGTGACAATCGGGACCGCCGCCACCGCCGCGCCCGCCATAATCAGGCCGTAATCGGTCGCCATCTCCGCCTGCAGCTTGGCGATGCCAAGAGAGATGGTCAGCACCTCGCTGGCATTCAGCATGATCAACTGCAGGAAGTAATCGTTCCATGTGCTGATAAAGGTGAAGATCGCCAGCGCGCCGATGCCCGGCTTAATCATAGGCATAACGATCGTCGTAAAGGTCCGGACCTCTCCGGCCCCGTCGATCCGCGCCGCCTCCAGCATCTCGCCGGGAATCCCTTCCGCGAACTGCTTCATCAAAAACACGCCGAAGGGCCAGCCCACGGTAGGCAGAATGACCGCCCACAGCGTATCGTGCAGCCCGAGGAACGCCATCTCCTTCAGCAGCGGAATCAGCACGACCTGCTTGGGCAGCGCCATCGCGCACACAAACAGGGAGAAAATAGCCGCCTGACCGATGAACCGTTTCTTCGCCAGCGCATATCCCGCCATGGCCGCCGTGATACAGGTCAGCGCCATCGCCATCACGGCCATAAACACCGTATTCCACAGCCAGCGCAGCGCGGGCTTCTGGAACAGACGGATATAGTTGTCAATGATCGGATTGGACGGAAACCACTCGGGCACCGCCGCGTTGATGGCGGCCGCATCCTTAAAGGAACCCGTCACGATCCAGTATAATGGAAAGATCATCAGGATTGCAAGCGCGATCATCACAATATTTGCAAAAATTCCGTATCCGCTTATTTTCTTTAACTGAGCTTTCACTGCGGTCACCTCCTAGTCCATCTTTCCGCTGTTCGTCACCTTAAACTGGACCAGGGAGAACAGGGCGATCACCAGCGCCAGGAAGATACCCATGGCATTTCCATAGCCATAACGGTTCAGCTTGAACGCTTCATAGTAAATATAGTACATGATGGTGTCCGTGGCGTGATTGGGGCCGCCGGACGTCAACAGCTGAATCAGCGCGTAGCACTGGAAGGAGTTGATCGTCGTGATCACCAGAATGTACAGCGTCGTCGGCATGACAGACGGCCATTTCACCTTCCAGAAGGACTGGAACTTCGTCGCCCCGTCCACCTCGGAGGCCTCCACCAGCGCCGTGTCCACATTTCCGAGGGCCGCCACATAGAGCACGATGGGCTGTCCGATGGAAGTCGTGAACAGGATCAGGATAATACAGGCAAGGGCCGTCCGCTCGTTGCCCAGCCAGTTGATATTTTCGTCAATGACGCCCACACCGGTCAAAACATAGTTAAACAGGCCCGTGTACTTGTTAAACATCCATTTCCAGACCACCGATACGGCCACCGTGCCGGTTACAACCGGCAGATAAAAGACACACCGGTAAAAGGATCTGGTAAATGCGTGCATCCGATAGATCACGGCCGCCACCCAGAGCGAAAACGCAGTGACGGTCGGCACCGCCACGATAACGATAATCACCGTGTTGACCAGCGCTTTCCTGAAAATAACGTCATGAATCATCTCTATGTAGTTCTGCAGTCCCACGAAGGAGAAATCATCCATCGTATAATTAAAGAAGCTGTAGAATAAGCACAGAAACATCGGGACAATGACGAAACCCAGAAAGAAGATCAGCGCCGGGAGAAGAAACAGGTATGCTGCCCTCGTTTCCCTCCAGACCAAGACACGGTTTCGTCTCAAAGAATTATTCTTCCCCATCATTCTTTTCCTTTCTTCCCCGCCTTTCAAAAAGCACCCACCTCATAAAAGGCAGGTGCTTTCATCGATCAGTGATACTTTTGTTTACTTGGAGGCCGCCGCGGTAGCCGCGTTGCAGTTCTCTGCGTACTGGTCCGCCTCCGCCTGGATGTCGCCGGACTTCTCCACTCTCTGCAGCAGGTTCCACCACTCGGTTCTCTGCTCTGTCCAGCCCGGTGTCACGTTGTAATAGTCGCCCAGCCACTTCTGGAAGCTTGCGTAGGTCGCCATTCTCTCCTCATCCTCGGTTCCCGCGTAGGGATTGCCAAAGGAGGATCTGACCGGGAAGAAGCCGGTCGCCTTTACGGACTCGATTCCCTGTGTCGCGTCGTCGCAGATAAACTCGATAAACAGCTTGGAAGCCGCAATCCTGTCCGCATCGCCGTTGTCAAAGATACCAAAGCCCCAGATACCGCCGCAAAGCTCGGGCACACCGTCGTCCGACGGGAATGCCACCGGGTAAGGCGTGAAAGCGGTCTGCGCCGCGTAGGTCAGCTGATTCGCCGCGTTCCAGCAAAAGCTCATCGCCAGCGTCTCATTCGCAAACAGCTGGATCTCATCCGAAGCCTGGATCCCTGCGTCGAAGGAAAGGAGCCCTGCGTCCGCCCAGTCCCGAAGCTGCTGCAGGCCCTTCACGCCCGCCTCGCTGTTCATCGTCCACTCCGTGTGATCCGCGTTCGTAAACTCTGCTCCGTAAAGGTTCATCGCCAGTGCGCGGGTTCCCTGATCGCCGCCCTGTCCGCCGCAGTATACAACGCCGGTGTTGGAATGGCCGTAGTCTACGAGAGCCTGCAGCGCCTTCTCAAAGTTCTCAGTCGTCCAGGTGCGGTCCTCGTTGATGTACTGCAGCGCGCCGGCCGCCTCAAACAGCTCATAGTTGACCGCCATGGTGTGCGTCGTCATAACGAAGGGATACTCGTAAAATACGCCCTCCGGGCTCTTGCACGCCGCCACAACCGCCTCGCTGGTCGCAGAGATATCCGCCAGCGCTTCCTCATCCCACAGGTCCGCCAGATCTACCATCTTGCCCTTCGCCCCCCAGTTGCTCACGAGACGCTCCGGTCCCTCGAGCACCATATCCGGCGTCGTACCTGCCTCAATCGCTGCCGTCACCTGATCATCGCCGGACGTATAGTCCAGATACTCCACCGTCACCCTGATGTCCGGATAAACCGCATTGAAGGCTGTGATAAAGCTGTTCACTGTCTCGGCGTCCCCGAACTTACCGACCGGATAGGTCCACAGGGTAATGTCAGCCGCCGCCGCCTCCGTCTCCGTGCCTGCGGCAGCTGTCGATTCCGCAGCCGAAGGCTGCTCCTCCGCCGGAGTCTCCTCCTTCATCGTCGTAGACGATGTGTCTGCCGGTTTGGCCGTACCCCCGCATGCCGTCATGGAAAAAACCATGCCGCCGGTCAGAAACAATGCCAGTAACTTTTTCATTGTACGCATCCTCCTTTTTCTATTTTGCTTTCTTGTTGTGTCCACAGTGTATATAATTCGTCCGTATTTGTCAATAGTTTTTATGCAAATTATTTAAATTTGTAATAAATTTTCTTTTTCTTCTTATTTCTGAAAAAAATTTCCTCTCACTATTGCTGCCACTTTTTTTCCATGCTATAATCAAGCCAGCACACTCACACAAAGAAGGGAGTATCCTCATGAAAAAACCTTTGAAGGAAGTTCTGACGCTCGTCAGGGGAAGCATCATCGTCTCCTGTCAGGCACTGCCCGGCGAACCGCTCTACTGCGAAGAAATGTCCCTGATGCCCTTTATGGCCGAGGCAGCCCGCAGAGCCGGGAGCAAATGTATCCGCACCAGCAGTATCCGGGACGTCATCGGGATAAAGGAAAAAACGGGGCTTCCCGTCATCGGTCTCATAAAACGGCGCATCGAAGGCTACGAGACCTACATCACTCCCACGATGGAGGAAATCGACGCGCTGGCAAAGGCGGACGCGGATATCATCGCGCTGGACTGCACCTTTATGAAGCGCGGCAACGGCCGGACAATCAACGAATTTTTACAACAAATCCGGGAAAAATACCCCGATATCGCACTGATGGCCGATATTTCCACCCTTGAGGAGGGCGTCAACGCCTGGAAATGCGGCGTGGATATTATCGGAACCACCATGAGCGGCTACACGCCTCATTCCGCAAAAACGGAAGGGCCTGACTATGAGCTGGTATCCGGTCTTGTCAGCGCCGTTCCGATTCCGGTCATCGCCGAAGGGCGTATCCACTATCCGGATCAGGCAAAGAAAATGCTGCAGCTTGGCGCACACGCCGTCGTCGTGGGCGGCGCTATCACCCGGCCGCTGGAGATTGCCCAGCGTTTCTATCAGGGCATTTTATAGGAGAAAGGCAGACGCTATGATTTATGACAAACTGGAACGAATCGGAAGATATCGGCGCATGGATCCCTGTCTGGATGCCGCCATCGACTTTCTTCTCACCCACGATCTGCGCGCCCTCCCGATGGGGCGCACGCAGATTCTTGGGGACCGCGTGTTTCTGAACAAAATGGAGGCAAACGCCTCCCCCGCAGAAGGGCGCCCTTTCGAGGTGCACCACAGATATGCAGACATTCAGATCGACGTCTCCGGCTCGGAGCGCGTGGACACCGGGGAGCTCCCCGGCTTTGACTGTCCCGGTTTCTCCGCGGAAAAGGACATCGGCTTTGGAGACTGCGCCGTTGCTGCCTCCTGCACCCTGCAGCCCGGCGATTTTACGATCTGCCTGGCGGGCGAGCCCCACAAGCCCGGGATCTGCACCGGCGCAGACACCGCTCTCGTCAAGTGTGTTGTGAAGGTCGCCATGGAGGACGCAGGATGAAAACACTCGTATTCGATATCGGCGGCACCTCCATCAAATATGGCTGCTGCATCGACGGACAGCTGTCCGCAGTGAAGGAGACGCCCACAGAGGCCCAAAAGGGCGGCCGGCACATTTTGGAGACAGTCGCCTCTCTGATCTGCACGGAGCAGGGCTATGACGCCATCGGCATCAGCACGGCCGGACAGGTGGATGCCTGCAGCGGAACCATCATCTACGCCAACCGCAATATCCCCGCCTACACGGGAACCCGGATCCGGGAGGAACTGGAAAGCCGGTTTCATGTGCCGGTGGCGGTAGAAAATGACGTGAATGCCGCCGCCATGGGAGAGGCCGTCTGCGGCGCCGGACAGGGCTGTCCGGATTTTCTCTGCCTGACCTACGGCACCGGCGTGGGCGGGGCCATCGTCATGAACGGGGAGATTTTTCACGGCTCCAGCTTCTCTGCCGCGGAATTCGGTGCCATCGTCACCCACAGCGAAGAAAAGCTGCGGCAAAAGGATTTTTTCGACGGCTGCTACGAGCGCTATGCCTCCACCACCGCCCTGGTGCAAAGGGCCATGGCCCTCGATCCGGCTCTGGACAGCGGCAGACGTATTTTTGAAAATCTCCACCGCCCCGGAGTGCATGAAATCCTGGACAGCTGGGTGGACGAGATCCTGCTTGGCCTGTCCTCCCTGATCCATATTTTCAATCCCTCCTGCGTCATTCTTGGAGGCGGCGTCATGGCGCAGCCTCTCATTCTTAAGATGATACAGGCGCGGATCGGGCGCTTTATCATGCCAAGCTTTGCCCATGTATCCATCCGCCCGGCACTGCTTGGCAACACGGCGGGACTTCTCGGGGCAAACTATCTGGCATCCAGACTCTGCGAAGACAAACAAAAAAAGCGGGAGGAGACGACATGAACGACAAAAAGACAATCGTGTGCTTCGGGGACTCCAACACACACGGCTACAATTCCAAAACGATGGGACGCTTCCGCCAGGATGAGCGCTGGCCCTCTCTCCTGCAGCAAAAGCTGGGCTCCGGCTATGATGTGAAGGAGGAAGGCCTGAGCGGGCGCACAACCGTGTTTGAGGATCCGCTCCACGAGGGCTTAAGCGGCCTGTCCTATCTCTATCCCTGTCTGATGACCCATGAGCCGGTAGATCTTTTGATCATCATGCTGGGAACCAACGACGTCAAGCAGCGCTTTGGCGCCACGCCCCAGAATATCGCGGTGGGCATGGAACGGCTGATCCGTAAGGCACAGACCGCAACGGAGGCCTGGGCCGGACAGCCAAACATCCTCCTGATCGCCCCGCCTCCCATCGAGCCGGGCTACGGCACGACCTTTGTGAGCGGCGAGATGGGCGAGCTCTGCGTGGAAAAATCCCGGGCGCTCGCACCGTTCTTTCAGGAGGTCGCCCAGCGGCTTGGCTGTCATTTTCTGGACGCGGCCTCCATCGAGGGGATGGGCATGTATCCTTACGACTACATGCACTTAAGCCCGGAGGCCCACCGGGCGCTGGCCGGGCATCTGGCTCACTGGATCCCCACGCTGCTTTGATTGAAAAAAAGAAGCCTGCTCAGCAGGCTTTCTTTTCTGCAGGCTTTCTTTTATTTTTGAAAATGGGCCTTTGCAAATTCCATATCCTGGACGATCTCCATCGTGCCCAGATATTTCTTATCCGGATCTCTGACCGCCATATAGGTGACCAGCATCGTGCGGCCGCCCTTTTCCATCCACACCGGAACGCTGTCGCGGCTTCCGTCCCGGAAGCTCTCGATGATGGAGCGCACCATCGCTTCAATCTTGGGCGGATGGCAGGAAAATACATCCCGGTCAATCGCCATGCCGGGGCGCTTAAATACCTTTGCACCCTCATTGAAGAAACGGTTTATATTATCCGCATCGATAAAGCTGATTTCAAGCGGCATGGTGTTCAGCAGGGCGGTCAGCTGCTCCACGGTCATGTGGCCGCCGGGCATAACGATCTCGTCGCTTACCGACGACTGCCTTGCCGGGCAATTCCGCTCGGCCTCCTCCCAGCGTTCATTCTCCACGTCAAAGCAGACAGCGTAATCCTTGGAATCACGATATACGCCAAACCACTCCTCCTCCGTGAAATTGATGGCGCAAATCGGGAACAGGATATTCTGCTCTTTATAGACCATCTCCCCTGCCCGCTCCAGAACCGCATCCAGCCGCGCGTTCCACGCCTCGCCGCGCTCACTTTCCCTGGCAAGAGCCGCCAGCTCGTCCCGGATTTCATCATCCACCGTCCACATCACATCGGAGGGGCCGGAAATGCCGTGCCTCACCTTCAGATTCGGGTAAAGCAGATCGCCCTTCTTGGCATAGTGTATGGAAATTTCCCGGATCGCCTCAAAAACCGCCTCGCTTCTCGATTCCCGAAACTGCGCCAGCAGTCCGGTTAAGGCTTCGTTTTCCCTTGAAAAGGTATAGAGCGGGTGCCCCTGGATGCCTTCCAGCTCTGCTGCGCGCGTCTTTTTATCCCCGTAATCCCGCTGAGGAAAGCTGTCCTTTTTGGCCAACTCCTCCTGTATCTTTTTCTGCATCATCGCACCATGAAACAGGGCGGAATGCACATCGCACAGCCGCTGCACCTCGGCAAGCGGCGTCCCTTCCCTGATCAGCGCCTGTTCCGCTTCCATAATCTCCGTGGCATCCACATCGCCGAAATTTTTTACAAAATCCGCCCGAACGCTTTCCAGCTCCTCCCCGTTTCCAAGTCTTTTGAGATATCCCATCAGCTGCTCTTTGCGGCTCTCCGGATGTTCTTTTCCCTGATCAAAAACTGTTTCCATTGAATCTGTTTTTTTCATCACGATATCAGCTCCTTTTTCTATGATTTATGCTTTTATTATAAGTGATTTCCGGACATTGTATGTTGTCTAAGCAACGAAAACGGGAAACATTCAGGGCCGTTTTGCCGCTTCCAACCAGGATTAAATTTGTCCATGCCGTTCCCTGTTCTCTTTGTCGGTATTTATGAGCCATTTGCCAAACCGTTTTCCGCCTTCTCTGACAAGCACATTTTTTTCCTGCAGTCTAGGCAAAATTCTTTTTATCGTCCCCAGGGAAATCCCGGTTTTTTTCTTCAATTCCTGCTGGGTAATAAAAGGATTTTCTTTTATCAAGAGAAGAATTTTTTCTTCTTCCCTCGATACTATTTCTTTAGTCTCAAAATGGTTCTCCAAAGTTTCAAAGTCGCATTCCAATGTCGCACCTTTGTCTCCCAAAGTCTCAGAAATATTTTCTTTTGTCGCACCCAATAGATTCTGACTGTAATCAAAGGAATACATCTCATCCAACGGCACGATAATCCGAAATACATCTCCCTCTACAAACTTTGGATCTTTGCCCGAATAGAATTTACTGTATTTAAACAGCTTACGAACGCCGGAACCGAGCTGGTCCGCATATCCGATGTTTCTGAAAAAAGCAGCTATCGTCGGATTCTTGGGATTTGGCTCCAAATTCTCTACTGTGATAACACCCTCTTTCGAGGCCCGGCTTGCATTTTCCACATACATCCGCTCTTTTTCGATCACAAACTTCGCCGTATAGCTGCTGCTAAACTCCCGGTGCATTAACGTATTGCTGACCATCTCCCTGACAATGGTATTTCTGAGACTTTTATTCACAGTGTCTTCCAGAAAAAATTTATCGGGAAGGTTTTTTCTGCCGAACTCCAAAAGCTGATAATAGCTTTCGATCAGGTTTGTCTTGATGATCTCCCGGTCATCATAACGATCCACGTTCACTTTGCGAACCAGTGCATCCGTCACATAAGTCGGCGCCACATTTAAAATCACATCGTCTTTTCCCAGAAGCATAATCGCGGCGAGATTATAGCCTTCTTCTCCTGTGGCAATATCCCGTCCATACAATCCGGCGCTTTTGAGCAGCTCCTGATCATTAAGCGACGTCCAGGGATGCTGGCCTCCGGCATGATTCTGTGCCATGATCCGGATTTTGGGCAGAAGATCCAATCTCAAATCGTCCATTCTCGCATAAGGATAGATCTTCTTTTCCGTAAAAATATTCTGCTTACGAATGTACATCTGTGCAATCGCACCTGTAGCTGTCACCTTTACATCCGCATCGTCCACGCGATCATAAACGACCTTCTTATAGCTGTGAACCTCCGCGCTTGGGGGAATGTGCACATGAATGATGCTGTGCCCCTGCTCATCCCGGATAATCTCGGGGGTCAGATAAATCGTGGGCGAAAACAACGCCGGATTACTGATTACCGAGATGAAATTCTTCACCATATCAGGCGCTGCCTTTTCCGGTACACCGACCACGGTTCCGTCATCCTGCACACCCATAAAAATATCTCCGCCAAAGCGGTTCAAAAAAGAACAGACTGTTTCATAGGTATCTGATTCCATTCCATTGCCGCAGCGCTTAAATTCCACGGCCGCGGTTTCTCCGATTGTAAGAATAGCATGAAGTTCCTTTAAATCCATCAGGTACCTCCTTATCTCCCTGCGAAACGTCCTATCGTCTCCTTCAAATCATCGCTAAAATCATCTAAATCATCCATTGTAATTGCGCCTTCATTCATCAGTGACATCATGATATAGAACTGATTCGATCTGCTCATCTCACATTGGACTCCACAGTCTTTTTTGTCCGTCCTGATTCGTTTTTCGAGTTCCCAGAATTTATCGGACGGATTCCCTTCTCCGCTAAGGATTTCCATATACTCTTTATTTAGCTTATCCATATAAGCTTCCTGCCAATCGGCAATCTTACTCCGAAATATCTTCCAGTCTTTCTCCGAAAATCTGTTCATTGCTTACAGCACCTACCTATCCTAGTACATCGTAAATTAAATAACTGGCGCAAACACGCAGAATGTTTTTTCGAGTGTGCGGGACAAAAAACGCAGGCGTAGCGGGCTACGCTGAGGCTTTTTGTCCTGTGCAATCGGGAAAACAGGCAAGTGATTGGGCTAGTTATTTAAGAAACGATGTACTAGTATTTGTCTTTCACATCAGCTTTTTCAAAGCCCAAAATCATCTGCAGACACAATATCTTTACTGATAAATTCCTCCTCTATTACCAGACAGCCCCTTCTTCAATAAATCCATGGATGATACTCCTGTGTTTAAAGTCAATGCTGAGCGGTTACAAATATATTGCTTTTAGCAACTCTACTCCCTGATCTCTGTCAAAAGGAAGCCCCATTTGCATAAGTCTAATCTCACTTTTATCTAAAGCACTGATCTCATCAATATATCTATGTATGCTCTCCTGCACAAGCCCATCTGATTCCACTTTTGCTCCAGCAGTAACTGCCTGAAGCAATCTGAACACATCATATTTGTGTTTTTTCAAATCCTTCTCATTCACATGTTCGCCTGTTCTTTTCCGATTCCGATCCTCCATAATCAGTATCATATCGACATCCTTTGTTGCCCGAAAAGGCAAATCCGCCTCTGTAAGAAGAATGTCGCAGGCCGTTCCACCAATAACCGTGTAACAATCTGTGTAATTCTTAAATTTCTCTCTAAATGATTGTATTCCAAGCACCATTTATAATCCCTCCAGCAAATTCTCCACGCACATTTCGATTCTTTCGTCTTCATTATCTTCAAACGTACAGGCGAGTGATACCGGATCCACATGCCCCTCCTTCGCAAAAAGCGCCGGATCATATTTCCACAACTGTACTGATATGCAGCTCTCTGCATCCTCATATCTGGCATCGGCTTCTACAAACCGAGCAATATTTTTTGCTCCCTTATAAATTGCTCTTTCCTCTATTATGGGCGGGTTCAGAGACGTTAGTATACTAAGCGCGGACTCTCCGGCCTTATAGGTACCTGTAAGATCCTCCTGACGTCTTATTGTGATCGCTTTTTGAATCGGATTGATCAGACGCTCCTTTGCCTTCTCATAGTACGCGCGCCTGCTCATATTCCTTTCAACCGAGACTTCTGTACCAGTTTTTGTCTGAACAAGCAAACCCATCTCAGCTAACTGAGTAGTAGCTCTCGTGATAGAAGTTTTCGTCAAATTCAGTTTCTGCGCCAGTTTACTCTTAGACACAGTCTCCTCATCTCCCATATATAAGAGCTCCAAAAATGCAAGCTGTGTCGCCGGCATCATCTTATCTGTTTTTATATTCTTTTTTCGGTAAACATCCAAGAGCACGATCCCTAAGAATGGCAAAAATACATTTCCTGTGGAATCAATAAATGGTATCCCACTTTTGACGAGTGCATTTCTCATGGCTACACTGTCTATGTTCATCTTGTAGACTACCGGACACTGCAAGGCTTCCTCGTACCTTTCTTTCTGCTTTTTCATAGCTGCTACGCTTAGTTCAGTTTCTTTCACTATATCAACAATCGCAAAAGTGACGCCGTATGTCTCAGCCATTCTAATGTCTCTGATCGTCATGAATATTGGCAGGGCAAGTTTTTTCATGGGTTTGGACAGTTTTACTTCACAGCCTAAAAATTCACTTAATTTATTTTTCATATAGCGTCTCCAAATAACATGTTTTTAAATATAATAACATTGTTTTTGTTATGATGCAATATTTTATGTTATTTCAAATCTGTAAATCCATACCTCTTTATTTACGAAGATATAGATTGCTTTGAACTGATAAATTCCTCCCTTAACTCCTCTGCAAGATATGCATCACTCATGCAATGCATATCTGATACGCCGTCACGAATCAGCTGATAAACTTCTGAATGATAAAAGAACCCCAACGCCTCATCCAATGAAAGTCCCAGCAGTTTTGCAAAGCACGCTATAACACGGCTGTATTTCTTCTGAAGCAAAATCGGATTCGCCATCATAGTTTCTCACTCCCTTCAAAATGCAGCAGAGACAATGCTTTCTCTGTGCGGAAGCAAATTTGCAGATTTGGTTTTTCATAACGCAAGCGATTGATGGCTTCTGTTTTGTCAATCAGTCCATCAAAGAACAGCTCTACTGTATTAAATACTTTATCATTAGCAACACCGCCTGCAACCAGGTCATAAGCTGTCGAATCTTTTCCACTGCGACAGTTCAGAATAAAATCCAACCATTCTTCTGAATAAGAATTAAATTTCAACGTTTTCAATTCAGTTTCCCGATCTTCATCATACTGATACCGAGAGAGAATTCCCTCTTTTCCCCGGTGTTTGAATTTGCCACACCATTTTGTCGCCTGTTCACGCAGTGGTGTAACATAAAATCCGCGCCCAAAGTCCACATTTGGACGAGAATGAACCAAATCCGGCTGTGCAATCTCTAAAAAGGAACCATGATAGAGAATCATATTTTCACGCCCCTTTCTTTCATCACATCAAGGAGGTCATTCACAATATATTCCCGACTCTGGGTATGCAATATTTCATATTCCGGCACAATGTAGCCGTTCAGAATATCACTTTTTTCAGTAAATGCCTGATAGACGAGTTCTGCATTCACGCCCAGTTTCGCCGCAACATTTTCAATACAAAACACAGCGAACTCCAGTTCATTGGAATTTTCAATTTTTTTATCCTGCATCGTAAGTTTGACCTCCTGTAAACGCCCTCAATAAAATAACGGCTATCTTCTCACAAGGTATTCCGATATAGTTGAAGTAAAATACTCCAGCTTCAACCTTTGGATTTGATCCGGCATCTCTGCTGTATCATGTCAGACCAGGGCATCAGCTTTTCTATCCCTTCGGGCTCATTTTTATAGTCCGGCATATAGAGCAGCACTGTCTCCAGATAGGCATAGATGTTCAGATGATTGAGTTTGGCAGTTTCTACCAGGCTGTAAATAATGGCGCTGGCACGAGCTCCTTTTACCGTATCATGGAACAGAAAGTTTTTCCTTCCTACCGCATAGGGACGGGCGATATTTTCTGCGATATTGTTCGATATGGAACATCGTCCATCCAACAGGTAGTTCTCCATATAGGACTTCTGGTTTTTGGCATAGGTCACTGCTTTTGCCAAACGGCTTCCGCCAGTCGGGTTTACGGTTTCAAACCATGACCAGTAAGCCTCCCATATGGCAGGCTCCTCCTCAAGACGCTTTGCTTTCCGGGTGTCTGCATCCAGCGCCGCATACTCCTTTTATTCTTGGCCAAAAGTTGAATTATCGGATTTTCCATCAAATTTATTTGTACAGACCCTCCACCCAGTTCATGAAATCTTTAATTTCTCCTCAAGCCAGGAAATAATAATTCCACAATACGGCGTTAAATTCCTCTCCTGCACAAGACTTACATAGGTACGTTCTAACTCCCGCATATATGCGTCATGCGCTTTGCCTCTGCACTTCCTCATAATTCTTGTCTTCTCTGCCATCAGAACACTTTTTCGTGTCTGTGGCAAGGAAAGCGCCTCGCAATTCAAATTCAGTGTTTCCGTCACATCTTTGTTGATCTCAGCATCATCCGAATAAATGCTGCCATCTGCCTTATACTTAATCTTTCTGACAGACCTTTCATCAAATGGATTCACGGTAAGCTCTGTATTTCCCCGATGTGCATCACAGGTTTTCTCCTCTTGTTTTACACCTCTTACCAGACTGTTTCCATAACACACGCCAAGCATCCATTTGAAATCCAAAGTTGCTTTTTTATCATGTTTCTGTTCGTTTTGCGGATGCCTCGGTCTGCAATGTTCAATTCGCACATCTCTCGGATCGGAAATCTGTTTCATGCAATATGCACACAGACCTCTCTGTTCTTCCCACATCTGCTCTCTAATATCTTTTAAAGCCTCCGAAGAAATATGTGTCTCATAATCCGCATCTGGATTTTGTTTGCGAAATTCTAAAAGACTATTAGGCTCTTTTCCTCTTTTCACAACTATCATGCCCTATTCCCCCAATATCCGCTCCAAATCCAGAGATGTTCTCGCTGCCGCAATATCCGGATCTGTTGTCCCGACAATCCTTTCCATCTCCGTCAAAACCTTTTCAGCTTCCTGGTAGTTGTTTTCATCCATATATCCATAGAATAAGTCCATGCGCTGCCTGATATCTGCCGGACGTTCCGATACTTTCATAACCTCTCTTAAGATGGAATTTGCATCCCTTCCATAAGTCTGTGCCGCCGGCATATAAATTTCCCCATTATCCAAAATCCGAATCTGCTCTCTCGGAACAGAATTGATGACCGCCGGAGCATGGGAGCTGACAATGAACTGAACCTCCGGGAAAATTGCGTGGAGATCGCCGAGAATTGTCTGCTGCCACTGGGGATGCAGATGTAAATCAATTTCATCAATCAGCACAACGCCAGGCGTTTTTTCCAACACCTGTTCTCCCAGTGTGGGATTCAAAACCGCCATACGATACGCAATATCGCCGATCATACTGAGGGTATTTTTATATCCATCACTCATCTCATCCATTGCAAATTTCTGTGCATTTCCATCTGCGGTTTCAAATTCCAATACCAGTCTATGGGTGTCAAGGTCAAAGAAAATGCTGGTATTTCGCGCGCCGCTGATTCTCTCAAAGCTTATGCAAATAGCTTTTTCGACTGTTTTTAAAAGCAGAGGTCTTTCCAATATCCCTGTTTTTTGTTGTTCCTGCAAGCTTTTCAGTGTCTGCGTCTGGAACCAATTTAACATCAGTTTTTCATTTGACTCTGCAGCCATACAATCCACATAACCGACCTGACGCTTGAATTCCGTCAAAGATTTTATATTTCTCTTTTCTTTTTTCTGCGCATATAACCGGCCAGTTCCGTAATAAGATATCAAAGGAAGCACCAGGGACTTATCACCTGTCATAATCTGATGCTGTGCCTTCTTTGCAATGCTCGTCAATTCTGCTGCATCCTTCATCGTGGTCTTGCCGCTTTCGGAATTCAAAGAACGAATCCACGTTACATTTTGCTGCTCCAGACACTCGCCGCGACTCTCAATCCTTACCGGAAACTGGTGCTGTGGATCAATCGTTCCACCTAAATCATGAAACTCATATCTGGCATCGTCCTTTAAAATACTTCTGCTCACACCTCCGTCAATACCTGCTAAAAATGTACTGACTGAGACAGCCGCAGCGTCCAGGATCGCGGTCTTGCCTGCGCCATTCTTACCAACTACCAATGTGATATGATCATCAAATTCAATTCCTGTCTCCTTAAAACACCTGTAATTGAAAAGCCGGATATTCTTTACCTTCACCCGATTGTCACCTCCCCTTTGTTTCTTTTTCATAATGGACAATATCTCCGAAGTCACAGTCAAGCTTCTCACAAATCTTCTCCAGCACCTTCATGGAAACCAGCTCGCCGTTGGTCATTTTCGCCACGGTGCTGCTGCTGATTCCCACCGTGCTCATCATATCCACTTTTTTCATGTTTTTATCGATCAATAACTTCCATAATCCGTTGTATGATACTGCCATATGCTATCCCTCTCCGTCATGCAAAAACCTATGGTTATCCTGCATGGATTGTACCATACCAGAGGTGTTTCTTCAATGAAAAATGCAGATTAAAGCTTTGATTTTGCGAATTTTTTATTTGAAAAATAAATTTTCTCCTCATGCAAACAAGACAGCCGCGGCGGAGCACGCTCTTTAACTTATCAGAAATTCTTCCGCGTGATATCCGCCCCGGCTGGACATTTATTCAGATTTTCTTCTGCCCAAAATAAGGATTCCCGCAATCCCGGCAAAAGATACCGCCATCGCGATGCAAAGAGCCAAAACAGGGCTTTCGTCGCCTGTGTTTACCTGATCGACAGCAGCTGCCGGAGAAGCTTCCGTATCAGAGATCTCCATTGCGTTCGTCCCTTCCAATTCTTCCGTCTTTATCCGGTTCTCAAAGACCGGTGTGGAAGCCCACAGGCTGCCATCCTTTTTTATCTGTGTCTGGACATGGTATTCTCCGTCCTGCTCCGTCACTGTAATTTCAGCGGTATACACGCTTTTGTCATAGACAATCCCGGTATTCGTCTCTGCCCTTTCCGATATCGTATAGGTATAAACGCCTGCTTTCCGGAAGACAAGCTCTTGAAATCTGACCGAGCCGCCCTGATTGGTTACAGCTTCTATCAGTTGTCCGGAAGCATCCCGAAGCTCAAACGTAAACGTCTGTGTCGTGGGCTCCTTTCCATCCAAAAGCTTCTGTGCTTCCAGAGAAACTCTGGCATCCGAACTTTTTGTGTTGGAGATTTCGATTCGTATCGTTTGTGCATCTTTGTCAATCTTCGCCTCGGAATAAGTGGGAGAAAAGCCTTCCGGCACAGGATCCTCCACTACCGCAATTTCAAGCCCATCCAACGTATCCGGATTGGGCAGATCCTCAAAGGTCGCAGACCACTGGTTGTCCTGATCCAGTGTGACAGAATCCAATTCGTAACCCCCTATTTTCAGCGTGACCGTGATTGCCACTTTCTCCTCTTCCCGGACGTCATTTTCCCAGACCTTGTAAACCTGCAGCGTATACCCTTCCCCTTCCGTGCCGATCACAACGCCGCCATTTGAACCAACGCCTCCGCCTCTTTTTGCTGTGTTTCCGGTAATCCACAGCTTCGCCATGCTTTTGGCAAGCGTAATTGCGTTGTCGCTGACCACGGCTTTGAGCGCATAACCTTCCGTGCTGTTTTTTATTTTTGTGATGCGATCGCCGGGGTTGTCTGCATCATAACGGGAGGTTCCGTCCGCATTGCCCAGAACATCGTCTCCCGTCACCTTCCCATCCTGATACCAGCAAACCTCCCCGCCGCCCAGCATACGGTCTGCCAGGGTTGTTGTGTACGTTTTCCCGGTTTGCGGAACGGCAACAAAATCATCCCCCGCGGAATTTGCCGAATCGTCCGAAGACGTATGATTGCCAAAAATAGCTCCTCCGGAGGTTACGGTGTTCGTAGCGTCGCCGGTGGGACAAAACCACAGACCGCCGCCGAGAACGGACGCTGTGTTTTCCGTAATCACCGCATCATGCATATGAAGGACATAAGGGATGCTGCCCACATAAATCCCACCGCCCTGAGAGGCTGCGGTATTATCGGTAATATAACCTGCTTTCAGCGTAACATGATTGGAAGCAACATAGATGCCGCCTCCGCATCCGTTGTCTCCGGATGCCCCCGAATCTCCGCCGGACGCTCCAACCGCTGAATTATTGGAAATCTCGCCGCCGTTCATCGTAAATGCGGCAGGCGCCAGTTGATCGACTTCATCAAGACTGGAAAAACTCTGCTTATGGACATAATTGATCAGATATAAGGTAACCTCTTCCCTTGTCGAACCATATCCGCTGGATACATATGCATCCAATCCGTCCTCCACAGAACCATAGTTTTCCTTCAAAAGTGTATAGACCGGGGAAATCACTGATTCATAGGCAACAACGCCTCCTCCGCAGTCCGTGGCACTGTTTCCCGTAATCCTGCCGTCGTTCATTGTGGCCTGACCGTCTGCACAGATATAAAGTCCGCCGCCTGACCCATCGCCACCAACGCTTGCGCTGTGACGATAAGATTCGTTATTGCTGATTGTCCCGCCGTCCATCGTAAAGGTTGGATTTCCGACAGCCTTTTCCTCTGAAAAATAGGGGGTAAGCCATACAATGGCGCAATTAGCGGTATCATAGAGATCATTCTTTGCAATCGTCCCGCCTGACATGTCAAAAGATGCGTCGCCCATGAGACGAACGACAGCGGCATGCTGACTTCTTCCGGATTCAGAATAAACATGACCGGAAATTTCACCGCCCGTCATAATAAAAGAGGCTCCCTCCGAGAAATCAAGAACCGCCGAGGAACCACTGTTGTTCACATTGGTAAAGCCTCCGCTTTTGAGCTGTAATTCTCCGAGGCAGGTGACCAGAATACCGGATGTGTATTCATGCGCACGGGTTTCGACCGAATTTCCGTCAACGGTTACCCCATCCACAATCAGCGTCCCGTTTCTTTCGATCACAATACAGGACTGATTATTCAGCTCCGACGTATAGACCAATTTCCCGTTTCCTGTAAACGTTACCGTTTGTCCCGCTACAATTAACACAGGCTTTGTGACTTCAATGTCATCGTTGATTTCAATTTCAAGAGGCTCATAACTATCCGAACCGACCCTTACCGCATTTTCTTCCAGAAGCTCCTGCAGCTGTTCAAAATTTTCAACGGAGCCCTGCGCAGAATACAACATTTTCGCCGCCTTTGCGACACCTTCGGATTCTTCCGTCTCCGTCAAAGCTTCTTCCGCGGTAGACTCCTCTGTGCCATCGGAGGTTTCTGTCTCTCCAAAATCCTCTGTTTCTCCGGAATCCTCCGTACTTGCAGATTGCTCCTCTGTTTCCGTTTCATAGGATATATCCTGTTTGGCATAAACAATCGATGTCAGAATATTTGCCATGAAAAAGGAACACCGGCGGAGACAAATGCATCATGTACACTTGTCCCTGCCGGTTGTTTTCTTTATTTTTTCTTCTTTCTCCGCTTCGGCTTTGCCTTCCGCATCTGCCAGGATGCGATCAGCGCTACAATCACTGCGCCGCTCGCAACCATCAATCCGAGCCACAAAACCAGATTGGCATTGTCACCTGTGGAAGTGGCCGAATTTTTCTGATTGACAAACAGTGCAACCGATGCCTTGCCGCCCTCGATGATTCCGGTCTCTCCGGAAGCATTCAGGGTATAACCGGCCTGATCGGTCTCCGCAACCGCGTAGCCAATATTGGCGGGAAGGCCGGTGGCCGTCACGCTCTCGCCATGCTTCAACCAGAAGTTGGCGACACCGTTGGTAAACTGCATATCGCCGTAGGTTCCGTTAATGCCGGTATCCGTCAAGGTCACAGTAAACGGGAAGGACTGGCGCGTATCTGCGGCGCTGCCCGTAACCGTCTTGGAAACCGTCAGCGTGCCGGTCTTGCTATCCGGCGGTATCGAGGTTTTCACCGGCGTGTCGGGAGGCGTGGTTTCGGTTTCCTCCTCCGGCGGTGCATCTGGCTCTCTGGTATTCGTGACAATTACTTCCGCCTTGCTGCCGGCCTTTATAACACCGGTATTTCCACGATAGCTGACACTATACCCTGAGCTTCCGGTTTCCGTCACCTGATACTTCGCTCCAGCTTCCAATCCTTTTATTATCAGAGTTTGTCCCTCTTGCAATTCTACATTCAAGACCCCTTCCTGATCCTGCTTTCCGGTAAATGTCACTATCATATCCTCTGTCTGTACAACTTGCGGCTCTGACGAAGACGGACTGGATAGTGTTGCATGATAGCTATGGTTTCCTGCTCCTTGAACGACTATGGAGAATGTAAACTTCCTGGTGGGATCGTGATCCCCTTTCTTATCATTCACCACTTTCGTCACGGAAAGATCACCTGTGTCATTCGGATCAGGCGTTTTCATGTCGCGTACAACGATTGTCGTGTTTCCTGTAAATAAATGGGACAACTCCCTGTCTCCAAGATTCTCCTTTTTGGCCGTAGTTGTATATTCATCTGCTGAATGTGCTTCATAATTCTGATAAGCCATTCCATAAGCACGTCCCACATCGGTAATAAATGCAGCTGCTATTCCCTCATGGGTTCCATAGGACATGTATGCACCCTCAAGGCCATAATGCACATTCAATGTTGTGGCACCATTTTCCGCTGCTGCATGCTCGCCAGCCACCAGCTTCATGTCACGCAATGTAACATTGACTCCGTCCGAAGTCGCATACCGATGCATGGTTCCGACAAGCTTTCCAAGACCAGAGTAAACGACCACACCATCATTTGCTCCTCCCGCGTCAGCATATACGCCAGCATCCGTTACATAGATTGGTGTGATAACCTGGTTTATCTCAAAACCGCCAGGTGCGCTTATTTCTTTCAGGTAATAGGACGGTTGGGGATTGCCCTGAGGATCCGATGTTCCGTTTGGTTCCAGTTCAATGTACACATATCCCGACTTCCCCTGGAGCTTATCAGGCTTTGTCGCCGAAAAAATAATTTTGCCCTCTGAATCGGTTGTTCCGCGCACTATCTCATGCTTGCATTCCTTATCTGTATAAAGAGCAAACTTTGCACCGGAAAGCACTTTTCCTGTATCATCCAGCTTTCTTACCGAAAACGCATGCAGAATATTGGGAATATAAATGTGAGATCCATAAAGGCGCCTAAAATCCACCTCCGTGTTTACCTGTTTAAAACTTTCCTTATACTTGAGATCTTTAATAACAGCTTCAATCGCCTGATCCAGTTCCTCTTCCGTATACGTCGTACTGCCGCCCAATTTCTGACTGATCCAATTCCTCAACCCCTTCAGCTTCTCTGCATCCGAAAGTTCACTTCCACTTGGAGTAAGTCCTGCAAAAACACTGGCATCCACGTAATAATATGCCATTGCCAGATCAGCCGTTGTGTCTTCCTTATCGTGATAGTAGCGCTCCGGTGTACCGGGAAGATCATATAAGGTTCCCTGGAATCGTGCTTCCTCTTTAGACCACTCCAAATGCCAGCTCTGATATTTTTCCTTATCATCCGCTTTGCCAGTCTGACTTCCATAGATCTGATACAGGGCCGCCTTTAAAACTCTCCAACGCATAGCAAGCTGTGGATCGTTTTCCGTATTATTTGGATCCTTATCTTCCGCTGGAATCGTAGAAAATCCTTCCAAATTGGAGCCATAAATCGGCGACCAGTTTGCTGTATCTTCCTGGCTTCCAGCCCCCAACTTAACCAACGGAACAGCCACCACGAGACCTTTTTGCGCTACTTCGTTTGGAATATTCTTCGCCTCAGTTGAAGTGGCCGTTGCTTCCACCAGGCTATTTCCAATCTGATAGATCTTGGCCGTAAAGTTTCCTACCGCACCTGTGTCCCAGGTGTTGGTCACTTCAAGAATATCATATTCATCATTAAACTCCAAATGGATATCCGGTACTGTTCGGTAGCCTTTGGGGGTACTGACTTCTCTTAAGACATAATACTTCCTTCCATATTTTTCTTTATATTCCGAAAAGTCGTACGGTATATCATTTTCATCTAACATCGTCCATGTTCCATCATCTCCGGTTGTGAACTCAGCAACCTCCGGTCCGCGTCTGATATTATATTCTTCATCCGCCGGATAAAGTTTAAATGTCGCCCCTTTGACAGGTTCATTGTCCTGATCTACCTTCACAATATCATCCGCAATAGGTGGTACCAGGTTGTAGCTCAGGCTCAGGTTTGACTGCTGGTTGCCTCTCTCCAGATAATAAAACTGTAGACGATGCTCGGTGCCGCTGCGGAAAGTTCCCTGCTTGCTGTTATCGCCGCCCGTCTTGCGGAAGTAGCGGTCAATATTATCCTTCGTGATGGTGTTCTTTTGACTGTCTGTAATTGAACCGTTATTATCCTCTATGGCCTTCAGAAACATCTCCCGCAGGGAAGTATCTTCTATTTTAACGTTGTCCGTATCAGTGTTTTTGTTGGTATATTCTACCTTGCCAGTGGCGAAGTTGATGGTAAACCCTATGGTATCGTGTATGCCGCCCAAATCGGCCACCAGAACCCCATCTATAAAAACCCACACATCATCGTCACCAGAGAACGTAAATACCATGTCTTCTTTTTGGCTCGATGAGTTCGAATTTTGCATCTCAATCAGTCCGCCGTCCGGTTGATAGAAGTCTACGTCCAGAGTCAATCCAAAGTAGTGATTGACGACCGGATTCAAAAATCCGCTTTGTAACTGTGCTCCTGTCTTTTGTACGAGTTCACCACCATCTTCTTTCAAAAAATCTGCCACAGAGTTGAAAGGAAAAAACTGACCCTTGGCATTATCATAGGCTGTTGTGCCCGGTTTATTGAACAGATAAAATTGGTTGCTCTCCGTGTCAAATTCAGCAAAATTCTTTGCCGAATCATAACGATAATAGCCATTCTCATCCCGCTTCAGCAAGCCTTTTACATCTGTATAGGATGCCTTTCCTGTCTGTTTTGTCTCCGGATTGAACAGGTAGGCCAGCGATTCCTTTTCATACCCAATGGCAAGATCATCTATCTCACTTTTACTATAATTAGGGTTGTTTTGATCCAGAGTTTTAAATGCGTCTTCCACCTGATCTCTATCCAAATTCAGCACAGGATAGCCGTCCTTGTCCAGAGTAGACTGCACAATCCCCTGAAATGCACCATTGTTTCGATTTACATAAGTATTGTACCGCTGAGGTGTATGACCCGGATCATCTTTATTACTTGTAAATCCCTCCACACCAAACCGCCAGCTATTAGACTGCGCAATACCAGCAAAGATAAGCGGATGGATAGTATCCGTATCAGTAATGCGGTTGATACTATTTTCTCCAAGAAAGGCCCTCCGCGGCCAATGAGCTGCAACACCCGTAAATCCGCCCGCAGTATTAGAATTATCCGGAGTATCCCGCTCATCCAACCAATAATCAAACAAATTAATCGTCGCATTGCTTGGGCTTACACTGTCGATAGTATATTTTTCTATCCACTCCTCACTCGTCTTTGCCTTCGCAACAGCCCTCGCAACCGTCTCCACATCCCCCATCGTCTCGATCAGCCAATCCAGCCGCGTGCGGTCGAGCTCCGCCTGTTCCTCCTCCGTCAGCTCATCGATTGCCTCCAAAATCCCTGCAATCTCATCATACAATTCCTCATAACGCGCTTCCTGCTCCTCCGCAGTCAGCTTCTCCCATTCCTCCTGATCGGGCAGGGCGTCGATGCGCTTCTGGAGCGGGCAGATTTTGCACACAAAATGGCAGACGCCGCCCGCCTTTGTCTCCTCCTGTGTCTGAGTGCTCTCCTCCCGCTCAAAGAAATCACAGGTCTCGTCATGCTCGCCGGTGGCATGGACGCAGATTGCTTCCTTTGTGATGCAGCCGGTCTCCTCCGAGCATTCGTGCGTACAGAATGGAGCATCATCCTCTGCTGCTTTCGTCGTCGTTGCTTCTGTCGTTGTCCCTTCCGTTACCGTCTTTGTTTTCTCCAACGTAAACAGACTCACCGAATTTTCTGTCTGGGCGTCATCCTCAGAGCTGCCCTGCTGTCCTTCCTCCACTTCGGGTCCTTCCGAATTAGACGTATCGAACGTTGCAGCATCCTTGGACTCCTGAGACACGGATCCCTGGGTGTCATCCGAACCGTTCTGATCGTTCTTCGATTCATCCTGAACAGTCGTATCTACGCCGCTTCCTGTCCCGTTCTCCGTTGTACTTTCCGAAACGATCGTTGATTCAGTTTCTGTCGATACGGCTTCCGTCGATTCTGCCGACTCTGTTGTTGTAGGCTCTTCTTTTCCATAACACTCCGCCGTATGATGATGGACACATTTTTTTACCTTTTTATAGCAATTCTCCGTGTGCTTGTGCGAGCAGGTGCTCTCCTCCACAGCATCATAATAGCCGCACTCCAGCGTATGCTTCAGATGGTGCTTACACAGAGTACTGTCCTCTGTCTCCTCCGGATCAGCCTGCGATATTTCCTCCACAACGGGCGCAGAAGTCTCTGCAAGGGCGGATGCAGGGAGTACGCCGGCCAAGAGACACAGAGAAATCATACCTGCCAGTATTTTACGTCTCATTACGTTGTTATCTCCTTTCCTTCATCGCCTGATACGGCGATCTCCATAAAAAAGGGCGATTTCACAAGCTTTTTCCAACCTGACTCTGTGAAATCAAAGCCCTTTTTCATGAAATATGTTTCAAAATCAATATCTTTTCTAATGATTTAAAGTATAACACGGATATACGAAAAAATCTATCATTTGTTTTCAGAAAGTATTTTTTTGTGCATTATGTCGCAATGCTATCCGATATTTTGTGATATATGCACTAAATTATGCTCTTTTAGGTTTTTTATAAAGTATACAAGCTTTTTCATTTTCGCCTTGTCAAGGGCGCCGGATTCGGTTATATTTAAAAAAAAGGAGGTTTTTATGCGAGATAAATATGATTTACCCGAAGCTGATATCACAGGTTTTAAAAACTCCATTTCCACGGCTGCGGTAGAAGAAAATCTCAGACAGGCGCCTTCTCTTGAGTCTTTTTTTAAGAAGAACGATAAATACATGCACGATTCCGCCCTGCCCGAATATCTCAAACAGAAGCTGAAGGAAAAAGGCTTACGTCGCGCCGACGTCATACAGGAATCCGGACTTGACCGCGGATATGTCTACGAAATTTTTGCCGGAAAGAAAAAAGCCTCCCGCGATAAGCTGATCGCCATCGCGTTTGGCCTGCATCTGACGCTGGAGGAAACGCAGCGGATGCTGAAGCTCGCCGGATACAGCCCGCTGTATTCCAAAAGCAGGCGTGATATTATCATTTACTACTCTTTATATCACAACAAATCAATTCGGGATACGGAGATTCAGCTATACGACGCCGGCTTTGATCCGCTGGTGGATGTAAAAGAATAGGGAGCATACCCTCACCCGGTATGCTCCCTGTTGTTGATGGTCTGTTGATTTTATTTTTCTGCCTGCGCCGGGAAGAAGCCATCCAGATATCGGAATCCGTAATAGCCCTCCGAAGCCTGCAGCGCGCTCAGATCCGCGCCTGCGGGAATTGTCATGACGTAGCGTGTTCCTTTGTAGAAATAGTTCACAACCACAGTCACGTCAGGCCGCTTTTTCATCATATCAATCACGGAATCATAAAAGCTTACCCACATGTTTGTCTTCAGCGTAACCGTTGCGTTTGCAGCCGCCTTGTCAATCGCCGAAATCGCATCCTTGTTAAACTGCGCGTATGCGGTGTTGGGCGCTTTCATGTACTCGGATACACGGCCGCAGTGTTTGCAGGTGTACGCTTCCAGCGCATCTTCCGTCGCGGTCGCGGGATTTACCTGCTCCCACTCGTAGTCGTGATTACAGCCGTCGGCGGAGGAGATGTTGTCGGTTCCGGAAGATATGCTGTTAACAGCGATATACGTTGTTTTCTCACTGTCGTTCATATTTCCATTAAGGCTCTTTACCTTTACCGTTACAAAGTGCGGATACGAGCGTTCATAATCAAAATTATAAGTGTCGTTACGCCCCACTTCTACATAAGAATTTGTAGTACCGTCGTATGCATACAACACATACTCAAGTTCATAATCCGTTCCGAATGCATACTGGTCATCCACGGAAACTTTTACTGTACCATCCGCCTCTACGGTGACTGCAGGGGCAGGGAGTTTCTTTTTTGAGTCATCATACGCATAAGGCTGACTCTCTTCAGACCAGCCTGATTCAGTGCTGCCGTCCCGACTTTTGAATATCACTTTAAAAGTATAGTTCCCGCTTTCAGTAACAAATCCATCTACATCTTCACACACTTTACCTTGATTTACCGTATAACCAGCATGGCCTGGTGCTGTTTTTATCTGAACTCCATCCCTGTAAATCCTATAGAAAAAAAACACCCCTTCAGAATTCGGATTGTGAAAGGAAATTGTTTTCCCATCCCACTCCAGATCCGTCGCCTTTTGCAGCGACTCCGTCACATCCGCCTGCGCTGCCGTCACCGCTTCCTCTGCGTGCGCCATCGTCGAAGCCTGTCCCAGCACAAGCAGGGAGCACCCCACAGCCAATGCCAGCTTTTTCCACTGATTTTTCATTTTCCTTCCCTATTTAGTCAAGTGTTTTTTCCTTGTTTTTCAAGGAATTTTTAGTTCCATA
>JAUNGT010000076.1 GCA_030524455.1 Eubacteriales bacterium | reverse complement strand
GAACAAGTTCGAAAGACGAACAAGTTCGTCTGTGCGAATGGCGCGGGCTGAACTGCCCGTCTGACGGGAGAGAGGACACGCTATGGCTACCATAAAAGAGATCGCAGAGCGGGCGGGAGTATCCCGGGGGACGGTGGACCGCGTGCTGAACGGCCGCGGCTCCGTCAACGCCGCCACCGCGGCGCTGGTGCGGGACATCGCCCGGCAGCTGGATTACCGCCCCAACCGGGCGGGCATGGCGCTGGCGGCCCAGCGCCGGAACTTAAAATTGGGAGTGATTCTTTTTGACCAGGGGAATCCCTTTTTTGAAGATGTCTGGAAAGGCGTCTCCGAGAAGGAGACGGAGCTTGCAGGCTACAACTGCACCCTGTTGAAAAAAAGCGTGGCCTTCAGCGCCCAGGCACAGGCGCAGGCCATGGACGAGCTGGACAGTCAGGGCATCGACGGCCTGGTGATCAGCCCCTTTGACGACGGCCGGATCGCAGACCGGATCAACCGTCTGGCGCAGCGTAACGTTCCCGTCATCACCGCCAACACGGACATCCATAACTCCCGCCGCCTGGCCTTTGTGGGCAGTGATTTTTACCGCTGCGGCCAGACCGCCGCCGGTCTGCTGCGGCTGATCACCCACGGGCCCGTGCAGGCCGGGATCGTCACCGGCTCCTCCCAGGTGCTCTGCCACACCGGCCGCATCCAGGGCTTCTGCGACCGGATCGCCTCCTGCTATCCCCAGATCCGGGTGATGGAAACGATCGAGAACGGGGACGACGATTTCGAGAGCTACGACAAGACCCTGGCCCTGCTGGCCCGCCACCCCCGGCTGAACGCCCTGTATTTCACCGCCGCCGGGGTCTACGGCGGCTGCCGGGCAATCCAGGCCTCGGGGCGACATGACATCCGGGTGATCGCCTACGACAAAATCCCCTCCACCGCTCAGCTGATGGAACAGGACATTATTTCCGCCGTGATCTGTCAGCAGCCGAAGGTGCAGGGAAGCCGCCCGCTGCAACTTCTTTTCGATTACCTGACGGCCGGGGAAGCGCCGGAGCGGGAGTGCTACTACACTGCGGTGGATGTGCGGATCCGGGAAAACATCCGGTGACCATGACCAGAGTCAACGGAGCCTTTGAGCCTGCACCGTAACAGTTCAGCCAGCCAGGAGCAATCGGCCCAAATTCGTGCGAGCACGATTTTGGGCCGATAACTCCTGGCTGGCTGAACTGTTACCCGCGCATGAAACAGGGCGGCATGGTCAAAAACCATGCCGCCCCGTTCTTTCTTCTTGTTTCGATCAATAATTTTCCGCGTGAACCTCGAAATAGCTCTGCGGATGATTGCAGGTAGGACAGACCTCGGGAGCCTTGGTGCCCACAATGATATGCCCGCAGTTGCGGCATTCCCAAACCTTGACCTCGCTCTTTGCGAATACCTCAGCCGCCTCCACATTTCTCAGCAGGGCGCGGTAGCGCTCCTCATGATGGCGCTCGATCTCGCCTACCAGACGGAATTTTGCCGCAAGCTCCGGGAAGCCTTCCTCCTCGGCGGTCTTTGCAAAGCCGTCATACATATCCGTCCACTCGTAGTTTTCGCCTTCTGCGGCTGCCGCCAGATTGTGCGCGGTATCGCCGATGCCGTTTAACTCCTTAAACCACATCTTCGCGTGCTCCTTCTCATTGTCCGCCGTCTTTAAAAACAGCGCCGCGATCTGCTCAAAGCCCTCTTTCTTCGCCACGGAAGCGAAAAAGGTGTACTTATTTCTCGCCTGGGATTCCCCCGCAAAAGCCGCCTCCAGATTTTTCTCGCTCTTTGTTCCCGCATACTTACTCATGTTGTTGTTCTCCTTTCATTTTGGCCCGGCATTTCGGGCAAATATAATTGATCCGCAAATCATAGGATAAAAAATCCTCCCCGATCTGCTTTTCAAGCAGCTCCGTAAGGTCTGCCAGCGTGATGTCCGCCAACGCGCCGCAGCTTGTGCACACCAGATGATCGTGCCGCACCGTCTTGTCGTAACGGTCCGGCGATCCCTCCACGCAGACCTTCCTGATTTTCCCCTCTTTGCACAGCGCGTTTAAATTGTTGTAAATCGTCGCCAATACTACCCCGGGATACTTTTTCTTCATTTCCAGAAAAATCTGCTCTGCCGTCAGATGATCCTTCGACTGCAGCACAAGTTCTTCGATCATATCCGCATATTTCACCGGTTGTTCTCCCTTAATAGTTATTGTTTGGATTTAGATTAATTCTAATATAGGACACATTCCTGTTTTTGTCAAGGGGATATTAAAAATCTTCTTGACACGATTACGAATCCGTACTGATTATCGCTTGAAAAGGGGGACAATGCTCATGGAAACAAAGCCCAATGCCCATATGCAGGAATTTAACCGTCTGTATAAGGAGCTCCGCAGCCTGTACTGCGAGGTATCCTGCTCTGCCGTCAGGGGCCTGGAGAAAAAAAATACATTACCCTTCAACACGGAAAAGGACGCAGTATGCACCTGTTTCTGACCGCAGAGGGAAAAAAGTTTGTGAGAGAAAAGATCGAACCGCTGATGATAATCGAAAACAGTATTTACGAGGCGATGACGGACGCGGAAATCCGGGAATTCCTGAGACTGTCCCAGAAGTATAATGCCATTTTCAGAGAAAAGACAGCAGAATTATTACAAAGGAGCGACAGAATATGAAAATATGAAAATACAGTTATCCAACCACTTTACTTATAAGCGACTGCTTCGCTTTGTATTGCCATCTGTTTTGGGATATTCTCTTGGAAGCGCGCCCATTATCAGCTATCATTACGGCGCAGAGAACCACATGGAGCTCAAAAACCTATTCCGCAAAAGCCTGACGCTGCTCACCGTTTCAGGCATTCTGCTGGTGGCAGCATCCGAGGCTCTTGCAAGACCTCTGGTCGCCATTTTGATTTTGCCCGCCATTCTTGAAATAGACGGCATCTGGATGGCGATTGTGATGGCAGAGCTCCTGTCGCTGTTTTTTACCGCGATGTTTCTGGTCAATCAGAAAAAGCGCTATCATTATGCCTGAGGAAACGCTGACCAAATCAGCGTTTCCCTATATTACCTTCGACAGAAATTCCTTCAGCCGCGGGTTTTTCGGATGATCGAAAAACTCTGCCGGCGTGTTT
>JAUNGT010000041.1 GCA_030524455.1 Eubacteriales bacterium | reverse complement strand
TTAGCCCCCATTAAAGGAATCTAACCCATTAGCTTAACTAAATGACATTGGTTCACTCAGTACTGTGCATTTACTGCACAGTACGTGAGAAAATGATTCAGGAGTGCATAAATCCCATCGCCGTAGGCGATTTTAAATGGATTTATGCATGTTACTGGTCACGGAGTGAACAGTAACGAAAGATGAAAGCGAAATTATACTTCAAACTCCTCATTCACCTCATCGAAAAACACGATCCCGACGATTCCGCGGCCGGTATGCGCGCCGATGGCGCAGCCGATCACGGATTCCACCAGCTCCCGGGGCTGTACGGCGTCGAGCAGAAGTCCTCTGGTGTAGGCGAGGGCCTCCGGATCCTCGCCGTGGCAGATCCCCATGATCTGCTGCTTTGGCCGGTCGATGTGTTCCGTCACATATTCCGTGAGAGCCTTCAGGGATTTCTTGCGCCCGCGGACGGTTTTGAGCACCTGCAGGCTCCCCTCTCTGTCCACGATCAGCACCGGCTTCATGTCCAGAAGCTCCCCGGCCGTACCCTTCCATTTGGAAAGCCGTCCGCCCTTGATCAGATATTTCAGCGTGCGCACGGTAAAGACATGGTGCACATGGCGGATGAAAAACTCTGCGGCGCGCAGCAGCTTTTCCTTGTCGGCGCCGGCCTCCTGCAAAAGCAGCAGCTTGTAGACGATCAGGCCGAAGCCGATGGCGGCGGATCTGGAATCCACGATGGTCAGGTCAAAATCGGGAAAGTCCTCCTTTACGTTTTGAAGAGCGATGTTGGCGGCATTGTAGGTGCCGGCGATCCCGGTGGAGAAGCACAGATAGATCACGCTGTCACCCCGCTCGGCGTAGGGCCGGAAGGCCTTCTCAAACATGTCGGGATTGATGTGATAGGTTTTGACATCGCGGTTTACGTCGTCCAGAATGTCGTAGAACTCTGCGGTGTGGATGGTCGCGCCGTCAAAATAATCCTGGCCGTCGATCACCACGGGCGTGGGGATGACGTGCAGGTCAAAGCGCTCCACGATCTGCCGGGGCAGATCGGTGGCGGAATCGGTGATAATTTTTAACATATTCTCCTCCCTGAAATAAGCGTTATACCTGGCTCATCTGATTGAGCAGGCTGATTTTCATGTCGTAAAGCTTTTGCGAAAGATCCACATATACGTCATGGGGATTGACCAGGCGGCGCGTCTCCTCCCAGAGCGTATCAAGCTCCTGCCGGCAGTAGTCGCGGATCTCCATGACCCTGGGTGAATGGTAAACGCAGCGTCCCTTATCAAACACCTGCACCATCAGCTTTCGCAGAGTGTAGGTGCCGGGCAGGAGCTTCGTCTTTTTCCAGGGCTCGTTGGGGTCGAAAAGGATCAGCGGCTCATTCTCGTCAAACTGCTCCTCGACCAGGCAGATCAGATCGGCCTTTATTTTGCCGGAGTCCTTTTCGTAGATCCGGTAAATGGTCTTGTCGCCCGGATTGGTGACCTTCTCCGTGTTCTCGGACAGCTTGATTTTGGGGATAAAGCGCCCCGTTTTGCTGTCCTGGATGGCGGCCAGCTTGTAGACGCCGCCGAAGGAGGGCCAGTCCTTGCTGGTGATCAGATTGGTTCCCACGCCCCAGGAGGTGATCCGGCAGCCCTGGGCCTTTAAGCTGTCAATCAGAGACTCGTCCAGATCGTTGGAGGCGGAGATTACCGCGTCGGGAAAACCGGCCTCGTCCAACATTTTGCGGGCCTTTTTGGACAGGTAGGCGAGGTCGCCGCTGTCTAAGCGGATGCCGTAGAAGGTCAGGGGCACGCCGTTTTTTTTCATCTCCGAAAAAACGCGGATCGCGTTGGGGACGCCGGATTTTAAGGTATCATAGGTATCCACCAGAAGGATGCAGGCGGAAGGATACAGCTCGGCGTAGGTCCGGAAGGCCGTGTATTCGTCGGGGAAGCTCATGATCCAGCTGTGGGCGTGGGTGCCCTTGACCGGCACGTCAAAAAGCCGCCCCGCCAGCACGTTGCTGGTGCCGGTACAGCCGCCGATCATGGCAGCCCGCGCCCCGTAGGTACCGGCGTCCGGACCCTGCGCGCGGCGGAGGCCAAACTCCATGACGCCGTCCCCGCGGGCCGCGTAGCAGACCCGGGAGGTCTTGGTGGCGATCAGGCTCTGGTGGTTTATGATATTCAGGATGGCGGTCTCCACCAGCTGCGCTTCCATGATGGGGGCGACAACCTTGATCATGGGCTCCCGGGGAAACATGACGCTTCCCTCCGGGATCGCGTAAATATCGCCGGAAAAATGGAAATCCTTCAAATAATCGAGAAAATCCTCCGAAAAGATCCCCAGGCTTCTCAGATAGTCAAGATCCTCCCCGGAGAAATGCAGATTGTTGATATAGTCGATCACCTGTTCCAGGCCCGCGCAGATCGCGTATCCGGAATCCAGCGGGTTGCTGCGGTAAAATGCGTCAAAAATAACCGTCTCATTGCGGTCCTTGTTGCGGAAATAGCCCTGCATCATCGTCAGCTCGTACAGATCTGTCATCAGGGTAAGGTTCTGCTTTCCCATATGCGTTCCTCCTCTAAATATGCTTTTCGGACAGCGAAATCAGCACGAATCCGGCGATAAACAGGATGATCAGCGACAGCACGCCGTATTTGGAGTCGTGCAGGAAAAAGGCGCAGGCCGCCATGATCAGCGGACCGAAAAAGTCCGCAAATTTGCCGAATACGTCAAAGAAGCCGAAGTATTCGCTGGACTCCTCCTTGGGAATGATCTTGCCGAAGTAGGAGCGGGACAGGGCCTGGATGCCGCCCTGGCAGATTCCGACGGCCACCGCCAGGATCCAGAATTCGAGCTCCGTATCCAGACCGTAGCCGAATACGCAGATACCCATGTACATGATAATGAAAAGCTTGATCATCCGCATGGAGCCGTATTTTTGGGCCAGGGTTCCGCTCAGGATCGAGCAGGGAAAAGCCACAAACTGCGTCAGAAGCAGAGCCAGGACCATGGAGTTGGAATCGATGCCAACCTCTCCGCCGTAGGTGGTGGCCATGGAGATGATCGTGTAAACGCCGTCGATATAGCAGAAATAGCCGATGATGAAAAACAGCATCCGCTTGTTTTTTGCCAGCTTTCGGAAGGTGTCCGCCAGCCGCCGGAAGGTGTGGGAGATGACGTGCTGCTGGCGGGGCAGGCTGTAGCGCTGGTGCACATTTTTATAGAGGGGAACGGTCATGATAACCCACCAGACCATCGTGATGACAAAGGAAATCCGGGTGGCGGTCACGGTGGACAGCCCGGCCGCATCACAGTTTAAGATCAGAAGCAGCCCGGCCACAAAGGGGATACAGCTGCCGATATAGCCGAAGGCATAGCCGCAGGTGGATACCCGATCCATCCGCTCGTTGGTGGTCACATCGATCAGCATGGCGTCATAGAAAACGTTGCAGGCCGCATAGCCGATCCTGGCGATGATAAAAAAGATCAGGAAGGAAAGCCAGCCCGGCGCGAAGGTGAAAAGCACGCCGCCTGCGATGGCGATCACAAAGAAAACGGTGAAAATCCGCTTTTTCATATTTTCATAGTCTGCGACAGCGCCCAGGATCGGGGAGATCAGCGCCAGAATCAGGATGGAAATACTGGTGGCGCTGCCCCACAGGGAGGTGGCTGCCGTGCTGCTCATACCGGCCCCCTCTGCCAGGCCGCGGAAATAAATGGGGATCGTGGCGGTGACGATCATAATGAAGGCCGAGTTGGCCACATCGTAGAGAATCCAGCTTTTCTCCGCTTTGGAGAAGCGCTTGCCGCTTGTAGTCTCGCTCATGATATTGTACGACTCCTTTTTGCAGAATTGGAGACGGATGGAAAGCGCCTCCATACAGCTATTGTATATGATGCCGAAAAGGAAAGCAACCTTCATTACTCGGCTCTTTTGTTGACATAGGTGTTTTCAAACTTGGAATACACGATCGTCTGGGAGTGGTACAGGCTGTAATAGCCCGACAGCATATAGCTGACAGCGACGGCGATCAGGTAGTAATAAGCCTGTCCGAATCCGAACAGCTCAAAGGAGATCAAAAGCGCCGTGATCGGGCAGTTGGTGACGCCGCAGAATACGGCCACCATGCCGATGGCGGCGCACAGCGGGGCGCTGGAGCCGGTGAGCGCCGCAAACAGACAGCCGAAGGTGGCACCCACGAAAAAGGAGGGAACAATCTCTCCGCCCTTAAAGCCGGCACCGATGGTCAGCGAGGTAAACAGGATCTTTAAGAGGAAGGCGGCCGGGACAGCCTGCCCGTTTAAGGCCTGCTCAATGATGTCCATGCCGGGGCCAAGATAATCGTCGGTCCGCAGAAGGGCCGCCAGAGTTACCACGAAAAGGCCGCCCACGAAAACCCGCAGGTAGGTATTTGGGAAAAAGCGGATATAAAGCGCCTTGACGGCGTGCATGGCGCGGCAGAACAGGATGCTGACAAGGGCGCACAGAATCGCCAGCAGCGCCACCCGAAGCACGGAGATCAGATTCAGATCCAGCGCCACATGGATCCGCAGGTCGTCGAAGGGGGCGTTTAAGGCCCGCGCCAGCAAAAAGGCGGTCAGCGACGCCCAGATGCAGGGCACAAGCGCCGCATAGTACATGATCCCGATGCTGGCGATTTCCATGGCGAGGAAGGCAGCCGCCATGGGCGTGCCAAACAGCGCGGAGAAGGCCGCGGAGATCCCGCTCATGAGGATGATTTTCTTATCCTTCTCGTTAAAACGCAGCAGCTCGCCCAGCTGCTCCCCGATGCTGCCGCCGATCTGCATGGCCGCGCCCTCCCGGCCGACGGAGCCGCCGAAAAGCACGGTCAGCGTGGTGGAGACAAAGATGAGGAAGCTCATCCGCAGCGGGATATGCGCTTCCCGGTGGATGCTGTCGATCACCGTATCCGTGCCCGCGTTGTTTTCATAGTGGAAGCGTCTGTATAAAAAGACGATCACCAGTCCGGCCAGGGGCAGAAACGCTGCGATCCACAGATGGCTGTGGCGGAAATCGACGGCGTATTTTAAACAGAAATGGAACACCGTGCTCACAGAGCCCACCACCAGGCCCGTGACAGTGGCGATCAGGATCCAGCGAAGGAACTGGAACAGATTGCTTGCGCTGGAAAAAAATGGGTTCGCCGCCAGGCGCGCCCTCAGCCGGGCCTCCTCGGCCTCGGCGGAAAAATCTGGTTTGTTCATAGATACCTCCCTGCATCTGCAGAACCGTTATGATGTATCTCAATCATAGCATGTTTTGCGGAGCGCGCAAGGAAAATTAAAAAAAAGGAGGGGGCGCCGTTTGAAGCGCCCCCAAAAGGAGAAAGTAGTGAGGTTTTTTGAGAATAAAAATTCTCCGAAACTACGATAATGTCTTTCTTCAGTCAGATTCCCTGGGATGGTTGATCCGCTCGTCGATTGCCTCCTGGACCGCCTTTTTCACCTCGGGATCCTTGTCCTGGGAGAGCTGATAATGCACCCTCGTGTTCAGATAATCGGTACCCACGCGCAGACCGGCCTTGCAGGCTGCGATGCGGACCTTCGGATCATCGTGCTCCAAGTAGTGTGTGATCTCATTGATGGCATCCTCGTCAGCCACATCCGCCAGGGCGTTCAGCGCCTCGCAGACCACCTCGGCATCCGCATGCCTGGATTCCATCACCTTGATAATGCCCGCGGTCTTGTGCTTTCCCTCCAGCTTGTGTATTTTTTCAAGCATTCCCTGTTCGCTCATGATGTCAGACCTCCTTGTTGTCCTGTCATTTCTTTTATTGAAACCTACTCTAGTCCGAAAGTTTGTCCAAACTGTGACGGCTTTCTAAAAAGGGGATAAAAAAAGGATGAAAAAAGTGGACCCCCGCCTTGACAATGCCGGGAAGGCCGCCGTATAATTGGGGGCATAAAAGAGGAAAAGACTTTGACGAAGACAGTAGGCCATAGATCGAAAGCGGCAGCGAGCCGGAGCAGGTGTGAGTCCGGCGCGAGTAGAGATGGCTGAAGATCCCTTCCGAGTTGTGCGGCCAAACAGGATTTTCAGAAAGCTTCAGTAGGCGGCAACGCAGCTCCCGGCGTTATCGGAGCGCATATATCCCGCATTGCACACAGCGGGCGTATGTCGTATTGGGTGGTCAGCGAAGTCACGAACCGGTGCCTCGTCCCTTTACAGGGAGGGGCATTTTTTATTTTCAGGAAAGGAAAAGACGCTATGTACAACAAAGTGGACACCAATCTAAACTTTGTGGAGCGCGAGAAGAACGTCGAAAAATTCTGGCGCGACAACGACATTTTCAAAAAGAGCATGGAGCAGCGCAAGGACGGCCCCACCTATACGTTCTACGACGGGCCTCCGACCGCAAACGGTAAGCCGCACATCGGCCACCTGGAGACCCGCGTGATCAAGGACATGATCCCCCGCTACCGGACGATGAAGGGCTATTATGTGCCCCGCAAGGCAGGCTGGGACACTCACGGACTGCCGGTGGAGCTGGAGGTGGAAAAGCAGCTTGGCCTGGACGGCAAGGATCAGATCGAGCAGTACGGCCTGATCCCCTTTATCGACAAGTGCAAGGAGAGCGTCTGGAAGTACAAGGGCATGTGGGAGGATTTCTCCAATGTGGTCGGCTTCTGGGCAGATATGGAGAATCCCTACGTCACCTACCACGATGATTACATCGAGTCCGAGTGGTGGGCGTTAAAGCAGATCTGGGATAAGGGCCTTTTGTACAAGGGCTTCAAGATCGTACCCTACTGCCCCCGCTGCGGCACCCCGCTGTCCGCGCAGGAGGTGGCCCAGGGGTATAAGGATGTGAAGGAGCGCTCCGCGATCGCGCGCTTTAAGGTTGTGGGCGAGGACGCTTATTTCCTGGCATGGACGACCACGCCCTGGACGCTTCCCTCCAACGTGGCGCTGTGTGTGAACCCGGACGAGGAATACTGTAAGGTAAAGGCGGCGGACGGCTACACCTATTACATGGCGAAAGCGCTTCTGGATACGGTGCTGGGAAAGCTGAATGCAGACAAGCCGGAGACGCCGGCCTACGAGATCCTGGAAACCTGTCTCGGGAAGGATCTGGAATACAAGGAGTACGAGCCGCTGTTTGACTGTGCGGTGGAGCTCTGCAAAAAGCAGAATAAAAAGGCATTTTATGTGACCTGCGACCGTTATGTCACGCTGACCGACGGTACCGGCGTGGTTCATATCGCGCCTGCCTTCGGTGAGGACGACGCAAATGTGGGGCGCAAGTATGAGCTGCCCTTTGTACAGCTGGTGGACGGCAAGGGTGAGATGACGAAGGAGACGCCCTGGCCCGGCGTGTTCTGCAAGAAAGCGGATCCCATGGTGCTGGAGGCGCTGGAGAAGAAGGGGCTTTTGTTTGCGGCTCCCAAGTTTGAGCACAGCTACCCGCACTGCTGGCGCTGCGATACGCCCCTGATCTACTATGCGCGGGAGTCCTGGTTCATCCGCATGACCGCGGTGAAGGACGAGCTGATCGCCAACAACAACACGGTCAACTGGATCCCCGAGTCCATCGGCAAGGGCCGGTTCGGGGACTGGCTGGAAAACGTACAGGATTGGGGAATTTCCCGAAACCGTTACTGGGGCACGCCGTTAAATGTGTGGGAGTGCAAGTGCGGCCACATGGAATCCATCGGCAGCAGGCAGGAGCTTTTGGAAAGATCCGGCAATGAGAAGGCGCTGACCGTGGAGCTGCACCGCCCCTATATCGACGAGATCACGATGAAGTGCCCGGAGTGCGGCGGCACCATGCACCGGGTTCCCGAGGTGATCGACTGCTGGTTTGACTCCGGCGCGATGCCTTTTGCGCAGCACCATTATCCTTTTGAGAATAAGGAGGTGTTTGAGCGGCAGTTCCCGGCCAAATTCATCTCCGAGGCGGTGGATCAGACCAGAGGCTGGTTCTACTCCCTGATGGCGGAGTCCACCCTGCTGTTCCATAAATCGCCCTTTGAAAACGTCATCGTCATGGGCCATGTGCAGGATGAAAACGGCCAGAAGATGAGCAAATCCAAGGGCAACGCGGTGGATCCCTTCGAGGCGCTGGAGAAGTACGGCGCGGACGCCAACCGCTGGTATTTTTACACGGTTTCCATGCCCTGGCTGCCCAAGCGCTACAGCGGCAAGGCTGTGATGGAGGGACAGCGCAAGTTTATGAGCACGCTGTGGAACTCCTACGCCTTCTTCGTGCTGTATGCCAACATCGATCAGTTCAACGCGGCAGAGCACAGACTGGAGTACGATAAGCTTTCCGTTATGGATAAGTGGATCCTCTCCCGGTTAAACACCATGGTGAAGGCGGTGGACGAGAATCTGGATCAGTACCGCATTCCCGAGGCGGCGCGGGCGCTGCAGGATTTTGTGGACGACCTGAGCAACTGGTATGTGAGACGGAGCCGCGAGCGCTTCTGGGCAAAGGGAATGGAGCAGGACAAGATAAACGCCTATATGACGCTTTATACCGCGCTGGTGACGACCGCGAAGGCGGCGGCGCCCATGATCCCCTTCATGACCGAGGATATTTACAGAAACCTTGTGTGCAGCGTGGACGCCTCCGCGCCGGAGAGCGTGCATCTGTGCGATTTCCCGACCGTCAACCAGGACTGGATCGATCCGAAGCTGGAAGCGGATATGAAGGAGGTGCTGGAGATCGTGGTGATGGGCCGCGCCTGCCGGAATACCGCCAACATCAAGAACCGCCAGCCCATCGGCACGATGTTTGTGAAGGCGGACAAGAGTCTTTCCGATTTTTATCAGGAAATCATCGAGGACGAGCTGAACGTAAAGCGGGTGGTGTTTACAAGCGATGTGCGCGATTTCACTTCCTACAGCTTCAAGCCTCAGCTTCGCACGGTCGGCCCCAAATACGGCAAGCAGCTCGGCGCGATCCGCAAGCACCTGGAGGCGCTGGACGGCAACGCCGCCATGGACGAGTTAAACAGCGCGGGCGTTCTGCGGTTTGAGGCGGACGGCGTGCCTGTGGAGCTGACGAAGGACGATCTGCTCATCGAGACGGCGCAGAAGCCCGGCTATGTGTCCGAGGCTGACAACTATATGACCGTCGTGCTGGACACCAACCTGACGGACGAGCTGGTGGAGGAGGGCTTCGTTTACGAGGTCATCAGCAAGATCCAGACCATGCGGAAGGACGCGGGCTTCGAGGTGATGGATCATATCCGGGTATCCGTAGACGGCAACGACCGTATCGGTTCGATCGTGAAAAACAATGAGAACACGATCGCCGGGAAGGTGCTGGCGGACGGCTTCGTGTACGGCCAAAGCCTGGCGGTGAACCGGGAATGGAATGTGAACGGCGAGACGGTGACCATCGGCGTGGAAAAGGTGCAGGGCTGAGGGCTTTGCATGGGATAAATGAATATGCAGACGGAAAAAGAAACGCGCATGGGGACGGAACGGATATCGAAGCTGATGCTTTCGATGGCCGTCCCCTCCATCATCGCGCAGGTAATCAACGTTCTTTACAGCATTGTGGACAGGATCTATATCGGACACATCGAGGGGGTGGGAGCGGCGGCGCTTACGGGCGTGGGCTTAACCTTCCCCGTGATCACGCTGATCTCGGCGTTTTCCGCCTTTGTGGGTATGGGAGGCGCGCCGCTGGCGGCGATCTGGCTGGGCAAGGGCGACCGGGTCCGGGCGGAAAAGATTTTGGGCAGCGGCGCCTGTCTGCTGGGTATCTTTACGGTCGCCCTGATGGCGCTGTTTTATCTGTTCCAGAGACCGTTTCTGTACATGTTCGGGGCCAGCGACGCAACGATTGGTTACGCCATGGAATATTTGTCGATCTATCTTGTCGGCACGCTGTTTGTGGAGCTGGCGCTGGGGCTGAATCCGTTTATCATCTCCCAGGGACAGTCGCGGATCGCCATGCTCTCCATCGTGATCGGCGCGGCTATCAATATCGTGCTGGATCCCGTTTTTATCTTTGTCTTCGGTTGGGGCGTGAAGGGAGCGGCGATCGCCACGGTGCTCTCTCAGGCGGTGAGCGCGGCCTGGAACGTGGGCTTTCTGATGGGGAAAAAATCCTCCCTCCGGCTTTTGGGGAAGCGGATCCGGCCGGACTGTCACATTATGGGACAGATCTGCGCCCTGGGGATTTCCCCCTTTATCATGCGCTCCACGGAGAGCCTGATCAGCATCGTACTAAACCGCCAGCTTCAGATTTATGGCGGCGACTTGTATGTGGGCTCCCTGACGATCATGCAGAGCGTGCTGCAGCTGTTTTCCGCGCCGCTGTCCGGCTTTACCCAGGGCGTCCAGCCCATCGTCAGCTATAACTACGGCGCGGGCAATTTTGCGCGCACCAAAAAGCTTTGCTGCAGCATGATCGGCATCAGCTTTCTGATTTCCTTTGTGAGCAATCTGACGGCTATGGTTTTCCCGGGCTTTTATGCGTCGCTGTTTACCAATGATGCCCAGCTGATCGGTCTGGTGGACCGGATCATGCCGGTTTTTCTGTTCGGAATGCTCTTTTTCGGCATCCAAAACGGAATCCAGCCGTGCTTTCTCTCCCTGGGACAGGCGAAGGTTTCTCTTTTTATCGCCATGCTGCGCAAGGTCATCCTGCTGGTGCCGCTGGCCCTGATTTTCCCGCTGTTCTGGGGCGTAATGGGCATCTATTACGCGGAGCCGGTGTCGGATATTATCTCGGTGCTGGTGGCGACAACGCTGTTTGCGCTCAATATTAACAAAATTCTGTCCAGGGAATATTTGGAGAGGATACGGTAAAGGACTTGCCATTTTGCGGCCGCGGAAAGCGCCTGAGGATCCAGGCCTGGAACGCAGAGACGGTGGTAAGCTTGGTGAAATGATAAGATGTAGGAGAGGCGGGCAGAACCGGAGAAAGCGGCGGCTGCCTGCCTTTTTGTGCGATACGCCCTGCAAGCGGCTGCCGTGCTTGCACGGGCAGCCATTTGCGGAGTGGTTTGTGCCGACTAACAAAATGGCGAAAGCTCTTGCGTAACGTCCGAACAGGCCTTATAATGACGAAAGCAACCGGAGAAAGGTATCGTCATGAATTTGATAAATATAGAAAAGATAACAAAAGTATTTGCAGAAAGAAAGGTGTTCAACAATGCGTCGTTCTTTCTGCAGGAGGGGGAAAAGGTCGGCGTTATCGGGATTAACGGGACCGGAAAAACCACCCTGTTAAAAATACTGGCGGGAATGGAGGAGCCTGACGAAGGGACGGTTACCATGGCCAACCATGTGGTGATCCGGTATTTGCCCCAGAATCCGGAATTTGATCCGGAAATGTCCTGTCTGGAGTGCGTGCTGGCGGGAAATACGACGGAGGAAAACCGCTGGACCATCGAGAGCGATGCAAAGGCCATGATGACCCGGCTGGGAATCCGGGATTTCGGGCAGCCGGCGGGGCAGCTTTCCGGCGGGCAGCGCAAGCGCCTGGCGCTGATTTCCGTATTGCTTTCCCCGGCGGATGTGCTGCTCTTGGACGAGCCGACCAACCATCTGGACAATGATATGGCCGACTGGCTGGAGGATTATCTGAAAAAACGAAAGAGCGCCCTGATTATGGTGACCCATGACCGCTATTTCCTGGACAGTGTGTGCAACCGGATCGTGGAGATTGACAAGGGTGCGATTTACAGCTATCAGACAAATTACTCCGGCTTTCTGGAGCTGAAGGCGCAGCGGGAGGAGATGGAGCTGGCCAGCGAGCGCAAGCGTCAGTCTATCCTGCGGGTGGAGCTGGAATGGATGCGCCGGGGAGCCAGGGCGCGCTCCACGAAGCAGAAGGCTCATATTCAGCGGTATGAGGAATTGAGGGACCGGCAGGCTCCGGTACAGGACAGCAGGCTGGAATTGAGCTCGATCTCCACAAGGCTCGGAAAAACGACGGTGGAGCTTTTGCATCTTTGCAAAAGCTATGGGGACAGAAGGCTGATCGACGACTTTAGCTATATTTTCTTAAAGGGGGATCGGGTAGGCTTTATCGGACCGAACGGCTGCGGAAAGACAACCCTGCTGAAAATGCTCACCGGACAGCTCCTGCCGGATTCTGGGGAGGTGATTGTCGGTCAGACGGTAAAAATGGGCTATTATGCGCAGGAGCTTACGGCTTCCCATATGAATCCGGAGCAGCGGGTGATCGACTATGTGAAGGATACCGCAGAGTTTATCCAGACTGCGGACGGCCTGCTGTCCGCGTCGGCGATGCTGGAAAGATTTCTGTTTCCGCCGGAGCAGCAGTACAGCCCCATCGGAAAGCTGTCCGGCGGGGAGAAAAAGCGGCTGAATCTGCTGCGCGTACTGGCAGGTTCCCCGAATTTCCTGGTGCTGGACGAAATTACGAACGATATTGATATCGCCACGCTGACGATCCTGGAGGATTATCTGGACCGCTACGAGGGCATTGTTGTGGCTGTGTCCCATGACCGCTATTTTCTGGACCGCACGATGAAACGGCTGTTTGCCTTTGAGGAAGACGGAAGACTGCGCCAGTATGAGGGCGGCTATACGGATTATGCCGTGCGAAGGGCTGCGGAAGCGGAGGCAGCGGGCCGGGAGACGGAGAGCAAAGCGGGGAAGGGGGGAGCGCCTGAGGCGGAAAAAGGGCAGAAGCTGCGCGGCCCGAAGAAGCTGAAGTTTACCTATAAAGAGCAGAAGGACTATGAGACGATCGAAGCGGATATGGCAGAGCTGGAGGATCAGATCGCGGCACTGGATCAGGAGATAGAGGAATCCGCGCACGATTTTGTGAAGCTGAATCAGCTGATGGAAAAGAAGGAGGAGCTGGGGGCAGCTCTGGAGGAAAAGCTGGAGCGCTGGATGTATCTGGAGGAGCTGGCGGCAAAGCTGGCGGCGCAGGAAAATTAAGGAGAATTGGAGGAAACGGAAAGGATGAGCAAGAAGCTGGAGCGAAACGATCCCTGCTGGTGCGGCAGCGGCAGGAAATACAAGCAGTGCCATATGGCCTTTGACGAGAAAATTCACGCGTTTGCGCTGGAGGGGCACATCGTGCCGGATCACAGCATGATCAAAACGCCGGAGCAGATCGAAGGGATCCGCGTCAGCGGGGAGGTCAATGTGGCGGTGCTGGATTATGTGGCGGCCAACATCCGGGCAGGGATCAGCACGGAGGACATTAACCGGATGGTGGATGAAAAAACCAGGGAGCTGGGCGGGATCCCCGCGCCTCTGGGCTACGAGGGCTTTCCGAAGAGCGTCTGCACCTCTCTGAACGATGAGGTTTGCCACGGCATTCCCAGCGAGGACGTAATTTTGAAGGAGGGGGATATCATCAACGTGGATGTCTCCACGATTTATAAGGGGTATTTTTCGGATTCCTCCCGGATGTTTATCATCGGGAAGACCACGCCGGAGCGGGAAAAGATCGTCCGAGTGGCCAAAGAGTGTATGGAGGCAGGCATCCGCGCCGTCAAGCCCTGGACCTTTCTGGGGGATATGGCGGACGCGGTCAATTCCCACGCGAAGAAAAACGGCTGCAGCATCGTGGTGGATATCGGCGGCCACGGCGTCGGGCTGGAGTTCCATGAGGATCCGTTTGTCAGCTATGTGACGCCCAAGGGGACGGAGATGCTGATGGTGCCGGGCATGGTATTTACGATCGAGCCGATGGTGAATATCGGCACGCCGGAGATTTTTGTGGATGAGGACAACGGCTGGACGGTGTATACCGAGGACGGCAAGCCCTCCGCGCAGTGGGAGGTCACGGTTGCGGTGACGGAGGACGGCTGCGAGGTGCTGGTGTGGTAATTCAGGGCTGCTTTGTGAGCTCCCAGAAGGCCACCGCGCTGGCGGCAGCCACATTGAGCGAGTCCACGCCGCAGGCCATGGGGATGCGCACGGTATAGTCGCAGGCGTCGATGGTGGCGCTGCGCAGGCCTTCGCCCTCTGATCCGAGGATGACGGCCAGCTTTTCGGCAGTTTTTAGCCGCGGGTCGCCGATGGAGACGGAATCCTCCCGCAGAGCCATGGCGGCGGTGGTAAAGCCCAGACGGCGCAGCAGGGAGGGGCCTGCCGTAAACCAGTCCTCCTCCCCGTCCCAGAAGGCCCAGGGGATCTGGAACACGGTGCCCATACTCACCCGGATTGCCCGGCGGTAGAGGGGGTTGCTGCAGTCGGGCGCAAGCAGCACCGCGTCCATGGAGAGGGCGGCCGCAGAGCGGAAAATGGCGCCCACGTTGGTGGGATTCATGACGTTTTCCAGGACGGCGATCCGCCGCGAAAGGGAGCAGATCCGGGCGGCGGAGGGCTGGCGGGGGCGGCGCATGGCGCAGAGCGTGCCGCGGGTGAGAGCAAAGCCGGTAAGCCGGGTGAGCACTGCAAAAGGGGCGGTGTAGACCGGCACATCGGGGCAGCGCGCGATCAGTTCTGCGGCCTGCGCCTGCAGGTGCTCCTGGTCTGTGAGAAAGGAGAGCGGCACGCAGCCGGCATCCAGCGCCCGTCCGATCACCAGCGGGCTTTCTGCAATGAAGATTCCCTTCTCGGGTTCCGCCCGGTTCAGGAGCTGATTCTCCGTAAGCCGGGCGTAAACGTCGAGCTGGGGGGCGTCAAAATCGGTGACAGGTATAATGTTAGCCATGAGGATTCTCCGTTTTATCAAGGTCTGTCCCGGCTGCAAAGGAGCCGGCCTGCCGCAGCAGGCGGTTCCAGCGCTGCACGGCGCCGGCGTCCGGCTTGCATACGGCCCGGTCGTAGGTGTAGATGCCGTTTGTCTCCTCCTCGATATCGGAAAGCTGGGTGTAGACGGTGGCGCCGATTCCCTTTTGGACGGCGGGAAGGACAGTGTCCTGCATCAGCCTTTCATAGGCGGCGGTGAGCGCGCCGGAGGATTTGAATTTTTTGTAGCCGTAGACTTTTTTACAGGAGCTGTGGCCCGGGACGGAGAGAGAGTAGCCTCCGAATTCCGTCAGGGCCAGGGCTCTTTTTTTCTCCGGCGAAAAGGTCAGCGAGAGAAAATAATAGTGCAGGCTGGCCACGTCGCCCTCCCCCTGGTCGAACCAGCCGCTGGCGTGATCGATCAGCCTTGACGGGTCCAGACGGCGGATCAGCGCAGTGATCCGTCCGGCGTCAAACTGTCCCCAGCCTTCGTTGAAGGGAACCCAGACCACGATGCTGGGGTGGTTGTACAAAAAGGTTACGGTTGCCTCCGTCTCCAGCTCGAACTCCCTTTGCCCCTCCGTCTGCCTGCGGGAGAGCAGGCTGCGGTGCCCTGGCCCGTCGTCAAAACGGATGTGGTGCCAGTTCATCAGGGTGGCCAGGTAGGTGACAAACCAGTGCCGGTAGGCGCTGCCGCCGTTTACCATGTCCTGCCACACCAGCATGCCCAGCCGGTCGCAATGATAATAGAAGCGTTCCGGTTCAAGCTTTGCATGCTTGCGCAGCATATTAAAGCCCAGCTCCTTCATGCGGGTGATGTCTGCGATCAGCGCCTCGTCCGAGGGGGCTGTACAGAGGCTTTCCGGCCAGTAGCCCTGATCCAGTACGCCCGCCTGGAAGTAGGGACGGTTGTTCAGAAAAAACCGTCTCGTCCCGTCCGGCGCCGTCTGGACGTCGCATTTGCGCATGGCAAAATAGCTGGAAACCCGGTCCGTACCGGTGCGCAGGGACACCTGGTAAAGGAAAGGATCCTCCGGGCTCCAGGGATGGAAGTCCGGAAGCGGGATGACAAGCTCGGCATTGGTTTTGCCGAGCACCTGCACGGGCTCCGTGTCCCTGGCGGCCACGGTACAGATCAGCTCGGTGTCCGCAGCGGTCACGGCCCTGAGGGTCATCCGGCTGTTGTCAAAGTCGGGCTGATAAAAAATCTGTTCCACATAGTTGTCGGGCACGATTTCGGCCCACACCGTCTGCCAGATGCCGCTCTGGGCGGTGTAAAACATGCCGCCGGGCTTTAAGGATTGTTTGCCGCGGGCATGCCAGGAGGAGGCGGTCACATCCCGCACCCGGACGAGAAGCTCATTTTCCCCGCTGAAAACCAGGTTCGTGATGTCCAGCGTAAAGGGCAGATAACCGCCCAGATGGCTTCCTGCCTGTACCTGGTTTAGGTAGACGTCCGCCGTCTGGTCCACCGCGCCGAAGTGGAGAAGGATCCGTTTGCCGGGCTGAGGGCGGGTCAGGGAAATCGTGCGCCGATACCAGAGAAATTCATCGGGCTTTAGCTGCCGCTGCACGCCGGAGAGGGCGCTTTCCGGCGAAAAGGGCACCAGGATCGTCCCGTCAAAGCAATGGGGCCGGTCCGGGGTGCGCGTGAAGGCATATTCCCAGCGGCCGTTTAAATTCAAATAGGAGGTGCGGACCAGTGTGGGCCGCGGATATTCGCTCAGCACGGTCTGGTCGGTGAGGTTCCGGCTGAATTCTGTCTGCAAAGGTGTCATAATATCCCCCTGTCCATTGAAGCACTGTTATAAACAAACTATTCTAATATATCTTTTGCCTGATTGTCAATCAGTTTGTAACTGACTGACAGCAGGGTCTTTTTGTATTACAATGGTTTCACTCCGAAGGGGAACGGGCTGTGCCCGGTTCCCACAGGGACAGCAGACGGAATGGGGTGAAAGAGGATGCAGAGCAGAATGACGGTCTTGCAGGCGCTGGATGAGAGAGAGCTTTTGGTTAAGAAAATTACGGGGCGGATTCAGAAGCTTGAACCGGTTGCCATGGTGCGTCCGGGAGAGGATGTTATCTGCGGGCGGCGGATCAGAAAAGAGGATTTTTCCGCGCAGGCCGGAGCCTTGCTGCAACAGCTTCAGGATCTGATCCGGCGGTACGATGAGCTGAGCGCTGCGATTACGGTCTCCAACGCGACACATTTTGTGGAAACGCGGAGAGGGCAGATGAGCGTGGCCGGGGCCCTCGCCCTCCGGAGCCGTCTGCGGGCGGACGGCGCCCACGGGCAGGAGCGGGATTTCGAGGGACGGCTTGCAGAGCGGCTCCTGAGCTGCCTGGAGCGGGAGAAGGAGCTTCTTCGACACAGAAACGGGGCTTCCGGGCAGGCTGCGTCGTCCGCCCGGAAGAACGGCAGAATACTGATTTTGCAGAATAAAGAGAGCTCTGCGTCAGACCGGCGCGATGTTTGTCCATCGGGGTCGGCGCCCGGGCTGCGTCTGTTTGACCCGTTGGGCGCCCGGAAGCGCGCCGATGAGATCCTGGAGGCACGGGATGCTTTGCTCCGCGAGCTGGAGCTTGCCATCAAGATTTCCAACGCGACTACTTACATAGAAGTGTAGCGGATAGGAATATTAGGAATATATTTTGCGCCCTCCGCACGAAAATCCCGAACCCGGATAAGTTAGGCGGTTGTGCTTTCCTCGGGAGGCCCTTCTGTAAAAAGGTGAATAGTCTGGTAGAAAAGATTCGGATTTTTTTTGTTTTTTGGAGTATGCAAATCCATGAGGACGGTTAGAGTGGTCCGGTTCACTTGGGAGTTACCGCATGGCTGTGCGGCGGGCGTTTTTTTTGTAACAGCTCAGCCAGCCGGGAGTGAACGTTTGCTCCCGGCTGAGGGAGCGCCCGATTATGAGCAGGAAACGGCGTTTCGCCTTATTCCACAGGGAGCCGCAAAGCGGCGGAAAGCGCGTCATGCGCGCAAGACGAACAAGTTCGAAAGACGAACAAGTTCGTCTGTGCGAATGGCGCGGGCTGAACTGTTACGTTTTTTAACGGAAAGGACTGAGTACAGATTATTGGACACGTACTATGCTATCATCAGAATCAGAAACGGAAAACAGGTGTATGATGCGGATGTGCAGAAGGGGTGTGGATATATGCAGAAGTATCCGGTCATTGACATGGAGGAGACGGGGATGCAGCTGAAGATGGCCTGTGACTGGAACCGGGTTTCGGCCAGTCAGCTTCAGGATTTTCTGGGACTGGCAGCCAAGCAGTCGGTTTACGGGTGGTTTCAGGGCAGGGCGCTGCCGTCGTTGGATAACTTCTATGCGTTGAGCTGTTATCTTGATATGAAGATGGAGGAGCTTGTGGTGCCGAAGGGCTGTGCGAGGAGGGTGCCGGACCGACTCGCCTTCCTGCTGATGCAGCGCCGCCTGATGGCCTATTTTGGCTTCTGCCTGCAGGCGGAGGCGTACTAAGCTTTTAGTTTTTGCGCCCGCCCTTATTCCGCAAAACCCTATTGTATGGAACAGATGCCCCTGCTATACTGAAAAGAGATTCGCCGAGGCAGGCGTTGGCGGGAAGGAGGGGCGGTATAATGTCGGGGGAACCGATACATATGGATGATTCCCATACAGTGGGGGAGAGGCAGACGACCTATTCGCTCCGGGAGCTGCTGCGCAGGGAGACCGTCCGTCAGACACTGCCCTTTTTGCAGAGCCGAAGCTGCGGGAAGGTCAGGGTGGAGGCGGTCCTGCGGTGCGGGGGCCTGGAGTGCAGTGCGGAGATTCGGATTGGCACAGGCAAGATGTATGTTTTGCAGGATATTTTCGGCTTTGTGAGGGCCGTCCGCGGGCAGGAGAACCGCACCTATGGGAAATCCCTGGAATTTGTCCATGCCATGGAGAGCTTTGAGGAGGCATCCAGACCGCTCGTATCCTTTTTGCTGCAGTGGGCGGAACGCTATGGCAGACGGTACGCGCAGAGCGGAGAATTTGGATATCACGACAATGCGGCGCCGAGGCTTCGTGCCCTGACGCTGGACGGATGGGGGCTGGATGCTCTGCTGGACGCTCTGGAGGGCAGGAGGTTTACGGTGGAGACCGGGGAGGACTGCCGTGGCGGCTGGCGGGTGACGGAGGAGGCGCTTGCGCCGGAGCTTTTTCTGGAGGGGACGGACGGAGGCGTGGAGCTTCGTCTCTCTCAGCCGCTGGGATATCGGTGTGAGAGGGATTACGTCTATTTTCGGGAGGGAAAGGTATACCGGCTTTCCCACGAGGCGCTGGGAACGGCGGGAGAATTTATGGAGTGCATGCGTTTTTTGCCCGGACGGAAGGCGTTTTTGGCGGAGAGGGACTGGCCCGCCTTCTGTCGCCGGATGCTGCCGGCTCTGCGGGAGCATTTTCAATGCCACTTCTCCGGAGTGGAGGAACAAACGCAGCAGGAGGAGGCCGTGATCCGCTTTTATCTGGATCTCCCGCAGCGGGAGCTGGTGACCTGCCGCGCGGTGGCTTTGTACGGGGACAGGGAGTACAGTATTTTCGATCATGCGGAGGATCTGGGGCTTCGGGATCTGGCACGGGAGACTGAGGCGGCGGCCCTGCTGGGAGATTACTGCAGCGATTGTGAGGAAGCGCAGGAGCGCATGCTGATCAGCCGGGATGAGGAGCTTTTTTACCGGTTGCTGACGGAGGGGATCGGACGCCTGCAGCAGCTTGGGGAGGTGTACATTTCAGACGCGCTTAAAAAGGTCAGAGTTTTGCCGCCGCCCCGGGCAGAGGTGGGGATTTCCCTGGGAGGGGATTTGCTGCAGCTTTCCGTGACCTCAGAGGATATGCCGGGAGAGAAGCTGGCGGAGATTCTTTCCCGCTATGACCGGCGGAGGAAATTTTACCGCCTGCGGGACGGAAGCTTTATCCGGATGGAGGGCGGCGGCCTGGAAGCTCTGTGGGAAATGAGCCGGGTGCTCCATCTGACGGACCGGCAGCTGGCGGCGGAGCGCATCGAGGTGCCCCGTTACAGGCTTCTTTATCTGGACGAGCAGCTTGAGGAGGGGCATGGCCTAAGTGTGACGAAGGATGCAGCCTTCCGGGAGCTGGCGCATCGTCTGAGGACGGTGGAGGAGAGCGGATTTGAGGTTCCGGACAGTCTGCGGGACGTGATGCGGGATTATCAGAAATACGGCTGCCGCTGGCTCAGGACTTTGTGCAGGAATGGACTCGGCGGGATCCTCGCCGACGACATGGGGCTTGGCAAGACGCTTCAGGTCATCAGCTTCTTGCTGGCGGAGCGCCGGGGGATCAGCCTGATTGTATGTCCGGCTTCTCTGGTATATAACTGGAAGCGGGAGCTGGAGAGATTTGCGCCAAAGCTGCGCGCCTGCATGGTGACCGGGACGGCACAGCAGCGGCGGGAGCTTCTGGAGCAGCCGGGAGACCGGGAGGTTTTTATTACTTCCTATGATCTGTTGCGCCGGGACATCGGATATTATGAGAAGCTGCCTTTTTTCTGCCAGGTAATCGATGAAGCTCAGTATATCAAAAATCACGGTACGCAGGCGGCGCGGGCCGTCAAGCGGGTGAGGGCAGAGTTTAAGCTTGCTCTGACGGGAACGCCGATCGAGAACCGGCTCAGTGAGCTTTGGAGTATTTTTGACTATCTCATGCCGGGCTATCTGTACAGCTATCAGCGTTTCCGGACAGAGCTGGAGCAGCCCATTGTACAGCAGTCGGATGAGGAGGCGGCCGGACGGCTGCAGAAGCTGATCCGTCCCTTTGTCCTTCGTCGCCTGAAAAAAGATGTTCTGCAGGAGCTGCCGGATAAGCTGGAGGAAAATCTCTACGCCGTGATGGAGGGGGAACAGCAGGAGCTTTACGACGCACATCTGCGGCGGCTGGCGCTGATGCTGGAGGATAAGACGGAGGCGGAATTTCGCGCGGGCAAGCTGCAGATTCTGGCGGAGCTGACGCGTTTGCGCCAGCTTTGCTGTGATCCGGCGCTGCTGTATGAGAACTATCGGGGGGAATCGGCCAAAAAGGAGATGGCACTCCATCTGATTCGAAACGCGGTGGAGAACGGTCACAAGGTACTCCTGTTTTCTCAGTTTACCACGATGCTGGAACGATTGGCAGAGATGCTGGACAGGGAGGGGATCGCCTATCATATGCTTACGGGAGCCACCTCCAGGGAGAGGCGCGCCGCTATGGTGGAGGCTTTTGCCGGGGATAATGTACCTGTTTTCTGCATTTCTCTGAAGGCGGGAGGGACCGGTCTGAACCTGACGGCGGCCGATGTGGTGATTCACTTTGATCCCTGGTGGAATGTGGCAGCGCAGAATCAGGCCACCGATCGTGCCCATCGGATCGGCCAGACCAGCGTGGTGAATGTCTGGCGGCTGATTGCCCGGGGCACCATCGAGGAGAAGATTGTGGAGCTGCAGCAGCGCAAGCTGGCCTTGGCGGACAGCGTGCTGGGCGGCAGCACGGCGGGCAGCGGCAGCCTGACCCGGGAGGAGCTGCTGGAGCTTTTACGGCCGGGAAGATTCTGACTTTTTAAGTCCCGGTCATAAGTTCTGTATGGTATTCATAGGATGGTAAAAACATTCTCAGGTGAAAACCCCATGAAGGACTATATTGAAGAACGGGCAATGGCGGTAGCCGGTTATATTATTGAGTACAACGCGACGGTGCGGCAGGCAGCGAAGCGGTTTGGGATCAGTAAGAGTACGGTGCATAAAGATATTACCGAGAGGATGGTCCAGATCAATCCCGGACTTGCCGGAGAGGCGCGTAAGGTGCTTGATGTCAACAAGCAGGAGCGGCATATCCGGGGCGGATTGGCGACCCGGGAGAAATATCTGCACCACGCGTAATCGGGGAAAAAGCATATTTACATCCGTATCGAAACGGTTTAGAATGAAATCAGAATGTAAAATTTTTGTAATATCATTGGGGATACGGGAGAAAAAAGATGCTTTATTCGGGCAGGGATTTGAGAAAGCTGATTATACCGTTGGTGATCGAGCAGGTGCTCTCAATTGCGGTCGGTATGGCGGATACGATTATGGTATCGGCGGCGGGGGAGGCGGCTGTTTCCGGCGTTTCGCTGGTGGATACGGTCAATATTCTGTTGATCAATGTGTTTTCCGCGCTGGCCACCGGCGGCGCTGTGGTGGCCGGACATTTTCTTGGGAAAAGGAAGCTGGAGGAGGCGAGAAAAGCGGCCTGGCAGATTATTCTGTTTGCCACACTGCTGGCGCTGGTGATTTCGGTCGTCTTTTTCGCGGCGCATGACCAGCTCCTTCATCTGATGTTCGGGCAGATCGAGGATGATGTGATGCGGGCCTGCAAAACGTATCTGATGATCACGACCAGTTCCTTTGTGGCGCTTGCCGTTTATAATTCCTGTGCGGCGTTGTTTCGGGCGATGAACAACGCCAAGGTAACCATGTGGGTTTCCCTGTTGATGAACCTGATCAATGTGACGGGCAACGCGATCTGTATTTTCGGTCTCCGGATGGGCGTGGAGGGCGTGGCGATTCCCACCACCGTCTCCAGATATGTGGCGGCAATCCTGATTTTTGCATTGATGTTCAATCCCCGCAAGGAGATCAATCTCTGTGGCCAGCTCACGCCCCGGTTTCACGGCGGTTTGATTAAGAAGATTCTTTATATTGCGGTGCCCAACGGGATGGAAAACAGCATGTTCCAGTTGGGGAAAATCCTGGTGATCAGCGCGGTTTCCACGATGGGGACAGCGTCGATCGCCGCCAATGCGGTTGCCAATACACTGGCAAACTGGAACTGTCTGCCCGGTATTGCGATCAATCTCTCCATCGTATCCGTGGTGAGCGTCTGCGTGGGGGCCAACGAATATGGCCAGGCCCGCTACTACACGAGAAAGCTTTGTACCTATGCGGCGGTGGGAATTGCGGGAATGTCAGCTATCCTGTATGTGACGGCGCCTCTTATTGTAGGAGTTTATAACCTGGGACCGGAGGCGGCGGGGCTTGCGGAGGAGGTTATCCGCGCCCACGCGGTGATGGCGATGCTTTTCTGGGTGCTTTCGTTCTCTCTGCCCAATACGCTCCGGGCGGCGGGGGATGTGATGCTTCCAATGGGAATCTCGATCGCCTCCATGTGGCTGTTCCGTGTGGTGGCAGCCTATGTGTTTACCTATGTGTTCCATCTGGGCCTGCTGGCAGTCTGGGGGGCGATGTTTATTGACTGGATTTTCCGGGCAGTCTGCTATATTGTGCGCTACAGAGGGAGCAGATGGGAGAAGTACGGGCAAAAAAGCTGACAGTCCCGCAGAAAATCGTCAAAAAACTTTTGACAGGCAAAAAAAATCCGTCTATGATATAGCTTGACATTGGAGAAGGCGGTGCAACGCCGTCTGAGGGACAAGAAGGAGGAAATCGATGGAGAGAGAACTGGTTATCGTTCTTGATTTTGGCGGACAGTATAATCAGCTAATTGCCAGAAGAGTCAGGGAGTGCGGTGTGTACTGTGAGGTCCATCCCCATACGCTTGGACTTGACAGAATCCGGGAGATGAACCCGAAGGGGATCATTTTTACCGGCGGGCCAAACAGCGTGTACGGGGAAGACGCTCCCAGGTATCAGAAGGAAATTTTTCAGCTGGGAATCCCGATTCTGGGAATCTGCTACGGCTCCCAGCTGATGGCATATATGCTGGGCGGCAGCGTCGCTACAGCGCCGGTCAGCGAGTACGGAAAGACGGAGGTGGAGGTGGATACCTCGTCTGCGCTTTTTGAAGGAGTGTCTCCCAGGACAATCTGCTGGATGAGTCACACCGATTATATTGAGAGAGCTCCGGAGGAATTTAAGATCACTGCCCATACGCCGGTGTGTCCGGTTGCGGCGATGGAGGATCCGGGCAGAAAACTGTATGCGGTACAGTTCCATCCTGAGGTGATGCACACCCAGGAGGGCAGGCAGATGCTTTCCAACTTTGTATACAGGATCTGCGGCTGTGCCGGAGATTGGAAGATGGATTCCTTTGTGGAGACGACGATCCGCCAGATCCGCGAGAAGGTGGGAGACGGCCGGGTACTCTGCGCCCTGTCCGGCGGCGTGGATTCCTCTGTCGCGGCTGTGCTGCTCTCCAAAGCGGTGGGCAGACAGCTCACCTGTGTTTTTGTGGATCACGGCCTGCTCCGCAAAAACGAAGGGGATGAGGTGGAGGCTGTTTTCGGCCCCAACGGGCAATATGATCTGAATTTTATCCGTGTCAACGCCCAGGAGCGCTTTTACGCGAAGCTAAAAGGGGTGTCTGAACCGGAACAAAAGAGAAAGATCATTGGCGAGGAGTTTATTCGCGTCTTTGAGGAGGAGGCCCGGAAGATCGGAGCGGTTGATTTTTTGGTGCAGGGAACCATTTATCCGGACGTGATCGAGAGCGGCCTGGGAAAATCTGCCGTGATCAAGTCACACCACAATGTAGGTGGTCTTCCCGACTGTGTGGATTTCAAGGAAATCATCGAACCGCTTCGTCTGCTGTTTAAGGATGAGGTGCGCCGCGCGGGCCTGGAGCTCGGCATTCCGGAATACCTGGTGTACCGTCAGCCCTTCCCCGGCCCCGGCCTGGGCGTGCGGATCGTGGGCGAGGTGACTGCGGACAAGGTGCGTATCGTGCAGGATGCGGACGCGATCTATCGGGAAGAATTGGCAAAAGCCGGCTGTGACAAGGGGCTGGGCCAGTATTTTGCCGCACTCACCAACATGCGCTCCGTGGGCGTGATGGGCGATGAGCGGACCTATGATTACGCGGTGGCCCTCCGCGCGGTGATCACCTCCGACTTTATGACGGCGGAGGCCGCGGAGGTGCCCTACGAGGTACTCTTTAAGGTCATGAATCGGGTGATTAATGAGGTCAAGGGCGTGAACCGGGTGCTGTATGATCTGACGAGTAAGCCGCCGGGGACGATTGAACTTGAATAACAGATGAAACGCCGGGAATGCTGATAAAATGGGCATTTCCGGCGTTGTTTTTTTGTGTTTGGCTCTAAAATGGCTCTAATTATTTTGGAAAGCGTTATTCTCTGAGTAATAGCGGAAGGCTTTTACAATATAATCAGAAGCTCCTTTTCCATATTTTGTATCGGTTAGCTTTTTTACATAATCGCTTGAGTATGCGTCAATCAATACATGGATATAAGGTTTATCAAGCGAAACAGCCCCACCGTTTTCCTGAATCTGTAGAATTAACGAATGGACGATAGCTTGTATTTCTTGAGAACCAACATCCTTTGATAAGTCACTGGTTAATTTGTCATAGAGTTTATCGCTCTGTTGTGCGACTTTTTGCGCTTCTTCCGTCAATTTGGTTTCCATGATTTCAGAAAAATGCTCCAGATTATGTTTCATGGCTTCGGTGTACTTTTCAATACTGCCGAATTGCTGAATGGCAAGTTTGGCTACGTTTTCTTCATTATCTTTGATTTTCTGAATGAACATATCAAAATTTTCAACGCTTCCCCAGCGTTTTGCAACTGTCTCTGCCTGATTGGACTTAAAATTTTCCAACGCATGGATATAATCGGATAAATCAAATTCTTTAAAACTCATACATTGCTCTCCTTTCTCTAAGCGGCCAAGAAGCTGTATAAGCCTGTCTGTCCGATTACGCTTTAGAAGAAGCAGCTCCTTTTGTTTCTTGAAAGCAGCAATCCTGTCAAAATCGGGTTTTTCAAGAATCTCCCGAATGTCCTTTAGTTTAAAGTCCAATTCCTTAAAAAATAGGATTTGCTGAAGTTTCTGCAATGCTTCGTCATTATATAAGCGATAGCCGGACTGCGTTAGTTCACTTGGTTTTAACAGTCCGATTTCATCATAGTATTGCAAAGTGCGTATGCTGACGCCGGTTAATTCTGCAACTTGACTTATGATTTTCATGCTTACCAGCTCCTTTGATTCGTGGAGAAGCAAGATAGAAACTGCCGGCTCATATCTATTCTGCTTCTGTGAGAATAGAATACAGTATCACGTTACGTTGGAGTCAACAGTTTTTTGATTTATTCGGAATATATTTTTACTGCTATCCCGGAAGTTCCTTTTTTCACAACTCTGTTCGTATCAACTAAGTGCTGTTTAATCTGCTCGCACGTTTCATTCATCTGCTCTACTTCGTGCTGAAAGGCTTCCTCACTTGGAAATGCGTCTTTGGAAGCAATCAGATTTTCCTGCAATTTTTTTGCTTTTGCAAACTTAGCAAGTCGGCTGTTGATTTCCGGGTGCTTAAAGCGAATACATATTGTATCGGGGATTAGATTTCCGTCGCTGTCCTTTTCACCGTCAATCTCCATGTCTACCTGTTCGTCCATCTTAAAAAGTAAGGTAAGTACGTCAGAAGCAGTTTCTATATCAAAATCCGTAAAAACATTGATACTCACGCCCAGAGCAGTTGCGATTTTTAAAAGCTGGTCTGGCTTGGGGTTACGGCTTCCTAGTTCATATTTGCGAATGGTAGTTCCGTCTATGCCCGCCAGTTCTCCTAACATATTCTGTGAAATTCCCCGGATATTTCGGAATGTTTTGATTTTTTCTCCTACTGTCATGGGACAACTCCTTTTGTATTGATAATGTAAATAATAGGGACATTTGTATTCTAACATATCCAAATGAAATAAGCAAATATAATTTGAAAAATGTGTTGACAAGGGACAAAAGAGCCTGTATAATAAGAATACGAATAAGGGACAAAAGTCCCTAATAAAAACAGGAGGACAATGAATGGAAAAAACAAAGAAAATGTATGTGACAGCAGAGGAAGCGGCAGAAATGCTTGGAGTATCAACAGGATATGCTTACAAGATTATCCGGGGCTTGAATGAAGAATTGAAAGCAAAAGGTTATCGGACAATCTGCGGCAAGGTTCCGACAAAATACTTTGAAGAAAAATTCTACGGTCTGACCGTAGCCATGTAGAAAGGAGGGCTTTTATGTCTGCGACAAGAGACGGTAAAATGTGGCGTTGTCAGTTTTACTATAAGGACTGGCAGGGCGTGAGCCGCAAGAAAAACAAAAGAGGATTTAAGACAAAGGCGGAAGCGGAGCAATGGGAGCGGGATTTTTTACAACAGCAGCAGAGGGATTTGAACATCAATTTTGAGAACTTCGTCCAGATTTACTATGAGGATATGGAACACCGTTTGCGTGAGAATACCATGCGGACAAAGAAATTCATTATTGATTTAAAAATCACTCCGTATTTCAAGAAAAAAAGTATAAGCGAAATTAAGGCTTCTGATATTCGGGCGTGGCAGAATGCATTGATGAAAAAAGGATATTCCCAAACGTACTTGAAAACCGTTAATAATCAGTTGGCGGCAATCTTCAATTATGCGGTTCGCTACTATGACTTGAAAGATAATCCTTGCAGAAAAGCCGGGAGTATTGGCAAAAGTCATGCCGGGGAAAAGGAGTTTTGGACTAAGCAGGAGTTCAAACAGTTTCTTGTGACAGTAGAGGATAGGACAGAAACAAAAATGGCATTTTTGCTTCTCTACTGGACGGGCATGAGAATAGGGGATGCTGATGGTAAAATAAGTCTAAATCAACAGAAACCCAGTAAACATGCGGGGT
>JAUNGT010000040.1 GCA_030524455.1 Eubacteriales bacterium | reverse complement strand
GTCGGCGGCAGAAAATGCGATAGTAGTACAGTTGGTAGTACGCCACCTTGCCAAGGTGGAGGTCGCGGGTTCGAGTCCCGTCTATCGCTCTGTAAGGCTTTGAGTCATTCAAAGCCTTTTTTTGTTTATAAATTTTGCAGCAGCCATAAAAACGGAATGTTTTTATTCCAATATCTGTGTGGGGAACTTTGTAAACTGGATGTCGGAACGGTCTTATTCCACACATACAGATTGGAGCCGCAATCTATGTCTACCAAACTAACCCAGGATATTTCCATTGGGGAGAACCTGCGCTTCTGGAGGAAGAAAGCGAATCTTTCGCAGGAGCAGGTCGCCGCACAGCTGGAGCTTAAGGGCATCTCTGTCAGCCGCGAAATTATCTCCCAAATGGAGCTGGGGCACCACAGCATACGGATCAGTATGCTTTTCGCGCTAAAAGATCTCTATAAGGTAAAATCCTTTGACGATTTTTTTCGCGCCGCAGGCCTAAGCAGTGCCCCATGAAGCTGAAGCAGCGCCCTGTCGGAATCGGCCGCAATTTAAAGCGGCTGCGCCTCCGGGCCGGCTACAGCCAGTCACAGCTTGTCGGGATACTGCAACAAAACGGTCTTTCCATCTCTCTGGATATGTATAAGAAGATGGAGCAGGACCGCTACAGTATCCGCGTCCGTGATCTGGCCGCCCTCCGGGAGCTTTACGGCGTCAGCTATGATGAATTTTTCCAGGGCATTTCCCGGGAGCTGTGACGATGCCCGCACGGCTCCCTTTTTGTGTGATACGCCCTGCAAGCGGCTGAAATTATTTTGACAGGTCTCGCCGCATTTTGCTGGGTGAAATGCCATAGGCGGCCCTGAATGCCGACTGAAAGTGACCATCGCCATAATAGCCTACGGCCTGAGCAATTTCCAATACAGACAAGTTTGTGTCCCGAAGAAGCTCTACTGCCTTTTGCATACGCAGCCGTTTCAGATAATGATACACCGTCATTCCGTTGAGATACCGGAATCCTGTCATCAGCTTTTGCTGATTCACGCCTACCATCGCTGCCAATTGAGTGATTTTGGGAGGATCCATAAGATGGTTGGCCAAAATAACCTTTACCTGTTCCAACGCCATCCGATCTGTGGAAGAAAGATGTACGGGAGGCGCTTGTATATTCTTGTAAATATACTCAAACAGCAGAGCAAATACTTCATAGGCTTTTCCGTGGACATACAATTCCAGCTCATGTCCGGTAAGCCGACATGTGAAAAGCTGATCAAGCGCATTTGTAACAGCCGGGATTACCAGGGCTGAGGGATTCAGAACACGGGCGGCTGATTCCCAAAAATCCTCCGGGAGAGAAAATGGCAGCTTTTCAAAAAAGTTTTCCCGATAAAACAGCCCCATATCAACGATGCGCACTCGGGGATTTACGCGCTTATAACCGTAATCGCCGGGATAATTCAGATAACAGTTCAGTCCCAGTTCAGAGGGGTTTAATTCCCTTTTTTTTCGATAGATATCCACACTCCCCGAATAAAACTGCGACACCTGCAAATAGCGCTCTTTTGTCGATGCCAGTACCGTCCAGGGGGTGTTCAGTGTATAGTCCATATAGATTGCTACAGCTGTGTTTGGGTCACCCCAGAGCTCGTAAGTCCCAACCCCTTTATCTCCTGATAATGTGTAAGTTATCTTTCCGTTTTGCTGCACCTTTTGAAATCCGAATCTTTCTGTTTCTGTCCAATAGTCTTCCACATTCTTCAATGTCTTTTCTGCCTTTCTGAAACTTATTTTTTTCTGTCTGATATCAAGAGTTTCCCACTCAGGCTCACGATAGAAGCCTGCAATTTAACAGGGGTTTTCTGTCTTTCTTCTTTCATGTGCCTAAATTTTGCCCGTCCCTGATACTATTGCCATAAAGATAGGAGTCTGCTATCATGTCTGACGGTTAGTCAAGTCTAATCCGCGAATTATTATAGAGAATAATCTTTCCCTTGTAAAGAAAAAACAGAAAGGATGTACAACTATGGAGCCGAAAAAAGGGAATGTATTGACACGGACTTTTAGGATAGCCGCACAGGGAAAAGCTGCTCTCATATTGAGCTGCATTGCTTCCATGCTCGGGATGGCATCGGGTGTTTTGCCGTATCTTTCTGTGTATCAGATCAGCCGTCTGCTGATCTTTTCCGCCAGGGAACCGGAAACAGCTTCGCTTATCATGCGATGGGCATTTGTTGCGCTTGCCGGTATATTGGCAAAAACATTGCTGTCGTTTATCGGAGGGGTTGGTTGCCATCGGGTGGCTTTTAAACTCCTTTATGCGTTTCGAATGAAGGTTATGGAACATATCGGACGGCTGCCAATGGGATTTTTTGGTGACAATACAACCGGCGGCATTCAAAAAATAATGGATGAAAACATTGAAAAAATAGAAGGTTTCATTGCTCATATGCTGCCGGATATTACCGGTTCGGCCGTTGTTGTGTTTCTTCTTCTGACGGCGTTATTCCGCATGAATATCATACTGGCGCTGGCAGTCATTCTTTCGGTGGCTGCCGCTTTCGGATTTCAGGTTCTGGTGTTTGGCGGTAAACGTGTACGTCAAATCATGGTAGATGCTGCCGTGTCCTCGCAGAATGTTACCAGTGCCTTTTCGGAATATATGAAAGGCATTGCCGAGATCAAGCTGTTTGGGCAGGCCGGCAGCGTGACCCGGGATCTGGAAGATAACCTTGAAAACTATCGGAAGTGGGAACTGCGTGTTTACAAGCACAATTCTCCGCCTTATGTGGCGTATAAAACAATTGTGATTTCCATGCTGACAATCATTTTACCGGCAGGCATTTTGCTGCTTCAGTATCGCCCCGGTGCAGAGACTGTGCTTGCCGTGCTTATGGCGCTTATCCTGACTCCCGCAATATATGATCCGCTCATGCTCTGCGTCAACTATGGCACTCAGATGTCTATGCTCTCCGTTTGTCTTGACGATATTGACAATATCCTGGCGCAGGAACCCATTCCCACTCCCCGCAAACCACAATCGCCGGAACGTTGGGATGTACAATTTCAGGATGTTTCCTTTTCTTATCAGGATGCCTCAGATCCTCTGCGCCGGATGGCATTGAAGCATATCACGTTTACCGCATCACAGGGAAAAGTAACCGCTCTCGTAGGACCAAGCGGCGGGGGCAAGTCCACAATAGGACAGCTTTTATCCCGTTTTTGGGATGTGGAACAGGGGTGCATTTCCATTGGCGGAGTGAATATCCGGCAAATCGATCCGGAATGGCTGATGGAGCAAGTATCAATCGTGTTCCAGGATACATTTTTGTTTTCCGATACCGTTCGAGGCAATATCACGATGAATCGGGAGTACAGCGAGGAGCAGATCATTGCAGCTGCAAAGGCTGCACAGTGCCATCAGTTTATTCTGGAGTTGCCGCAAGGGTATGATACCCGAATCGACAGCGGAGGACAGAGACTCAGCGGCGGCGAGGCCCAGCGTCTGTCCATTGCCCGTGCAATCCTAAAAGATTCTCCGATCGTGGTGCTTGATGAAGCACTGGCATATTCCGACGCAGAGAATGAAAACCTTATCCACCAAGCGATACACAATCTTCTGAAAGATCGAACCGTCCTTATGATTGCACACAGGCTCCAAAGTATCCGGGATGCAGATGAAATCCTTGTTCTGCGGAATGGAGAAATCATCGAGCGCGGTACTCACCGCAGCCTGATGGCGGAAGAAACAGAATACCGTACACTCTGGAATCTGCAGCATGAAGCCGATCGCTGGAATCTCGCCGGAAGTTCCCTGAAAGGAGGCGGGTCAAAGTGAGAGAACTTATTAACAAATTTACTTTTGGTCATCCGAAGCAGATTATCGGCCCTGCAATATGGCTGTTTTTCGAGAATGTCTGCACTGCCTGTCCCGGCATTGCTGCATATTTTGCAATAAACATGATTGTGACAGGCGCACAGTCCGGCAATATGGATCTGCATGGCATGTGGATACTGGCCGGCGTAATGCTTGGCTTAACGATAGTACAGTATTTTGTGAGTGTGGGCGCTTACCTGGGCACATTCATTCCCGCAACAAATCACTCTGCAGAAAATAAAATTGCCTTCATAAAAAAAATGAGGACCTTACCACTGGGCTATTTTCAAAAAAAGCAGACCGGCGAACTCATTAACACCTTTACAAACGACTTTCTGGCACTGGAGCAAAGCATGGTAGCGCCATTCACCGGCCTTTTCAGTATGATATTCTTTGCACTCTGGTCAGGGGCTGTGATGCTGGTATTCAATCGGACTCTGGCACTGGCATTTTACATCTGTATCCCGTTTGCAGCAATTTTGATCGCCGTCGCCATGAAAATGACAGACCAGTTAACACGGCGAACACAGGAAACGCGCGACCGCACGGCAACATTTCTCAATGAGTATCTGCGGGGAATGCGGACGCTAAAGGCTTATAACCAGACTGGGGAAGGATTTTGCAAACTGCGTGATGCCTACAAGGATTTCATGGATGCCAACATTCGGTCAGAAACCATCAGCGGGGCGCTGCTGCGGTTGGCCAATACTCTCATCGAAACAGGAATTCCAATGCTTTGCTTTGCGGGAGCATATATGCTGTTGGAAGGCCGGCTGACTCTGGCAGACTACCTGGCCGTTATTGTATTCAGTACGAAAATCGTTTCTCCTTTGCTGACCTGGGCCAGATATATGGTGACCCTGCGCAGTTACTTTGTCTCCGTCCGCCGCGTGGATGCAGCAATGAAAGAAACTTCCATGTCCGGAGAAAACAGCGCCGATCCGACAAAGGATATCGAATTTCGGAATGTCTCATTTTCCTATAAAAAAACAGGCGGAGAGCCGGTACTGAAAAACGTAAGCTTTACCATTCCCGCAAATCGGCTGACAGCCGTTGTGGGGCCAAGCGGCGGGGGAAAATCCACAATTCTTCGTCTGATTGCCCGGTTTTGGGATACGGACGACGGGCAGATCCTCTGCGATGGAAAGGACCTGAAAACGCTTGATGCGGAAGGATGGCTCAACAATATCTCCATGGTGCTTCAGGATGTATATCTGTTCCATGAGACGATCCGGGAAAATATCCTGTTCGGGCGCAAAGATGCGACAGAGGAAGAAATGATAGCTGCTGCCCGGCAGGCACAGTGCCATGATTTTATCATGTCGCTTCCGGAGGGATATGACACGGTAGTAGGGGAAGGCGGTTCTACGCTTTCAGGCGGAGAGAAGCAACGCATTTCCATTGCACGCGCAATTCTTAAAAACGCCCCGATTTTGTTGCTGGATGAACCGACGGCCAGTCTTGATGCCAGGAATGAGGTGCAGGTACAGCAGGCCATCGGGGATCTGGTAAAGGGAAAAACGGTTGTTATGATTGCCCACCGGCTTAAAACGGCAGAAAATGCCGACCAAATACTTGTTGTTCAGAATGGTCAGATCTGCGAACACGGACATCATAAGGATCTTATGAATCAAAACGGTCTGTACAGCCACCTATGGCTTTTACAGAACCAGTCGAAGGACTGGGCACTATAAAAAAACAAGCGATAAAGAAAGGGATTCAAGTTATGAAAAAAGCAAGAAAATGGATTGGGCTCAAAGAAATTATCCTGGTTGCACTGCTCAGTGCTTTGTGGATCGTGCTAAGTGCAATTCTCATGGTGCCATTTACAACAAACCTGTATTTGGCTGCGTTTGTCGCCCCTGCAGTGGCACTTGTCGTGAGCGGAATCATTTATACTCTTATGTGTGCGAAATCTCCGTATCACGGCACTTTGCTGCTCTTCTGCGTTATTGAAGCCATTTACAACTACTTCACGGTGGGGCTTATTTTGGTGGCAGCAGTCAACGTTCTGACCGGCGTGATTATGGAATTGGTTATGCTCAATGGCGGTTATCAGAGCCATAAGCGCCCCGTTATTGCTTATATGGTTTTTGCAGTGGGATGGATCATGGCCCCGGCAGTATCTGTACTCTCCACCATGGCAAGTACGACAGAAACTCTTTTGGCCAGCGGATTCGATCAGGCATATATTGATTCGGTGTTTGGAATGTATTCTGCCGGAAATCTTATCCTCAGCTGCATGATCGGTATCCTTGCTGCGATTGCCGGATATGCGTTGGGGTATAAGCTGTTGAAAAAGCACTTTATCCCGGCCGGAGCAGTGCAGGGAGAAAATAAGTGAAGCCATTTTGTCAGGCGGATTTGAGGGTCAATCTATGGCTCATATTTGTGAATGCTATCATGTTCCTGATTTGCGCTCACGAAACGAGCTTTATTGCCCTGTTTGCACTCGCATGCCTTTGGCTGCTGCTCCGGAAACAATATAAAAAGGCTGCAGGATTCATCGCGGCATATATTACGCTCTGTTTTCTGTCAGAAATACTCATTGGAATCAGGAGTTTAACGACAATTTGGTTCTTCACAATGTTTTCAAGGCATTTGCTGATTACCATTTCCTATGTCGATGGACTTGCCGATGCTCACACAGGAACTCTTTTGACTGTTTTTGAACGCATCAGATTGCCTAAGGCGGCAGGTATTTCTACCGTCGTTTTACTGCGTTTTATTCCTACGATCGCTTATGAATATCATGCGATACGTGGGTCACTGAAGTTTCGGGGCGTTGGAATAACGATTCGGCAGACCCTTCTGCATTTGCCGAAAAACTTTGAGTGTACTATTATCCCGCTTTTAATGCGCACCACCCGTATTGCCGAGGAGCTTTCGGCAGCCGCTATGGTGCGGGGAGTTCGTACAACCAATAAGATTGTGAGCTTTGATGAAGTGCATTTCCGATTGAGCGATGGAATCATCTGTGTCATTTTCAGCTTGTATGCCATCATCGTCTGCCTTGCAGACAGGCTCAATATGTTATCGTTTTGACAAGAGGGGATAAAGGCATGACGCCGTTGATTGATCTTGAAAATATTACATTTACATATCCGGGCGCCGGACAGGCCAGTCTGAATAATATCTCTATGAGCATTTCGCCTGGTGAATGTGTTCTTGTAACCGGGCAGAGCGGCTGCGGAAAGAGCACATTAACCCGGATATTGAACGGGCTTTGTCCGAAATTTTATGAGGGCAGCCTCAGGGGGCGATATCTGCTCGATGGTCGTGACATCGGGAACATTTCTCTGGATGAGATAGGGAATACGCTCGGCAGTGTCTTTCAGGATCCCCGCAGCCAATTCTTTTGCAAATACGTCAGAGACGAGCTGGTTCTGGCCATGGAAAATAATTGTGTCCCGCGAGCGGAAATGCAGGAACGGCTGCTGGAAGTCAGTGAGCTTTTAGGGATCGAAAAGCTTTCTCATCGTGAGATGCGGACGCTCTCCAGCGGGGAAAAGCAAAAGGTGGCCATTGCATCTGTATTTGCCATGCGGCCTGCAGGGTTGGTATTAGATGAACCCTCCGCTAATTTGGATACGAATGCCACCGCACAGCTGGGCACATTTCTGGCACAGCTGAAACGCAACGGACATACGCTTGTGGTGTCAGAGCACAGGCTTTATTATCTGCGCGATATTTTCGATCGCTTAATTGTGCTGAAGGATGGGGAGATCATAGCTGAATACACGCGTGCGGAGGCGCTTTCTCTCACACCAAAGGAGCTGCGAAGTATGGGGCTGCGAATGTTTGATGCACCGGAATTCTCCGTTGACCGGAGTATCCGTGAATATAAAAATTCTCCTATTCGCGGCGAGCGCCTGAGCCTGCGGCTGAATGATACGCAAATACTGCACGATGTGGATGTCGGAGCGGCGAACGGACGAGTGACTGCAATCACCGGCAGTAACGGCGCAGGAAAAACCAGTCTGTGTCGTGTGCTTACAGGGCTGCAAAAGGAAAGCAGCGGGATGGTATATCTGAATGAGCAGCCCACAAAACGAAAAGCACGGATCAAACACACCTTTTTTGTGCAGCAGGATGTGGACTATCAGCTTTATACCCCTTCCGTGGAAACCGAAATTCTCATGGCTTCTTCCGTATCAAAGGCAGATCCTCTTTTTTCTGATACGGTCCGGTATCTCGGCCTGGAAAATCTGCTGGAGCGACATCCCAATACACTGAGCGGCGGGCAGAAGCAAAGAGTTCTGATTGCTGCCGCCATCCTGCGGGATGCTCCCGTTATGGTGCTTGACGAGCCTACAAGCGGTCTGGACGGGCATCACATGAGAGAGGTTGGTAAAATACTGCGCCAAATCGCAGCCGATGGAAAGAGTGTGTTGCTTATTACTCATGACACTGAGTTCATTCATGAAGCTGCGGATTCAATTGTTTATATGGATCGCAGCAAGGTTTCTTATCATCGGGAACTGATTCGGGAGTAAATTAAATCCGGAATTCCGTGTCTTTTATTTTCTCAAATTATGCACTTTTTAAGGCTGCACATCCTCTGCGGTGTCCGCCTCATTGCCGCACACATCCAGCAGATTCCCGAAACGGAACAGCCACAGAACCTGCAGCTCAAGCTGTCCAAAATTCTGCAGCGACCGCATTACCTCGTGCGCCTTTTTTGCATCCACCTCGTGTCCCTCCGGATTTAACAAAAGCTCCCAGTCGTCCGGATACCGGTCCACCCACTCCGCCAGTCTGGCGCGGCGAAGCTCCTCCTGGATCTGCGCTACGCTCAAAATCAGCCCCGCTCCCGGGTCCTTCTTTTTCAGCTGTTCCGTCATTTCTCTGTAATCCATTCCGTCCTCCTCATTTTTCATGGATATTGGGGATATATTTATCCCCAATTATAAGGCGAAAGAATACAGAACGCAAGACCGTCATAGTTCATCAGGCGGAAGGGAATATCACCACCTGTCACAGTTCACAACCGGTTCATCTTGTAGCCGATCCCCACCCGCGTCTGAATATACACGGGATTTTCCTTGTCCGGCTCGATCTTCTTGCGCAGCGTCGCCATATACACCCGCAGGGATGAAATATCGCTGGCGTCCGCGTGCTCCCATACCCTGGAAATCAGGTACTGATGGGTCAGCACCTTCCCCACGTTCCGGGCAAGCTCGCACAAAAGCTTGTATTCGATGGGCGACAGGTGCAGCGGCTTTCCCTCCATGGAAGCCTCCGCCTCCGCAAAATCAATCCGCAGCCCGCCGTTTTCAAAAACGGTGCTCTCCTGCCCCGACTCGCTGCGCATGTAGCTTAAACGGCGCAGGGTGGAGCGCAGTCGCGCCAGCAGCTCCTCCACGGAGAAGGGCTTGGTCAGATAATCGTCCGCCCCCGCGTCCAGCGCCTCGATCTTGTCCGTATCCTCGGTGCGGGCGCTGATAACAATGATCGGTATGCTGGACCAGGTGCGCACCTTTTTGATGATCTCAATGCCGTCCATATCCGGCAGTCCCAGATCCAACAGGACAATCTCCGGGGTATGGGAGGTAATCTCCAGAAGCGCCTGCGTGCCGTTTGACGCCTTTTCATAGTGATACCCCTGCGTTTCCAGGGTGGTTGCAATCAAATTGGAGATCGCCTTCTCATCCTCCACAATCAACAGATTATGCTTTGCTTCCATTTTTTTCGTCCTCCCGGCCTCCCACGTTCTCGGCCTTTAAATCGAAAATAAAGCGGCTTCCCCTGGGCACGTTGTCCCGCACCTTCAGCGTCCCCCCGTGGGCCTCCACGATGGAGCGGCACAGGGAAAGTCCCACGCCCATGCTGCGCACGCCGTCGCCCGGGCGGTTTTCCCCGGTATAAAACAGGTCGAATATCTTTTCCTTCATCTCATCCGGAATGCCCGGTCCGTTGTCCGAGATAGACACATACACCCGATCGTCGAAACGTCTGGCGGAAATCGTGACCACGGAGCCCTCCGGCGTATATTTGACGGCATTGTCCAGAAGATTCAAAATGACCTGCATGATCAGCTTTGGATCCATCCACGCCATTAAAAGCTCATCCTCCAGCTTCACCTCCACCGAATGCTTCCGGAGCCTTCTGTGGATGTGCGCGAGCGCCTCCTTGATGACGTCCTCCAAAAGCTCCGGCTGAAGCTTTAATTCCATGCTCCCGTTTTCGATCCGGGTGATGGACAGCAGGTTCTCCACCAGATTATACAGCCAAACGGAGTCGTCGTAAATATCCTCGCAGAGCTGACGGCGCTGCTTGTCCGTCAGCGTATCCCCCCGCTCCAAAAGCATGCCGGAGTTGCCGGAAATGCTCGTCAGCGGCGTGCGGAGGTCGTGGGAGATGCTGCGCAGAAGGTTGCTTCGCAGCTGCTCCTGCTTCATCTTCATGGCGGTGGCATTTTTCTCCTCCACCGTCTTCTCCTTCTCCAGCGCCAGGGCCGCCTCGCTCAAAAGAGCGTTGACCAGGCTCTCCTCAAACGCCGGCAGAAAATCCTGCTCCAGCCCGATCCCCGCCACGCCGTACACATGATTTGCGCTGCGGACCGCCATATAAAGCCCTTTCGCTCCGGGGAGCGTCTGGGTGGACGCGCCTGCCCGCTTGTTGTTGCGATAGCTCCAGGTTGCCACCGCATTCTCGTCCCGGGACAAAAGATCCCCGATCCGGCTGTTTTTCTGGCGGGGGAAGCACCAGGGCCGCCCGATCTGCTGGGGGTTGCCCGGATAATAAACCACGTCCTTATCCAGCAGCCTTCCCAACTGGCTGGAGACGATGCGGGCCACGTTCTCCTCCCCCGCGGTCATCTGCAGCTTCCGGCTGGTATCCAGCAGAATCTCCATGCGCCAGGCCTTGCGCGCCGCCTGTCTGCCGTAGGTTTTGACCTTGCGGGACAAAAAGGCGATGATAAAGCCCGAGAGAAACATCACCCCGAAGGTTACCAGATTGCCCGGATTATACACGCCGAAGGAGCCCACCGGCGATATGAAAAACATATTATAGCACAAAACGCTCAGGACGGAGGCCAGCAGATTGTAAATCTGGTTTTCCGTGATCAGCGCCGTCAGCAAAACGCCCAGGATATAAACCGTCACGATATTGGCGTCCTCAAAGCCCAGTCCGGCAAACAGCAGGTTGACCGCCGTACATATCGCCAGAATCCCCAGGGTCGCCAGCATATCCCGCAGGAAGTTCCGGCTCATCTCCTGCGGCATCGGGTGCACCGCGGCCACATTTTTCTTCCTGCGGTAAAGCTTCGTGTAATTGTCGGGAATCAGATAAATCTCCTGGCTGGGCAGAAGGGCCGTGAGCTGGTCGGCGAAGCTTTCCGCTTTGCCGAAGCGGCTCCGCCGGGTATAGCTCCTGCCCAGCACGATCTTGGACACGCCGGACACCCGGGCATACTCCGCGATCTGTCCGGTGATATCGCCGCCGTAGAGCGTCACCGCCCTGGCGCCGAGCTGCTCCGCCAGCCTGCGGTTCATCTGAAGGCGCAGCGCATCCTCGTTCTGCAGCTCCTCCGCCCCGGGCTGCTCCACATAGACCGCCGAAAAACGCCCCCGAAAGGCGCTTGCCATCCTGGCTGCCGCCCGGATGACCTTGGCGTTTGAGGGGGAGGCGGACAGGCAGACCAGAATGTGCTCCCCCGTGTAATACTCGCTGTCCCTGTCATGCTCCCGGTTTTTCTCCGTCATCCGGTTGACCCAGTCCGCCGTCCGGCGCAGCGCCAGCTCCCGCAGCGCGGTCAGATGATCCAGCGTAAAAAAGTTGTCCATGGCGATCCCCGCCTGGTTGGGCCGGTACACCTTTCCCCGCCGCAGTCTCTCCAGGAGCTCCTTGGGCTCGATGTCCACCAGCTCCACCTGATCGGCGCTGTCAAAGACAAAATCCGGGATGCGCTCCTGCACCGCAACTCCCGTGATGGCGGCCACGATATCGTTCAGGCTCTCCAGATGCTGGACATTTACGGTCGTGTAGACGTCGATTCCCGCCCGCAGGATCTCCTGAATGTCCTGGTAGCGCTTGGTATGACGGCATCCCGGCGCATTGGTATGCGCTAATTCGTCTACCAGAAGCAGCTGTGGACGGCGCTTTAAGGCGCCGTCCAGATCCAGCTCGTGCAGTATGATATTTTTATACGGGACGTCCAGCGAGGCAAGCCTCTCCAGTCCCTCCATCAGCGCCATCGTCTCCGGCCTGGCGTGGGGCTCAATATAGCCCGCCACCACATCGATCCCGGAGGCCGCCGCCTCATGGGCCGCCTCCAGCATCGCGTAGGTCTTGCCGACTCCGGCCGCATATCCAAAAAAGATTTTCAGCTTACCGGTGACCTGCTCCTTTTCCTCTTCCTTTACCTGTTTTAAGAGCCGGTCCGGATCCGGTCTGTTCTCTTCCATAACTCCTCCTGCACCTGCGCGCCTTTTGTCAATCCTTCAGGATTCCCTCCAGCGCAAGGTTTACTTTCAGAACATTGACGGTTTCCTCGCCCAGTATACCAAGAAATTTTCCCTTTGTATACTTCCGGATGACGTCTCTCACCTCATCCTCCGTCATGCCGTTCTCCTTTGCCAGCCGGGGCACCTGATACTCCGCTGCCGCGGGGGAAATGTCGGGATCCAGGCCGCTGCCGGACGCCGTTACAAGCTCCACGGGAATGGAATCCATGGTCGCGTCGGGATTGGCCTCCTGAATCATCGCCACGCGCTCCTGAACCGCCTCCGCGTACTCCTCGCCGGCCGGCGTCTTATTGGACGCCAGGCCGTACATCAGCGTGTTTCCTTCCTCGTCCGTGTAAGTGGACACATCCGGCAGGACGATACGGCCCCACAGATGCTTCGGATCCTTGAACTGCTGTCCCAAAAGCTCGCTGCCGTACTTGACGCCGTTTACCTCGATGATGCTGCCGTTGGCCTTATCACGGAAGAAAAGCTGGGAAACTCCCGTTACCACCAGCGTGTAAATCAGGCCGCACAGGATCATCATGACAAAAAACAGAATCGCTGCCCTTCCTATTACTTTCTTTGTTTCCTTCATGTTCATCTCTCCTTCTGTCAGAACAAGCCGCATGCCACCAGCAGCAGATCAATCAGCTTGATGAAAATAAACGGTGTAATGATACCGCCCACGCCGTAGATCAGCAGGTTTCTGGAAAGCAGCTTCCCCGCGGATACCTCCCGGTATTTTACGCCCTTCAAGGCCAGCGGGATCAACGCCACAATAATCAGCGCGTTGTAGATAATGGCGGAGAAAATCGCGCTCTCCGCGCTGTGCAGCTTCATAATATTGAGCGCCGCCAGTCCCGGATACAGTGTCATAAACAGGGCCGGGATGATGGCGAAATATTTTGCCACATCATTTGCGATGCTGAAGGTGGTCAGGCTGCCTCTGGTCATCAGAAGCTGCTTGCCGATCCGCACCACATCGATCAGCTTGGTGGGCGAGCTGTCCAGATCGACCATGTTGCCGGCCTCCTTCGCCGCCTGGGTGCCGGTGTTCATGGCAACCGCCACGTCCGCCTGCGCCAGGGCGGGAGCGTCGTTGGTTCCGTCGCCGGTCATCGCCACCATGTGGCCCTTGGCCTGCAGCTCACGGATCATCGACAGCTTGCCCTCGGGAGTCGCCTCCGCCAGGAAGTCGTCCACGCCGGCCTCCGCCGCAATCGCCGCCGCGGTCAGCGGGTTGTCGCCGGTGATCATCACGGTGCGGATACCCATTTTTCTTAAATCCGCAAACTTCTCCTTCACGCCGGACTTCACGATATCCTTCAGATGGATGACGCCCAGCACCACATGGTCCTTTGCCACCACCAGAGGCGTGCCGCCCTGGCTGGCGATCCGCTTGACCACCTCGTCGCACTCGCGGCTGTAGGTATGTCCGCTCTGCTCCACATACTGCCTTACGGAGTCCGCCGCGCCCTTACGGATCTCGGTATCCTTCGTGTTGACGCCGCTCATCCTCGTCTTTGCGGTGAAGGGCACAAACTCCATCCCGGTATCGGAAAGGTTCCGCTCCCGGATGCCGAATTTCTCCTTTGCCAGCACAACCACGCTTCTGCCCTCCGGCGTCTCGTCGGGAAGGGATGCCAGCTGCGCCGCGTCCGCCAGCTCCTTTGCGTCATGTCCGTCCACGGGGATGAACTCGCTGGCCTGCCGGTTGCCCAGGGTAATCGTTCCTGTCTTATCCAAAAGCAGGGTATCCACATCGCCCGCCGCCTCGATGGCGCGGCCGCTCATCGCCAGCACGTTTGCCTCGTTCAGACGGCTCATGCCCGCAATGCCGATTGCGGAGAGCAGGGCGCCGATCGTGGTGGGCGCCAGGCAAACCAGCAGCGCCACGAGCGCGGTCACTGAGGTGGGATTGCTCACGCCCATCTGCTTTGCGGAAAACAGGGAGTATGTGTACAGGGCCATCACCACCAGAATAAAGATGATGGAGAGGGCTACCAGGAAAATTTCCAGTGCAATCTCGTTGGGCGTCTTTTTTCTGGCCGCGCCCTCGACCATGGCAATCATTTTGTCCAGAAAGCTCTGTCCGGGCTCGCTGGTGATACGCACCACAATCCAGTCGGACAATACCCGCGTGCCGCCGGTCACGGCGCTTCTGTCGCCGCCCGCCTCACGCACCACGGGCGCGGATTCGCCGGTGATCGCGCTCTCGTCCACGGACGCCGCGCCCTCGATCACCTCGCCGTCGCCGGGGATCTGCTCGCCCGCTTTGACGATGACGATATCGCCCTTTACCAGACGGGCGGAAGCAATCTTTGTGATCTGATCCTTTTTCTCAGGGGACGGGATCTTGTGCGCCTCCACATCCTGCTTGGCTGCCCGCAGGGAGGCCGCCTGGGCCTTGCCCCGGCCCTCCGCGATTGCCTCCGCAAAGTTTGCAAACAGCACCGTGAACCACAGGATGATTGTGATGCCCAAAATATAACCGGGCGCCGCGTCACGGATGCCGAACAGTGCCGCAATCCACAGCACGGTGGTCATGACCGCGGACACAAATACCAAAAACATGACCGGATTTTTTATCTGCGTCCTGGGGTCGAGCTTGCAGAAAGCATCCCGAACAGCGCGCAGTACCATCTTTTTATCATGCAAAGCATTTTCTGTCTTCATACCTTTACTCATTGATGTCCTCTTTTCTCTGCGATATCCTCTTTTCGCTGCGCCAAAAGGGTTACGCAATCATCTGAAAGTATTCCGCAATCGGCCCAAGGGACAGCGCCGGGAAGAAGCTCAGAGCGCCTACCAGCAGGACCACAAAGATCAGCAGGAATACAAACAGCGCGTTGCAGGTGGACAGTGTGCCCGCCGTAGCCGCAACCTTCTTCTTTGCCGCCATGCTGCCCGCGATCAGCAGCATCGTCACCAGCGGGATAAACCGCGCGGCAAGCATGACAAGGCCGATCGATACGTTGATAAAGGGCGTATTTGCGTTAAAGCCCGCAAATGCGGAGCCGTTGTTGCCGCCGGCGGAAGAATAGGCGTACAGCACCTCGGACAGGCCGTGCGCGCCGGGGTTGTTTAGGCTGTCCACCGTGGAGGGAAGCAGGGCTGCAATACCGCTGCCGATCAGGATCACGATCGGGGTTGCCAGGCAGCACAGCACCGCCATCTTCATCTCGAAGGGTTCAATCTTTTTCCCCAGGTACTCCGGCGTACGTCCGACCATCAGTCCGGCGATAAATACCGCCAGGATTGCGAAGGCCAGCATACCGTACAGGCCACAGCCCACGCCGCCGAATACCACCTCGCCAAGCTGCATCAGAAGCATCGGCACCAGACCGCCGATCGGAGTGTAGGAATCGTGCATTGCGTTTACGGAGCCGTTGGAGGCCGCCGTCGTCCACGTTGTCCAGGTTGCGGAGGTCGCAATGCCGAATCTTGTCTCCTTGCCTTCCATGTTGCCGCCTGCCGTACCGTCCGTGGAGGTGATCGCCACCGCGCCGTTATCCGCCAGCTGAGGGGTTCCCTTCTGCTCGCTTACCGCGCAGACGGACAGCGCCGCTGCCAGCATGATAAACATTGCCAGAAATACCGCCACGCCCTGTCTTTTATCCTTCACATTGCGTCCAAAGGTGAAGCACAGGCCGACCGGGATAATCAGCAAAAACAGCATTTCTATAAGGTTACTGAAAATTGTCGGGTTCTCAAACGGATGGGCGGAGTTTACTCCGAAGAAGCCGCCGCCGTTGGTGCCCAGCTGCTTGATGGAAATCTGGCTTGCCGCGGGCCCCAGCGGAACCACCTGCTCCGTCACAAGCTGCGCCGCCTCTGCGGGCTCGCCGTTTACCGTCACAGCCCCGGTCTCCCGGTCCACCACCGCATCCTCCATGATCTCGCCGTTTTCGTCCAGCGCCAGGGGCTCCACAAGCTCCACCTTGTCATATGCGCCAAAGCTCTGCACAACGCCCTGGGATGCGATCAGGATCGCGCCCACCAGGGAGATCGGCATTAAAATATAGAGGACACTTCTGGTAAGATCCACCCAGAAGTTGCCGATGCCCTTTGTCTTTACACGGACAAAACCGCGGATCACCGCGAACAGGACCGCAATGCCGGTCGCCGCGGAAACAAAGTTCTGCACCGCCAGTCCCATCATCTGGGACAGATAGCTCAGCGCGCTCTCGCCGCTGTAGGCCTGCCAGTTGGTGTTCGTGATAAAGCTGGCCGCCGTATTAAAGGCCAGATGCCAGGAGTTTCCCGGAATCTTCTCGGGATTCAGAGGCAAAAAGCCCTGGCACAAAAGCAGCACGAACAGAACCGCAAAGCCGATGACATTGAACACGACCGCGCTCAGAATATATTTTCCGGCGCTCATCTCCTCCGTGCTGTCGATTCCCGTAATTTTGTAGACAAGCCTTTCACAGGGACTGATCAGCTTTGACAAAAACACCTTCTCGCCGTTCATCACCTTCCCCATGTAGGCGCCCAGCGGGATACCGATGCCTACCAGAAGGATCATATAAACCGCATACTGAATAAATGCCGCCATTATCTTTCTTCTCCCTTCATCAGAATCGCAAAATAATAAATCAACATGCCGATACCGGTGGCTGCAATGAGCCCTATCAAAACATCCATAGATGCCTCTCCTTTCCGTCGGAATTCATATTTGCCGTCCTCAACAGGCATGCTTGCAGTATAGCAACGGCCGTGAAAAAATAGGATAAAAGAAATTTTCCTGACATTAAAATTTCATAAATAGTTCAGCCAGCCGGGAGCAGAAGGGAAAAATCGTGCTTGCACGAATTTGGCCCTGCTGCTCCCGGCTGAGGGAGCGCCCGGTTCTGAGCAGGAAACGGCGTTCCGCCTTATTCCACAGGCAGCCGCGAAGCGGCGGAGAGCGCGTCAGCGCGGCTTTGCGAATGGCGCGGGCTGAACTTTCAGCCAGCCGGGCTTGCATTTTCCCCATCATCGGGATAGGATGGGATACGAAAACAATACAAATACGAGAAAGGGAGTTACTGATCTTATGCGCTTCTCCTTCTGTCCCCAATGCGGGGAAAAACTGATTGAAAAGGAAATCGGCGACGAGGGAATGCTGCCCTACTGCCCCGTCTGCCAAAAGCCCTACTGGGACAGCTTCACCACCTGCGTGATCTGCGCCGTCGTAAACGAATACGGCGAGGTGGCGCTGCTGCGCCAGGGCTATGTGTCAAAAACCTCCTTCGTCTGCGTGGCCGGGGTCCTGCAGGCCGGGGAGACGGCGGAGGAGGCCGCCCGCCGGGAAATCCGCGAGGAGCTGGGCCTTACCGTGACGCAGCTTGCCTACCGGCAAAGCTATTTTTATCCCGACAAATCCATGCTCATGCTCGGCTTCTGTGCCCGGGTCAAAAAGGAGGCCTTTGCGCTCTCCGGCGAGGTGGACAGCGCCCGGTGGGTTCCTCTGACCCAGGCGCCTGATCTGCTTCGCAGCGGCGGCATCGCCTGGAAGCTGGTGAGCGAAATCGCCGGCGAGACGATGTCCATGCCTCCCGCAGAGCCCATGCGGATCCGCCCCGCCGTCCCCGGCGATTTTGCCCAGATCATGCCCCTCTACGACAAAGCCCGCGCTTTCATGACCGCCGGCGGCAACACAAAGCAGTGGAGCGACGGCTATCCCTGGCAGTGGCTTTTGGAGGAGGACATGGAAAAGGCCAGCCTTTTCGTCTGTGAAAAGGCCGGCCGCATCGAGGCGGTATTCATGTTTTTTATCGGGACAGAGCCCACCTATCAGGTGATCGAGGACGGGGCCTGGCCGGACAGCCGTCCCTATGGCACGATCCACCGCCTCGTTTCCTCCGGACGCATCCCGCGCACCGCGGACTTCTGCATCCGGTGGTGCGCCGGGCAATGCGCCGCCCGCAGCGCCTCCCTGCGCGGGGACACCCACGAGGACAACCTGCCCATGCAGAGGGTTTTTGAACGCAACGGCTTTGTCCGCTGCGGCCGGATCTACACAGAGAGCGCTTCCATGCGGATCGCCTATCAGAAGGACTGCCGCCTGTAGTCCCCCCAGTCCGGCCGGGGCGTCCCCTCCTCCAGGCTTTTTTTGATATCCCCATAATACCGGAGCTTGCGCATTAAATGCTCATAATCATGCTCCAGGCGGGCAATCTGGGCGCTCACATTGCTCCTCTGGCCCTCCAAAAGCGCCAGGATATCGTCGATGTGGGCCGCTTCGTCCTGCTCGTAGTCAAAAAAAGCCTGGAGCTGGGCGATGCTCATGCCTGCATTTTTAAAGCAGCAGATCGTCCGGAGGCGGTTAACGTGCCCCTCCTGATAAACGCGCTGCCCCGACGCCGTCCGCCCCACGTTGGTGAGAATTCCCATATCCTCATAATAACGCAGGGTCGAGACGGGCATGGAAAACATCCGGGAAACCTCCCGTATCGTATATTCTGCCATACTTCTCCTTTTTTTGAATCACCCTCTTGACCTCAAGCGCACTTGAGGTGTTACTGTATATCAAAAGACATCCATTCAGGAGGGTATATTTATGTATCAGGCATCTGCCAACCGTTACCAGTCCATGCAGTACAACCGCTGCGGCCAGAGCGGGCTGAAGCTTCCCGCCGTCTCTCTGGGCCTGTGGCACAATTTCGGCGACACGGCTTCCTATGAAAATATGAAGCGTCTGTGCTCCACCGCCTTCGACAACGGCATCACCCATTTCGACCTTGCCAACAACTACGGCCCCGCGCCCGGCAGCGCCGAGAAAAACTTCGGCCGGATCCTGAAGGAGGAGCTGGGCGCCTACCGCGACGAGCTGATCGTCAGCACCAAGGCCGGCTACGATATGTGGGAGGGCCCTTATGGAGACTGGGGCAGCCGCAAATATCTGCTGGCAAGCCTGGACCAGAGCCTGCAGCGCCTGGGCCTTGACTATGTGGACATTTACTATCATCACCGGATGGATCCGGAAACGCCCCTGGAGGAGACGATGGGTGCGCTGGCCCAGGCCGTGACAAGCGGCAAGGCCCTCTATGTGGGAATCTCCAACTATGACGGCCCCACCCTGGAAAAGGCCTGCGCGATTCTGACAGAGCTGCGCTGCCCCTTTGTCATCAATCAGAACTGCTACTCTATCTTCAACCGCACGATTGAGAACAACGGCTTAAAGGAGACCGCCGCCCGTCTCAAAAAGGGGATCATCTCCTTCAGCCCCCTTGCTCAGGGCATGCTCACCGACCGCTATCTGCACGGTGTGCCCCAGGACAGCCGCATGAAAACCGACGGCCGCTTCCTGCAGGAGAGCGCCCTCACCGAGGAAAAGCTCTCCCAGATCCGCGCGTTAAACGAGATTGCCGCTCAGCGCGGCCAGACTCTCGCCGAGATGGCGCTGGCCTGGATCCTGCGGGACGGCATCGTGACAAGCGTGCTCATCGGCGCTTCCAAGCCCTCCCAGATCCTGGACAACATCGGGGCCCTCAGGAACACCTCGTTCTCCGCAGAGGAGCTTGAGGCCATCGACAAAATCAGCAAGTGACGGCTAGATGAGCTTATAATGCTCCAGCGCCTGCCGGATCCCGTCCTCCAGCACCTTGCCCGTCCGGTAGCTGCAGTAAGGCAGGATTGCCTCAGCGCAGACGCCCATGGCGATGCTGTTGGGCACCGCCTTCAGCATAGGAAGATCATTCTCGGAATCCCCGATGGCATAACAGTCGCCGTCGGGGATTCCGAATTTTTCCTGCAGGAACCGGATCCCCTCCGCCTTGCTGCGCCCCGCCGGAACAATCTCCAGATTGCCGGGGCCCTGGGGCGTGACCGTGTAATCGCTGCCCGCGTAGGCCCGCAGGGCGGCCTCGTCGCTGTCCGGCCTCAGCAGGCAGAAAAATTTGTCGAACACGACGCCGCTCTCCTCCGGCCGGTCAGGGAAATCGCACACCCGGGAACCCACATTGTGGAAGTTCGAGACGGACCGCCCAAGCTCCGGGCTCATACAGCGGCTGTCATAGTACACCGCCTCCTCGGCCTCAAAAAAGGTGGGGATCCCCAGACGGCGCAGGGTATAAATGATATCCACGCACTTTTCATGGGGGATACTGCTGGCATAGAGTGTCTCCCCTTCATAATATATATGCGTACCGCAGCCGCACACATAGCCGTCAAAGCCGATGTCCTGGATCCGTTTTTCGATACTCGCCAGCGTCCTTCCCGTATTTAAAAAGGCCAGATGCCCGTTGGCCCGCAGCCTGCGGATCGCCTCCGCCGTGCTGTCCGGGATCTGATGAGTGGGGCTGTCTATAATCGTTCCGTCCACGTCGAAAAACACGATTTTCCGATTCCTGCTGTTCATCCGTTCCAAACTCCTTTTCTCTGTAAATAGTCCTGAATTTCCTCCCGCACAGCCCCCACATAGCCCTGGATCATCGGCTCCCTGCCGCCTCCCCTCCCCTGCAGGGCCTGGTTGAACTCCCTTCCGAAGGCAACAATATCCTTTCCGGACGCGCACATCACATACTGATAGCCCTCGCCGTCGCAGCCATTGAAAACCGCCGCAAAGGCCGCCCGCTTCGCCAGCCGGTCCGCCAGCCTGCGCACGTCCACCGGGGTCAGCCCCTGCTCGAATATCACGCTGCACGCTGTTTTTTCCGGCACACTCTCTGCCTTCTCCTCCAGCAGCCGCATTTTCAGCGCCCCCAGGGCAAGCTTCAGCTCATTCTCCGCCCGCTGCAGCTTCTCCACCGCCAAAGCCGTCTCCCCGGGCTTTGCCGACAACAGGGCGGAGATTTTCTGTATACTCTCAAACCGCTCCCCGTAATCCGCCAGCGCCTTCTCCCCAATCAGAAGCTGCAGACGGCTCCCGCCTTTAAATTTCTCGCTCCCGATCACCTTGATGGGCCCGACCTCTCCGGTCCGGCGCACATGGGTGCCGCAGCAGGCGCAGACGTCCGCGCCGGGGATCGTGACGATACGCACAGGCCCTTCCAGCGCCTTCTTACTGCGGTACTCCAGCGCCTCCAGCTCTTCGGCCCCGGGATATGTCGCGGTGATCTCCACATTCTCCAGAACCTTATCGTTGGCGGCACGCTCCGCCTCCCGGATCTGCTCCGGCGTCAAAAGAACGGAAAAATCAACCGTCACACACTCCTTTCCCATATGAAAGCCCACATTGGAGCAGCCGTGAGTTCTGCAAATAATCCCGGAAAGGATATGCTCCCCGGAATGCTCCCGCATATGGGTCAGCCTGCGTCCCCAGTCGATTCGGCCGTGCACCACGGTCCCCTGCCCGAAAGGAGAGCTGCACCGGTGAAAAATTTCCCCCTCCCGCTCCTGCACATCCGATACCTCCGCCTCTCCCAGCTGCCCCAGATCGCAGGGCTGCCCGCCGCCCTCCGGATAAAAGGCGGTCTGATCCAGCACAACCTCCCAGCCGTCCCCGGCGGGCACACAGCGCTTCACGCGCCCCTCAAACTCTCTCCGATAAGCATCCTCCTCATACAAACGCCTTGTCATCTCTGTCATCCTCCGTTCCTTCCGTGTTACTGTTCACTCCGTGACCAGTAACCCTTCCGTGTCCCTTATTCTATCATATCGATGCCGGAGCCGCCAGCCGTAAAAAAGCCGGTTATCGCCATTTCTTCGGCTGATTTGGGCGCTCTGTACAGTTTTCCCTTCTCCTCTCCTGCATTTTTGTGCGCATTTTTTGTCATTTTCTTCAAAAAAAAGCTTGCAAAATCTGCAGCGCTATAATATAATAATCCATGTCGTTGAGCGATACAACAAAATAAAGATCTGCACCGCTAGCTCAGTTGGTAGAGCACCTGACTCTTAATCAGGGTGTCCAGGGTTCGAGCCCCTGGCGGTGCACTAAGAAGCACTGTTTTTGGAAGGTTTCCTTCCGGGGACGGTGTTTTTTATTTTTCTTTTAGAAAATCTTCCCGTTTCTTTTATTGCAAAATTCCCCTGTTGGTACCATAATTGTTTCAATCGAAACAGTTCCCGCAAGAACCGTTGCAAAAGGAAGCTGTTTCCACAGTTCAGCGCGCCATGCGCGCAGATAGGAGCAGATATGACAACCAATTCAGACGACAAAAAACCGAAACAGGTCCTGCTTACCTACGCCGTCGTGGCGGTAATCGTCCTGTTTTTGCTCAACATCTTTGTCCTGCCGGGACTGATGGAGCGCAGTATCGTCAACACCACCTACAGTGATTTCCTGGACGGTCTGGACAAAAAGCAGGTCAAGGAGGTCCAGTTCGACATCCAGGACTACGTTATTTATTATACGGCGGAGAAGGACGGAAAGACGGTCATCTGCAAGACCGGCCTGATCAACACGGACGATGCTCTCGTGCAGCAGATCCGCGATTCCGGAGCCGTGCTGACCAGTGAGATTCCCACCCAGCAGTCGCCCCTCATGAGCCTGCTGGTCGGCTTCATCCTTCCCACCCTGCTCTTTGTCTTCCTGGGGCAGATGCTCTTTAAGAAGATGAGCCAGAGCATCACCGGCGGCCCCGGCGGGGCGATGGCCTTCGGCAAAAGCAACGCCAAGGTCTACGTCAAATCCTCCACCGGCATCAAGTTTTCCGACGTGGCCGGCGAGGATGAGGCAAAGGAGCTGCTGACGGAAATCGTGGATTTCCTTCATAACCCGCAAAAATACCGCGATATCGGCGCTTCCATGCCCAAGGGCGCCCTGCTTGTGGGCCCTCCCGGAACCGGCAAAACGCTGCTGGCAAAGGCGGTGGCCGGCGAGGCCAACGTGCCCTTCTTCTCCATCTCCGGCTCGGAGTTTGTGGAGATGTTCGTGGGCATGGGCGCGGCAAAGGTCCGCGACCTGTTCAAGCAGGCAAACGAAAAGGCTCCCTGTATCGTTTTCATCGATGAGATCGACACCATCGGCAAAAAGCGGGACGGCCAGATCGGCGGCAACGATGAGCGGGAGCAGACCCTGAACCAGCTGCTCACCGAGATGGACGGCTTCGACGGCTCCAAGGGCGTAGTGATCCTTGCCGCCACCAACCGCCCGGATTCCCTGGATCCGGCTCTGACCCGGCCCGGCCGTTTCGATCGCCGGATCCCTGTGGAGCTTCCGGATCTGGACGGACGCGAGGCCATTTTGAAGGTGCACGCCCGGAAAATCAAGATTGCGGACAATGTCAATTTCCGTGAGATCGCAAAAGCGGCGGCCGGGGCCTCCGGCGCGGAGCTCGCCAACATCGTCAACGAGGCGGCCCTGCGGGCGGTCCGGGACGGACGGCGCTTTGCCACCCAGGCGGATCTGGAGGAGAGCATCGAGGTTGTGATCGCAGGTTATCAGAAGAAGGGCCGCGTTCTGTCCGAGAAGGAAAAGCTGATCGTCTCCTACCACGAGGTGGGACACGCCCTGGTAGCCGCCAAGCAGACCAACTCCGCACCGGTGCACAAGATCACGATCGTGCCCCGCACCAGCGGCGCCCTGGGCTACACCATGCAGGTGGATGACGGCGATCACTACCTGATGTCCAAGGAAGAGCTGGAAAACAAGATCGCCACCCTGACCGGAGGACGCTCGGCGGAGGAGCTGATCTTCCATTCCATCAGCACCGGCGCCTCCAACGATATTGAGCAGGCCACCAAGCTTGCCCGCGCGATGATCACCCGCTACGGCATGAGCGACGAATTCGATATGGTAGCGATGGAGGCCATGAGCAACCAATATCTGGGCGGAGACGCTTCTCTCACCTGTTCTCCGGAGACACAGGCTGAGATCGACAAAAAAACGGTGGAGCTGGTCCGCGCGCAGCACGCCAAAGCCATGAAGATCCTGCAGGATAATCTGCCCAAGCTGCATGAGATTGCCAAATATCTCTACGAGCACGAGACGATTACCGGCGACGAGTTCATGGATATTCTGAACAAAAAACCGGAGGCGATCGCCGATGTACAGGGCGTCTGACCTTCTCTCCCTGCTTCGCCGCCTTCAGCGCTGCTACGACAGGCAGGTCAGCGAAATGGGAGCGCGCTACGGTCTCACCGCCACGGAGGTCAGCATCCTGCTCTTTCTGGACAGCCATCCGCAGAAGGACACGGCGCGGGATATTGCGGAGCTGCGCGGACTTCCAAAGTCCTGCGTCTCCCGCGCCGTGGACTCCCTGATCCGTCAGGGCTTCCTGACAAGCTGCGAGGATATCCGGGACCGCAGGATCCTGCATCTTTCCATCCAGCCTGCCGCGGACAGGCTGATGGCCGACGCGCGGACGACCCAGGAGGATTTTTTCCGGCGCATATGCCGCGGATTCTCCCCCCAGGAACAAAAAATCTGCCGTCAGCTTGCGCAGAAGCTGTCGGACAATCTTCATACGGAAGAATGCAGTTACTGATCAAGGCAGTCCGCCATAAGGCGGGCTGCCTGTTTTTTCCCTTGCATTTTCCATCCCCGCCCCGTACAATAGCGAAAGAACCCGAAAACCTGTTACGGAGAATACAACGATGCCCTTCCTTATACTTCAGGCCTTTTTGGCCGCCTTCGCCCTCTGCAATATCGGCGGGATTTCCACCGGAAACATACTGTCCCTTGTTCTGTTTGGATCCTTTCTCCTCCTTTTTCGATCTGCCGAAAAATACAGCCCCCGGCGCGGCTTATCTACCCTGCCGCTGCCGTCCCGTTTCCAGACGGTTTGCCGTGCGCTGGCGGCTCTGTATACCCTCTTTTATGTTGCCGCGGAGCACAAAACGCTGACCGGCGGCTTCGACAGCCGCCTGTTCCGTCTCGCCTTCGTGCTGGCAACCATGGCCGGCCTGTATGCCCTGTTTTTGGCCTGCTGCCGCCTTCTTCTGCCGGCGCTGGCCCGGCTGCGCCCGGCCGCCGCTGCCTCTCCCCTTTCGCGCCGGCAAAAATGTCTGGTCTTTTTCGGGCTGCTGGCCTGCTGGCTGTTCTGGTTTCTCTACAACTATCCCGGCGTGCTGACGCCGGACAGCATCAGCCAGTTTTCCCAGGCTACCGGCCGGATTCCCTTCAGCAGCCACCATTCCGTTGTCCACACCCTGCTGTTCTCGCTGTTTTACCACGCCGGCCTTTGGCTTACCGGCAGCGTCAACGCCGGGATCGCCTGCTATACGATATTCCAGATGCTGACGCTGGCCGCGGTTGAGACCGCCTGCATCAGCCTGATGGCCCGGGCTGGAGCGCGGCGCTGGATGACAGCGCTGGCCTTCTGCTTCTGGGGGCTTATCCCCTACAACGGCATTTACGCCGTCACCATGTGGAAGGACGTGCTGTTTTCCGCCGCCGTTTTGGCGTATGTGCTGCTGCTTTTCCTCCTGCTGCGCGGCCTTTCCTCCTCTGCGAAAGCCCCCCTTTCCCAAAGCCTGCCGCACCTTGTTGGCCTGCTGCTGTCGGGTTGGCTCGTCTGCACACTGCGCTCCAACGGCCTGTACGTATTTATTTTCACCCTGCCCTTTGTGCTGATCGCCTTCCGGCGGCGCTGGAAGCATATGCTTCCTCTGCAGCTTACCATCCTGCTGCTGGCCTGGCTTGCAAAAGGGCCTGTCCCGGACGCTTTCGGTGTGGAGCGCCCCGCCTTTACCGAATCCCTGTCCATCCCGCTCCAGCAGGTGGCCCGGGTCGTGACGGAGGGACGCGCGCTGACCGCCGGGCAGGAGGAGCTGATCAATGGTGTGGTGGATGTCTCCCTGATCCCGGACTACTACAACCCGTCCCTCTCCGATCCGATCAAGGCGCTGGTCCTCTATAACAACGCGGACGCCATCACGCAGGATCCGGCCGCCTATGCCTCCCTCTGGCTCCGGCTCGGCCTTTCCTACCCCAGAGACTATCTGGAGGCCTTTATCGATCAGACCAAGGGCTACTGGTTCCCGTCCCTGGCCGACATGCGCACCAACGAAGGCATTTCCCCCAACGAAATCGGTCTTGCCTGGCCCCATCTGCTGCGCGGCCAGCTTCCCGTCAAAATCAGCGAGATCCTTCTGAAGCTGCCGGATCTGCTTCCGCTGGCCGGTATGCTCTGGAGCATCGGCGCCTTTTTCTGGGCGGTGCTTTTCCTGTTTGCCTTCCAGCTTCTGTACGGGGAGAAAAAATATCTGCTCCTGTACCTGCCCTTTATCGGCACGGTGCTCACGCTGCTTTTGGCCACGCCGGTGGCGTCGGATCTGCGCTACGCCTACCCGCTTTTCCTCTCCATGCCGTTTTTGCTCTCCCTGCCGGTGCTCACCCGCCGCTCTCCGGAGGGATGAGACGCAGCAATAACCGGCCCGCGACGAAATGCAACCGTTCTTCCCGCGACGGTTGTATTTTCCGGACAAAAAGGGTAAAATAGGGGAAAAATCAGATTGCAGGATAGTGTACGCCCAATCCGCGAAAGAAGAGGGGTTTTTATGGATTTTCTGAATGCCTTAACGCACAACATTGTTTTCATGTCCGCCGTCACCGGCTGGTTCGTGGCGCAGGTTCTCAAAACGCTTATTTATACCTGCATCAACCGGAGCTTTGATCCCGAACGGCTGGTGGGAAGCGGCGGTATGCCCAGCTCCCATTCCGCCACGGTCTGCGCGCTGGCCACAGCCGCCGGGATCCGCTACGGCGGCGCAAGCTTTGAGTTTGCCATCTCCGCAATTCTCGCCATCATCGTCATGTACGACGCCCGGGGCGTCCGCCGGGAAACCGGCCTGCAGGCCCAGGTGCTCAACGAGATGATTACCTTCTGGGAAAAAATGGGACAGCCTCTGACCTACGAGGAGCGGCTCAAGGAATTTGTCGGACATACGCCGCTCCAGGTATTTGCGGGCGCGCTGCTCGGCATTCTCATCGCCTTCCTTTACTGCTTTTCGATCGGATAAATAACCGCACAGTACTGAGTGAACAGTCCCCGGAAACAGTCCCCTTTAGATTTTCTTTGTATCCAGCTGATAGCCTACCTTGAGCACCAGCCCCTGCGCATAGTTTCCAAACCGTTCCCCAAACAAATTGATGCCGCCCACATGGGCGGCATCCGCCGCCACGCCGATTTTTATGCTGATATACGGAAGCCCTGATTTTTGATTTTCCTCTTTTAAAATTCTTCCGGATCTGCTATAATCTTTTCTACAAAAGTCCGTTCTGATTCATCACAGATCCGCTT
>JAUNGT010000039.1 GCA_030524455.1 Eubacteriales bacterium | reverse complement strand
TTTAAAGAAGGCAATCAATTTGAGACTTTACTGGGGGTTACGGGTTCCGGTAAGACCTTTACCATGGCAAACGTCATTCAGGAGCTGAACAAACCGACTTTGGTAATAGCGCACAATAAGACCTTAGCGGCACAGCTCTATAGTGAGTTCAAAGAATATTTTCCGAATAATGCGGTGGAGTATTTTGTGTCCTACTATGATTATTACCAGCCGGAGGCCTATGTACCCTCAACGGATACCTATATTGCAAAGGATTCTGCGATCAATGATGAGATTGACAAGCTGCGGCTGTCGGCCACGGCGTCCTTGTCGGAGCGCAGGGACGTGGTGGTGGTGGCCAGCGTGTCCTGCATCTTCGGCCTGGGATCGCCGGAGGAGTTCTCGGGGATGTCCGTGTCGCTGCGTCCGGGGATGCAGAAGGATCGGGATGACGTGCTGCGGGCGCTGGTGGCGATCCAGTACGACCGCAACGACATGGATTTAAACCGCGGCTGCTTCCGGGTGCGGGGGGATGTGATCGAGATCAATCCGGCGCAGGGAAGCGAGAATCTGATCCGGGTGGAGTTTTTCGGGGATGAGATCGACCGGATCGCGGAGGTGGATCCGTTAAACGGCCAGGTGGAGAGGACGCTGGAGCATATTGTGATTTTCCCGGCATCCCACTATGTGGTGCCCCAGGAGCAGATCAACAGGGCCTGTGACGAGATCGAGAAGGAGCTGGAGGAGCGGATCCGCTTTTTTAAGGGGGAGGATAAGCTGCTGGAGGCGCAGCGGATCGCGGAGCGGACGAACTTTGATATCGAGATGCTGCGGGAGACGGGGTTCTGCTCCGGAATCGAGAACTATTCCCGGCACCTGAACGGGATGCCGGAGGGAGCGCCGCCCTTTACCCTGCTGGATTTCTTTAAGGACGATTTTTTGATTATCATAGACGAGTCCCATATGACGATCCCGCAGATCAGGGGGATGTATGCGGGGGACCGTTCCCGGAAGCAGACGCTGGTGGACTACGGGTTCCGGCTGCCGTCGGCGCTGGACAACCGGCCGCTCAATTTCGCGGAATTTGAGCAGCATATCGATCAGATGATGTTCGTGTCCGCCACGCCAGGCCCCTACGAGGCGGAGCATGAGCTTCTGCGGACGGAACAGATCATCCGGCCCACCGGACTTCTGGATCCGAGGATCGATGTGCGGCCGGTGGAGGGGCAGATCGACGATCTGATCGCGGAGGTCAGAAAGGAGACGGCTCACCACAACAAGATCCTGATTACAACGCTGACCAAGCGGATGGCCGAGGATCTGACGGATTACATGCGGGATGTGGGGATAAGGGTCAAATATCTTCATTCCGATGTGGATACGCTGGAGCGGGCGGAGATTATCCGGGACATGCGGCTTGACGTGTTCGACGTTTTGGTCGGGATCAATCTGCTGCGGGAAGGACTGGATATCCCGGAGATCACGCTGGTGGCGATTCTGGACGCGGACAAGGAGGGCTTTTTGCGATCCGAGACATCCCTCATCCAGACGGTGGGGCGGGCGGCCCGGAACGTGGAGGGCCATGTCGTCATGTACGCGGACACGATCACGGAGTCCATGCGTGTGGCCATCGACGAGACAAACCGCAGAAGGGAGATTCAGCAGCGCTACAATGAGGAGCACGGCATCACACCTCAGACGATTAAGAAGGCGGTGCGCGATCTGATCAGTATCAGCAGGGAGGTCGCGCCGGTGGAGACGGCCTTCGAGAAGGATCCGGAATCCATGAACCGGCAGGAGCTGGAGAAGCTGATTGCGGAGGTGCAGAAAAAGATGAAGAAGGCCGCGGCGGAGCTGAATTTCGAGGCCGCGGCGCAGCTGCGTGACCAGATGGTGGATCTGAAAAAGCGGCTGGCTACATTTTGACGGAGGAACTGTAATGGAAGAAGCAAAGAAGATGCTCTCAAAGAAAAACTGTATCCGTATCCGGGGAGCAAATGAACATAATCTGAAAAATGTGGATGTGGACATCCCGAGGGATGCGCTGGTGGTGCTGACCGGGCTTTCCGGCTCCGGCAAATCCTCCCTTGCCTTTGATACGATTTATGCGGAGGGACAGCGCCGCTATATGGAATCGCTGTCCTCCTATGCGAGACAGTTTTTGGGACAGATGGAGAAACCGAACGTGGAGAAAATCGAGGGCCTGTCCCCTGCGATTTCCATCGATCAGAAATCCACGAACCGAAATCCGCGCTCCACGGTGGGAACGGTGACGGAAATTTACGATTATTTCCGTCTGCTCTATGCCCGGATCGGAATCCCGCATTGCCCGAACTGCGGCAAGGAGATCAAAAAGCAGAGCGTGGATCAGATGGTGGATCAGATCATGTCCCTGCCCGAGGGGAGCCGGATCCAGCTGTTGGCCCCGGTGGTGCGGGGGCGCAAGGGACGGCACGAGAAGGTGCTGGAGCGGGCGGCCCGGAGCGGCTATGTGCGGGTCCGCATCGACGGGAATCTGTACGAGCTGTCGGAGGAGATCAAGCTGGACAAAAATATCAAGCACAATATTGAAATTGTGGTGGATCGGCTGATCGTCAAGCCGGGCATTGAACGGCGTCTGACGGATTCCATTGAAAATGTGCTGAACCTGGCGGACGGACTGCTCTTTGTGGATCGGCTCGGCGCTGGGGAGGAGATGCTGACCTTTTCCCAGAGCTTTTCCTGTCCGGACTGCGGCATCAGCGTGGACGAGATCGAGCCCAGAAGCTTTTCCTTCAACAATCCCTTCGGCGCCTGCCCGGAATGCTACGGCCTGGGCTACAAGATGGAGTTTGACCCGGAGCTGATGATTCCCGACCGCTCCCTGAGCATCAATCAGGGCGCGATCACGGTGATCGGCTGGCAGAGCTGCCAGCAGCCCGGCTCCTTTGCGAACGCGATTCTGCGGGCGCTGGCCCGGGAATATCATTTTGACCTGGACACGCCCTTCCGGGATTATCCGCAGAAAATCCAGGATATCCTGCTGTACGGCACCGGCGGGAAGGAGGTGCTGGTCTATTACGAGGGACAGCGCGGAAAGGGTCAGTATCCGGTGGCCTTTGAGGGGCTGATCAAAAACGTGGAGCGGCGTTACCGGGAGACGGCCTCCGACACGGTCAAGCAGGAGTACGAGACGTTTATGCGGATCACGCCCTGTAAGCTCTGTAAGGGGCAGCGCCTGAAAAAGGAGGCGCTGGCTGTCACGGTATGCGGTAAAAATATTTACGAGATCACTTCCCTTTTTATCGGGGAGCTGGACGCCTTCCTGAAGGAGATGAAGCTGACCGCGCAGCAGGAGCTGATCGGAAGCCAGATTTTGAAGGAAATCCGGGCGCGTGTCGGCTTTTTGATCGATGTGGGACTGGATTATCTGTCGCTGTCCCGCGCCACGGGAACGCTGTCCGGCGGCGAGGCCCAGCGGATCCGCCTGGCGACCCAGATCGGCTCCGGCCTGGTCGGCGTGTGCTATATCCTGGACGAGCCCAGCATCGGCCTGCACCAGCGGGACAACGACAAGCTGCTCGCCACGCTGAAAAATCTGCGCGACCTGGGGAATACGCTGATCGTGGTGGAGCACGATGAGGATACCATGCGGGCGGCGGATTATATCGTGGACGTGGGGCCGGGGGCAGGCTCCCACGGCGGGGAGATTGTGGCCTGCGGCACTGTGGACGATATTATGAGGGAGCCGCGCTCCGTCACGGGACAGTATCTGAGCGGCAAGAGGAAGATCCCGGTGCCCGAAAAACGGCGCAGGCCTGCCGGCTGGCTGAAGGTGAGAGGAGCGGCGGAAAACAATCTGAAAAACATCGACGTGAAGTTCCCGCTGGGCGTTTTCACCTGTGTGACCGGAGTGTCCGGCTCCGGAAAGTCCTCCCTGGTCAACGAAATTTTGTACAAGCACCTGGCCCGGGATTTAAACCGCGCCCGGTGTATCCCGGGAAAGCACGCGGGAATCGACGGCATCAGCCAGCTGGACAAGGTGATCGACATCGACCAGTCGCCCATCGGCCGCACGCCCCGCTCCAATCCCGCAACCTATACGGGCGTGTTCGACATGATCCGGGATCTGTTCGCCTCCACGGCGGACGCCAAGGCCAAGGGCTACAAAAAAGGGAGATTCAGCTTCAATGTCAAGGGCGGGCGCTGCGAGGCCTGCGGCGGCGACGGCATTATCAAGATTGAGATGCACTTTTTGCCCGATGTGTACGTCCCCTGCGAGGTGTGCGGCGGCAAGCGCTATAACCGGGAGACGCTGGATGTGAAGTATAAGGGGAAAAGTATTTTCGATGTGCTGGATATGACGGTGGAGGAGGCGCTCACCTTCTTTGAGAATGTGCCTTCCATCCAGCGGAAGATCCAGACGCTGTATGATGTGGGACTCTCCTATGTCAAGCTGGGCCAGCCCTCCACGGAGCTGTCCGGCGGCGAGGCGCAGCGCATCAAGCTGGCGGCGGAGCTGTCGAGGCGCAGCACGGGCCGGACGATTTATATTCTGGACGAGCCCACCACAGGCCTGCATTTTGCGGATGTGCACAAGCTGGTGGAGATCCTGCACCGTCTGGCGGAGGGCGGCAACACGGTGGTGGTGATCGAGCACAACCTGGACGTGATCAAGACCGCCGATTATATCATCGACATCGGCCCGGAGGGCGGCCTGCGGGGCGGCACGGTGATCGCCCAGGGCACGCCGGAGCAGGTGGCAGCCTGCCCGGATTCCTATACGGGATATTATGTGAAAAAAATGCTGTGAGATGAGCTCTGCTCCCCTTTTGACGCACAATGGGCCGAAGCGGCTACAAAAAAATTCAGAATTTTCAGAAAATAGTGGCCCTTCCGCCGTAAATATGATATGCTGGAGACAGATAAAAAGCGCGGAAGGGGAGTGCGCTTTGCCGGAGGGGTTCCGGCAGACAGTGCGGAGGGGATGTTCATTGAAAAAAAATATTATTCTGAACGGGGGAGTCGTTGAATACGATCTTCAGCTGAAGAACGTCAAGAGGATTAATCTGCGCGTCCACAGAGATGGACGCGTTTATGTTTCGGCGAACCGCTATGTGCCGCAGGAGCATATCGATGATTTTCTGACGAAGAACGCGGATTTTATTCTGGAGAACATGGAGCGCTGCAGGCGGATGCGGGAGGCCGGGGACGGGATGTCCATGGGGCGGGACCGTTCCTACGAGGATGGAGACACGATATACATAGACGGGGAGGCCTGGAAGGTGCGGGTGGTAGCCGGGAAAAAGGAAGGGATCGAGGCGGTCGGCCATGTCCTTTTGACGGTGCAGAAGGATCCGGCGGACGGGGCGCGCCGCAAGCGGATGATGGACAAATATCTGACGCAGCGGTGCAGGGCCGGGATCGAAGCGATCTGCCTGCGGGTTTATCCGGCCTTTGAGCGGCTTGGGGTGGACTGGCCGCAGATCCGGATCCGCAGTATGGTTTCCAGATGGGGAAGCTGTCAGCCCCGGGGAAATGTGCTCACCTTTGCGCGTCAGCTGGTGGAGGTGCCGGAGACCTGCCGCGAATATGTGGTGATGCATGAATTTGCGCATTTTATCCATCCCGATCACTCGGCGCGCTTCCACAATTTCATGACGGAGATGATGCCGGACTGGAAGGAGAGGCAGAAGCTGTTAAACAGCCGGACCTGGGTGTACGGAAACGGGGAAAACCGGGTGCTTCCCTGCCGGGTGCCCATGCTGTACCGCCGGCAGCTGTAGCCTTTTGACGGTACAGGGGGCGATACGGGGAACGAAGCCTCAGTGTTTCAGCGCATCGCAGAGCTTGCGCACGCTGTCGAATACCCAGGTGGGCTGAAAAGGGCTTGTCTCAAGGTCGGCCAGAGAGGCCTCGCCGGTGAGGACGCAGACGGTATCCACGCCTGCGTTCTGCCCGGCGGCGATGTCAGTGTAGAGCCGGTCTCCGACGATGAGGGCGTCCTGTTTTGGGACGCCCAGCTTTTTGAGCACACAGTCGATCATGATCGGCTCCGGTTTTCCGATAAAAAAGGGCGTTTTGCCGGTGGCGTTTTTGAGCATGATGCTCATGGAGCCGCAGTCCGGGATGTAGCCGAAGCTCACCGGGCAGACAAGGTCCGGATTGGTGGCCAGATAAGCCACGTCGCGGCCGAGCATGATGCAGGTGTTTTTTATTTTTTCGGAGGTATTTTCCGTATCAAAGCCGATCAGCACCACGGTGGCCGTATCGTCGGGCTCGGTGACGGTGCGGATGCCGTCCGCGCGCAGCTCGTCCACAAGGGAGCGGGTGCCCATGCAGTAGACGGTCTGGCCGGGATAGTTTTCCTTCAGATAAAAGGCGGCTGCCTGGCTGGAGGTGTAGAAGCAGGAGACATCCGCCGGGATGCCCATGCCGTTCACCTTCCGCACATAGTCCTGTGCAGACCGGGAGGAATTGTTGGTGATGAAAATATAGCGGCCTCCGTCTGCCCGAATCCGGGCGAGAAAGTCCAGGGTGCCGTCAAAAATCTGATTTTCGTTGTAAATCGTGCCGTCCATATCCAGCAAAAAAAGCTTCTTTTTGCGGAGAGCCTCCGCATTTTTTCCCAGCTTATCCTTAAGCATGTTCCGATACCTCGATATTTTTTGTCGCTACGATATCTGCCTGGGTGCCCGCGGCGTTTTTCAGGAGGACATCCCCGATGTGTACGGGGGCCGGGACGCTCAGTCGGCGGATCGCTTCTATGACAGAGCCGATTTTGGCCTTGGGGATGTCGGCGGAGGTTTTGACGGAAACCACGGGGAGCGTTCCGCCGGTCACGCGCACGGTGGAGGTGACGGTGCGCGTGGGATGGGTGGCCTCGCGCCGCCCGTAGTCCGCCCCTCTGGGGCAGGAGTTGCCGGAAACGGCGGTCACCTCGCCGTTTTTCAGGGTGACGGACAGGGAGCAGCCCAGGGGGCAGCAGATGCAGATCAGGTTTTTCGTTTCCATAGCTCAGGCCTCCTCGACTTTCACCGTGATTGCTTTGAGATCCGCCGGGAGGGCGGATTTTTTCAGGTTAAACTGCTGCATCTCGCCGGGAGCCAGCTTTCGTTTGGGCTGCCTGAGGATGCAGACATCGTCCGCCCAGACGGAAAGCAGACAATTTTCAAAGACCCTTCCCGCGCGGAAGCGCACCGGAAGCGTATCCTCCATGCGGGCGGGCCGCACAAGCTGAGGTACCGTATAGCGCACGCCGCCGGCGGGAATGAGAGGGACGGCCGGCACAGCTGCGGACGGGAGGGAGGCGTTTCCCTGCTCCCTGGCATAGGCCGCCGCCTGGGCCCCGGCGCGGGCAGCCTCCTCAGAAACGTAGTCCACCAGGTCGTGGACGTGCAGTACGTTGCCGCAGGCGAACACGCCGGGAACGCTGGTCTCCAGGCTTTCGTTCACCTGGGGGCCGCCGGTGACGGGGGAAAGGTCAACGCCCAGACGGGAGGAAAGCTCGTTTTCCGGGATCAGGCCGCAGGAGAGCAGCAGCGTATCGCAGGGAATCGTCTCCTCCGTGCCGGGGATGGGCTTCCGCTCCGGGCCCACCTGGGCAAGGGTGACGGCGGTGACCCGGTCCTTTCCCTGAATGTCCACAACCGTGTGGGAGAGCTTCAGCGGAATGTCAAAATCCTCCAGACACTGGACGATGTTGCGCTGCAGGCCGCCGGAGTAGGGCATCAGCTCCGCGACCGCCTTCACCCTTGCGCCCTCCAGGGTCATGCGGCGGGCCATGATCAGGCCGATGTCGCCGGAGCCCAGGATCACGACTTCTTTGCCGGGCAGAAGTCCTTCCATGTTGACCAGGCGCTGGGCGGTGCCGGCAGTGTAGATGCCCGCCGGGCGAAAGCCGGGGAGGTTCAGCGCGCCTCTGGGACGCTCCCGGCAGCCCATGGCCAAAATCACGGCGCGGGCAGGAAGCTGTACAAGGCCGTCCTCCCGGTTCATGGCGGTCACGAGCAGGAGGCCCTCCGGCGTCCGGGAGAGATCCAGCACCATCGTGCGGAGCTTACAGGGGATTTTCAGCTCCTGCGCCTGCCGGATGAAGCGGGCCGCATATTCGGGGCCGGTCAGCTCCTCCCGGAAGGTGTGCAGGCCGAAGCCGTTATGGATGCACTGATTTAAAATGCCTCCCAGCTCGCTGTCCCGCTCCAGAATCAGCACATCCGTATCCGGCTGCTGCCGGACGGCGACGGCTGCGGCAAGCCCCGCGGGGCCGCCGCCGATCACGATCACATCATATATTTTTTTCATGGATTCTCCTCCCTGGTGCGTCCGGCCAGCAGCTCGGAGCCTTTGCCGTGTTTGGAGACGGAAAGCGGGTCAAGTCCCAGCTCCTGCTCCAAAAGCTCCATCACCCTGGGGGAGCAAAAGCCTGCCTGGCAGCGGCCCATGCCCGCCCGGACGCGGCGCTTTACGCCGTCCAGGGAGCGGGCCCCCAGGGGCCTGCGGATCGCGTTTCGGATTTCGCCCTCGGTAACCGTCTCGCAGCGGCAGACGACCGTGCCGTAGGAGGCGTCCTCGGAAAGAAGCGCGCGAAGCTGCTCGGGGGATGCCTGGGCCACGCAGGGGATTCCCTTCCGGCAGGGCTGAAAGTTCTCTCTCGGGGCAGCGCCGAGCCTGGCAGCGATCTGCTCTGCCAGGTAACGGCCGATGGCGGGGGCGGAGGAAAGGCCGGGGGATTCGATGCCGGCACAGTCGAAAAAGCCCGGCGCGCCGTTTGCCTCGCCGATCACAAAGTCCCCGCCCGCCTCGGAGGCGCGCAGTCCCGCAAAGGAGGTGATCGTCATATTGTAGGGCAGGGAGGGGACGCTTAAGCTTCCCTTTTCCATCACCTCGGAAAGCCCTTCGGCCGTCGTGTTTACCGCCTCTTTGTCGGAAAGATTTTCCGCCGTGGGGCCCACCAGCAGGTTGCCGTGGACGGTGGGCGTCACCAGGACGCCCTTGCCCATTTTGCCGGGAAGCTGGAAGAGGGTGTGGGAAACAAGATTGCCGGCCTTTTTGTCCAGAAGCTGGTATTCGCCGCGCCGGGGCGTGATCGAGAGCCTGTCCGGGCAGACCAGGTTGTGGATGGCGTCCGCGTATACCCCGGCGGCGTTGACGACGCAGCGGGCCTCAAAGCGTTCGCCCTCCTTTGTGACAAGCTGCCAGCCCGTTTGCTCTGTGCAGGGGGAAAGCCCGGTCACCGTCGTGTGAAAGCGAAACCCGGCGCCGTTTACGAAGGCGTTTTCCGCCAGCGCGACCGTCATCAGGAAGGGACAGACGATGCCGCCCGTGGGGCAGTACAAAAGGGCTTTCACCTGGTCGGAGAGAGCGGGCTCGAGCGCTTTCATTTCGGGGCCGGTCACAATGCGAAGGCCGGGAACGCCGTTTTGCCGCCCGCGCTCGGCGAGGGCCTGGAGCTTCGGAAGCTGTGCCTCGTCAAAGCAGAGCACCAGGGAGCCGTTGCGGACGAAGGGAAAGTCCAGCTCCCGGGCAAGGGTGTCCATCATGGCGTTTCCCTCCACGTTGAACCGGGCCTTTCGCGAGCCGGGCTTGGCGTCGTAGCCCGCGTGGATGATCGCGCTGTTGGCCTTGGAGGTGCCGCAGCAGACGTCCTCCTCCCTTTCCAGCACCAGGATGTCCAGCGCCCAGCGGGAAAGCTCCCGCGCAATCGCGCAGCCTGTGACGCCCGCGCCGATAATTGCCACATCATACATGGGAAGGCTCCTTTCCGTCGATAAACAGTACGCCCAGCGTACCCGGGCCGCAGTGGCTGGAAATCACGCCGCCCGCCCTTGTCTCCAGGATTTCCTGAAAAAGCTGAAGTCCCTCCAGATAGCTGCGGACCTGGCCGACGATATCCGGGCTGCAGCCGGAGTGGGTGATGAAAACGCGGTTTGGCCGGGCCTGGCGCAGCTGCGGCTCCAGATCCCGGACATAGGAGAGAATCACGGTTTCCGGCCGGCCGCGGTATTTTTTGGAGGCGTCCATGGCGCCGTCCTTGACAACGATTTTGGGATGGAGCTTCAGCATCCCTCCGGCCATGGCGGCCACGGCGCTGCAGCGTCCGCCCCGGTAGAGATAGGTCAGGGTGTCCACCACGAAGCTGGCCCGCACCCTGGGCCGCAGCGCTTCTGTTTCCTGCGCGATCCTTGCAGCGCTGTATCCGCGGGCGGCCATATCGGCGGCCTCGAGGACGAGAAGCCCGATGCCGGTGGAGAGATTTTCGGAGTCCACCACCCGGATCCGGTCCCCGGCCCCCAGCTCTTCGGCGGCCAGGCGCATCACATTGCAGGAGGTGGACATGCTGCCGGAGATGGAGAAGCAGACGGCCTCCTGCCCGGCCTCGGCGCAGGGCCGCAAAAGACGGATCGCGTCCGCAAGAGAGGGTGCGGAGGTCTTGGGCGTGGTTTTGTGGGCGTCGGACCAGGCAAAAATTTCGTCCGGCGTGATATTTTGTCCGTCGTCATATTCGGCTTCCCCCAGCAGAATATGCAGGGGAAGAATCTGAATATTATATTTTTCAAGCAGCTCTTTCGACAGATCGCAGGTACTGTCGGAAATGATTTTTACCATGAGGGCTCCCCTTCCTTTCACCGCGCTTTCTGCAGCGGGAACGAATTCAGTGTAGCACAAAGCGGACGCAAGGGCAAATGGTTACTTCCCCCAGGTTGAACCTCCCCCCGAAATATGATAAGATTCTCCTGTCTGACGAGATAGAATACAAAGGAGGCTTCCCCCTCGCATGCTGATGATCCTGATCCAATGGTGCTATTTTGCGCTGACCTCCTTTCTGACGGGGTTTGCGGCGCTGGCGCCTTTCCAGAAAAACAGCGCGTACCGGATCCGGTGCGCAGGCTCCTATATGATGGCCGGGCTTTTGGTGCTGAACGTGTACGCGGAGTATTTCAGCCTTTTTTCGGGCGTGGGTCTTTGGGCCAATGCGCTGGCGGCTGCGTTTGACCTGTGCGCTGCAGCGGTGCTCAGAAAGCGGATCACAGCGTTTCTGCGGGAATGGCGGAGCAGGACAGGAAAGGGAAAGGCCCTTTTGTACCTGCTTTTATTGCTGCTGTTTGCCTACGGCTCATCCCGGGGCTACATGCACTATGATACCGGTCTGTATCACGCCCAGGCCATCCGCTGGATTGAGGAGTACGGCGTGGTGCCGGGACTGGCAAACCTGCACAGCCGGTTTGGCTACAACAGCGCGGCCTTTGCGCTCTGCGCCCTGTTTGGCGGGGCCGGGCTCACAAAATATCCGATGCACTGTGTGGCCGGCTTTTTTGCCCTGCTGTGCGCGGTCCGGTGCACCGGGCTATTGACGCTGGCGCGGCGGAGGCGGGTGCGCCTGACGGATTTTCTGTATGCAGGCTGCATTTTTTATCTGGTGGCGGTGTTTCGGGAGCTGGTGTCGCCGGCCTCGGATTATTTTGCCATGCTGATCCTTTTCTGGGTTGTGATTTGCTGGGCAGAGCTCTGGGAGAGCGGGGAACGGGAGCCGCTGCCCTTTTGCCTTTTGTCCCTGTATCTGGTATACGCCGCCACGGTGAAGCTTTCCACGGCGGTGCTGCTGGTGCTGGCTCTGTATCCGGCGGTTTTGCTCGTGCAAAAAATAAAAGAGCGCTGCGCGCAGGGGGCGCGTCCGGCGGCGGCCTGTCTGCCGGTTTTGGGCTGGCTGTCCCTGGGCTTTGCGGTGGCCCTTCCCTATCTGGCCCGGAACGTGCTGATTTCGGGCTGGCTGTTTTATCCCTTCACCTTTTTCGACTGGTTTTCGGTGGACTGGAAGCTTTCCAAGGGCTATGCGGACAGCGACGCCAGGGAAATCCGGGCCTACGCCATGCAGATTTTTGACGTGTACAAGCTGGATACCCCCTTTTCCGTCTGGTTTCCGAACTGGCTGAAAAGTCAGGACAGGCTGGACCGTCTTTTGGTGCTGGCAGGCTGGGCAGCTTTGCCGGTGAGCGCCCTGCTGGCGGGCTGTGGCGTATACCGGGGCGCAGGGGGAGGCCCCAAAAAGAACGGCCCGAAAAAGCGCGGCTCTTCCCAGGCCGGGTTTCCGCCCCTTGCCTTTGCGCTGCTGCAGGCCTGCGCTCTGCTCGGCTTTCTGTTCTGGCAGTTCGGCGCGCCGCTGGTGCGCTACGGCTATTTCTATGTGCTCTTTTTGCCGCTCGCAGCCTTCGGGAGCCTGTATGTGATGGCGGCGGACGCCTGGGAGGCATACGGCAGAGAGCGGCGGGGGAGCGGACGGCTCGGTTTTTATCTGTTTACCGGATTGTTGGTAGCTTTTTTGGCCTATAAGGGGTATAATCTGATACAGATGATCCGGGAGCTGGGCGGACAGCCCTACTATATCTGGCAGCAGGATTACGGAGATGATCCGGCGTACACCTATGAGGTGGACGGCGTGACGATTTATGTGCCCACCGACCGGGGGCAGATCGGCTACAGCAAATTTCCGTCCTCCCCCGTGGAGCAGGACATTGAGCTGCGCGGCGGCACGCTGCGCTCCGGCTTTCGGGCCCGGAAGGAAAAGTGAAAGGAAACAAGGCGTATGAAAACCTATGGCGTGATTATGGCGGGAGGAGGCGGGACGCGCTTCTGGCCCCTGAGCACCAAGGCGGAGCCCAAGCAGTTTTTGAATCTGTCGGGAAGGGATATTCTGGTGAATGAGACGATCGACCGCCAGCGCGGCCTGATGGACCGGAAGGATATTTTTATCGTGACCAACGAAAGCCAGGCGGAGCTGATGGCGGCCCGCACGGCGGGAAGGGTGGAGAAGGATCACATTCTGGCGGAGCCTGCGGCCCGCAACACGGCGGCCTGTATCGGCTATGCGGCCATGGAGATCCTCAAAAAATACGGCGACGGGGTGATGTGCATTTTTGCGGCGGACGCCTACATCCGGGATGAGAAGGAGTATACCCGGGTGATGCGCGAGGCGGTGCGGGCCGCAGAGGAGACGGACGCTCTGGTGACGGTCGGGATCCGTCCCACCTTCCCCTCCACCGGCTACGGCTATATCCGGAGCGTGGAGGAGCCGGGAAAACCCTGGCGGCGGGTGGAGGAATTTGTGGAAAAGCCGGATCTGGAGACGGCAAAGGCTTATGTGGAGGCCGGCCGCTATTCCTGGAACAGCGGTATGTTTATCTGGAGAGCTTCCACGATCCTGCGCTATTTCGCGGAGCTTCTGCCGGATGTGTATGCCTGCCTGGAGCAGATCGGCAAAGCGCTGGGAACGCCCGGGGAGCGGCAGGTCATCCGGGAGGTATATCCCCGGATCCCGAAGATTTCCGTGGATTACGGTATTATGGAGCGGGCGAAGGGCGTGCTCATGCTGGAGGGCGATTTCGGCTGGAGCGACGTGGGCAGCTGGGATACGCTGGACGCGGTGCGCCGCCGGGACAGAGAGGGCAATATTTCCTCCGGAGATACGCTGCTTCTGGACGCGAAAAACTGCGTGATATACGGCGGGGAGAAGCTGATCGCCGCCATCGGCGTGGAGGATTTGGTGATCGTGGAGGGAAAAAGCGCGATTTTAGTCTGCCCGGTGTCCCAGGCCCAGCGCGTCAGGGAAGCGGTGGAAACACTGGAGCGCGAAGGAAGGATAGAGCGGCTGTAGCTGTCGAAAAATCTCGACGGGTTTTCGTTTCCGAAGATCGGTTCCGATGTTATGATAAAAACTGACAGATGTGTAAGAAAAGCATACAAAAGGAGGTTTTATCGTGACTGCGGAAAAGGCAAGCGAGCTGGAGACGGAGCGTTATATATCGGGATTTATGCTGGAGCTGGGGATTCCGGCCCATCTGAGGGGCTATTATTATCTGAGGGAGGCGGTGCTTTTGTCCGTCTCAGACATGGAGCTGGTGGGGAGCGTGACCAAGCTGCTATATCCGGTGGTGGCCCGCAGGAACCGGACAACCCTGCAGCGGGTGGAGCGGGCGATCCGCAATGCCATCGAGGTGTCCTGGGAGAGGGGCAATCCGGAGGTGTTTGAGGAGTTATTCGGCTTTAGCCGCCTGACCGGCTCGGCGCGCCCGACAAACAGCGAATATATTGCCCGGCTCGCGGACAGGATCCGGATGGACGAGGGCGAATAGACCGGCATTGTACGGAGGAAGATATGTTATTGAGTGTGATTGTGCCTTGCTATAACGAGGAGGAGAATGTCCCCATATTTTACGGGGAGATGATGAAAAATTCCGCTTTTCTGGAGAAGGAAGGGCTGGAGCTGGAAATCATCTATATTGACGACGGTTCCCGGGACAGGACCGCAGAGGAGGTCAAAAAGCTGCATGAGAAGGACGAGCGCGTGCATCTGGTTTCCTTTTCCCGCAATTTCGGCAAGGAGGCCGGCATTTACGCGGGCTTTCAGAAGGCGAAGGGGGATTATGTGGTGATGATGGACGCAGACCTGCAGGATCCGCCCTCCCTTCTGCCGGAGATGTTTTCTTATATCAAACAGGGCTACGACAGCGTGGCGACCAGGCGGGTGTCCCGGAAGGGGGAGCCGCCGGTCCGGTCGTTTTTTGCGCGGATGTTCTACCGGATCATGAATAAGATTTCAAAGGCCGAGATTGTGGACGGGGCCCGGGACTACCGGCTGATGACGCGTCAGGTGGTGGACGCGATTCTGTCTATGTGCGAGTACAACCGGTTCACGAAGGGAATCTTCGGCTGGGTGGGCTACCGGACGAAATGGCTGGAATACGAAAATGTCGAGCGCGCCCACGGGGAGACGAAATGGAGCTTCTGGAAGCTGTTTTTATACTCTCTGGACGGCATCACGGCCTTCTCCACGGTGCCGCTGGCGATCTCCTCGGTCATGGGCGTGCTGCTCTGCGCGGCGGCCTTTGTCGCAATTATCGGGCTGATCATCAAGAATCTGATCTACCATGATCCCACGCCGGGCTGGCCCTCCATGGTCTGCATCATTTTGCTGGTGTCCGGAGTGCAGCTTTTCTGCGTGGGGATTTTGGGGCAGTATCTGGCAAAGACGTATCTGGAAGTGAAGAGACGGCCGATTTATCTGGTAAAGGAAGAACTGTAGATGGAGCTGGTCAGCATCGTGGTGCCGGTTTATAACGCGGCAGCTTATTTGAACAGGACCCTGGAGGCGGTGCAGCGCCAGAGCTTTCCCGACTGGGAGCTTCTGCTGGTGGACGACCATTCGGAGGATGAAAGCGTCCGCATGATAGCGGACGCCGCCCGAAAGGACGCCCGCATCCGCCTGCTCTCCCAGCGGGAGGGGGTAAAAGGCGCGGCCAACGCCCGCAATCTGGGCACCCGGCAGGCCAGGGGGCGCTATCTGGCCTTTTTGGACGCGGACGACGTGTGGAGGCCGGACAAGCTGGAGCTGGAGCTTGCTTTTCTGAAGGAAAAGGAGGCGGCCTTTGTGTTTACGTCCTATGAGTTCGGGGATGAGAACGGGGTGGGCACCGGGAAGGTGGTCCATGTGCCCGGGCGGCTTTCCTACCGGCAGGCCCTGTCGCGGACGGTGATCTTTACGAGCACGGTGCTTTTCGACCGGGAAAAAATCGATAAAGACCTGCTGCAGATGCCGGATGTGGCCAGCGAGGACACCGCCTGCTGGTGGCAGATCCTGCGGGCCGGGCATACGGCCTGGGGGCTGGACGAGAACCTGACGGTTTACCGCAGGCCGGCCAGATCGCTCTCCTCCAACAAGGGGAAGGCGATCGCGCGGATCTGGGCGCTCTACCGCAGGCGGGAGGGATTGTCCGTGCCGTCCGCCGCCCGGTATTTTTGTCTCTGGGCGATCCGGGCGACTCTGCGAAGACTATAAGAAAAAGGATAGGACTATGAGAAAAAAGGATTCCGCCAAACGGCTGATTATACTTGCGCTGGCGATGACCGGGCTGGCGGTGCTCACCGTCTTTTACGCGCACGACTGGTTCGCCTACTACTATCATCATATTCTGTGGAAGACGGGAAACCGATTTAACGTAAACGGGCATGTCCTGATTGTGGCCCTGTACCTGGCGCTGCTGTTTTTCTTCTCCCATACCTATGGGGCGCTGAAAATCGGCTACCTGAAGCCGCTGGACATCTTTTTGTCCCAGCTTTTTGCGCTGCTGTGCGTCAATGTGATCTCCTACGCCCAGCTGTCGCTGATGTACGGGTGGTTTATCATCGGTGGCAGCCACATGGTCTTTATGACGGCCTGTCAGCTGGTGTTTGCGGGCCTGTGGGGGTGGCTGTGCAACCTGGTTTACCGCAGGGCCTTTCCGCCCCGGCAGCTTCTCCTGGTGCACGGGGAGCGGCCGGTGGAGGACATTCTGAACAAATTCGCCAGCCGGCAGGACAAGTATCATGTGGCGGAGTGTATGCATATCCGGACGGGCTACGAGGCCATCATCCGGGCAATGGACAGCTATGACGCCGTCGTGCTGTGGGATATCCACACCCAGGACCGGAACGTGCTGTTAAAATACTGTTACAGCCATTCCATCCGCGTCTATATGATGCCCAAGATTTCGGACGTGCTTGTCAAGGGCAGCGAGCAGCTTCACCTGTTTGACACGCCCATCCTCCTGACGCGGGAATACGCCCTGAACGTGGAGCAGCGGATCGCGAAGCGGCTCATCGATCTGGTCTGCTCTGTCCTTCTCCTGATCCTTGCGTCCCCCTTTATGCTGGTGACGGCGGCGGCGATCCGCCTCTACGACGGGGGGCCGGTTCTGTATCGCCAGATCCGCTGTACCCGGGACGGAAAGGAATTTTACATCCTGAAATTCCGCAGCATGCGGGTGGATGCGGAGAAGGACGGCGTGGCCCGGCTGGCGGCCAAAAACGATTCCCGCATCACGCCGGTGGGCAAATTCATCCGGGCGGTGCGCATCGACGAGCTGCCCCAGCTGTTCAACATTCTGAAGGGAGAGATGTCCTTCATCGGCCCGCGGCCGGAGCGGCCGCAGATCATCCGGGAGTATATGGAGGAGATGCCGGAGTTTGCCTATCGCACGAAGGTGAAGGCGGGGCTGGCCGGTTATGCCCAGGTGTACGGCAAGTACAATACGACCCCTTACGACAAGCTGAAGCTGGATCTTTTTTATATCGAGAACTATTCGGTCTGGCTTGACTTAAAGCTGATGCTTTTAACCCTGAAAATCCTGTTTACCCCGGAGAGCACCGAGGGCGTGGATGAAAAGCAGGTGACGGCCATGAAGCGTCAGGCGCAGGAGGAAGAAAAATGAGGACCGGACAGGATACGGGCTACTGGCAGGAGGGCATGGACGAGAAGCGCTTTGCCCTCTGCGTCAGGAACAAAATATGGGTGGTTTTGGCGGCAGCTTTGGCTGGCGCTCTTTTTGCTGGAGGGCTCTATCTGCTGGTGCGGGAGGTGACGAAGGGGCCAAAGCAGTACCGGGCGGAGGTGCTTTACTCCATCGTCTACGATATCCGGGAGGATGACGAGGTGCTCAAGGCCTTTGTCAACGAGTACAACGCCTATACCTGGGGAGACATGATGCGCTCCGACCGGATCATGGAGGACGTGCTGCCCGCCCTGTCCGGCGTGGAGCGTCAGGTCATCGAGGATTCCATCAGCACGGCCATTGTGTCGGATCCTCAGTTTTTGACGGTGTATTTTACGACCGGGGACGGGGATCTCTCCAACCGGATCGCGGCGGCCTACAACCAGGCCATGGTTGCCTTCGGCCAGACCATGAGGGACAGGGGGCTGACCGCCATCGAGGTGTGGAAGGCCGTCCCGGCTGCCCCGGTGGAGCCGGAAAACAGGGTGAAAAACGCGGCGGCTCTGGGGGCGGTGCTGGGGCTGATCGTTGGCTGTCTGGGACTTGCCCTGTGGTATGTGCTGGACGATTCCGTGCTGCTTGCGGAGGATGTGGAGCGCGTTTTTGGGGTACCGGTGCTGGGCTATCGCACCGGCACTCCCCAGGGCTTCTGGGAGCGGACGCTGGATCAGAACCTGACCTGGCTGGCCGCAAAGCAGGCCTTCCGGGAGACGGAGCTTTCCGATGTGCTCCTGGCAACGGCGGAGCTTTCCCTGCTGCGGGAATCCGCGGCGGTGCTGCTGGTTCCCTGGGGGACGCCCTCCCGGCGGGTGCTGGGGCGGGCCCTTGACAATCTGCGGATCCAGGGGATCCCGGTGATCGGGGTGGTGCTGACGGAAGCGAACGGTCATTTCCTGCGCAGCTATTACGGACGGTATTACGGACAGGGGCCGGGCGGGAAGAAGGAGGGCGTATGAGCTTACAGATCCTTGTGTCCGCCGTGAAAAAGGACGGACGCGCCCTGGCCCGCGGGATGAGGCTGGAGGCGGACAGCATCATAATCAACCAGTGCGATGAGAACCGCTATGAGGAGTGGGAGCAGGACGGAAAACGGATCCGCTGCTACAGCTTTGCGGAGCGGGGGGTGGGGCTGTCCCGCAACAATGCCCTGATGCGGGCCGACCGGGAGCTGTGCCTGTTCTCCGACGAGGATATCGTTTATGACCCGGGCGCGGCGCAAAGGGTGGAGGAGGCCTTTGCGGCGCATCCCGAGGCGGATATGCTCCTGTTTAACGTGCGGGTGCAGGAAAGCCGACGTACCTACTGGAACGGGCGCTTTAAGCGGGTGCGCTGGTACAGCTGCGGCCGTTATCCGGCCTACAGCATCGCCGTGCGCACCGCGCGGATGCACGAAAAAAATCTGACCTACTCCCTGCTGTTCGGCGGCGGCGCAAGATACGCCAACGGGGAGGACAGCCTGTTTTTGATGGACAGCCTGCGGGCGGGGCTGAAAATATACGCGGTCCCGGCAGAGCTTGGGGAGGAGCGCCCCCGGCCCTCCACCTGGTTTTTCGGCTATGACGAAAAATTTTTCCATGACAGGGGCGTGCTCTATCACGCGCTTTACGGGAGGCTGGCCTGGCTGATGGGGCTGCGCTTTCTGTATAAGATGCGCGGCAATACGGAGAAGCTGCAGGGCGCAGCCGGGGCGCGGCGGGCGCTGTTTGCGGGCATCCGGGACGCAAGGGGAGGACTGTAGATGGCACTGTATTTTCTGGTGACGGCCCTCACCCTGGGTCTGGCAGGCCGGATCGAAAGCCGGAGCCGCCTGCTGCGGGAGGGGATGGGAGGCCTGCCGCCAACCCGGCGCCGGGCCTTCAACGCAGTGCTTTTGACGGCCGTGTTTGGGATCCTGGCCGGTCTGGCGGCGCTGCGCCTGGAGGTGGGGAACGATTACGGCAAATATGTGGAGAGCTTTCACGAGATCTGGGCGGGCACGGATCAGGCCTATGTGGTGACGGAGGCAGGCTTTAACGGGATTGTCCGGCTGCTCTATTCTCTGTCCGGCTATGAGAATTACCTGCTGGTGTTTGCGCTGTTTGGCGCGGCCACGACCTTTTTGTTTCTGAAGGCCATGTATGAGGAGAGCGAGAGCTTTGCGGGAAGCTTCGCCATGTTCATGCTGCTGGGCCTGTATTTCCGCACCTTCACCACGGTGCGTTACTATCTGGCGCTGGCGGCGGCCCTGTACTGCCTGCGGTTTCTGCGCAGGAGGCAGTACGGCTGCTTTGTGCTGGGGATCTGCCTCGCCGCCCTGTTCCACCGGTCGGTGCTGGCGGTGCTCCCGCTGTATCTGCTGGCCCATGCGGAGCGTCCGGTGTGGCTGAAAAAAGGGCTTCTCCGGGTTTCCGCCGCGGCGGGGATCGGCGCCCTTTTGCTGCGGGGGCCCCTGCTTGAGCTGGCGCTTGTCTGGTATCCGACCTACCGGGACACGGTGTATCTGACCCAGGACGTGGGGCTTTTGGCCAACCTGCCCGGCGTTATCCGCTGCCTGCTGGTGTTTGCGCTGGCGCTTCTGGCCGGGCGGGAGAGCCGGGAGCGCGGCGAAAATCCGTTTTATCTGCGGCTGAACTTCTTCGGGCTGCTTTTTTACACCTGCGGCTCCTTTCTGCCGCTGGTGTCCCGGCTTGCCTACTTTGCGGTCACGCCTCAGATCCTGCTGGTGCCGGGGCTTTTGGCCGGGATCGGGGACAAAAAGAGGCGGCGGATACTGACGGCAGCGGTGGGGCTGGTATGCTTTGGATATTTCCTGTGGTTTTTGCACGCGGCGTCCGGCGGCGGCATCCGGGTGCTTCCCTACCGGACCTGGATTTTTACGGATAAGGAGTGGATCAATGGCGCAGATTTCTTTTAGTATTGTGGTGGTTTGCTTAAATGCCGGGCCAAAGCTTTTGGACACGGTAAACAGCGTGCTGGCGCAAAAATACGGCAACTACGAGATTATCGTCAAGGACGGGGGATCGGCGGACGGATCGCTGTCCTGCCTGCCTGCGGACAGCCGCATCCACGTCTATACGGCGCCGGACCGGGGGATTTACGACGCCATGAACCAGGCGGTGAAGCATATCTCCGGGCAGTTCGTACAGTTTTTAAACTGCGGCGACCGGCTCCACGACGCGGAGGTGCTGGAACGGATGGCGCGGGCCATTGCGCGGAAAAAGAGCCGCGCGGGCGGGAAAAGGGACGGAGGAGAGAGCGTTCCGGAGCGGGAGCGGATTTTTTACGGGAACCAGTATCTGGAAACCACCGGCTGCGTGGTGTACTCCGCGCCGGAGGTGAACGATTTTACCTGCTACCGCAACGTTCCCTGTCATCAGGTCTGCTTTTACGATGCGCGGCTGTTCGACCGCAGAGGCTACGATTTGAGATACCGGGTGCGGGCGGACTACGAGCACTTCCTCTACTGCATTTACGAGCGGAAGGCGGAGGCCGTGTACACGGAACTTTTGGTGGCGGACTATGAGGGCGGCGGCTTTTCGGAGACGAAGGAGAACCGGCGCATTTCAGAGCGGGAGCACCGGGAGATCACCCGCCTCTATCTGGGGCGGAAAAAAGCGCTGCGCTACCGCAGCTATATGCTGTTAAGCCTTGCGCCGCTGCGCGCCAGGCTGGCGGAGAGCAGCCGGTTTTCGGAAAGCTACAACCGGATCAAAAGCGGCGTCTACCGGCGGCTGCGCAGAGGCGGCAGAGAAGGCGGGGAAAGCAGAGAAGGCAGGGAAGGGGAGGGCTGATGAGAGTTTTATGGGTTTGCAATATTATGCTGCCGGCGGCGGCCCGGGCGCTGGGACAGGAGAGCAGCGTGCGGGAGGGCTGGCTTTCCGGCCTGCTGGGGGAATATCTGGAAGCGACGGAAGGCAGAGAGCCGGGACTGGTGCTGGGGCTGTGTTTTCCCGCCTCCGGCAGGCTGGCGCAGCTTTCGGAGGAGCTGCCGCTTGGGCAAAAGGGAGAGCGGGTGGCCTGCTATGGCTTTGCCGAGGATCTGGAGCATCCGGAGCGCTACGACGAGGCGATGGAGGGGCGCTTTCGGCAGATCCTGGAGGCCTTTCAGCCGGATCTGGTGCATATTTTCGGGACGGAGTTTCCCCACGCCTGCGCCTGCGCGAAGGTGTGGAACCGGCCGGAGCGGACATTGGTCGGCCTGCAGGGGCTGTGCTGTGCGTGCAGCAAAGACTATATGGCGGATCTTCCGCTTTCCGTCCAAAACAGCCGTACCTTCCGCGATATTTTAAAGCGTGACAGTCTGCGCCGGCAGCAGGAAAAATTTGCCCTGCGGGCGCAAAACGAGGAAAAGCTCCTGCGTCTGGCGGGCCATGTGACGGGGCGGACAGAGTTCGATAAAACGATTGCTTTGCGGATAAACCCATCGGCAAAATATTACAAAATGAACGAGACTATGCGCCCGGATTTCTATCAGGGAGGCTGGGATATCGAAAAGTGCCGGCCGTTTGAAATCTTTGTAAGCCAGGCAGATTACCCGCTGAAGGGCTTTCACTATTTGCTGCAGGCCATGAAGGAAATCCTGCAATTTGCTCCGGAGGCTCACATCAGGGTGGCCGGCAACAGCGTGCTCGGAGTTGACGGAATAAAGAGCAGAATCAAGCTTCCGGCCTACGGAAAATACCTGCGCCGCCTGATTTGGCAAAACGGGCTGGAGGGAAAGGTGGAAGCGCTGGGGCGGCTGGACGCCGGGCAGATGAAAGAGGCCTATTTGTCCTGCCGGGTGTTTGTGTGTCCGTCGGCGGTGGAAAATTCTCCCAACTCGGTGGCGGAGGCCCAGCTGCTCGGCGTGCCTGTGGTGGCCAGCCGGGCGGGAGGGATTCCCAGCCTGGTGGAGGATCAGATCGGCGGGCTTTTGTTTGAAAAGGGCGACGTTTGCGGTCTGGCCCGGTGCGTGCTGAGCCTGATGAAGGACGACGGGCTGGCGCGCCGGCTGTCCGGGTCGGAGCGCGCTGTGGCGCGCCGTCAGTACAGCGGGGCGGACAATTACCGGAGGCTGCTGGAAATTTACAGGGAGATGGCATGAAGGCGGTTTTTCTATCCAATTATATCAATCATCATCAGATTCCCTTCTCCCGGGCCATGTACGAGCGGCTGGGGGAGGGCTATCACTTTATTCAGACCCAGGAGATGGAGCGGGAGCGGGTGCAGATGGGCTGGGCGGGAGATTTTTCCGCCCTTCCCTATGTGGTATATGCGGACCGGGAGGAGGAGCGCTGCCGGGCGCTGATGGAGGAGGCGGACCTTGTTCTGGCGGGCTGGACGGAGCGGACGGACCTGTTTTTGCCGCGCCTTTCCTCCGGGAAGCTGACCCTGCGCCTGAGCGAGCGGATTTACCGGGAGGGGCAGTGGAGGGCCGTCTCCCCCAGGGGCCTTCTGGCAAAGTACCGGGAGCATGTGCGGTTTCGGCGCAATCCCGTGTGGCTTTTGTGCTGCGGGGCCTATGTGGCGTCGGATTTTTCCCTGATCGGGGCGTATCCGGGGAAAATGCTGCAGTTCGGCTATTTTCCGGAGCTGCGCACCTATGGCAGGGAGGAGCTGTTTGCCAAAAAGGACCGGGAGAGGCTGCAGATCGTGTGGGCCGGGCGGATGATTCCTCTGAAGCATCCGGAGTTTGCGGTGCGGCTGGCAGAGGAGCTGCGGCGGGAAGGACACCGGTTTTTGCTCCATATGGTCGGCGGCGGCCCTCTGGAGGAGCAGATCCGGGAGCAGGTGCGCCGGGCCGGCCTGGAAGAATGCACGGTCTTTTACGGCTTTCAGCCGCCGGAAAGGGTGCGGGACGTGATGGAGCGGTGCCAGCTTTGTCTGTTTACCAGCAATTATCTGGAGGGCTGGGGGGCCGTGGTCAGCGAGGCCATGAACAGTGGCTGCTGCGTGGCGGCCAACGCCCAGGCCGGGGCGGTGCCCTTTTTGATCCGGGACGGTGAAAACGGGCTCGTCTATGAAAACGGAAGCTACGAGGCCCTGTCGGAAAAGGTGCGGGCGCTGCTTGCAGGGCCGGAGCCCATGGAACGGATGGAGCGGATGGGCTATGCCGCCTACCGCACCATCGCCGGGGAGTGGAACGCGGACTGTGCGGCACAGCGCTGCCTGGAATTTTACGGGGGCTGGAGAGAGGGAGCTGTCCGGCTGCCGGAAAGCGGGCCGCTTGCCCCCGCGCCGGTTCTGCCTGCCCGCTGGAAATATGACGAGGGACGGCTGGAGTGATATGCAGGGCCGCCAAAGACGGGAGAACAGGAGTATGACGGGACGGGAGGAAGATGTGGAAAACGGAAAGCAAAAGACGCTGATCAGTGTGATCGTGCCGGTATACAATATTTTGGACTGTCTGGAGCGCTGCGTGGACAGCATACGCAGACAGACCTGGGAAAATCTGGAGATTTTGCTGGTGGACGACGGCTCGGACGACGGCACCGGGGCGCTCTGCGACCGGCTGGCCGCAGAGGATCGGCGCATCCGCGTCTTTCACAAGGAAAACGGGGGCTCCTCCTCCGCCCGCAACCTGGGGATCCGAAAGGCCAGAGGGGAGTGGCTGGGCTTTGTGGACAGCGACGATTGGATCGAGCCGCAGATGTATGAGCGCCTGCTCAAAGCGGCGCGGGAGGAAAAAACGCTGATCGCGCAGGCCTCGCGGGACGAAATCGATGCGGCGGGAGAGCGCCGTCCGGACGTATGCGTGCCGCCGGCAGAGCCGACAACCTGCGGGCCGGAGGAATTTCTGCGCAGCCTGCTCTTGCACCGGGGGGACTGCTCCTTTTGCACCAAGCTGGTTTCCCGGGAGCTGTTTGACGGCCGCAGCTTCCCGGAGGGAAGGCTCAACGAGGATTTCCGGCTTCTGGTGGAAATGCTTTGTACGGGCGTGTCCGTGCGGATCCTGCCGGAGCAGATGTACCATGTGTTTTACCGGCTCGGCAGCAACACCCGCCGGAAGGATAAAAACGATTTTTCCCGTGTCTTTGTGGATATCGTGGACAATGCGGATTTCGCGGAGGAGCTGGTTTCCCGGCGCTATCCGGGACTGCGCCGGGAGGCTGTGCGCTTTGGCCTGTTCCAGCGGCTGGATTACCTGCTGCACATCCCGGTGGGGCGCATGTCCGGTTCGGACGCCTTTTACCGGAACGTGAAGCGCTACCTGCGCAGGCACCTGGCGGATACGCTGACCAACCCCTATCTCACGGGAAAAAACAGGGCCTATCTGCTGCTTTTGACGGCGGCGCCGCGTGTTGTCCGCAGCGTCCACGGGTGGTGGATGCAAAGACGGCGGTAGCTTTCGCCAGCAGCATCATGGGACGGCGAAGCTCATCCTTCCTTCCGGGAATATCCATCCTGTCTTCGGGCGGCCTTGCTTCCCCCACGGCACGGAGCTCAAAGCCATTGTCCGGAAGTCCCATCAGGATTTGCGTGAGAGTGTGATGCCGCTTTGTCACATGGCAGCCTAAAAAGTGAAAATATCCTTTATTTTGCCGGATTCCCGAAAAAGAAAAAACCGCCGGCCCCCGATTTTGCGGGATGCCTGCGGTATCGCGGCGGATAGAGGAAGAAAATCTTCCCCTATCCGAACTATTTGACCGGCTTCGCGCCTGCCTTTTCCTGCAGCTTCTCGACGTTGCGCTTCAACCAGCTCTTCTTTTTCTTATTCTCGGGCTGGGGAAGGCTGCCGCGCACGGCGCGTACACTCGTTAAGTAGATGCCGCTGACGGTGGCCTTGACCTCTCTTTTGACGGGAACCATATCAAAAATCTTCTCGTCGCAGACCAGTGTCATAATCTGGGGGCCGATCTTGGCCTTCACGATCGGCAGCTTGGAGCCGCGCATCAGCCGGGGCGTATTGTCGATCACGGCCTGGGGCAGCCCGGCCTCCTTTAGCTTCATTTTCTTTTTGTCGATGATCAGCATGTTTACGTTCTGCTTGTGGGCCTCGATCTGCTGCTCCTGCTCCGCCTGCTTTTTCTGCATCCGTTTGCCCAGGAAATAGAGGACGGCGACGGCGATAATCAGGACGGCGAGAATGACCAGCAATACCACTGTCCAGGTATTCATAGCGAAAATCCCTCCTTGCCATTATTCATCTCATTCTATCAGAATTTCGACCGCAAGACAAGGAGTTTGTTGCAGATTCCCGGGGAGCGGGGTATACTTGTAATACGCATTCGCAAAAAGGGAGGAAACGCTGTGGAGCTATGGAATCAGATCTGGCAGGGAGTCTGTCAGGCTGCGCTTTTTATATGGAATCATATCCTGTTCCTGAATCTGGTGCTGTCCATCATCGTCATTTTTTTCCAGCGCAAGGAGCCGAAGTCGGTGTGGGCCTGGCTGCTGGTGCTCAACGCCCTGCCCGGCATCGGCTTTCTTTTGTATCTGCTGGCCGGGACGGATATGCACAAACGCAAGATGTTCAAGATCAAGGGGATCGAGGAAAAGGTCAACGATGCGGTGCGCCGGCAGGAGTACAGTGTGCGGAGCCGGGAGCTGGAGGCGTCCAACCCGGAGTTGAAGCATTTTTCGGATCTGGTCTATTTCAATCTGGAAAGCTCCGAGGCCATGCTCACCGGGGACAATGAGGTGCGGATTTTTACGGACGGAAACGACAAGTTCGACACGCTGATTGAGGATTTAAAGCGCGCGGAAAGCTATATTTTTCTGCAGTATTACATCATCCGCAACGACGTGCTCTTTAGCCGTATCCGGGATGTGCTGACAGAGCGGGCGGCTGCCGGCGTGGAGGTGCGGGTCCTGTACGACGCCATGGGTTGTCGGAGCGTGAATAAAAGCTGCTGGCGGCAGCTTGAGGAGAAGGGGATCCGCACCGCGGTATTTTTCCCGGCGCTGTTCGGGCGGCTGCACCTGCGCGTCAATTACCGCAATCACAGAAAAATCGTGGTGATTGACGGGAAAATCGGCTATGTCGGCGGTTTCAATATCGGAAAGGAGTACATCGGCCTGGATCCGAAGTTCGGTCACTGGCGGGACACCCATCTGCGGATCCGGGGGAGCGCTGTGGGCTCCCTTTTGATGCGCTATATTCAGGATTGGGACTATGCGGCGCGGGAAAATTTGTTCGCGGAACCGAAATATTTTGTGCTGCCGGACTGCCGACCGGGCGACACGAAGATGCAGATTATCTCCAGCGGACCGGATTCTGTCCGGCAGAACGTGCGGGATAATTATCTGCTGTTGATCAACCGGGCGAAAAAAAGAATTTTTATCCAGACTCCTTATTTTATTCCGGATGAGGCGATCCAGACGGCGCTGCTTTTAGCGGCCCTGTCGGGGGTGGAGGTCAACGTGATGATTCCCTGCAAGCCGGACCATCCCTTCGTGTACTGGGCCACCTATTCCTATGTGGGCGAGCTGGTGATGGCCGGGGCAAACTGCTACACCTATGACAACGGCTTTCTGCACAGCAAGGGCGTCTCCATCGATGGGGAGGCCTGCTGCTACGGCACGGCGAACATGGACATCCGCAGCTTTTCCCTGAATTTTGAGGTCAACGCCATGATCTACGACGAGCGGGTGGCCCGGGAGATGGAGCGGATCTTTGAGGAGGATCTGAAGCTGTGCAGCCAGATCACAAAGGACATGTACAGAGGGCGTTCGCTGTGGCACCGCTTTAAGGAGCAGGTTTGCAGATTGCTTTCGCCGGTGCTGTAGAGGGAAATGGATTTTGGTTCACAGGGCACCTGTGAACCAAAGCATAAGAATAGAACAAAATGCAATAAGGTGGTGGCTATAAATCATGAGTAAGTTTTTTAAATCATTTGGACATATTGTATGTAATTATTATTGGGCTATTCTATTGTATTTTTTCTTTTTTATAGCAAATGGAGGAATGGAATATAATATTCCATTTTTTTGGACAATCGAGATATATCGGAGTCCATTTATGGTTTCTTTATTTCTTCGGTAAATGTAGCAGAAGTAGTGATTCCACTGATTATAGTCTTTTTAACAAAACGGTATGGACCGATTAAAGTCAATAATATATTTCTGATTTTAGGTATATTTATATCAATGATATTGTGTTTTATATCGATAAAGAGTCTTATATTTGGAGGCTTGTTAATTGTTTATTGTACAAGGCCTGTATTTAACCTTAGATCAGCACAAAAGTAGAACTACACAGCTTTATATGTAGATACAAGAC
>JAUNGT010000075.1:1591-3229 GCA_030524455.1 Eubacteriales bacterium | reverse complement strand
GTTGTTATCCACTTTCCGCTTGTCAAATTTCCGCTTCTGACATACAATAAATGAGTACGGTATGTATGGGGTCCTTTTCTGACAGAAAAGGAGATAAAAAATGCCGGTATTACACAACAAAAAGAAAATGCCCGGGTTTTGCAAAATCCTGGGGCTTTTATTTCTGACACTTTTTTTTGCGGCCTGCGGGAAGGCCCGGGAGGATATTTTCCGGGAGGAGAGCATGGCTGTGGAGGAGACGGATTCCGGGAGGACGGAGACCTCTGAGGCGTCCGTGGAACCGCCGACTCCGGAGACGGCGCAGACCCAGCCCGACAGCTCCGGGAGCGCTGCGGCCCCATATGTGGTGCATGTGTGCGGCGCGGTACAAAGGCCCGGCGTGTATGAGCTGCCTGAGGGCAGCAGGATTATGGATGCGGTGGAGGCCGGAGGAGGCTTTCTGGCCGGGGCGGATCAGGATAGCTGTAATCTTGCGGAGCCGGTGACGGACGGTTGCCAGATTTATATCATGACAAAGGAAGAAAGCAGCCGGCTCACGGAGACGGAACGCAAAGCCGGAATCCAGCCGTCCGAAAGGTCGGCTTCCAATGCCGCAGGCGGCACAGAGGGGCTTTCGGCGGGCGGCCTGGTGAATCTCAATACGGCGGATCTGGCCGCACTCAAGACGCTGCCCGGCATCGGGGACAGCAGGGCGGCGGCTATTTTGGAGTGGAGAGAAAAAAACGGCAGATTTGAACGCATCGAGGACATTATGAAGGTCAACGGCATCAAGCAGGCGGCCTTTGACAAACTGAAGGATAAGATAACCGTGTAGGCCTAATCTGCGCAGGAGCGGACGGGCCGTGGAGGAGGATATGGCGAAAAAGGTTTTGGTGGTGGATGATGAGAAGCTGATCGTGAAGGGAATCCGGTTCAGCCTGGAGCAGGACGGCATGGAGGTAACCTGTGCCTACGACGGGGAGGAAGCGCTGGCTTATGCCCGGCAGCAGTCGTTCGATATGATTTTGCTGGATATTATGCTGCCCAAGCTGAGCGGAACGGAGGTATGTCAGCAGATCCGGGAGTTTTCCAATGTGCCGATCGTGATGCTTACCGCCAAAAATGACGATATGGATAAGATTATGGGGCTGGAGTACGGCGCGGACGATTATATCACAAAGCCCTTCAATATCCTGGAGGTAAAGGCCAGAATCAAGGCGATCATGCGCCGTACCTCCGGCCGGGAAAATCATCCGGAGGCCGGGAAGCTCATCGAAAGCGGAGACATGCGCATCGACTGCGAAAGCCGCCGGGTGAGCATCGCAGGCCGGGAGGTGAACCTGACGGCCAAGGAATTTGACCTGCTGGAGCTTCTGGCCCATAATCCGAATAAGGTCTACAGCCGCGAGAAGCTGCTGAACCTTGTCTGGGGCGCAGACTACCCCGGCGATGTGCGCACGGTAGACGTCCACATCCGCCGCCTCCGCGAAAAAATCGAATCCAACCCCAGCGAACCCCGCTACGTCCACACCAAATGGGGCATCGGCTACTTCTTCCGCGTATAGGCAGAGCCGGACTCCCCCTGGTGCAGGCCGGTGATCCGCATGCGGAATCACCGGGGTGCGCCAGGGGGAACCCGGCGAGCCCCGCGAGCCGGGC
>JAUNGT010000075.1:0-1491 GCA_030524455.1 Eubacteriales bacterium | reverse complement strand
CCGCCACTCATGTACAGGGAGACTTCATGAGCAGACATTTAAAGAGAGAGGGCTTCCTTGGGAAGCTGTTTTATAAGGTGCCGGTTTTCCGCAGCCTCAAGGCATACATTTTTGTCCTGATGCTGATTATCGGCATCGTTCCCAGCGATATCATGCGGCTGGGGATTCTGGAGAATTATGAGGAGCGGGCGGTGACGCTGCGCACCTCGGACATTGTGTCGCAGTACCGCATTATCGCGGATCACCTGCTCAATTACAGCTATCTGCAGGATCCCACCTCGGAGGTGGTGAACGCAGAGCTGGAACAGACCTCCAATATTTACGACGGGCGGGTGCTGGTCATCAACAGCAATTTCCGGATCGTGAAGGATACCTACGCTATCAGCGAGGGACGGACGATGATTTCCGAGGAGGTCATCCGTTGCTTTAAGGGCGTGAATGCCACCCGCTACGACAAGAAAAACGGATATATTGAGGCGACGGTGCCGATCGTGGAGCAATGGGAGGAGGACGGCAAAACCGTTTCCAGGGTCAGAGGCGTTATTCTGGCCAGCGCCTCCACGGACAGCATTATGGCGACGATGGACATTTTAAGCCGCAAGGCGCTGATTCTGGAAATATTGATGGGTATCATCATTGTGGGAATCGTGTTCTTTTTCTCCCACATACTGATCCGCCCCTTCAAACGGGTAACGCAGTCCATCAACGAGGTGAAGGACGGTTTTACGGACGAGCCGATCTCGGTGCCGGATTATCTGGAGACGGAGCATATCGTGGAGGCCTTCAACCAGCTTCTGGCCCGGATGAAGGTGATCAACGATTCCCGGCAGGAGTTTGTCTCCAACGTGTCCCACGAGCTCAAAACGCCTATGACCTCCATAAAAGTCCTGGCGGATTCGCTGAACCAGCAGCCGGACGCGCCGGTGGAGCTGTACCGGGAATTTATGCAGGACATCACGGAGGAGATCGAGCGGGAGGACAAGATCATAAACGACCTTCTGGCCCTCGTAAAAATGGACAAGACCGAGGGCGTGATGAATGTGAGCGCCACGGATATCAACAGCCTGCTGGAGACGACCTTAAAGCGCCTGCGCCCGATTGCGAGAAAGAGGGATGTGGAGGTGGTGTTCGAGAGCCTCCGGCCCGTGGTGGCGGAGGTGGATGAGGTGAAAATGTCCCAGATTTTCATCAACCTTGTGGAAAACGCCATCAAGTACAATAAGGAGCACGGCTGGGTCAAGGTGCTGCTGGATGCGGATCACCAGTTTTTTACGGTGGAAATATCGGATTCCGGTATCGGCATCCCGGAGGAGGATTACGAACATATTTATGAACGCTTTTTCCGGGTGGACAAGTCCCACTCCCGGGAGATCGGCGGCACCGGCCTGGGCCTTTCCATCACCCGCAACGCGGTGTTGCTGCACCGGGGCTCCATCAAGGTCAGCAGCGTGGAGGGACAGGGGACCTGTTTTGTGGTGAAGATTCCGCTGA
>JAUNGT010000038.1 GCA_030524455.1 Eubacteriales bacterium | reverse complement strand
TATCATAACATCCGGACCGATATCACGCAAGCGCTTCCCGGCTGGCTGAACTGTTCTATCAGATCATCAGCTGCTGGATCAGGTCCGCGATCCGCTGCGCTTCCGCCTGGATTTTCTCCTTGTCCTTGCCCTCGATCATCACCCGGATCTTGGGCTCTGTCCCGGAGGGGCGGATCAGGACGCGGCCCTCGCCGGCAAACTCCTTCTCCAGGGCCTCGATTGCGGACGCGATCTCGGGATATTCCATGTAGTGCTCTTTTCTGTGATTGGGCACCTTGACGTTGACAAGCGCCTGGGGAAGCACGGTCATGATCTTGCTCAGCTCCGAGAGCGGCTTGCCGGTCACGACCATCACCTCCAGCAGGTGCAGGGCCGACAAAAGGCCGTCGCCGGTGGTGTTTTCATCCAAAAAGATGATGTGTCCGGACTGCTCGCCGCCGAGGCTTGCGCCGATCTCCCGCATGCGCTCCAGCACATACCGGTCGCCCACCTTGGTCTTCTCGATATGGATCTTTTCCTTCTCCCCGAATAAAAACAGTCCCAGGTTGCTCATCACCGTCACCACGATGGTGTTCTGCTTTAACTTCCCCATATTGCGCATGTGCGCGCCCACGACGGCCATGATCTGATCGCCGTCCACGACATTGCCCTGCTCATCCACGGCCAGCAGGCGGTCGGCGTCCCCGTCGAAGGCCAGGCCGATATTCGCCTTTTCAAACACGACGCGGGCCTGCAGCTCCTCCATGTGCGTGGAGCCGCAGTTGGCGTTGATGTTGGTGCCGTCGGGCATGTTGTGAATGGGCACCACATGAGCGCCCAGCTGGCGCAGCGCCTCCACGGAGGTGTAATGGGCAGCCCCCTCCGCGCAGTCCACGACAATCTTTAAGCTGCTCAGATCCACCGGTACCGCGCGCACCGCGTGATTGATATACTCCTCCCGGGCGTCGCGGCGGTTCTTGATCCGCCCCACGCCGGAGCCGCTGGGAAAATCAATCCCCTTCATGCCGTTTTTGATCAGCGCCTCGATCTCGTCCTCCATGGCGTCCGGCAGCTTATAGCCGTTGCCGTCAAAAAACTTGATGCCGTTAAACTCCATGGGATTGTGGGAGGCAGAAATCACAACGCCGGCCTCCACCTTGTATTTCTTGGTCAGATACGCGATGGCGGGCGTCGGAATCACTCCCACATACACCGCGTTCGCACCCACGCTGCAGATTCCCGCCATCAGGGCGTTTGCCAGCATATCGCCGGAAATCCGCGTGTCGCAGCCCACCATGATCGTGGGCTTATGCTTATTCTCCCGGGTCAGCACATAAGCGCCCGCCTGCCCAAGCTGCATGGCCAAAAGAGGCGTCAGCTCCTCGTTTGCCACCCCTCTGACGCCGTCCGTCCCAAAAAGTCTTGCCATAATCGTTTCTCCTCCCTGCCTGCTCTCTCTGCGGCCGTAAATCGTAATCTCAGTTCTGCGCCACATCCGCCTGACTCTGGGATGTGTCCGTGTCCGACAGGGCGGCCGCATCGGCGGCCGCCGTCTTCGTCAGCCGGATCCTCACGGAAACCGTGTTGACCTGATCCACCGACGAGGGCAGCAAAAACCGCACCGTCGCGTCCGTCTCTCCCTCCGGCATCGTCCCGTCCGCCCCTGCCAGATCCGACAGGTTCACATGGGGCGTCACCGTGGAAGCATCCACCTGATTCAGATTTTCCTGCAGGCCGCTCACCGTCAGCTGCAGCGACTGGCCCGGCAGCGCCTCTGCCAGCCAACCGTCCGGAATATTCAAAAGCTGCACGGAGTCTGCGTCGATATTCAGCGTCTTGCGCCGCAGCGGCTCCACCTCGGCCGTCACCGTCACCGTCCCGCTGCCGGAGCCGTCCGCCAGGGCGGCCTCCGCCGGAAGATAATCCTTAAGATCCACCGTCACCGTCACGTTTTCCTCCGCATCGGTCACGTCCAGCACCTCCGCCGGGATCTCAATGCTGTGTATGCTGTCCAGCACGCTGGCTCTGCCCGCGATGCGCACCGTGGAGGGCTCCACCGTCACCGTGCCGTTCAGAGCGTAGCCGTCCGCCGGCGTTCCGCTCGCCTCAGCCCGCACCGGCACTTCCTTGGCCTCCAGAATCGGCACCGTCACGCGCACGCTCTCAATGCTCTTTTTGATGTCGGAGTCGGAGATCTCGTTGCCCTCCTCATCCAGAAGCCGGATCGTCGCGTCGATTTCCACGTTGGATCTGACATTGTCCAGGGAGACGTCCACCACCGCCCGCGCCACGGAATCCACCGCCGACTCGGGGCCGGAAATATTCATCGTGTTGGTTTCCGTGGTAATCCGTCCCGTCACATAACCGTCCGGCAGCGTGCCGTTCTGGAGCACCTCGATGCTCAGCTGCCGGGTCTTCTCATTCTCCACGGACAGCTCCAGATATTCCCGGTTCGCGCTGATCCGCTCCACATTCACGTCCGCGCTGCTGCTCAGCCCCACCTCGATGGGTACCTTATTGTCCTCGGTGATCTGTGTAAAATCCGCCCTTGCCGTAATGCTCTGGGAATCGATATCATCCAGCACCGTCTCCGGAGCCCGCACCGTCACCCGCACCACTCCGGTATCGTTGATCACCTTATAGGTCTTGTTGCGCGCCGTCAGCGTTCCCGTGTTGACCAGCTGAACCGGCACATTGTTGATGTATTTGTTCGTCACGGGGTCATTGATATCCCCCGCCACCATCCAGAGCACAAAGGAAAACAGCAGCGCCATAATCTTGATGCCCAGATTGTGCATCAGCCTATCTTTCCATTTTTTCATTGCGGAACCACCCTTTCCAGCGTTTATGCTCCTTCTCCTCCGCCGGCTTATTCTGAATGGAACGAAGCTTTTCCTCCAACTCCCCGGCGGACAGGCCGCGGCTCAGCTGCCCCTTGTAGGCCACGCTGATCTTGCCGTTCTCCTCCGAGACGATAATCGTCATGGAATCCGTCACCTCCGAGATCCCAACGCCCGCCCGGTGCCTGGTGCCGAGCTCCTTGCTCAGCTGCATGTTGTCGGACAGGGGCAGGTAACAGGTCGCGTAGGTCACACGGTCGCCCCGCACAATCACCGCCCCGTCGTGCAGCGGTGTGTTTTTTTCAAAAATGTTGATCAGAAGCTGGCTCGTCACGATACCGTCCACCGCGATTCCCGTCCGCTCGTACTCCGTCAGGGGATCGTTCTGCCAGACCACGATCAGCGCCCCCGTCTTAACCCTGGACATCTCCGTGCAGCCCTTCACCAGCTCCCGCACGGTCTGGTCGGAAAACAGGCCCGCCTCACTTTTTACCGTCTCAAAGGGCAGGATGGAATGAATCAGGTTTTTCTTGCCGAGCTGCTCCAGCGCCTGACGCAGCTCCGGCTGCAGGACCACAATCAGAGCGATCGCGCCGAGCTGGAAAGCGTTGCTGGCGATCCACACGATGGTATCCATCTGCAGAAGCTCCGCAAGCAGCAGGAAAAGCAGGATGATAAAAACGCCCTTCAAAAGCTGCCACGCCCGCGTATTCTTGATAAAAACCATCAGATAGTAAACCAGCAGAGAGATGAGGATAATCTCCACCATGTCCATCGGCTTGATAAATTGTATATGTGTCAGATATCTGTCCGCAAACTCTTTGATCTGTTCCATCTCTGTTACCCGCTATTTTCTCGTTCTCCCCTTGCTGTGGCTGTGACGGGCGTTCTGGTTGGCGCGCTGCGTCGTGATCCGCTTGATCCGCTTCTCGGGCGCCGCCACCGCCATCTTGGGAACCGCTTTTACATAGTAATAATATTCGTCGTCCTCAAACTGCACCTTTTCCGTCCGGGCGTAATCCAGATTGAAATAGAAGAACTGCATCACCAGCGCGATCAGCGCCCCCGCAATGCTTCCAAAAATCACCGCCGCGATGGAAAAGTTCGCATCGTACATCAGATCCCCCACCAGCAGCACCACGATATCCGCCAGGGTGCCCACCAGCACGGCTACGGCCCGGGAATAGCTGATGCTCATGCGCCGGACCGTATAAACCAGCACAATCGTGACGGCGAAGGCCGCCGCAACGATCAGCATCTCCCTGTTTTCCAGTACTCCGGTGCCCACGTCGCTGAAGCGCTGCAGCATGGAATCGCTCTCCCCGCCGCCCAAAGCCTCCGCATTGCCCGAAATGTAGGCCAGCACATAGTAAAGGATCACGCCGCCCACCACGGCCGCCACCGAGGCCGGCGTCCCGAAAAGCCCCGCCGCCAGCGGCGCAACATAGGGGATCTTCCACACAAACAAAAGGGGCGTCAGCAAAAGCAAAAGATGCTGCTTTCCCGCAAAGCGCAGATAAATCACCGCCACGCACAGATACGCCAGCAGAAGGATCACCACGCACTCCACCGACAGCGCGTAGGTGTGCATCAGAATCATCATCGCGCACAGAAAGGTCATCACGCCCAGCGGCAAAAAGGAGCACAGAAGCGCCGCCACCAGCACGATCACCATATTGTCGATCTTTGCCATATAGCCCATCCGGCTGTTAATCGTCAAAAACAGGATAAAGCCCAGCAAAAACTTCAGGGCCGGCACGATAAATTCCTCATATTTGGCATAGCAGCCCTTGATGTATTCCCTGATCACAAGCAGTTCCGTCATCGCTTAATTCCTCTCCGTATCGTCCTCTTCCTCCGTCCGCTCCAGGCAGTCCAGATATTCCTCAAACAGCGCCAGCCGCTTTCTCGCCTTCGCATAGCGCACCGCATACACCGCATAGGTCGCGGCCATGTACAGCGCCGCCAGCACAAAATACAGCGTCAGCAGCCTGCGCGCCGTACCGCTCATATCCATGGAATAAATATTCTCCATCACTTCCGTGAAATGGAACACCACATAAGCACCAAAGCCCGCCAGGAAGGCGACCGTAATCACCACCAGCGATAAAAGCACCTGCATTCCGATATAGTCGCTCCTGAAATAGCAGGCCGCCGCCTTATCCTTTTTCCCGCCGTGCGCCTCATAGGACGCCATCTTGGTCATCCTGATGACTTTTTCCCGGTTTATCATCCAGCCTCCTGTCCATCCCCGATGGAGAGCGCCGCAAAGTAAATCCGCAAAACGCCGCGGCGTCTGCACTCCCGCGCGATCTCGTCGATCGTGCTCCCCGTCGTATAGATGTCGTCAATGATTACAATCGTCTTTAATTTTACATCATCTTCCCGTATATGGAAAGCCTTTTTCAAATTATTTTGCCGCTCGCGGCCGTCCAGAAGCTTCTGGGGCGCGGTGTTTTTCACCCGCACAAGCCAGTCGGAGCAAACCGGGATCCCCAGAAGGCGCCCCGTCTCCTCCGCCAGAAGCTGCGCCTGGTTGTACCCCCTTTTGCGCAGCCGGGCGGCATGCAAAGGCACCGGCACGAGGGCGTCGGGCTGCCAGGCAAGAAGCTGCCGCCCCAGCCTGCAGGCCATCTCCTGCCCCAGAAAGGCGGCGTACTCCTGCCTCCCGCCGTATTTAAAACGGTAGACCGTCCGGCGGATGCTGCCGTAGTGATACAGGCTGATCCCCCTGTCGTACTCATGCTTTTTATGCGCGCAGTCGTAGCAATATTCCTGCCCTTCCTCCCGCAGCGCCTTGCCGCACTTCATGCAGGCCGGCGGACGCACATAGGAAAGCTTTCCCGCGCATTCCTTACAGATCAGCGCCCCGGCGGGCTTTACGGGCCTGTCGCAGACCGGGCAGCGCCTCGGAAACAGTAAATCCTTTATGCTGAGCAAGTTTCTCCTTTCATTTCCCGGATCCTCACATCCAGGCTGGTGTAGCGTCTGGCCTCGCTCTCGTTGGCGATCATCTCCTCCACCACCCGGCTGCTGCCCAGGATCGTCACGCAGTCCTTCGCCCGGGTCACCCCGGTATAAAGCAGGTTTCGGTTGAACAAAAGCCTCGGGCCTCCCATCAGCGGCATGATCACCGCCGGATATTCGCTGCCCTGGGATTTGTGAATCGTGATGGCATAGGCCAGCTCCACCTCCTCCATCTGGGAAAAGGTGTAAGTCACCCGGCGCTGCTCGTCGAACTCGATCAGCACTGTCTGGGAATGCTCATCGATGCTGCGCAGCACGCCCATATCCCCGTTGAACACGCCCACGCCCTTGTCGATGGGGATATTGTAACGGCTCACAATCTCCCACTCCAGCTGGTAATTGTTCCGGACCTGCATCACCTTGTCCCCCTCCCGGAAAAGGGTGTCCCCCAGCTGCATCTCCTTTTTGGAGGCGTCCGGCGGATTTAAGCAGCTCTGCAAAATCCCGTTGAGCGTCTCCACCCCAAGGCTTCCCTTGCGCATGGGGGTCAACACCTGAATGTCGTAGGGCCTGGCCTTCACATAGGGCGGCAGCTTTTCGGAGATCAGCTGCACCATATGCTTGTAGATCACAGGCACGCTGCTTCTCTCCAGGAAAAAGAAATCCCGGCTCTTGTTGTTTAGCTCGATGGGCTCCCCCCGGTTGATCCGGTGGGCGTTGACAACGATGTCGCTCTCCCTCGCCTGCCGGAAAATTTTCTGCAGGCGCACCACCGGGAAAGCGCCGCTTTTGATCAGATCGGAAAGCACCTGCCCCGGCCCCACGCTGGGAAGCTGATTGATGTCGCCCACCAGCACCAGGCGGGTGCCGGGGCTCACCGCCTTTAACAGAGAGACAAACAGGTGGATATCCACCATGGACATCTCGTCCACGATAATCACGTCCGCCTCCAGCGGATTTTCCTCGTTGCGCTCAAAGCTGGCCCGCCTGCCCTCCTCCGGCACGGCCCCGGACAGCTCCAGCATCCGGTGGATCGTCCTGGCCTCGTAGCCCGTGGCCTCCGTCATGCGCTTGGCCGCCCGCCCCGTGGGCGCCGCCAGAAACAGGTCGAGCCCCTCCGCTGCAAAATAACGGATGATCGTGTTGATCGTGGTGGTCTTTCCGGTGCCCGGCCCGCCGGTCAGCACCAGGATGCTGTTCCTGACGCTCTCCAGCACCGCCTGCTTCTGCAGGCCGTCCAGCATCAGCCCCTCCTGCTCCTGGATCTTGTCGATGCGCCGGTAAATGGCCTCCTCCTGCGCAGGCAGAAGCTCTCCCTCCGGCGTCATGCTCCGGTTGAGCTCCGTCAGCATCCGGGCGCAGGAAAGCTCCGCGTAATAATAGGAGGAGGCATAGCAAAGCGTATCCTCCCCTGCCCTTTTGACGACCAGCTTCTTGTCCATGACAAGGTTTGGCAGCTGATCCGCCACCGCCTCCTCCGGAAGCCCCAAAAGCGCCGCCGCGCGGCTGACCAGCAGGCTTCCCGGCAGATACACATGCCCCTCCCCGGAGGCCTGCAGCAGCGTGTACAAAATCCCGCTCCGGATCCGGAAATCCGAATCCGTATGAATGCCGATCCGGGCCGCCAGCTCATCCGCCTTGCGAAAGCCGATGCCGTCGATGTCATCCGCCAGCCGGTACGGATTTTCCTCCAGCACGCTGTAAAGCCGGCTGCCGTAGGCTTCGTAGATCCGCACCGCCAGCGCGTTGGAAATGCCATAGCGCTGCAGGTAAACCATGGCCTGGCGCATATCCCGCTTTTCCTCCATCTGGGCGGCGATCTCCATGGCCTTCCGCTCGCTGATGCCCTTGATTTCCGCCAGACGCTCCGGCTCCTCCTCGATGATGCGGAAGGTATCCTCCTTAAATTTTTTCACAATCCGCGCCGCCAGAGACGCTCCCACTCCCCGGATCGCTCCGGAGCCCAGATAGCGCTGCATCCCCTCCGCGTCCTCCGGCGTGCCGATCCGGAAGGAGGATACCTTAAACTGGCTGCCGTACACCGCATGCTCCGTATACTCCCCGTCCAGTTCCAAAAGCTCGCCCTCGTCCAGCGACTGGAAGCTTCCCACGCAGGTCGTCTCCTCCCCGCTGTTCAGTTCAAAAACCGTATAACCGTTCTCGGTATTTCTGTAAATAATGTGGGACACATACCCCTTGAGCTGTTCCAAAATGATCCTCCGTTTATTTGCAGGGCGTATCGCTCAAAAAGGCGGCGTCCAAATGCCTCCGCATCCAGACGCCGCCTTGGGGCGCCCGGTCACTCCCGGTAGCCGCCCAGAAATTCTACATATTTGCCGGTTCCGATGGCCACCGCCGTCATCGGATCCTCCGCTGTCATTGTGTTGATCCCCGTGTGCTCCGCGATCAGCTCCTCCAGGCCGCGCAGCAGGCTGCCGCCGCCGGTGAGCACAATCCCCCGATCCGCGATGTCCGCCGCAAGCTCAGGCGGCGTCTTCTCCAAAACGCCGTGGATCGCCTCCACGATCTGCATCGTGGATTCCTTGAGCGCCTCCTCCGTCTCCTCGGAGGAAACCTTTATCGTCTTGGGCAGGCCCGTCACCAGGTTCCGCCCCCTCACATCCATGTAATCCGGCTCCGGCCGCTTATAGGCGGAACCGATCTTGATCTTGATGTCCTCCGCCGTCCGCTCACCGATCAGCAGGTTGTGCTTCTTTCTCATATAGCGCACGATCGCCTCGTCGAAATCGTCCCCGGCGATCTTGATGGATGCGCTGACCACCGTCCCGCCCAGGGAAATCACCGCGATGTCGGAGGTTCCGCCGCCGATGTCCACAATCATGTTGCCGCAGGGCCTGGAAATATCGATTCCCGCCCCGATCGCCGCCGCAATCGGCTCCTCGATGATCGAAACCTCGCGCGCACCCGCCTGGTAGGTCGCGTCCTCCACCGCCTTCTTTTCCACCTCCGTCACGCCGCTGGGCACGCACACCGCAATCCGGGGCCTCCGGAAGGTCTTTCTGCCAAGCGCCTTCTGGATGAAATATTTCATCATCTTCTCCGTCACGGTATAATCGGAAATCACGCCCTGGCGCAGGGGCCGCACCGCCACGATATTGCCGGGCGTCCGTCCCAGCATCAGCCGCGCATCCTCGCCGATCGCCTTGATCTTGTTGGTATCCCGGTCAAACGCGACCACGGAGGGCTCCTTTAACACGACGCCCTTCCCTCTTATATAAACCAGAATGCTGGCGGTTCCCAAATCAATCCCGATATCCGTGTACTGCATGCTCCAAATCTCCTTCCGTTGCAAAACGCACCCTGCGTTCCAATCATACCCATTTCTATGCGATATTAAACAGCCCGCTATGCGGCGCTGCCACCTGCTTCTTCCGATACGGACGCTGCCCGTCTCCTCCGGCCGGTCTGATCGCCTGGCGGGCAGTCCGGGCTTATTATAGCGTAAAAAAGCGGTATTGAAAAGGGGATTCAGAAAAATTTAACCCTTTTGTAAGAATGTCCGTCTGAAAGCCAAGAAATCACATTGCCTTTTTGACGGGCACGCTCTAGACTGAATTTGCCCCTGACAGACAGGGAATCCACAACAGGGAGGTATTCTATGGAAACAAAATTTGAGTTTGAGAGGGTTTCGCCGGGAGAGGCCGGCGTCTCCGAAAAAGGAATCGGGGATTTTCTGAAGCGGCTGGAAGAAGGCAGGATTGACCTGCACAGCATGATGCTTCTTCGCCACGGGAAGGTGTGCGCAGAGCTTTGGCGCGCGCCCCACAGCCCGGAGGAGCTGCACGCCATGCATTCCTTCAGCAAGAGCCTGACCTCCACGGCCATCGGCTTCGCCGTCCAGGAGGGGCTCATGTCTCTGGAGGAAAGGCTGGTGGATCTTTTCCCGGACAGGCTTCCGCAAAAGGTTTCCGCCCATCTGGAAAAGGCCACGGTCCGCGACCTTCTGATCATGGGCTGCGGCCATGCCACAGAGCCGGACGGCCAGAATCAGCCGGACTGGATCGACCGTTTTCTCGCCCACGATTTTGTATACGAGCCGGGGACCATGTTCCAGTACAACACGATGGGCACCAACATGCTGTCCGCAGCCCTGCTGCGCAAAACAGGGGAAGGGCTGACGCAGTTTCTGCGCCCGCGCCTGCTTGACAGGCTCGGCATCGGGGAGGTCGAAATCTCTGTCCTGCCGGACGGTGTGGAAAACGGCGGGGCGGGCTACCGTCTGCGGACGGAAGATATGGCCAGATTCATCACCTTTGTGGCAAACAGGGGACGCTGGCAAAATGAGCAACTGCTAAACGCCGCCTGGTTTGACGCCGCCTGCTCCAAACAGATCGAAACCTCGAACGGGGTTTTTGAAAACAAAAGCCCCGACTGGCAGGAAGGCTACGGCTACCAGTTCTGGCGCTGCCGTCCGGAGGGCGTTTTCCGTGCGGACGGAATGGGCGGGCAGTTCGGCATCATCATGCCTGACCGGGACGCCGTTTTGATCCTCACGGAAATGACCTCCGATATGCAGTTTGTCCTGCAGGCAGTGTGGGACATTTTACTGCCTGCCATGGAATGATCTGACGTCATGTTCTGACTGGCATTACGGTCTGACTGCGGCTCCCGGCCTTTAACAGATCGTTGCCCCGGCGGGCATGAGCTTTTCCGGGCCTACCAGCGCCAGGTTGCCCTCCGGGTCCTCCGCGCACAGCAGCATTCCCTCCGAGAGCACGCCCGCAAGCTTGGCGGGCTTTAGGTTCACCAGCACCATCACCTTTTTGCCGACCATCTCCTCGGGGGAGTAATGCTGCTTGATGCCGGAAACGATCTGCTTTGTCTGGTTGCCGATCTTTACCTGGGAGCAGAGCAGCTTTTTGGACTTGGGAACCGCCTCGCACCGAATGATCTCGCCCACCGCAAACTGCAGCTTTTCAAAATCCTCAAAGGTGATCTCGGGCTTTAACGTCAGTTCGATCTCCTGCTCCTCTTCCTTTTCCTCCGCAGCCTCCTCCTTCAGAGCGCCGCGCGCCTCGAACATGGCCGCCGCCTTCTCCAGCACCTCGTTTAAATCCAGGCGGGCAAACAGGATTTCCGGCTGATCCGTCACCTTCGAGCCGGAGACATAATGCCCAAAGCTGCGGCAGTCCTCAAAGCTGCGAAGCGGCGCGTTCAGCTGGGCCGCGATCCGCTGCGCCGTGCCGGGCATAAAGGGCTCCAGCAGGGAGGCTCCGGTCAGAATGCCCTCCACCAGGTTGTAAAGCACGGTGGAAAGGCGGTCCGCCCTGGCAGGATCCTTTGCCAGCACCCAGGGCTCCGTCTCGTCGATATATTTGTTGCAGCGTTTGAACACCGTGAAAATCTCGGTGATCGCATCGGCCACGCGCCAGCTCTCCATCCTGGCCGCCACCTTTTCGTAGGCTCCGGTCACAACGGCCTTCAGTTCCCCGTCCACAGCCTCTGCAACGCCCTTATCGGCCACCACGCTGCCGAAATATTTGTTGCTCATGGAAATCGTGCGGTTCACCAGGTTGCCCAGCGTATTTGCCAGATCGGAATTGAGCCGCTCCACCATCAGCTCCCAGCTGATCACGCCGTCGTTCTCATAGGGCATCTCATGCAGTACAAAGTAACGCACCGCGTCCACGCCGAAAAATTCCACCAGATCGTCCGCGTAGAGCACATTCCCCCTGGATTTGCTCATCTTGCCGTCGCCCTGTAACAGCCAGGGATGGCCGAACACCTGCTTTGGCAGAGGCTCGCCCAGCGCCATCAGGAAAATGGGCCAGTAAATCGTATGGAAACGGATAATATCCTTGCCGATCAGATGCAGGTCCGCAGGCCACAGCTTTTTGTACTGCTCAGAGCTGTTGCCGTCCGCGTCATAGCCGATGCCGGTGATGTAGTTGGTCAGCGCATCCAGCCATACATAGACCACATGTCTGTCGTCAAAATCCACCGGGATCCCCCACTTGAAGGAGGTCCGGGACACGCACAGATCCTGCAGGCCGGGCAGCAGGAAGTTGTTCATCATCTCGTTTTTGCGGGAGACGGGCTGGATAAATTCCGGATGGCTGTTGATGTGATCGATCAGCCGCTGCGCATACTTGCTCATCCGGAAGAAATACGCCTCCTCCTTGGCGGGCTTTACCTCGCGCCCGCAGTCGGGACACTTGCCGTCCTTTAGCTGGGACTGGGTCCAGAAGGACTCGCAGGGAGTACAGTACATTCCCTCATAGGAGCCCTTGTAAATATCTCCCTGATCGTAAAGGCGCTTGAAAATCTTCTGCACCTGGCGCTCGTGATCCGGATCCGTGGTGCGGATAAACTTGTCGTAGGAGGTTCCCATCAGATCCCAGATCCGTTTGATCTCCGCCGCCGCCCGATCCACATACTCCTTGGGCGTCACGCCCGCCTCCGCAGCCTTCAGCTCGATTTTCTGACCGTGCTCGTCCGTGCCCGTCTGGAAAAACACGTCATAGCCGTCCTTTCTCTTAAACCGCGCGATGCTGTCCGCCAGCACCGCCTCATAGGTATTGCCGATGTGGGGCTTGCCCGAAGCATAGGCAATGGCCGTCGTCATATAAAATTTTCCCTTGCTCATCCTTTTTCCTCCTTAAAAAACCCGCCCTCCGCCCGCAGCCATCTCAAACTGCAGGCGGAAGGCGGGCAAATTCCCGCGGTACCACTTCCGTCTTGCGCATCCCTCGCGAAATGCGCCTCATCGGGTGCTGCCGGCAAAGCTGCCGCAATACCCTGCCGCTGTAACAGGCGGCGCCTGTCGCAGCCTTGCCGGTCGCTCCTGTCCCGGTTCGGTGCGCTGCTCAAAAGCCATCTTCCATCCGCTTCCTCCGGACCTCTCTCAGCTCCCCCGGCACACCGCACCGGTTCGCAGGCCCTCTCTGTAAGGCTTCCCCGAATGTACTCTCTTTCTCATCGCTTTTTCCATGTGTTTACAGTAGCACAAACGGAAAGGGATGTCAACGCGCACTGTTCATAATCGCCGCACCTTCCGCATATAAAGTAACAGTTCGTTTCGATTCACAGTGCACAGGAGGGACAGGCATGGCGGAATATCGCAGAGGTATCGCGTATCTGGATTATCTGGAGGACGGCGCAAAGCTCGGAAACGCCGGATTTGTAAGAACGGAAGAAAACGACGGGCACAGCCGTCTGGAATTGAAGGTCAAAAACACCTCCGAGCGCTTTTGCGGGGAATATCCCCTTCTGGAGGAGGGCGGCAGAGAGCTCGGCAAAATCAGCCTGAGCCGGGGCTGCGGATGCTGCTGCCTTGTCTGGGAACCCTGCGGCCCGAACGACGAAAGAATACGGATTCCGGTCCGGCAAATCCTTATCCCCCTGCCCGGCGGCCAGCAGCTCCGGGCCTGCCTTCCGGAGCCGGTAAACATCCGGATTCACCTTCCGGAGGCTGCGCCGGAGAGTCCGGCGCCCGAAAACCCGGTTCCCGAAAGCCCGGCCCCCGAGAGCCCTGAGCCGGAACATCCGGCCCCGGATACAGAAAGCACGGTTCCGGATGCAGACCCTTCCGCGGCCCACCCCCGGATCGTCCCCGATCCGGGCTGGGAAACCGTCTTCCCACCGGAAATGCAGATCGACAGCTGTGAACGGCAAAAAAACGCCTCCCCTGCCCTGCCGGCCCCCAAGCCTGCCCCCAGGGCCTGCCCCCGCCGTCCGCAGCCGCCCTGCCGAAACGATAAATGGGAACAGCTTTGCAGCATGTATCCGGTCATTCATCCCTTCGGGGATGGCCGCGAATATCTCTCGATCTCCCCCGGGGATTTCGTGGTGCTCCGGCAGGAATACCACAAAATGACGAACAACAGCTTCCTGCTCCACGGCTACTACAACTACCGCCATCTGATCCTGGGGCGGATCCGTGAAAAAAACGGCTGGCGCTTTTATCTGGGCGTGCCCGGCAACTTTTATGAGCGCGAAAAGACGGTGGCGGAAATGTTCGGCTTCGAGGCCTTCGAGGGCCAAAAGGCGTCCGCCTCCCCCGGCGATTTCGGCTATTTCATGAAACGGGTGGAAATTTAGGACATCGTCTGATATTCTAAAAGGACAGAAAACATTGCGGTTCAAAGCACAAAAGAAAGAACGCCGGCCGCATAGGGCGGCACGGTATGGAGGAGTATATGGCACGGAAACGGACGGAAGAGGAAAAGGAAGCGGCGCGCCAGGCATCGAAGCAGGCGCAGAAGGAGCTCTGGCTCAAAACCCAGGAGGAAAACCGCAGCCTGCATGAGGGCTACATGAAGGAGGCCCTGCGGCAGGCCAAAAGGGCTGCCGCCCTGGGCGAAGTGCCCATCGGCTGCGTGATTGTCCGGGACGGACAGATCATCGGCCGCGGCTACAACCGGCGCAATACCGACAAGAGCACCCTGTCCCATGCGGAGCTGACCGCCATCCGCCGCGCCAGCAAAAAGACGGGGGACTGGCGGCTGGAAAACTGCACGCTCTACGTCACGCTGGAGCCCTGCCAGATGTGCGCGGGCGCGATCGTCCAGGCGCGCATCCCCGAGGTAATCATCGGCTGTATGAACCCCAAGGCAGGCTGCGCGGGCTCTGTCTACAATCTGCTCCAGGAGCCGGCCTTCAACCACCAGGTTCGTATTTTTTCCGGCGTGCTGCAGGAAGAATGCAGCCGGATCCTCAAAAACTTCTTTATCCGGCTGAGAAAATAACAACCGTTCCTCCTGCGTCATGCGCAGCGCTCTTTGGGCATATATTGGCTGTAACAGCTTGCTTTCTCCCGGAAAGGCTCTGCGTATGGCAAATGTTCTGTCCCACCTGTCCTCCGTTATCATCCCGGCGCTGATTTTTTACATCATAGGCTGCGGGATCATCCATAAGACCAACGTGTATGAGGATTTTATCCGCGGTGCGGCGGACGGCTTAAAAACCGTGGCCGCCGTCGCCCCCACCCTGATCGGCCTGATGATGGCCGTCGGCATCCTGCGTGCCTCCGGCCTGCTGGATCTGACCGGAAGCCTGTTCGGGCGGCTTTTTTGCAGCCTCAGCCTGCCCGCCGAATTGTTTCCCCTCATCCTTATCAGGCTTTTTTCCTCCTCCGCGGCCACCGGCCTGGTGCTGGATATCTTCAAAACCTACGGCACGGACTCCCGGATGGGACTGATCGCATCCCTCCTGATGAGCTGCACGGAGACCTGCTTTTATACCATGTCCGTCTATTTTCTGGCGGCGAAGGTGACGAAAACCCGCCACACCCTGGCCGGGGCCCTGCTCGCCACCCTGACAGGCATTGTGATGAGCGTGCTCCTGGCCGGGATGATGGGGTAGTCCTGCCGTCAGCCGGCAAAAGCTATTTTTCTATCGTGACACGATGGAAGGTGATCGCATTGCTGTCATGAAAATTATGGGCATGGTTCCATGCCGTCCGGCTCAGAAGCAGCATATGCTCCCCGTCAAGGACAAAAACGGGATATTGGAAGCCCACCTCATTTATGCTGCATTCCGCATGGCAAATCACATCTGTCACCTTTTTCCAGATTTTTAAATCCTCCGAAGCATAAAGCGCCAGCACCGTCCGTCCGGGGGACGTATTGCCAAGTGCATAATAAGTTCCGGAAGCAGAACGGGAGATCTCAAATTTCGTGTGCCCAAGCGGAAAGTCCGCCACCTCGACAAACCGCAGCGACGCTTCCGGCTCCTCCGGATCCGCCTCCAGAATCAACGCTTTCTTTTCCGAATAGCGAAGGATATCCCACACTCTTCCGGATGGTGTCTCCACCGCATTGCCCTCGATTCCTCCGGGGTTTCCGCTCTCTGTCCCCTTCCAATCCGGAGAGGGATGTACAAAATCTGTCAGCCTCCAGTTCTCCGCCACCATCGGATCCTCATTTTCATCAATCGACAGCAGGGAGGCCGCAAAGTGCCGCCTTCTCCATGAGCCGTATTCCGTTCCCGTCCATAGCCTGCCGTGACTCTTTAAAATAACCGTCGGCGCGCGATGGTTCCCGTCTTCTCCGGAACAGGAGGATCCCCTTAAGATAACGGTCGGTGCGGACCAGGTGTCTCCCCGATCCTCCGAATATCCGATCAAAAGATCTCCGTATTCCCTGGACACCCCCAACAGAAAAAGCTTTCCCTGATGCCAGAACAGCTTTCCCCAAAAGCACGGGAAAATATCCGTCACATAATGCCAATGGCAGCCTTCATCTTCAGAACGAAACAAAAGCGTCAAATTCTGAGGCGCGTCAGCCTTAAAAACATCCATGGAGGCCAGAAGGCTTCCGTCAGGAAGCTTCAGAATAGAAGGACTGCAAAGATACTGCCCGGAAAAACCATATTGTTCATCCTCGGGATGCAGATAATTGATCACAGTCCCTACATTCTTCCCTGTGAGAAACAGCCTTGCCCGGCTGCTTCTCCCCCTCTCATCTGTCACCTTCACCTCATACTCCGCTCCTGCATCCAGAGCGCCAAGCATATATTGTTTTCCCGTCGTTTTTTCCTGCTTCCATTGCCCGCTGCCCCGTTTTGCATATTGCAGCGTAAAGGCCTCCCCTTCTCCCGTCCACTCCAATTCGCAATCATCCGCTCCGGGAGCCAGTCTGCAGATATAAGGCTCCTTTCGTATGCTGTCGGCCGGCTGATACGGCCGATATCCCCATTTATCGCAGCCTTTCACGATTCCTCTCCTTTCATCAAACGGCATTTGATATCGCCGCTCAGCCGCTCCAGCTGTCCCATCACCAGCCTGTCATATGCCTTAAGCTCTCTCTGGCGACAGGAACGGCTGAACGCATTCATCGGCAGCCCTTCATATTCCTTCAAATAATACTTTGCCGTCGCCGGATACGGCAACACCTCGGAAAACGCTGCCATAGACAGAATATTTTCCAGCCGGTCCGCCCTCTCTTTCTCCCTCATCCAGTTTTCTTTGAGCCATATATACAGCTCCGGGTGGAAATTCGCCATAATTCCGCAGTAACCTGCGCCTCCTCCCTGCAGCGTATACAAAAGCGTCTGTGCGTTTGCATTGAACAGTTTCAGAGAACTTCCCTCCAAAAGCTTCAGGCGCTTTGTGAGCAGCTCCGGATCGCAGCAGGTATCCTTAAAAAAGCAGAATCTCCCCGTATCCCTGATTTCTTTCAGCATCTTTTCACTGATCAGACGCTTATAGGGCGTCGGGCATTCATAAATTCCCAACGGTATCTCTCCCGGAAGCCGGCGGAGCAATGCCTCAAGCTCCTCAATCCACTGTTTTTCCCCTTTCTTTTCAATATCCAGACGGTTGGAAATCAGCACCGCCACATCCGCCCCGCTTTCCCACATAGCCGTCAGCTCTTCCGCCTGCTCGCCGGGATCGTCCGATACATGCCCCGACGCCACGACCGTCATTTTTTCCCGGCCGCTTTCGGCGGCGATAGACGCCGCCTCCTGTGCCGTGATTTCCGTAATCCTCCTGCGTTCTTCCAGACTCAGGAAAAAAATCTCGCTGGACTGGCAGGCCGCGAATATCCCCTGGCAGCCCTTCTTTTCATACCACTCCGTCAAGCTGCGCAGGGCTTTTTCGTCCACTTCTCCCCGCTGTGTATAGGGCGTAAGCATTGTCGGATAAATTCCATCCCTGATTTTGGGCCGTGTCATTCTTCCTTATCCTCCGATTTATCAGTTTGCGTTAAATGCGTCGAGCGCTTCCTGCAGGATCGAAAGATATTCCTCCAGCCCAAGCTTGTTTAGCTGCTCCACATAGGCTGTCCAGCCTTCGTCAATACCGCCCTCCAGCATCCAGGTAGATACCGTCGTATTTACATAATCATTGATATCCGCCGAGAGCTCTGCCAGCCGGTCCGTCTGCTCCGTTGTCAGAATTACATTCGGGTACAAATTCTTCTGAGGAATGATATGCTCCGCATACTGGTTCTTAATCGCGTCATTTCTCTGCTGCTGCGCAGAGCCCGCCGCATAGGTAAACCGATCGAACATCTCTTTTTTCAGCAGGAAAGGAACTCTGTTCGTCGGAGCGCTTGTCGCCGCCTGCGCATCCGCCTCATAGGGCAGCATGGTAATGCTCCCATCCTCATTTTTCTGCAGATAGGTATCCCCGAACATCCCGTACATTGCCTGGACCGACCAATCCGGGTCCGCAATCAGATCGGCCAGACGCATTGCAGCTTCCGGATACTGGCACTTTTTGTATATTGTAAAATAATTGCGCAGCACCTGATTTGTCTGACTCCGGATCAGCGCCTTTTTTCCGTTTCCGCTGTCCAGAGGTCCCATCGCCACAATCGTGGTATTGGAGGCATCCGGGTTCTGATAGCTATGAAAGCTTGCTACCACCGGCGGATCGCTTCTCGTTTTTGTGATGTAGGTATCCCAATCATCCGTCAGGCATTCTCCAGGGATCAGCTCTTCCTCGAACAGCTTCCGGATATAGGAAAGCGGCTCCTTGATAGCCTCATTGGCAAAATTGAAAACCACCTTCCCGTTATCATCCACCGTGACCAGATACCTCTCATTTGTCACCTCGACGCCGAAGGAGTTGATCATGTCCAGCGCACCGCCCACATTATTGGTAATCCCATACACATAATAAGGAATTACATCCTCCGGAATACTTCCTGTACCGGCGTTTTCCTTAATTGCCTTTAATGTCTCATAAAATTCTTCCGTCGTCTCCGGCACCTTAAGCTCCAGCTCATCCAGCCAATCCTTCCGGATCAGCCACTGATCGCGCAGGTCTCCGTTGGAAGGCTCGTCGCGGACAATCGGCAGGCTGTAAATATGTCCGTCGCTTACCGTCGCAACCTTTCTGGCATAATCATTTTCTTTAAAATAACTGCTCCAGTTTGGCGAATAGGTCTCGATCAGTTCATCCAACTCATAAATATCCCCGCCGAGCGCCGCATCCTGGATCTGCTTGTCCGATCCCACATTAAAGGAAATATCCGGATAATCCCGGCTGGTAAACATCAGGTTCTTGTCCTCGTCGCTGTTGTAAACCCTAAAGTCCAGCGTAATACCGCTGACCTCCTGCAGCTTTTTCACCCAGTCCAGATCCTGCCATTCGCCCTGATAGGAGGATGCGGAGGCTGATACCCCCACCGTCAGCGTAATCGGTTCCGCGGCAATCGGGAGCCCCTCCAGATTTGTTCCGTTCACCACTCCATCCTCCGCCGTGGGCGCCACATAGCTGTTGCCCTCCGCCGTGCCGCCCGGCTGTCTGCCGCAGCCTGCAAGCATCGCTGCCGCCGTAAACGCTGCGGCCGCCTTCATCAGTTGTTTTCTTTTCATAGTAAAACCCTCCTTTTTATCCCTGCAAAAAGGTCAACCCTTTATTGCCCCTACCATTACGCCCTTCACAAAATGCTTCTGTATAAAAGGATACAGAATCAGCACAGGTACGCTTGCCACCACAATCACACCGTATTTCATACTTTGCAGGTTCAAAAGCTGATCCATTCCGGAATCGCTCGCCTCCGGAGACAGCTTTGTTGTCAACAGCAAATTCCGCAGGACGAGCTGCAGCGGATAACGGCTTTCCTTGCGCAAATACACCAGCGCATTATAATATCCGTTCCAGTGTCCCACCGCAAAAAACAATGTCATGACAGCCAGTATCGCCTTTGAAAGCGGCAGCACGATCCGTGCAAAAATTTTCAGTTCACTGCTCCCGTCAATTTTAGCCGCCTCGATCACCTCCACCGGAATGCTCGTCTCAAAAAATGTCCGGCAGATAATAAAATTCCACACATTTACGCCGCCCATCAGTACCATGATTGCAAAGGTATCGACCAGATGGAGCGAGTTCATCAGCAAATACGTAGGGATCAGTCCGCCGTTGATAAACATCGTCACCAGAAAAAAGATATTGATCGCTCCTCTGAGCGGGAGTGTTTTTCTGGAAAGCGCATAGCCTGCCGTTATCGTGAACAAAAGATTAATCAGCGTTCCAACTACCGTATATAAGATGGTATTCGCATATCCTCTCCATATTTCCGATTTTCCAAGCATCATCTGATATCCGTCCAGCGTGATTCCCTTCGGGACGATCCACACATCCCCCGAGCTGACCATTCCCGGGCTGCTGAACGAAGCAATTAAAATAAACCACAGCGGATAAAAGCAGACTGCCAGGAACAGAATCGCCAAAACAGTGTTGCAAATCAGAAAAATTCTATCCTGAATACATTTTCTTCTCATCCAAACTCCCTCCTCACCAAATGCTGGTTTCGCTCAGTTTCCGTGAAATCGCATTTACGGAAAAAATTAATATCAAATTAATCAGGGCATTAAACAGGTCAATCGCCGTTGAATAGCTGTATTGCTGACTCAACAGACCAATTTTATATACATAGGTGGAAATAATCTCGCTGGCTTCCATATTCAGCGAATTCTGCATCAGATAAGCCTTTTCAAAGCCGATACTCATCAGCTTTCCCGTATTCAGAATAAACAGTGTCACAATGACCGGCTTGATGGTCGGCAGATCGATATAGCGGATCCGCTGCAGGATCGTCGCCCCATCCACAATCGCCGCCTCATGCAAAGACTCGTCCACATTTGCCAGGCTTGCAAAGTAGATGATACTGCTCCAGCCCACCGTCTGCCAAACGCCGCTCCACACATACATATGCCGGAAGGCCTCCGGATTCCCCATGTACAGAATCCGTTCCAGCCCCATCGCCTCCCGGATATTGTTCACCAGTCCCCCACTCTGAGAGAAGAAAATACTCAGCATGCTGACCAGTACAACCGTCGAAATAAAATATGGTGCGTAGGTGATATTCTGTACCAGCTTCTTAAACCGCAAAGACGGGATATAGTTTAAACACAGCGCCAGAATAATCGGAAACGGAAAGCTCGCCAGCAGCGAATAAAAAGATAAAATCACCGTATTCGGCAAAACCTGACCGAATTTGTTGGAATTGAAAAAACGGATAAAATTATCAAAACCGACAAACGGGCTGTCCAGATATCCCAAATAGGGTTTGTAATCCTTGAATGCGATAATCAGCCCATACAGCGGCGCATAATTGAAAATCAGCAGATAAATGACGGCCGGAGCCAAAATCAAATATAACTGCCAGTGCTGTCGCATCCTTGTTTTCAATGACTTTTTGGGCAATCTTACACTTTTCCCTTCTTTCATACCATTCCCCTTTCGTATATTTCGTCTGTATTTCTCCCCTTACAGACCGAAAACATATCTCTTTTATATATACAGTTTACCCACCGCTCTCCTAAAAATAAATATCACTGACAGACATGTAAATATCATTTTTAAACAGAAAGATATCATTTTATACTTTTCTCTTTTCGTCAATGTGCTTGTTTTTCAGGAAGTTTTCCAGTATACTATAGCCGTAATCTCCAGAAAGATGAATGGTCAAAACTGATATATTTTCATATTTAGAAGGAGGAATAACCCGCTTGACTCCCACGCAAACCCCGGATATTTCCCAGAAGACCTATAAAGGCTCCATGCAATCTTCCATTATCGATCTTCGTCTGGTGTGGGCCCGCGTAGCTTCCAATATAGTACCCCACCCCAAATGGAATACCAAAAAGCATTACCACGCTTTTTACGAACTGCACTATGTATTGTCCGGCAACTGTTCCATCTCCATCGACGGGACATGCTATTGCCTGCAGGCAAAAGAATATCTCCTGATCCCCCCGAAGCATCCCCACATGTTTGCGGAGATATCTCCTGATTATAAGGAATTCGTAGTCGGCTTCTATATTGATTTTACGGTTTCCCACCCTGATGCCTGTTATATTCAGAGCGCTTTGTTCTCCCTGGAAAAAAATATACAGATCTTCCCCTCCGATCCGGCCATCAGCTGTTATATCTCCGATATCGTTCGTTATCTTGAAAACAGCCACTACTTTTCATCGGCAATTCTCATGAATCTATACCTGGTTTTACTTCAATTTTCGATCAAAGCAGCTCCGGCAGCAGCCGGACCGATTCGGGATGAAGGACAGCTGATCGCCGAGGTAAAAAGCTTTATATCCTCCAATATATCCGATGGTCTGACCACCGAGACGGTAGCTCTTCATATGAATATCAGCCCCCGTCACTTAAACCGGCTTGTTCAAAACAGGCTTTCCAAATCCGTAAACGATCTGATCATGGAAGAAAAAATGAACTGTATCCGAAACCTGCTGAGTACCACAGACATCACCTTAGATCAGGTTGCCGAATTATCCGGCTTTACCAATTCCTATAATATGAGCCGGGCCTTCAAAAAACAGGAAGGAATGTCCCCCGGAGAATACCGGAGATCTCTGCGAAAATAACCGTTCTCACGCCTCAAACAGCAAGTGTTTGAGGCTGCTTTGAACAGATATTATTTTTCCCCGCGTTTTTTCCTGTCCATCACCCTGCAAAACAAAACCGCCACTGCGGTGCTCACCGCCGTCGCCATGATCCCCGGTCCCACAATCGCCGCAGGATTTACGCTTCCGTACTGACTGCGGTAGGCAATGATATTCACCGGAATAAGCTGCAGGGATGAGATATTCAATATCAAAAAGGTACACATTTCATTGCTGGCCACCCCCGGCGCGGTAACGCTTCCCCTTCCCCTGCGCTCCTCCTCCAGCTTTGCCAGACTCTCCATCGCCTTCAGCCCCGCCGGGGTGGCGGCCCAGCCCAGTCCCAGTACGTTGGCGATTATATTTGCGGAAATATATTTCCGCGCCGGATGTTCCCGGGGAATGCGCGGAAACAGAAACGTCACAAAGGGCCCGATCCCCCGGGTCATCCCCGCAATCAGTCCCGCCTTCTCCGCGATTTCCATCAGTCCTACCCACAGTCCCATAACGCCCGCCATGGAAAGGCACAGCTCCACCGCCTCCCCGGCCGAATTCAGGGCCGCGTTGGAAACCGCCTCAATCCGGCCGGTGAGAGCGCCGTAAAGGACGCCAGCCGCAATCATTGCGGCCCAGATATAATTCAGCATAAGCAAAAGCCCGCCGTTTTTTATAAAATGTATGAAAAAGGCCCGGACAAAATGCCGTCCGGGCCCGTAAAAGCTCTCTTTCCGTCAACTTACTCCTCAATGGCTGCCTTCCGACCATTGATTTTTTTGAAAATCTCCATATCGAACTTGGGTTTTCTGCCGTAGGTGTAAAGCCCGTTCACCTCCTGCTCCACGTCGTAGAGCTGGGTATAGCAGAAGCCGAACATCCTGGGATTGTCCAGGAGGGCGTCCGTCAGGCCGCGGTAACGGCTGATAAACTCCTCCTCGGTCTGAGGACCGTTGCCGTAGCCCCAGCTGTCCGCGCTGTTTTTGTCCACATCCCACTTGATGCCGCCGTACTCGCTGATAAACACCGGCACGCCTTCCACCGGAGTCTGACGCTCGCTGTGATTGTCCCGCAGCGCGCCTCCCTCCGCAAAGCTTCTGTAGTGCTCCTCAAACACCGCCGGATCCTGCTCATAATCGTGCAGGTCATAAATGTCCGTCACCACATGGTAGTTGCCGCTGGTATCAATGCAGGGACGGGTTGTGTCGTACTGCCGCGTCATCCGGTACACGATTTCCAAAAGATCATTGTCCTGCCTGCGTCCCTCGTAATCCCAGGTTTCATTGAAGGGGCACCAGCCCACAATCGCGGGGTGGTTGAAATCGCGCTCCACCGCCTCCATCCACTCGGGCAGGAAATGCTTTAAGCCGTCCGGCGCGCTGACATCCAGCCCCCAGTTGCCCTGCTCGCCCCAAACCAGATAGCCCAGCCGGTCGCAGTGATACAAAAAGCGGGGTTCAAACACCTTCTGGTGCAGCCGCGCGCCATTGAAGCCGGCCGCCATGGACAGGCGGATGTCCTGCTCCAGCGCCTCGTCCGAGGGCGCGGTGTAGATGCCGTCCGGATAAAAGCCCTGATCCAGCACAAGTCTCTGAAACACGGATTTTCCGTTGATCAAAAACCGTTCTCCGTCCAGCTCCAGGCTGCGCATTCCGAAATAGCTGCGCACCCTATCTTCCCCGAAGCTCAGCTCCAGGTCATAGAGCTGTCCGTCGCCCGCCTCCCACAGATGAAGCTCGGAAAGCCTCACCGTCAAAACCGCGTTCCGGCCGGACGTGCGGACGCTGGCCTGTCCACATTCCTTTCCCTCATAAAAAGCTTTCGCGCAGAGCACACCGTTTCCTGCCGTCTGCGCCTCCACGGTCAGCGTCCCCTCCTCGATGTTCGGATAAAAACGCGCGCTTTTCACATAATTTTCCGGCACAAACTCCAGCCATACGGTCTGCCAGATTCCCGTGGTGCGGGTGTAATCGCAGCCATGGGAATAAAACAGCCCGCTCTGCTTGCCCCTGGGCTGCCGGCCGCTTCTCGTATCGTCCTCCGCGTAAACGGTCAGATCGTTTTCCCCCTCCCGACAAAGCGCCGTGATGTCCAATGTAAAGGAAGTGTAGCCGCCCCTGTGGCTCCCCGCCGGCTTCCCGTTGACCCACACACGGCACGCATAATCCACCGCTCCGAAGTGGAGCAGCACCCTACCCGTCAGCTGCCCCTTCGTCAGCTCCTCGGTCCGGTGATACCACACCGCCGGAATGAAATCCTTATATCCGATTCCGCTCAGGCAGCTCTCCGGGCAAAAGGGCACCAGTATCTTTTGCTCCCAGTCCTTCTTTTCATAAAACGCCCGGTCTATGCCGCTTTTCCCAAAGTCAAATGCAAAATCCCACTCTCCGTTTAAGTTCCTCCAGCTCTCCCGCTCCCACTGGGGAAGGGGATGCTCTGCTCTCGGTATTCCCGCCATATACTGTTCCTCCTGGTGTTTTCCTGGCTATGGAATAAGCCTACCACCTTCGGCGTCAGGCGCACAAGAAAGAAAAAAACAATGTTCCCTGTAGGTTTTCACATCAAAAGCTCAGCCCGCTCTGCGCTTTTTCTCCTTGGCATTCCGTGCAGTTATTGGACTTTAGTTTGTTTCGCAACCTCATCCACGCTTTGCAGCCTATCCTGACAACTTTTATCAACCGATGCTTTACCTCCGACTTCCTTCAGGCCCCACTTGCGATGACGCCCTTATCATTGGCTGCGCGCTGACGGGGATATACCGTTACAGGCCAAACTCCTCCAGTAGTTTGGCCTGATAAGCAGGATCCCCGGCTCCTTTGACAATATCTGACGTCCGGCCGAGAGCAGCCAGCTTGCGAATTAATGAGTTGAGTCGATTCGCTTCTTCCTGTCGACCAGTTGCCAGGCCTTGCTCTATACCTTGCTCCAGACCCTTCTCCCAGCCATCCTTCAGCGCCTGCTCCTGCAGCCGCTGCGCGTACCGCATTGAGTGGAGTCGGTCGCGCTCTGCCTTCTCCCTCTGGAGGCACTGGATCTTGATTCGTTCATCCTCCGAAAGGGATGCCATCGTTGTGGCGGCATCTGAAATAATTTTGTTTTGCGCTGCCAATGCTTTCATCTCCTCCCAGGTTGTCGTCTTGAACACCTTTGCCCAATCGTAAAGGCCGGAAAGGCGTTCCTCATCCTCTGCGTTCTCCAACTGCTTTAATGATATCACATGAATGCTGGCTTTGTCAGTAAATCGGCGGTTATTTTTGATGTCCCAAAACTCATATTTCTGGAAGAAAGGATTTACACCATCCTTCCAGAGATCAAAATCCAAAATGCCGACCTGGATTGCCGTTTTCATCTCCGAATAGTCCTCTCCGGCCTTCAGATCCGTGATATTTTTCGCAAGATAGTAAACCCCTCTGTCGTTCCAATTTCCTTCGTTGAGCACCTGCATTTCCAGGTTTATTTTAATATTCCCATTTAAAAGGACAAGAATATCCATCACGCAGGCTTTTTCGTCTGCCGCTTCCCCCAGCACGATTGGGTTTAGGATCTCCAGGGAAAGGATTTCCGACCGGTCGATATGCAGAATTGCGGCGATCAGATTTGCCAGCGCCTCCTGATTGTTTTGCAGCACTGCCACAAACATATAGGCGTTGGTCAGGCCGAAGGAAATCGGGCCGGACATCTGTCGCAGTAAGGGCGGCAGGCTCTCATCCCCATTTTGGGGTGCAGGAAATAAAACAGCAGAGTCACATTTTTTCTTCATAGAAGCTCCTCCTGTGTACAAAATCCGTCAGTTCCCTATTCAGTTTTCTGCGGCCTTCGCTAAAAAACGTTTTGTTTTCTGACTTGTACACGAATGAAACCGCTATGCAGTTGTCGTCCGCCTTCTGCGGAAATCAAATGGAATCAGTCTGGCCCGAGCCGGGCTCATCATGAGCGCACGCCTGTTATATGCGGTACGCAGAAAAATGGAAAAAGATGCCGGATTCTCCGTATGATCCGGTGGTATCGTTGACCCTTATCAGCAAGGATTGATTTTAGCATAGCACTAGCCCGAAAAAAGTGCAAGAAAAAATGTGACTGGTTAAACACGGTAAATGCGGTAAATGTTGACAAACGTAACAATTCAGCCCGCGCCATTCGCATGCGCGCATGACGCGCTTTCCGCCGCTTCGCGGCTCCCTGTAGGTTTTCACATCAAAAGCTCAGCCCGCTCTGCGCTTTTTCACAAGCCTTCCCCGTCAAAGGCGGGAATAAAGCTCTCCTTCGCCGTTTCCCCTTCCTGAATAAAGCCGTTTTCGATCCCGCTCTCTAGAGCGAAATCGATGAGCCTCTCATACTCTGCATCCGTCAGTCTGCGCCCAAGCTCTCCCAAATCCCGGCGCCCCCGCACCGCCGGCATGGGCGTATACTGATTCATCAGGCTGATATAAATTTTATCCCCGTAGGCGTCCAGCAAATACCGAATCACCCGGCGGGAATCGTCCTCCTGCCCGGGCAGTGCCAGATGGCGCACGATCACGCCCTTTTTCATCAGAAAATCCGCATCCTCCCGCGCCTCCTCCGGTTCCTCCCCGCAGGCCAGGTTCATCTGCTCCGCGCTGTAAAGCTGTCCGTCCGGGCCGCCAAAGACCGGCTCCCCCACCTGCCGCACCATCTCCCCGACAGCCGCCTTCGCCGTCTCAAAATAATCCGGCGCATTGGAATAACGCTCCGACAGCTCCGAAGAAACATACTTAAAATCTGGCAGGTAGATATCCACCAGCCCCTCCAGAAGCCGCAGCGTACTCACCTTTTCATAGGAGGAGGTATTATACACCACCGGGATCGAAAGCCCCCCGCGCTTTGCCCGCTCCAGCGCCGGCACAATCAGCGGCACGAAATGGGTGGGCGTCACCAGATTGATGTTGACAGCTCCCTTTTCCTGCAGCTCCAAAAAAATCTCCGCCAGCCTCTCCCCACCGATTTCCTGCCCCGCCCTGCCCGCCGCAATATCGTGATTTTGACAAAACACGCAGCGCATCGGACAACCGGAAAAAAACACCGCCCCGGAACCGTTCTTCCCCGAAATACAGGGCTCCTCCCAGAAATGCAGCGCCGCCCTGGCCGCCCGGATCCGCCCGCCCTGCCCGCAGTAGCCCGTCTGCCCGGCCAGCCGGTTTACACGGCAGTTGCGCGGACAGAGGGCGCAGGTGGCAAGCAGCTGTCTCTGTTCCTCATATTCCATCCCAATTCCTCCAAATGTATCTGTATAACATAAAAAAGCCCTCCGCCCTCCGGAAAGCTCTTCGAACTTGCTTATTTCAAAGACCGTGCGGCGCGCTTCGAGCCGCCGCCCATATCCGTTACCTCCACAGTTAACTCCGCCAGGCACCCTCACGGCACACGGGAAATTCTGCTTAGTGCTGCTTTGTTCCCAACCTGACACGGTTCACAGACACCCGTTGCGTAAGACCCAAACTTCAACGCCACTTATGAAGGGCAGCAATACGGACCAAAAGCCCTCTGCGCGCCATCACCCCTGCTATAGCGGATTTCAGGTTCAAGGGGCCGCTGCTCCCCCGGCTGCACGGTAGCTTAAAGTATAAACAGTTTCAAATGGTTTGTCAACATTTTCCGGATGGAACCGCACGACATACGCATGAATGCATCTCCCTTCCCCGCTCCTTGATTTTCTCTTTTT
>JAUNGT010000037.1 GCA_030524455.1 Eubacteriales bacterium | reverse complement strand
ACATTATACTACAGGGAAAATATAAAGTCCATTTATTTAAAAACATTTATACTAGGAACGCCAATGTACTACCTGCACCGCAACCATGCGCAATTTCCGGAAATTCTAATTCCAAACACTCTTTTGCATAATCTATCGCCATTGGCCGAACAAACTTAGGCGAGATTACTAATTTCTCATCTTTATGCTCTGTATATTCCTCTGCGACCATTTTTACCAATTCCAATAATTGATCCTTATCAAGCGATAAATGCTTTCCGACACCATTTCCTTCTTCAATAAATTGCAACAAAATCCATTCATCTACTTCTTCTTTTCTCAATAACTCTGACATTTCTGTCGTGTACATATAGTTTTGAGAAGTAATTACTGTATTAATACATACTTTAAACTTAGCGGCAGGATTGGACTTTTTATATCTGATTAATAATTTTATCCTATCCATTAGAATATTGTACACTTTTTTTCCGCGGATAGCATCATTAATCTCCTCATTTGGTCCTTCTAAACTTAAAATAATTGCCTCAAAATGTTGCAAACTTCCCAAACGCTCCAGCATTTTTGAATTTATAAGCAAGCCATTCGTGTTAAATCCAAACAGAATACCTCTATCATCCAAATACTTCAGTACATCAATGAAATCATTTCGTGTTAGAGGTTCTCCTCCTAAAAACTGGATTTTTCTGATCCCAACTTTTTCATGGATCAGATCAATAATTTTCCGTATATCATGAAATGATAATTCTTTATCTCTATGATTCAGGTAATGTCCATTAATACAGTGATCACACATCAAATTACAATTATATGTAATATCCCATTTTAAATCGATCGCCATTCTATTTGCAGGCGGCTGCAATATGCAGCCGCCCTTCTCCTTTTTCTTAATTTAGTTAACTGAACAATTGTTGTTATTGCAATTATTTCCCATACTGGTTGCCTTGATCTTAACTTCTCCGAACTTCAACATATGTTATTCCTCCTTCATTTATATTTGAAACATGTTTCTAATAAAATTATATATTGTTTTATAAAATAATGGAATTTAGTTTCAGGAAAATTTTATGTTTCATAAAACGTATAATAGCAAACTATACGTTTTATGAAACCACGCGTTATTCTAAAGTGTTTTGAATTCCGATAATATGATATTATTTATTGAAACCAGTAAAAAGCACAAGATTAGAAGATTTATTTATAGCAATTTTTTTATCATATTCCGTATGATACTGCAAATAATGCAGTCTGTGTTAATGATTATACAGTTTCCACATTATATTTAAACGATAATTCTTTTGATTATTTAAATTAATATTTTGAGCTGAATTTCTTCTTCCACCGCCTTTCTGTATGTTTCAGAATTTTGCTTCTTCCCTCCTACCCAGAGCAGCGCAGCAGCATATTTCCCATACTGGACTGCCTGCTCTGTTTCTCCCAATTCCCCCAGAGCCTGCGAATAATAAATCAAAATCTTTTCCAGCATCTCCCCAATACATGATAGCGTCGGATCGTCATAGGATCTCTTTAACTCCAATAATTCCCCAAATTTCTTTTCAGAATACAAATTTCTGCACAATCTTGAAATTGTTACCGGAAAGATATTTTCTTTTAAATTGAAGGAATATTTTTTTCTGTTTAAATAAAAAATTATCTGATACAACATTTGCGTTGCACGGATCGAATCATGCTCATTCCAATAGGAAAACGCCATCTTATTCAATATAGACAGTTCGTTATAAGTAAACGCGTTGTTTCCAAAATCATATTCACATAATTCAGACTGCGTAATGAGAAATGCCCGTTTTAGAAATTCCTGACACTTTCCTTCATCATTCCCTTCCTCCAGGAAAACCGAAGCTTCCACCGAAAGGCAAAATTGTTCATACAGCTTATCGTCACCTGTCTGCCGGATTTTTTTAATGCCTTCTCTTACCGCTCCCATTCCTTCTTCTGTATGTAAATTTAACTGATCGATACAATACCTTTGCAGCTCATAAATGCGAAAATCATTGCTGTCACAATAACTAAAAAATAAATCACCGCTCATGCCAAGTCTCTGTAACAGAGCGTCACACAGGGATTTTCCCGGCATACTATAATTATTTTCAATTTTTGACAGGGTTGCCTTTGTGCAAAGTCCTTTGCACAACTCCGTAAGCGTGTATCCCTTCTCCTGCCTGCAATCATGAATAATATCGCCAAGATAATAGGTATATTTCACGTTCTTTTGAGGACTAAGCGAAAAAGGAATCCACGGTATTTGAGGAATCGATATCAGCTCTTTTTTTTCCGCATCCGATAACAGTTCTTCTTTGAATTCCTCTTTTACATATTTATAAAAAATTGACGAACGTATCGAATTCTTTGCCCTTTCCGCAAAATAGCTCATCCGTAATATGAACTTTCCATTCTGTCTTCCATTTTTAAAAGATATAATTCCTATTTGAAAATATAATAACGGAAGCATAATAGAAGTCTTTGCTTTCACACATAGCTTATATAATTCTTCCAACTGTTCCAGACATTTGGCGGTATCCTTTCCGGAAGACATCATCATGCTGCTATAGCACATGGCAGTTGCCGCAAGGTAAAAATACTTATCCCGAAAGGAAAGACCGCTTTTCTGCAAATAATCCGACAAATTTTCACAACAAAAAATACACTTCCGCTTTTCTTCCTGACTTGAACAAAATCCCATCCATATCAGCAAAAGTTCCAATTCTGTTGTTGATAATACACCCTTCCATCCATTTTCTAAATTAAATTCCGGCATTGATAAACAAAGCAGGCGTTCTACAATTTCCCGCAGTCCTTCTTTTTCATATCCGGCTGTTAATAACTGTATTTTCACCTGTGTCAGACCAAATTTCTGGAGAAGCGACTGATCCTTTAAAACGCTATCCCAGTCTGTCCGTTCTCTTAATTTCTGATAAGCGGCCATTGGATTCCCTATCTTTACCAGATAAGCAGCTTCCTCCATTTGCAGAAAAGCCTGAAACGCATTCCGATCCTGAAATGCGGCATAAATGCTGCATGACTGCCCTGCTCTCTGCATCAGACGCTGAAAAACCTCCGGGCGAACTCCCATTCTGCCTGTTTCCATCCTGGATAAGGAGAGCGGCGAGCAAATTCCTTCCGCCATCTGAGCTTGTGTCAGTCCCGCCTGCTCTCTTGCATTTCTGATCGCTGCTCCAACTTTTTTAATTCCCATCTTTATATCATTCCAATCTATTCATATCCTTCACATGAAACATTAATTTCTTGCGCTGAGCAAAAGCAGCAAATATGCCGCTTTTATGGCAATTGAATATCTATCCTCTATCGAAACGGCATCTGAATGATTTAGAATCTCCTCAATTACCATCTCCTTCGTTTTTAAAATTTTAGATAAAAGTGTTGCATCTATATTATACCGTATTTGTAATTCGTTGATATAGCATCGTAATCTTTCATCATCCTGGATTTTAAATAAACACAAAAATGCCTCTGTTTCCTGGCTTATTCTAACAAATTCCGAATCATTAAAATCTCTGTCATCACCCCTTGCCTCAATATCGAGTAATCGTGTCAAATCATCATGGGATAAATCATAGCATGATTGGAGTCTGTTCATTTTTTCTTTCAGATTTATATCTGCCTCTATCCTCTCAACTTCCATCATTCCACTACGCCCGCGTTATATAATCCGCCTTGCGGGGTTTTGCCTCCGGCAGGGGGCCGTCGGGATAGCCCAGGATGCAGTTTGCCACGCCCCTGTAGTTCTCCGGGATGCCCCATTTTTTCATGAGCGCTTTCCCCTCCGGCGTGTCAAAGGCCTCCGTCGCCCGGTTGATCCAGCAGGAGCCCAGTCCCGCCGCATAGGCCGCCAGCATCAGGTTTCCCATCACCAGGGAGCCGTCCTGCAGCCAGGTGCCGATATTGCCGTCCGCAAACACGACCACCACCGTAGGAGCGCCGTAAAAGGGATCTCCGTCCGAGCCCATGACCGCCGCATTCATTCCCGAAAGCTGTGCGATCGTCTCCGCATCCTGCACCACCACCATCCGCGGGGACTGTCTTCCCATGCCGGTCGCCGCATAGGTTCCCGCCTCTAAAACGGCGTTTAGCTCCTCGTCCCGGATCTGCTCCTTTTTGTAGGAGCGCACGCTCCTGCGCGCCTTGATTGCCTCCAAAACCTCTGTTTTCATCGCTGTATTTCCTTTCTGTAAAAAATCACCACTCCCGCCCGGGGCTCATCAGCTTGATCATTCCCTGGTTTAAGCCCTCCACGGTCAGCTTGTACATGGGCAGCGTCTCCCGGATGGCGCTCTCCGCCTCCCGCCAGGGGGCGCGTCCCGGCGCCATCTTGGGATTCAGCCAGATAATTTTTTTATAATGCCGCTTCATCAGTTGCAGCCACTCCCAACCGGACAGGCCGCCGTTGGGCCCCCGATAGTTGCCGGAATCCGAGTACAGCTCCTCCGGCGCCATGGCCGCGTCCCCGACGATAATCACCTTGTAATCGCTGTCCAGGTTGCGGAATACCCACTCCGTATCCACCCAGTCGCCGTTTTCGCACTCCGGCGTCTTGTAGAGCTTGCTGTAGATACAGTTGTGGAAATAGTAGCATTTGACATCCTTGAAATGGTTGGACTTGTCCACCGCCTGGAACAGCTCGTTCATCAGCGAGGAAAACGGGATCATGGTCCCTCCGGAATCAAATAACAGCAGCAGCTTCACCGCGTTTTTGCGCGGCTTTTCCATGACGATCTGCAGACAGCCGCCGTTATTGCAGGTCTTGTCCACCGTCCCCGGAATATCCAGCTCCGTCCGCGGCACGTCAAGCTTTGTGGAAAACTGCCGCAGCCGCCGGAAGGCCAGCTGAAACTGCCGGTTATCCAGCATCCTGTCGTCCCTGAAATCCTTGTACTTGCGGGCGCCCATCACGGCGAAGGCGGACTGATAGCCCGTCTTTCCGCCCACCCGGACGCCGCCCACGTTGCCGCCCAGATTACCGAAGGAGGTCTTTCCCATGGTGCCGATCCAGAAGCTGCCGCCGTTGTGCTCGCTGTCCTGATCCCGCAGCCGCTGCTTAAACTTCTCCTCCACATCCTGTTTGTCGATCTGCAGCTCCTCGCCCTCGTTGAGCCACTTGCGCGCCTCCTCGTGGGCCAGCTCCTCCATATCGGACTTATCCAGCCATTTGAGCATCTGGGAGGTGATCTCGTTTTCCGACTGAATTCCCTGAAAGCACTCCTCAAAGGCCTGGTCAAACTTGTCAAACTCCGTCTCGCTCTTGACCAAAATCATCCGGGCCAGGTAATAAAACTGCGTCAGGCTGCTGCCCGCCAGCCCCTTGTCCAGCGCCTCCTGCAGCGTAAGCCACTCGCTCATGCTCACATGCAGGCCCTTGTTTTTGCAGGTGTAAAAAAACTTGGTAAACATCGCGTTCCCCTTTTCAGGCCATTTTCTGGCGAACCGTTTCCAGATCCTCGTCCTTTTTCACGATCACGCCCACAAAGGGAAGCTCCTTCTGCAGCCGTTCCGCCTTGATCCCGCCGATCTGCAGCGCATTGATCCAGTCGATCAGCTCCGAGGTGCTGGGCTTTTTGCGCACGTCGCGGAAGCCTCTGATCTCGTAAAAGGCCCTCATGGCCTCCTGCAGCAGACGATCCTCCACATCCGGGAAATGCACCCGCACGATCTCCTCCATCAGCCCCTCCTCCGGGAAATCGATATAGTGGAAAATGCAGCGCCGCAAAAAGGCGTCGGGCAGCTCCTTCTCCGCGTTGGAGGTGATAATCACGATGGGGCGGTGCTTCGCCTTCACGGTGCGCTTCGTCTCATGAATGTAAAATTCCATCTGATCCAGCTCCCAGAGCAGGTCATTCGGGAATTCCAGATCCGCCTTGTCAATCTCGTCAATCAAAAGGACCACCTGCTCGTCGGACTCAAAGGCCTCCCCCAGCTTTCCGAGCTTGATATAGCGGGCGATATCGTCCACGCCCTCCTCCCCGAACTGCCCGTCGTAGAGCCGCTGGATCGTATCATAGAGATACAGGCCGTCCTGTGCCTTCGTTGTGGACTTAATGTTCCAGATGACCAGCCTTTTTCCCAGGGACTGTGCCACGGCCTGCGCCAGCATCGTCTTTCCGGTACCCGGCTCTCCCTTGATCAGCAGGGGCTTCTGCAGGGCAATCGCCACATTCACACTGTCCATCAGCTCCTGGCTGGCCACATACTGCTTCGTACTGTTAAAAGATTCGCTCATATCAAAATTTCTCCTTTTAGCGCGCTTGAATTGCGGACAATATCATGTTACGATATCCGGGTACGAAAATCAATAAAAGAAATAGAAGAAAAGGAAATAAAGGTATATGATCAAAGAATTACTTGACGAAAAACAGACGCTTTCCTTTGAGGTTTTCCCTCCGAAAAAGGAGGATGAGTTTGAGAATGCGCAGGGAGTGCTCCGGCAGCTGGGCGAGCTCTCTCCCGATTTTATCAGCGTGACCTACGGGGCGGGCGGCAGCCGGTCCCGGGGGACGGTGGAGATCGCCTCCTTTATCCAGAACCAGCTTCACATCCCGGCTCTGGCGCACCTGACCTGCGTGGGCTCCTCCCGGGAGGATATCCTCTCTGTGGCGGGCGCGATGCAGGACGCCGGGCTTGGCCATGTGCTGGCTCTGCGGGGCGACCGCCCCGCCTGGATGGACGACGCGCAGTTTGAGAGCCGCGCCTTTGCCCACGCCTCCGATCTGACCCGCTTTTTGAAGGAAAACACCGGTCTGGAGGTGGGCGGGGCCTGCTATCCGGAAAAGCACTATGAGGCTCCCGATCCGGATACGGATCTGCGCTGGCTGAAGGAGAAAGAGCTGGCCGGAGCCGGCTTTCTCATCACCCAGCTCTTTTTTGACAACAGCGCCTTTTACCGTTTCCTGGAAAAAAAGGATCGGGCGGGCATCCGCCTGAAGGTGTGCGCGGGCATCATGCCCATCACCTCCGCCAGGCAGCTGGGCACCACCGTCACCCTCTCCGGCTCCTCCGTTCCCAAGCAGCTGGCCGACCTGATCGCCGCCTACGGAGAAAGCCCGGAGGATATGCGCAAGGCCGGCATCGACTATGCGGTGCGCCAGATCCTGGATTTAAAGCGCCACGGAGCAGACGGGATCCACATCTACTCCATGAACAAGCCCAAGACCACCCGCGAGATTGTAAACGCGATCCGCTGACAACAGCTGCACACAGAAACAAAGGGCGACAGTCAAAATACTGTCGCCCTTCCTCTTCAGCTTTTTATCAAACTCTGCGGTATTTCGCCACATAAACCGGAAAGCTGTCCTCGCCGCGGATCTCTTTGCCCTCGGTGATCGTCACATCCTTATCGGAAATCACATACTCCACGCTGGCTCCGGGCTCCACCACGGTATCCTGCATCAGCACGCAGTTTTTCACCCGCGCGCCCCTGCCGACCTTCACGCCGCGGAAGAGAATGCTGTTCTCCACCTCTCCCTCGATCATGCAGCCGTCCGCCGCCATCACGTTCTTCACATGGGAACCGTTGATGTAGCGGGTCGGATTGTCGTCGCGGATCTTGGTATAAATCGGGTTGCCGCCAAAAAGGCCGTCCAGGTTCTCGTCCTTGAGCAGCTTCATATTCTCGTCGAAATAGCTCTTCATGTCCGTGATCCGGGCAAGATAGCCGTCAAACAAAAAGCCCTGTACGTTTAACTTGTCCAGGTTGGGGGCCAGCAGGTCGCGGTCAAAATAGACGAGCCCGCGCACATAGGCGTCCGTGATCTGGCGTACCAAAAGCTCCCGCTCGATGATGTAAATATTCATCGAGAGGTTCTGGATCCCCTCGTCCTCCGGATTGATGCGGATCTCCTGCACCCTCCCGTTTGAATCCATGTTCAGCGTATAATAAAGATCCTTGGTGATGTCGAAGGGCTTCATCAGTCCCTGGGGGATCTCCTGCTGCGTGTAGGCGATGGTCACATCCGCGCCGCTCTCGATGTGGGCGTTTAACATGCCCTTAAAATCAAAATTCACCGCCAGGTTGGCCTCGGAGAGCACCACATACTTCTCCTTGGCGTCCCGCAGGAAATCCAGCACGCTGGCCAGCGCCTCCACGCGGCCGTTGTACACCTTTACGCCGGTGGACGCAAAGGGCGGAACGATGTTCAGGCCGCCGTATTTGCGGGTCAGGTCCCACTCCCTGCCGGAGCCCAGATGATCCATCAGGGAATGATAATTCTTGCGCACGATCAGGGACACGTTGTCGATCCCGCAGTTGACCATGCTGGAAAGGATAAAGTCCACCATCCGGTAACGGCCTGCAAAGGGGATGGAAGCCATCAGACGCTCCGCCACCAGCTCCGGAACCAACCCGTCATAGCTGTTGGGGAAAATAATACCGAGCGCGTTTGCATTGGAGTTTACCATTGTACTTCACCGTCCTTTACATTTTGATCGATCATCGCCGCCGGGCCGACCTTCGCGCCGTCCCCGATATAGACGCCGGGCCCCACCGTCGCCACGCTGTTCTCCGCGCCCTCCGGCATGGCTCCTACCACCGCGCCCTCGCCGATCACCACGTTCTCCGCGATGATGCAGTGCTTTACGGAAGCGCCCTTTTTGATTACGGTGCCGCCCATCACAACGGCATCCTCCACCTCGGCTCCCTCCTCCACGGAGACGCCCGCAAAAAGGATCGAGTGCTTCACATGGCCCGCGATCCGGCAGCCGTCGGTGATCATGGCATTCTCCACCACGCCGGACTCCAGGATCCGGTGACCGGTCATACCGCTGTTACGGCTGTAAATCTTCCAGTCGTCCTCAAACAGGTTGATGCCGCTGTGCTCCGGATCGAGCACCTCCATGTTGGCCTCCCACAGAGAGGTGATGGTTCCCACGTCCTTCCAGTAGCCGCTGAAATGGTAGGCGTACATATCGCGCCCGTCACGCAGCAGGCTGGGGATCACGTTTTTGCCGAAATCGTTCTCCGACTCCGGATCGGACTCGTCCTCGATCAGGTACTTCTTCAGAATGTCCCAGTTGAAAATATAAATTCCCATGGAAGCCAGGTTGGATTTGGGCTCCCTGGGCTTTTCCTGGAACGCCGTGATCTTGTCGTTGTCGTCCGTCACCATCAGGCCGAAACGGGAAGCCTCCTCCCACGGCACCTCCATGACGGCCACGGAAAACTCCGCGCCCTTCTCCTTGTGGAACCGCAGAAAATCGCTGTAATCCTGTTTACAGATCTGATCCCCGGACAGAATAATGACATACTCCGGGTTGTAACGCTCAATAAACGGGATGTTCTGGTAGATGGCGTTGGCCGTCCCCTTGTACCAGTCGGAGCCGGAAGCCTTCTGATAAGGCGGCAGAACGTGCACGCCGCCGATCAGCCTGTCCAGATCCCAGGGCTGTCCGTTCCCGATATATTCGTTTAATACCATCGGCTGGTATTGTGTCAAAATCCCTACCGTGTCGATTCCGGAATTGACGCAGTTGGAAAGCGGGAAATCGATAATCCTGTACTTTCCTCCGAACGGCACAGCGGGTTTGGCAAGTCTCTGGGTCAGAGCATATAAGCGAGAGCCCTGACCGCCTGCAAGCAGCATTGCTATCATTTCTTTTGCCATGGAAAAATCCCCCTGAATGTAATGGTGTATTCCGTTGCCCCTGGCAATGCAGGACAACCTATATATGAAATATTACCATAAAAAAGAAGAAACTTACAGTCTTTTTTTGCAGTTTTATAAAATTCAGGTAAAATTTTTTTTCCAATTGAACCTGTTTGCCAGACATGCTATACTATTAGAAATGCCTTTATAAAATATGAACGAGAAAGGAACGTGATCTCATGGTTGTCAACGAATCCGCCGAAAACTATTTGGAAACCATCCTTATCCTGAGCAAATCCCATCCCGTCGTCCGTTCCGTGGACGTGGCGGAGGAGCTCGGCTTTAAGAAATCCAGCGTCAGCGTCGCTATGAAAAACCTGCGCGAGAAGCAGCATATTACCGTCACCAAGGAGGGCTTCATCTACCTGACCGAATCCGGCAGACAGATCGCCGACATGATCTACGAGCGCCATCAGCTTCTGTCCCAGTGGCTCATCCGCCTGGGCGTGGAGCCCAAAACCGCCGTCAACGACGCCTGTCGGATGGAGCATGTGGTCAGCGCGGAAAGCTTCGCCGCCATCAAGAAATATATCTCGGAGCATCCCGAATAAGATGGAAAAAGACCTGCCCGGCAAAACCGGACAGGTCTTTTTTATCCTTCTATTTCCTTATGCGTTGGCTGCCAGCGCCTTGCCCAGGTTCTTGCAGTCCTCCAGCACGCTGTCGTCGGGAGCGTCCTGGCAGATTAAGCCTTCTCCGTTTACCACGGTAGCGCCCGCTCCGGTCATGCGCTCTGTCCAGTCGCGCATCCACTGTCCGTCGCCCCAGCCGTAGGAGCCAAACAGCGCAACGGTCTTTCCGGAAACGGAGCCCTCAAGCGCCTCCATAAAGGGCTCGAACTCGCCCTCCTCCAGCACCTCTGCGCCCATTGCGGGGCAGCCCAGTGCAAATGCCTTCTCCTGTGCCAGCTTGGAAGGATCCGCGTCGGACACATAGAGAAGCTCTGCCTCCTGTCCTGCCTCGGTGATGCCGGCAGCTACTGCCTCCGCCATCGCCTGCGTGTTGCCCGACTGTGACCAGTATACGACTGAAACCTTGCTCATTTCTTTTTTCTCCTTTTTCTTTTTTCTGAAAATAACGGTTACCCCAACGCTGTCCGGCAGCTTTTTCTCTCAAAAAAGCGCCCCAGCTCCAACACGTTTTCACCCCGATGGGCCATGGCCAGAGCCGCGTCCGTCGCTCTGTCGTACTCTGCAAACAGGCGGAGCTTTTCCTTCAGTCCGGCATATACCTTCCAATATCCTGTATACAGGCACTTTCCCTGGCCCATTCCCATAAAGCCGAGCACATCCTCCGCCGGATATCCCAGCAGCAGTCCCAGCTCATGGGGAAACGGCATTTCTCCTCTGCCGTGCCCGCCGATTTTTTGTTCCAGCTTCCGGAAAATACTGTGCAACTCCAGGCTTTCGTAGCCAAGCAGCGCCATCAGGCTTCCCACCTCCCGGCGGTTCAGCCAGCCCTCCAGCGCCTCCCGGCGGTAAAGCAGAAGCGTAATCTTTTCTCCGGAGCCGTACAGTGCGCGGACACAGATACCGGAGCCCTTCAGCATCCGGCACAGGTTGCACCAGTCCGCCAGCGGGATGATCAAAAGGTTCGACACCTTGATTCCCGCCAAAAGGGGGGCGCACTGCAGCGCCAGCCGGACGGGAAGATGCGCTCCGTCCAGCTCCAGCAGCAGGCGGAATGCCTTTTGACTCATACCGCCTCCTTATCTGCCGAAGGCCGCCTTGCCGGGATAGCAAGCGCCCTCCCCGAGCTCCTCCTCGATCCGCAGCAGCTGGTTGTACTTTGCAACACGCTCGCTTCTGCTGGGCGCGCCGGTCTTGATCTGGCAGGTATTCAACGCCACCGCAAGATCCGCGATTGTGGTATCCTCCGTCTCGCCGGAACGGTGAGAGGTGATCGCGCAGTATCCGGCCTCATGCGCCAGCTTGATTGCCTCCAGCGTCTCGGATACGCTTCCGATCTGGTTTAACTTGATCAGGATCGCATTGCCGCACTTTAAGTCGATGCCCTTCTGCAGACGCTTTGTGTTGGTCACAAACAGGTCGTCGCCCACCAGCTGAACCTTATCGCCCAGCTCTGCGGTCATATGCTGCCAGCCTTCCCAGTCCTCCTCGTCCAGACCGTCCTCGATGGAAGCGATCGGATACTTCTCGCAGAGCTTTTTCCAGTGCGCCACCAGCTCCTTGGAGGTGAACTTTGTTCCCGCCTTGGGAAGTACATACTCGCCCTTCTGGCTGCCCTTCCACTCGCTGGAAGCCGCATCCATCGCCAGGACAAAATCCTCTCCGGGCTTGTAGCCGGCCTTCTCTACCGCCTCCAGGATGACCTGGATTGCCTCCTCGTCGCTGCCCAGGTTCGGAGCAAAGCCGCCCTCATCGCCCACGGAGGTTGCCAGCCCTCTGGATTTTAACAGTGCCTGCAGCGCATGGAACACCTCGGTACACCAGCGGAGTCCCTCGGAAAAGCTGGGTGCGCCCACCGGCATAATCATAAACTCCTGCACGTCCACGGTGTTTGCCGCATGTGCGCCGCCGTTCAGAATATTCATCATCGGCACCGGCAGACGGTTGCCGTTTACGCCGCCCAGGAAACGGTACAGCGGGATATTCAGTGCTGCGGCCGAAGCCTTGGCACAGGCAATGGAAACCGCCAGAATCGCGTTTGCGCCCAGCTTTGACTTGTCCTCCGTGCCGTCCGCCTTGATCATGGCAGCGTCCACCGCATAGATATCGGAGGCATTCATGCCCTTAAGCACCTCGTTGATTACTGTATTGACATTCTCGACCGCCTTGCGGACTCCCTTGCCGCCAAAGCGCTTCGGATCCTTATCGCGCAGCTCCAGAGCCTCAAACTCTCCTGTGGAAGCACCGCTGGGCGCCATGCCCCTGCCTACGGTGCCGTCTGCCAGACGCACCTCGGCCTCCACCGTCGGATTGCCTCTCGAATCGATGATCTCCCGCCCTATTACTTTCTCAATCGCTAAATTTGCCATATTGACTCCTTCCTCATCGTTCCCCGAAGGGCCGCCCGCCGTGTGTCAGCAGCGCACGGCGGACAGAGATAACCATGATTTATTCACACTTTCGTTAGTCTTCGCTAACTTCATTCAGTCTACCAGAACTTTAGTCAGATTGCAAGAGGTAAGTGAAAATTTTTAAATCAATACACAAAAGGATGCGCGCGCCTTCCCCGGCGTCACACATCCTCTTTCGCACACAGCCTGTTCAAATTCCCCGGACAACGCTGCGCAGCCGCGTTTACACCGGCTGGATCGCGCCCTCCAGCGCCAGCACCTGCCGGGTCACATAGTCCCTGATCTCCTCCCGGGTCACATGAAGCACCAGCGCCAGCTCCGCGTACAGGTTGTCCTCCGCAATCTTTAAATAGCGGCTGTCCAGCGCCGCCAGCTTGCGTCCCTGCATCACCCTCTCCCGCCTCCTGGCGTAGAGCGAGCGGATCATGGTGAGCATGCCGCCGGCATCGCAGTTATTGATAATTTCCCGATAGACTTCCTCCCTCGCCCGGTCCTCCCGGACCCAGAAAGTCACACATTCCGGCATCCGCGAAAGAAGCCTGTGCGCCTCGTCCTCCGTCAGAACCAGCCGCATCACGTTCTTGCTCTGCCCCGGCTCCACGGGTGTAAAAATCTTGCTTCCCGCAAGCAGGGACTGCATTTCGTAGTATAACCGATCCCTGGGGATTCCATCCATCTGCAGCGTCGTTATTTCTTTGATTTCACAGATACCTTTGCAACCGTAAGTAACCAAATCTCCCTTCTGAAACATAATGACCTCTACTTTCTGTGAAAAGCGCGGCAGCCATTGTGAATATGGCTGCCTGTTACCTTTTCATTATACCCCCAAATGCAAAGAAAAGCGAAGATTTTTTTAACGATTCCGCCAACTTTGTGTGATATTGCAAAAACAGAGGTCATATCTATTGTGCAGAATGGCTATTTTTTCCGGTTTGTCACCTTTTCCAGGATAACCACCGCCAGAATAATCACCAGACTGGCCGTAAAAATCCCCAGCATTCCCTTCCACATGATATCCAGGGCGGCCATAAAGTTAAACATTTGCTCCGACATCGTTTGTTCCTCCTATCTCACAGAAAACGGCTGACCAGGTTGATGACCAGGCCGCCCGCCACAACGGATGCGATCTGTCCGGATACGTTGGCTCCCGCCGCATGCATCAGGATAATATTTCCGGGCTCCTCCGCCATGGCAAGCTTCTGCACCACGCGGGAGGACATGGGGAAGGCGGAAATTCCCGCCGCGCCCACCATCGGATTGATCTTCTTTTTCAGAAACAGGTTCAGAAGCTTCGCAAAAAGCACGCCTCCGATCGTGTCAAACACAAAGGCCAACAGGCCGATCAGCATAATCATCAGCGTCTCCCAGCGAACGAACTGATCCGCCCGCATACTGAAGGAAATGGTGATGCCCAAAAGCAGGGTGATCAGGTTTGCCAGATCCGTCTGGGCCGTATCGGAAAGGCTGTGCAACACGCTGCATTCCCGCAGCAGGTTTCCGAACATCAGAAAGCCCACCAGGGCCACGGAGGAGGGCGCGATAAAGCCCACGATAAAGGTCACCACGATGGGGAAGGCGATCCGGGTCGCCTTGTTGACGTTGGCCGGATGATATTCCATCCGGATGCGGCGCTCCTTCTTCGTCGTCACCAGCCGGATGGCGAAAGGCTGGATGATCGGAACAAGCGCCATATAGGAGTAGGCCGCCACCGCGATGGCGCCCACATAGTTGGAGCCCAGCACCTGCGACACCAGAATCGAGGTGGGGCCGTCCGCCGCGCCGATAATGCCGATGGAAGCCGCATCCTTTAAATCAAAGCCCAGAAGCACCGCCGCGCAGATCGCGCAGAAAATACCGAACTGAGCCGCCGCGCCGAACAAAAACATCACCGGCTTTGACAAAAGCGGGCCGAAATCGATCATCGCCCCGATGCCGATAAACAGAAGGATCGGCATGGCCTCCGAGGCCTCGATGCCCACCTCAAACAGCCACTGAATGACGCCGCGGGACTCCACCGAGCCCTGCACCACCTGATCGATCACGCCGCTCAAGGGCAGATTCACCAGAATCGCGCCGAAGCCCATCGGTAATAACAGCGCCGGCTCATACTCCTTCTTCAAAGCCAGGTAGATGAGGATCAGCCCCACCGCATACATGACGCATTGCTGCCATGTCAGATTTTGAAAGCCCTCCACTAAAAACTCCATAACCCTTTTGTTCCTCCTTTTCCTTGGTAGATATCTCCGTGAAATAAGAAAGACCCTTGCACAGCTACCCATGCAAAAGTCTTGCCATTTCAATTCCGCGCGAGCTCTGTATGCCAGAGCCGTACTGACGCCTCGGAATCCATTTCTGCCGGCTACTCCCCTTTACTTTCTCCCCAATTATAAAAGATTCATTCCGCTTTGTGTGTTCAGAAACCGCTAAGGAAATGCTAACCTGCCATACTGCGCAGCCGCGCAACCGCGGCGGGCAGAACCTCCGCGATATAATCGACGTCCGCCCGCGTATTCGTCTCGTCCAGGCTGATGCGCAGCGTGCTGCGGGCAAGCGGCGCGGAAAGCCCCATGGCCGTCAGCACATGGCTGGGCTCCAGCGCTCCCGCGGCGCAGGCGGCCCCGGCGGACACCGCGATCCCCTTCATATCCAGATACAAAAGCAGCGCCTCCGCCTCCACATCCGCAAAGCCGATGCTCAGATTGCCGGGCAGCCGGTTCTGCCGGTCGCCGTTTACAAAGCTGCCCGGAATCTCCAGAAGGCGCTTCTCCAGGCTGTCCCGCAGCGCTCGCACGGCGCGGTCCTTCCTCTCCCGGTCCAGAAGGCTCTCCTCCAGGGCGGCCGCCAGCCCGGCGATCCCGGCCACATTCTCCGTGCCCGCCCGAAAGCCGCGCTCCTGCGCCCCGCCTTCCAGCAGCCGTTCCGGCTGGACGCCCTCCCGCACATACAGCGCCCCTATGCCCTTGGGCCCGTGAAACTTATGGGCGGACAGGGAAAGCAGATCCGCCAAAAGCCCGGAAAGATCGATGGGCAGATGCCCTGCGGCCTGCACCGCGTCCGTGTGAAACAGCACGCCGTGCGCCCGGCAGAGGCTTCCCAGCTCATACACCGGCTGGATCGTCCCCACCTCGTTGTTGGCGTACATGACGCTGACCAGCGCCGTGTCCGGCCGAAGGGCCTTTTCCAGCTCCTCCGGAGAAACAAGGCCATTTTCCCGGACCGGCAGCACCGTCAGAAAAAAGCCCTCCCGCTCCAGCCTCCGCGCCGTATGGAGCACCGCGTGGTGCTCGATGGCGGAGACAATCAGGTGCCGCCTTCCCTGCCGCGCGCCGGCCTCTGCCGCCAGCCGGAGCGCCCAGTTATCGGCCTCCGTCCCCCCGGAGGTAAAATAAAGCTCCCGGGGCTTCGCCCCCAGAAGCCGCGCCGTTATCTCCCGGCTCTTTTCTACCTGCTCCCGCGCCGCGCGGCCCTCCTCGTAGAGGGCGGAGGGATTGCCGAAATGGCTCCGCAGCCAGGGCTCCATGGCGGCCCAGGCCTTCTCTCCCAGGGCGGTCGTCGCCGCCTGATCCGCATATACTCTCATCCGCCGCCTCCTAACATCTGCCGTCCAGCAAATCCTGCAGGGAGACGCTGGAAAGGTAGGCGTCGATAATGCTGTCCAGCTTGTTCCACATGGGCCGGGTCAGGCAGTTGGCCAAAAGCCCGCAGTCCGGGCCGCAGCCCTCTTCCTCCATACAGGCCACCGGCGAGAGCGTTCCCTCCGTCAGCTTTAAAATCTCGCTGACCGGATATTCCTTCGGGCTGCGCGCCAGGCGGTAGCCGCCGTCCTTGCCTCTCCTGCTCTGCAAAATCCCCGCCTTATTCAACAGGGCAACGATCGCCTCCAGGTACTTCATGGAAATCTGCTGCCTCTTTGCAATATCGTTTAAAGAAATATACTGTTCGGGCTTCTGCATTGCCAGGTCCAGCATGACCCGCAGCGCATACCTGCCCTTCGTGGAAACCATCATAAAAATCAGCCTCCTTATCCGTTGTCCCCTCATCCATAAAAGTATGATAACATGAAACAAAAGCGCCTTCAAGCCGCAAACACTGGCTTAAAAGCGCTTTTTATCAGCCGCTGATGCTTTCCACATGATAACCGGCATTCTCCACGGCTTTGCGGATCGCTGCATCCTCCACCGCCCGGTCATAGGAAACCACCGCTTCCTTCTTTTTCAGATTTACCTTTGCGGAGGCCCCGTCGATACGGTTGATCGCGTTGGTCACCCGCGCCACGCAGTTTTCACAGGTCATCCCGGAAATCCGCACCACCCGGCTGCCCAGCACCGGGCCCTCCAACTTTTTCTCGTCGATCACCACGGAGGAGCCACCGCCGCCGCAGCAGGCGCCCTCTCCCTTGAAATGCTTGATCGCCCCTTTCAGCGCAAAGCCGAGCAGCACGATCACCAGCAGGACAACAATCACATTCACCAATACACTGCCTATACTAATCATTTTTCCACTCCTCGTCCTTCTTTTTCTCGCGGCGCTTTTTCACCCACTGCACCGCCTGATAAATCAGCACGCCCACAATATAAATAATCAGGAACGCGCCGAAGCCATAAAGCATCGAGCTTGTCGTATCTCCCATCATCAGCCTCTTTTCCGATCAAACCATTTTTCCGGGGCACTGCCGCTTCCGCAGGCGGAGCAGCTGCCGCTCCCACAGCCGGAGCAGCCCGCACAGCCCGTGTGCCTGCCTTCCTTCCTGTCCTTATAACCCTTATAAAGAAGGAACGCGCAGTAGCCCAGCACCAGTGCCAGTACAATAAACGTAGCCATACTAAAACAGCCTCCTTTCCGTTTCCTTCCCTTATGGGGGAAGGCCGGGTACATCCACTGCACCCAGCCTCCCTCATTTTCTGATTTTATCCTTTTGTCAAGCCTGTACGGAGCGCTTGGAATATACCTTCTGATCCTTGTAGGGATCGGGTCTGAACAGCAGGAACAGCAAAATCACTGCGAACACAATGCCGAACACCGTACCTACGCCGAAGCCGCCGCCGGTCACGAAGGAACCGATCTGGTAGATGCACAGGCAAACGATGTAAGCGAAAATGTTCTGGAACAGGATCGCAAACCAGAACCACTTTCTGGACTGCATCTGCTGCGCCATGGTTGCGATTGCCGCCAGGCAGGGGGAATCCAGCAGGTTAAATACCAGGAAGGAGAACGCTGCCAGGGAGGTCGGGAACCAGGTCTGAACCGCCTGCGCAACCGTCACCGCATCCTCGGTATCGCCGGTCACATTTGCCAGCACGCCCATGGTGGAAACAATCGCCTCCTTTGCGGTAAAACCGGACAGAGAAGCTGCCACAGGCTGCCACTCGCCAAAGCCCAGAGGTGCAAACAGAGGAGCGATAAAGCCGCCGATCACAGCCAGCAGGCTGTTTCCGCTGTCCTCAACCAGGCCGAAGCCGCCGTTTTCCACGCCGAAGCCGCCCAGGAACCACATCACAACACAAGCCAGGAACAGGATCGTACCAGCCTTGATGATGAAGCCCTTCAGTCTCTCCCATACATGCAGCAGTACGGTCTTCACCTGAGGCACATGGTACTGAGGAAGCTCCATAACGAAGGGAGCGGGCTTGCCGGAGAAGGGCTTGGTCTTCTTTAAGATGATCGCCGCTACCAGCACCGCAACGATGCCCATGAAGTACATCGCAGGAGCCATCAGGCCGCCTGCCTCGTAGCTGCCGGTCGCCCAGCTTGCCATCACACCGCCCATCAGTGCGATAACAGGAAGCTTCGCGCCGCAGGGGATGAAGGTCGCCGTCATGATCGTCAGCCGTCTGTCGTTATCCTGCTCGATGGTCTTGGAGGCCATGATGCCGGGGATACCGCAGCCGGAGGAAATCAGCAGCGGAATGAAGCTCTTGCCGGACAGACCGAAATGACGGAACACACGGTCCATGACAAAGGCGATACGAACCATGTAGCCGCAGTCCTCCAGGATGGAGAGGAATAAAAACAGGATCGCCATCTGAGGCACAAAGCCGAGCACCGCGCCGACGCCGCCGATGATGCCGTCCACCACCAGGCTGACAACCACGCTGTTTGTGCCGATGCCCTCCAGGAAGCCGCCCACGATCTCCTGAATGCCGCCCACAAAGGTGTCATTTGTCCAGTCGGTCACAATCGTACCGATGGTCGTTACAGAAACATAATATACAACAAACATTACCGCGATAAAAATCGGAATACCCAGGATACGGTTGGTTACGATCTGGTCGATCTTGTCGGACACGGTCATTTTCTCCTTGCCCTTTTTCACGGTAGTGCCGACAATCTTCTGGATGAACTGGTAACGCTCGTCGGTTACGATGCTCTCCATATCGTCGTCGTGTTTTTTCTCAAGCTCTTTTCTCAGCGTCTCTACCTGAGACTGTGCGGATGCGGACAGCTTCATGCTCTCTGCCACTTTGGAGTCGTTCTCCAAAAACTTTACCGCATACCATCTCTTTTTGTTGGCATCCACGTCGGAAGGAAGAACCGCTTCCACATCCGCGATTGCCTTCTCCATGTCTGCAGAGAAGATATCCTTCGGAAGGTCAACTTCCTTTTTCTTCGCCGTCTTAACCGCCTCGTCGATCAGCTTGTCGAGGCCCTCGCCCTTCAGTGCGGAGGTCTCCACAATGGGACAGTCCAGTAACATGGAAAGACGGGCAACGTCGATCTTGATGCCTCTCTTTTCCAGCAGATCCGCCATGTTCAGCGCGATCACAACGGGCACGCCCGTCTCGATGAGCTGTGTGGTCAGATACAGGTTTCTCTCGATATTGGTTGCATCCACCAGATCCACGATCACGTCCGGGTTATCCTTCAGCAGATAATCACGGCTGACCACCTCCTCCAGTGTATACGGGGAAAGGGAATAAATACCGGGGAGGTCCGTCACGATGACTTCCTCGCCTTTTCCTTTTTTGTTCTTAAGCTTGCCTTCCTTCTTCTCGACAGTAACGCCGGGCCAGTTTCCTACATACTGGTTGGCTCCTGTCAGCGCATTGAACATGGTCGTTTTACCACAGTTCGGGTTTCCGGCCAATGCAATTCTGATTGCCATTTTTACCTCCTTTGTCCCTCAAATCGCGGGCTCATTTCACCTGTACGCACTGTGCGTCGTCTTTTCTGACAGAAAGCTCATAGCCTCTGACAGTGATTTCCACCGGATCGCCCAGCGGTGCGACTTTTCTTATGTAAAGCTCGCTGCCCTTGGTGATTCCCATATCCATAATCCGACGCTTGTAGGCACTGTCACCCTCGATCTTGGTCACAACAACTGTGCTCCCAACCTTTGCATCACGCAATGTCATGGTCACTTTCTCCTTTCCCTTCTCTAACAGGTCAGATCATAATGTGCCGGGCCATATCTTTGTTGACTGCGACGCGCGAATCCTTCACGTTCACGATCACGTTCCCGCCGATGGAGGAAACCACGGTGATCTCTGTCCCGCTCACAAAGCCGAGGTTCTCCAAAAACCGCCTCGTCTCCTCGTTGCCGCCCACCTTCTGAATTTTGCTCGTCTCTCCGATATTGGCCATTGTTAAGGGCATCATCTTTTCCTTCTTTCCTCTGACAAACTGTATTTCTGGGAACCTATTCCCCAGACATAGGTTAGTATATGCTAACGTTTATAAGCTGTCAAGCACTTTTTTGTGCCGCGGCAAACTTTGTTTTTGGCACCCAAACTTGTATTAGTCAGTTAAAAAACGGCAGAGCCAATCACCGCTCTGCCGTCCCTGTTTTTCTTCTTTCTCTCTTACCGGATTACCAGAGCCTGCAGCCCTCCTGCGGCTTTTCCGCAAAGGGACCCGGCAAAATCCCGGTGCCCCGGTGGCTGCCGAAATAGTCCCGATCAAAGGTAATCGGCGTGCCGTCCGGATTCTCGAAGCGCTCCTCCGGCTCGAAGGCCTTTCCGAGGATATCGCTGTTTATCATGTCCACCGCAAAGCCGTCCAAAAGCTCGTACAGATCCGTGGAAAGCACCGGCTTCCCGTCCCGCAGCACAACGTCAACCCTCACCTCGTGCTCCGTGTCAACCAGCTTATGCCCCTCCTTTTTGCAGGCCTTCGCCCCGTTGAAATAAACGTTTCCGTTCACCCAGACCGGCAGGGGGCCATTGTGGGCAGGATCAAGCTTTACCATATCCGGCGTGTCCGTGTCCATGTCGAACTGACGGATCCACTCCTCATAGGTGGGATATTCATCCATCACATGCGTGCCGACCTCCCGGTTTTCCTCATCGGAGCCCTCGCTGCTGTCGCGCAGGACAGTGAACGCCTCCTTCGGCCATTTCTGCACGAAAATATTGTTGTAAAAACGGTCGTCGCCGTGCAGGACAGTCATAAAGCCCATCACCTCCGTGCGGTGCGGGATATGATAGGGCGTATAGCGCGGCCCTGTCCCTCCGCCGACACAAGTCAGCGCGCCGCAGATCAGGTTGTGCACCATGGCGACACCCTGGGTCGCCATCCGCAGGGAAGCGTCGGAGAGCAGGATGTTGTTGTCGATCAGCGTGGGGCCGTGTCCCACCTCCACAAAAATATCCTGACTCATCATGCCGCCCTTGAGCTGCTTTGCAAAGGAAGGACGCTGGTTGTCATGCAGCAGGTTCTGTGTGATGCGGGTTCCCTGGGCCTCCCAGTCGCACCAGATCCCCATGGTGCAGTGATGGATGTGGTTGCGGCGGTAGGTCACGTCGATGGCCGCATGCATCTTGATGCCGGCAATCTCCGCTCCGCCCAGCTCCATCATGTTGTTGATGTGATGGATGTGGTTGTCCTCGATCACGGAGAACACGCCGCCCATCCGGCCGATAATGCCGCCCTGCTCGCAGTTGTGAATATTGCAGCGCCGGACAATGTGGCTTCCCACCTTTTCCTTCAGCCAGCCGTGATACTGGCCTCTGCACACCGCATCTCGCTCCATCTGCGTGGGACTTTTCACATGCCTGCAGGTGAAATAATGATCGTTGTCCGGATCCAGATACTTGCCCAGGCTGATTCCGGCGCACTTGCTGTTGCTGATCTCGCAGTCCTCGATGATCCATCCCTTCGACCAGTGCGGGCCGATCATCCCGTCCTGATAAGCTGCCGGAGGCGCCCAGGTCGTAGCCGCCTTTTCAATCCGAAACCCGCTGACCGTGATATGGCCGACGCCCGTTTTGGAGGGCATAAAGCATTCCCGCCGCACGTTGATCTCCACCTTCTCCTCCTTGGGATTCTTCCCCTGGAAGTTGGCATAGATCACCGTCTCGTCCCCGTCCTGAACGGCATACCATTTATATACGGAAGCCTCCGGCTCCCAGGAGCATTCGGAAGTCTCGCCCTTTAAGCAGGCCTCCAGGCTGTCCGCCTCATAAAGCATCTTATCGTTTAAATAAACCGCCCCGGTGTGCTTGCTTCGTCCGGCAAAATACCAGTCCCCGTACACATAGGTGGTATAAGGATTATAGCTTCCGAACAGACCGTTGCCGATCCGGCACACCCACACATTCCCCTCATAGGGCTTCCAGTCCTTGACTTCCTCCGCGCCGGTGATCACCGCGCCCAGCGGCTCTGTGCTGCGGTAGGTGATTCTGTCCTGCTCCGTCCCGGCATTGACCGGGTCCACATATTCCCGGTACACGCCGGGCGCAACCAAAACCTCGTCCCCCGCCTTCGCAATGCGCGCCGCATCACTGATCTGCCGGAAAGGCCTCTCCTTGCTGCCGTTTCCGTCCCGGAAGGCAGCTACATCCACATAAATCTGCATCATCGTATCCCCTGTTCTTTCTCTGCGGCAGTCCCGCAGCTGTCGTTCTCGCAGCTACTATTCTTTCACAGTCCCCCCGGGAAAGCAATGATTTATCCTGAGAAAAAATTGATCGATCCTACGGCGTGTAAAAGATGTAACCGTTCAGTAGTTCCTGCTCACGAAATCCCGCTCCGGCGTTTTGCTGATGCGGTTCAGCAAAAGGGCGACGCCAAAAAAATAGCCGGACAAAAGGTTGCAGAAATCCAGCAGTCCCTCCTCCGCGTGGCCGCCCTGTTCCATGTGGCGGTAAATAAGACGGACGAGCATTTTGGCCTTTACCCGCAGGACGTGGGCCAGGGAGGCGGCCTCGCAGCCGCAGGGAAGGACGAAGCGGTGCACCTCCCCTGCAGCCTGCTCCCGGAGCTCACAGGTTCTCTCCTTTAAGCGCCTAAGCTCCTCTACGGTAACGCTGAAGTGTGTCCGAAGCGTCGGATTGGCGTGGTAAATCAGCTCGTCGATCCACAAAAGCTCCCGGCGCAGGCTCTCCTCCTCCACCTTTGCGGCCAGAAGTCCCGTGAGGCTGGCAAGCTCGTCGGTGAGCAGCTCAAAATCGCAGCGCAGATCCCCGGCGGCATCCGCCAGAAAGGGGTAAGCCTCATAGGGACTCCGGTACATTTTTGTCTTTTCCATTGATCAAATCCTCCATCCTGTCCGCGGATTCCCGCATATACGCAGCCACATCCATATCGTAAACCCGGTTTAAAAGCGCCGGCGTGATCACCTTCGGCCCGCCATAGGCTATCTGATTGCCCTCCTTTAAGAAAAGGAAGGTATCGGCAAACCGCAGCGCCAGATTGATGTCGTGGAGCACGCCCACAACCGTGTGGCCCTTCTGCTTTCCCCAGGCCTTCAGGTAATCCGTCAGCTCCGTCTGATATTTCAGATCCAGGTGGCTGGTCGGCTCATCCAGCAAAATCACGGAGGGCTCCTGCGCCAGCGTACGCGCCAGAAACACCCGCTGAAGCTGCCCGCCGGAAAGCGCGGTCACGTCGGCCTGCGCCAGCCCGCTAAGTCCGACGGCGCAGATACAGTCCCTGGCCGCCTCCCGGTCCCGCTTCGTGACGGCCGCAAGCATTCCCCGCCTGCGGTGGACAAACCGCCCCATCAGCACCGTCTCCTCCACCGTATAGGAAAGAGCCGTTCCCGAAAACTGGCTCATCATGGCCACCCGGCGCGCCAGCTCCTCCCGTTTCATGCCGGCCACCGGCCGCCCGGAAAGCAGGACGCTTCCCTGCGCAGGCAAAAGGCCCGCTATCACCCGCAGAAGGGTGGTCTTTCCGCTGCCGTTGGGCCCCAGAATCGCCAGCCGTCTTCCTTCCTCCAAAGAAAAGGAAATCCGATGCAGGATTTCCTTTTCCCCATATCCCGAACAAACCTGTTCCAACTGAAGGATATTTTCCATCTTTTCCTCCCTGTCCGCAGCCTTTTTCGCATTCATCCTTTTTTTCGGAAATAAATCCAGGCAAAAAAAGGCGCCCCAAACAGCGCCGTCACCGCTCCCACAGGAAGCTCGGTCGGGGCAAGCAGCGTGCGCGCCGCCAGATCGGCCAGCACCATGAAGGCGCCGCCCATCAGCACGGAAACCGGCAGCACATACCGGTGCGCCGGGCCAAAAATTTTTCTTGCCGCATGGGGCGCCACCAGATCCAGAAAGCCGATCGTGCCGGTAAAGCAGACCGCCGTTCCCGTGAGCAGGGAGGCGGCGACAATCAGCCTTTTCTTGGTGCGTTCCGTGTCCACCCCCATTGTCTTTGCCGCCTCCTCGCCAAAGGTCATCATATCCATCTGCCTGGCATAGCAGCACAGATAAAACGTTCCGAAAACGGTTACCACAGCCAGAATCCCCGCCTGCTGCCAGTTTTTTCCGGAAAAGCTGCCCATCTGCCACAGCATCAGCTGCTGCAGATAGCCCTGGTTTAAGGCGCTCACCATGGTCAGGCAGGCATTGACAAAGAGGGAGAACACCATGCCCGCCAGTATAATCGTCTGATTCTGAAAACCCCGGTCGATCCCGGAGGCAAAAAGAAGCACCGTCACCACCGTCCCCAGCCCGAATACAAAGCCGAAAGCCGGAAGCGTAAGAAAGCCCAGCACCGGGAACGTAAATCCGGTCACGATCACCAGCGCCGCTCCCAGGGAAGCGCCGGAGGAAACGCCCAGCGTATAGCTGCTTGCCAGCGGATTGCGCAGAACCGACTGCATCACCGTCCCGCTGGCCGCAAGGGCCCCTCCCACCAAAAAAGCGCACAGCGCCCTCGGCAGACGCAGCGTCCACACAATGGACAGCTGCGTTCCCGCAAGGCGCTCCGGCAGCGCAAGCCCAAACAGCCGGCTTCCCAGAATCCGCAGCACATCTGCCGGCGACACGGCGACGCTTCCCATGCCGATTCCCGCCGCCAGCGCGGCAGCACAAAACAAAAGGATGATCAGTAAACGTACCCTCTTGCCCATCTTTTTTTCCTACTCCAGTCCTGCAAATTCGTCGGGATAAACCGCTTTTGCCATCTCCCGGAGCGCGTCCACGATATGATGGTTGGGAAGGCTGCTGGCTCCGTTGTCAATGTAGTACACCTGTCTGTTTGCCACAGCCGTCACATTCTCCCAGCCGGGCCGCGCCAGAATCTGCTCCACCGCGTCCACGCCCGAGAAATTGTCGTTTGTCAAAATCACGTCCGGATTGGACGCCACCGCGCTCTCCTCCGTCACGGAAAGCCATCCCTCCTGGTCTGCCAGCACGTTTTGGGCGCCGATCAGCTCAATCATCTCATTCAGATAAACGCCCCTTCCGAAGCTGTACAGATAAGGCAGGGGCGAAATTTCAAACAGCACCGTCTTTTTCTCCGTAATGGTATCTCCGATGGCCTTCACCGCCGCAATCTCCTCCTCCATCTGATCCACCAGCGCTGCGCCCTCAGCGCTCTTTCCCACACAATCCGCGACAAACTGCACGTCCAGCTTCACATCCTCGATGGTGTCGGAGGTCGGAATCTCCGCCACGCAGATCCCCGCTTCCCTCACGCTTGCAAAAATATCCTCCCCGCCCTGGCTGCTTAAGTTGCTCACAAAGATCACATCCGGCTCGGAGGCGATGAGCTGCTCCAGATCGGGCTCCATCATATCAAACTGAAGCACATCGTCGGAAAAGTCCTCATAGGAGGGCGACTGGGTATCCACCGCAATGATGTTATCCTTCAGGCCCAGATCCGCCAGGATCTGCGTGGATGCGGGCATCAGGGAAATGATCCGGTCCGTCTGCTCCGGAACCTGAATGCTGTTGCCCGCCCGGTCCTGACCGGGCTTCTCTCCCTGCGCAGCAGCCTCCGCCGTCTGTGTCTGCGTTTCCGCCTCCGACTGTGTTTCCGTCTGCGTCTGCGCCTGCGTTTCCGTCTCCACTGTTATCTGCGTTTCCGCCTGCGTCTGTGCTTCGTTCGCTGCCGTCTGCCCGCATGCGGCCAGATTCAGCGCCAGCCCCATTGCCAGGGCTAAAATCAGATTTTTTTTCATAACTTTTCTCTCCTTTTTTAAGACTTCCTGCTGGCTGAGCCGCAACAGTTCAGCACGCGCCATTCGCACAGACGAACTTGTTCGTCTTGCGCGCATAACGCGCTTTCCGCCGCTTCGCGGCTCCTTTTGCTCATAATCGGGCGCTCCCTCAGCAGGAGGTGGCAGACCAATATCCGTGCAAGCACGATTTTGGCCTGCCACCTCCTGCTGGCTGAACTGTTGCTTTAGAACGCCACCTTCATAGCCAGGGCGATGATGCACAGCACGATCGCCATCGGGACATACACAAAGCGGCCCACCGCGTACCAGAAGCTTCCCCGTTTCCGGACGCCGCCCTGGTTGACCGCCTCCAGGAGCGCTTCCTTTTTCATGATCCAGAACCAGGACAGCGCGCCCAGCGTAGCGCCGATCGGGATGATGTAAATGGACACCAGATCCATCCATGCGCCCCAGCGCGCAATCGGCTCCATGCCGATCCCCGCGCCCAGGCAGAGCACGCACAGCAGCAACAGCGCCCACTTTCTGTCCAGCCCGGGGAAGCGATGCAGCAGGGATTCCGTCACGGCCTCAAACATATTCTGCAGGGAGCTGACCCCGGCAAAAATCATTGCCACATAGAGAATGACCGCAAAAAAGCGCCCAAACGGGATATCCTGCAGGATGGCCGGAAGGGTGACGAACAAAAGGCCGGGGCCCGCTCCCACATCCAGGCCATAGGCAAAGCAGGCCGGTATGATGACCAGGGCCGCCACCAGCGCGGCGATCGTGTCAAACAGAGCCGTCCTCTGGGACACCAAAAGCACATCCTCCTTCCGGCTTAAGTAGGAGCCGTAAACAATCATACCGCTGCCGGTGATGGAGAGCGAGAAAAAGGCCTGTCCCATCGCGCTCACCCAGACAACGGGATCCAAAAAGGCCTCCCACCGGGGCAGAAACATGAAACGATACCCCTCCGCCGCGCCCGGAAGAAGGGCCGCCCGCAGCGCCAGAATCAGAAAAATCAGGAAAAACAGGGGCATCATGATCTGATTGCTTTTCTCAATGCTTTTCGCACCCAAAAACAGGGTCAGCAGCGTGCCCGCCACAACCAGGACATGATAGGGCACCACGGAGAAATCCGCCGTGGAAAACGCTTCAAACCAGACCGCGGTGTCCGTGTGCAGCAGTGTGCCGGTCAGCGAATCCACCAGCGCCTTGAGCACATAGGCCACGATAATGGAATATCCCACGGCAATGCAGAGCGAACCGGCCAGCGGCAGCCAGCCCAGCAGGCCGCCCGCACGGCCGGCAGATTTTCCTCTTGTCTCCCAGGCGGACCGGTACGCGCCCAGCGTTCCGGTCCCAGCCCTGCGTCCCACCGCAAACTCTGTGGGCAGTCCCACATAGCTGAAAATCAAAATGAAAAACAGATAAATCAGCAGAAACGCTCCGCCGCCGTTTTCTCCCATTTTGTTGGGAAATCCCCACACATTGGCCATTCCGACCGCAGAGCCTACCGACGCCAGCACAAACCCCCAATGACTTCCAAAGGAAGCTCTCCCTGTTGCTTTTTTCATGACACGAATCCCCTCCGACCTCCGGTTTTCCTACCAGTATACACTATGGGAAGGGTGGAGTAAAGCAAATAGAGCTTAGAATTTACCAGAATTTACCTATTACTGTCTGAATTTTATTATATATAAATAGGTTGAATTCCTCCTATTTATGGATATAATAAAAGTAAAAAGCAAAGGAGGCTCATTATGAATATCAACACGAAAAATCTGGTTTCCATCACCGATGCCAATCAAAACTTCTCTAAAGTGACCCGTCTCGTAGATGAGAACGGTTCTGTTATCATATTGAAAAATAATGTTCCCCGATATCTGATCATGGAATTCAGTGCCGCTGAACAAGAACAGCTTGCCGCCGATGAAGATGTCTCGGCTATTTCCAAACGTCTCATTGAAAAGAACCGTCAGGCTTACGAGGTACTTGCCAAATGATCCGATTATCTAAACCGCAGATACTTTTACTGCACGAACAACTCATTGCAGAAACCGGTGGCTCATCTGGACTGCGCGATGAAGGAATGCTGGACTCTGCGCTAAATACCCCCTTCCAGACCTTTTCCGGAGAAGATATCTACCCATCACTTCAACAGAAGGCTGCCCGTCTTTGCTTTGGCCTGGTAAAAAATCATCCCTTTGTAGATGGAAACAAGCGCATCGGTGCACACGTCATGCTGGTGTTCCTTGCCTTAAACGGGATCGAATTACAGCATACGCAAACAGAATTGTCTGATGTCATCCTGCAATTATCAGCAGGAACCATTCAATCTTCTGATTTACTGGACTGGATACTCACACATCAGATTTAGCTGTTTGTCACATCAAGACCCTTTCCCAAACGGAAAATACAGGTATCATAATCTTTGGCCGGGTCATGCAGCCGGCGCAGAATCAAAAAGCCTTCGATGCGTTCAAAGACGTGCAGATAGCGCGGATTATGATAGATGACCGTCAGCGGCTTCTGCTGCGCGCACGCGGCCAGCTTCTCCGCCACCCGGCAAAGAATCTCCTCCCCAAAGGGATTAAACAAAAAGAAAGTATCATAATGATCATAGCCGGAGAACTCGGCCGCGTCCGCCTGGATGCAGCGCACCCGGCCGGACAGATGCAGGATCCGGAAATTTTGGCAGGCGGTATGCACCAGCTCCGCCTGAAGCTCAATTCCGTCCACCTGCACAAAGGGATATCGGGCGGCCTCCCGCAGTACTACCCCTTTGCCGCAGCCGATATCCAGAAAACG
>JAUNGT010000036.1 GCA_030524455.1 Eubacteriales bacterium | reverse complement strand
TTATTTATATAAACCATATCATTTTGAGAGTGAACTGTCAACCGGGTGATTGACAAAAAATTTTTAAACTGATATTATAATTAGATTCTTCCAAATTGTTTTGTCACGTGATAAGTTTAGGATTTCCACATCTGCATGTAACATATACTAAATGTGACTCTTGTGCGGAGAGGATGTCTGCAATGAGGTTAAATTATATGGAAAAACAACAAATTGAAACACAGGTAGATATTCTTTTAGAAGGGTACGGGTATAACCCTGATAAAGATGATTATGTTAATATTGTGGATTTTGTCCAACATCTTGGCTTCATTGTGGGAAACGCCAAATTAGATGATTCCGAAGATGGTTTTCTCGCTATTCAAACAAGCGACATGGCAAAAGACAGGGATGGCATGAATGACAAGATAATCGGTGTGAACGCTAAGCGTTCATTAGATTGGAAGCGCTTTATTATAGCGCACGAATTTGCACACTCTGTTCTCCATTATGAAGCCGGAAAGATATATTTGCATCGAGAACGTAAAAAAGGAAAAGACGATAAGGAAAATGATGCAGACTACTTTGCAGCTGCGCTCTTAATGCCCAGAAAATCTTTTAAGCGCCTATATGATAAATTTAAACAGGATGGTTTTAATGATACCGCTATATCTTTGCAATTAGCATCTATATTTAAAGTTCCATTTGACAGCGTTCAACGCCGGATCACCGAGGTTTCCTGAAGCACGAGGTTGATGTTAAAATGAAAACTACACAAAAAGATGTTTATAAATTATTAAATTCATCTTTCTTTTCAAAGGCTGAAACAGAGGAAGAATTAGGCTACAAAGACCCTTTTGTTACCAGGGAACAGAAAAAACGGGATGAGCATATTACAAGGTTATTGGGTAAATATGTTTCATTTTATGAAAGTAAGGTGCAACATAGTAAGATATGTCGATATATCATTTTAATTCCCTGTATGGCAATCATTTTGGCTTTTTCTGCCCTTTTGATTTTTTTGTCGCTAAAGGTCTTAAATGTCGATAGTGATCTTAACATCCAAGATGTTGCTGCCTTTATTACCGCCTGTATCTCATTTATCTCTTTGATTATCGGATTGCTTACAATTATTACAAAATACTTTTTTCCCGAAAACGATGAGCAATATATTACGACCATTGTTGAATCCATTCAAAAAAACGATTTGGAGAACAAACGCGAAAACGCCCGATTCAAAAATGATCAACAAATTCCATCATCCAGTAATGATAATAAATAACACAACTTCCTTACCCTCCATGCAATATCAGGGCACACTTTTTCCAAGGTGTGCCCTTTTCATTTCGGTACCGCCCGTTTGGATCTGATCGGCGCAGTCAACCATACTCAGGAATGTTTTCCGTCCGAAGTATGGTTCAGATTCACATCCCCGAAAGCCTCCCGGATATCTCTCTGAAGCTGCTCCTTCAGCTCGTCGAGTCCGGAAAATTTCCGTTCCGGCCGCAAAAAGGAAAGCAGCCGCACCGTGATAAAGCTGTCGTACATATCCCCGTTAAAGCCGTACAGATAGGTTTCCACGCTCATGGGCGGATGCTCGCCGTGCTCCACCGTGGGCTTTGTCCCCACGTTGGTGATCGATTCAAAAACACCCATCCTGCATTCCACCTGGGAACGGTAGACTCCGTTGGGCGGCAGAAGCTTGTCTTTGGGCGGCATCAGGTTCACCGTGGGAAAACCGATCGTGCGGCCGATCCTTCGCCCGTGCGCCACAGTCCCCATCACCGCATAGGGATCGCCCAGCAGGGCTGTGGCCTCCTCCATCCTTCCCGCCTCAACGGCGCGGCGCACGCGGGTGGAGCTGATCTCCTCCCCGTCCTGCATAACCTTGTCGATGACGCGGACCCGGTAGCCGCATTCCCCGGACAGCCGCTGCAAAAGAGCAGCGTCGCCTGTCCCCCGGTCCCCGAAGGAGAGATCCGCACCCGCCGCCACCAGCCTTGCCTTCATCCGGCCGCACAGGATGTCTCTCACAAAAGTCTCCGGCAAAATGGCTGCCGTCCTTTCATTCAGCGGAAACTCCACCAGCACGTCGATCCCCATCTGGCGGAACAGACGCCGCTTCTCATCCCGCGTCGTCAGCCCCTTCACCGGCTTTCCCGAAAAAAAGGCCGCCGGAGAGGGCTCGAAGGTAAACACCACCGCCGAAAAACCGTCCGATTTCGCCTCCAGAATCTGCGAAAGCAGCGCCTTATGTCCCCGGTGCATCCCGTCAAATTTTCCGATCGCCACCGCCGAGGGCTGTTCCAGCTCAAATTGTTCTGTCCCGGAAATAATCTGCATCTCTTCTTATCGTTTCCTTTCCGATGTCCTCTCACAAGAACATCTTCACCGGCATAAAACGCCGCTGCTGCGCGCTCCAGGCATAAAGGCCGGTAAACGTCCCGTCCAGCCCGTAAACGCGCACCTGTGCCCCGTCCTCTGGAACCGCGCGCTGTCCGTCCTGTCCGTTGTATCCGTCCTGCACGTTCTGTCCGTCCTGTTCGCAGTCCGCAGCCTCTGTCTCCAGCATCCGCATCGTCAGCGGGTTCCCGTTCTCCAAAAGCCGCTGGCCCTCCGCCGTCACCCGCCGGGCCGGCAGCGCCGCAAACACGCTGTCCGCCGGCTGTAAAAGCTCCTGCAGCCGTCCCTCTTTTGCCAGCGCCTCGATCTCGGAAAGCCGACAGGCCTGTCCGAGCTCAAAGCTGCCGGAACGGGTGCGCACCAAAGTCTCCATGGCCGCGCCGCAGCCCAGCCGCTGTCCGATATCGTGACACAGCGTCCGGATATAGGTGCCCCGCGAACAGCACACCCGCATCCGGACACGGGGCAGCTCCAGCCCGGTGATCTCAATGGAGTGAATCGTCACCGGCCTGCTCTTTCGCTCCACGACCTTTCCCGCGCGGGCCAGGTCACAGAGCTTTTGGCCGTTTATCTTCAGGGCGGAATACATGGGGGGAATCTGGTCGCAGGGGCCGGCAAAGCTGTTCACAGCCTGCCGCACCTCCTCCTCAGAAACCGTCACCGGCAGCTGCCGCAGCACCTGTCCGGTCGTGTCCTGCGTGTCCGTCTCCACCCCCAAAAGCATGACCGCCTCATATTCCTTATCCTTGTCCGTCAAAAACTCACACAGCTTTGTGGCGTTTCCCAGACAAACCGGCAGTACCCCGGACGCTTCCGGGTCCAGGGTACCTGTGTGGCCGATCTTTTTCTGTTTGCAGATGCCCCGCAGCTTTGCCACCACATCGTGGGAGGTAAAGCCAGGCTCCTTGTAGACATTTAAAATGCCGTTCATGTGGGTTCCTCCTGAAGCTGCCTCTCGATATGCAAAGACAGGTTGTTGATGCAGTCGTGCACGGTTCCGTGCATGGTGCATCCGGCTGCCCGCACATGGCCGCCTCCCCCGAAAAAGGAGGCCACCTCCGCCACATTCACCCTTCCGTTGGAGCGCAGGCTCACCTTGTATTCCTGCGTCCCGGTCTGGTACAGAAAGAGCGCGCATTCCACGCCCTTGATCACCCGCAGCTGGCTCACAATGCCTTCCAGATCCTTTGCATTCACCCCGTAAAAATCCATGGTTTTACGGTCGATGACACTGACGATGCAGCGTCCCTCCATGAACCGCACGCTCTCCAGAAGCGCGCGCCCAAGCACCTGGGCCTGCAGATAGGTCTTCTCATAAAAGGTCTCGTCGATCAGCCGGGAAAAATCAAAGCCGTAGCGAATCAGCCGGGCTCCGATCTCCATGGTGTGCGGCGTGGTGTTGGAGTACTGGAACACCCCGGTGTCATGAATGATGCCGATATAAATCGCCTGGGCGATGTCTTTGTCGATCAGCTCCTCATCCATCAGCTCGTAGACAAGCTCCGATGCGGAGCTGGCGTCCGGCCTGCAGTAATTGACCTGCGCGCAGCCGGAGGCGTTGCTGATGTGATGATCGATGTTGATTGTCTTTTTGGCCGTGAGGAAATATTTTTCCGCATCCCCAAGCCGGTCCGCCGCCACATCCAGCACGATACACACATCGTATACGGTATCTGCGCCGCAGTCGGTCTTAATATCGCCGATCCGTGAAATACAGTCAAAAACCGCGGAGGGCTTCTCCAGGTAAACGTCCACCTGCGCGCCCGGCAGCGCCTTTTTCAGATACAGATACATCCCCATGCAGGAGCCCACGCAGTCGCCGTCGGGCCGGACGTGTCCGGTGATTGCGATTTTATCGCTGCTCCTGACTTCCTCCAGGATTTTCTTCATGCTCATCCTCTACCTTTCTTGCACGCTGGTCGGCCATCACCATGTCGATCTTATGGGACATATCGACGCCGTAGGCGATGGACTGATCCATGATAAAATGAATCTCCGGCGTGTTTCGCAGGTTGATCTCCCTGGCCAGACGGCCCCGGATGAATCCCTCCGCGCTCTTTAAGCCCTCCAGCGTGGACGCCGCCTGATCGGCATTGCCCAGCACGCTGATATAAGCCCGGCAGGTCTTTAAATCCGGCGCAACCTCCACGGACACCACGCTGGTCATGGGAGCGATCCGGGGATCCTTGATCTCTCCCCGGATCACCTCCGCCAGCACCCGCTGCACTTCGCCGTTGATCCTGCTGTTTTTGACACTGTTCTTTCTCATATATCTCCTTTAGCGGGGCACCTCCACCATGGTGTAGGCCTCCACAATATCCAGCTCCTGCATCTTGTCGAAGCCTTCAAATACAAGGCCGCACTCAAAGCCCGCCTTCACTTCCTTCACGTCATCCTTAAAGCGCTTTAAGGATGCCAGGCTGCCCTCGTAAATCTGCTCGCCCTCCCGGGTGATGCGTACCTTGCAGCCTCTGGTAAACACGCCGTCCAGCACATAGGAGCCGGCGATATTGCCGATCGCGGACGCCCGGAAAATCTGACGCACCTCCGCATGGCCGATCACCTTTTCCTCGTAAACCGGATCCAGCATTCCCTTCATAGCCGCTTCCACATCCTCGATGGCCTGATAAATTACCTTGTACAGGCGGATATCCACGCCTTCCAGCTCCGCCGTCGCCTTTGCCGTCGCATCGGGACGCACGTTGAAGCCGATGATGATCGCGTTGGAGGCGCTGGCCAGCGTCACGTCGGACTCGTTGATGGCGCCCACGCCGCCGTGGATGCACTTGACCACAATCTCCTCGTTGGAAAGCTTCGTCAGGCTCTGCTTGACAGCCTCCACGCTGCCCTGCACATCCGCCTTGACGATGAGGTTAAGCTCCTTTAAATTGCCCTCCTTGATCTGATTGAACAGATCGTCCAGGGACATCCGGGACTTGGTTTCCTCCAGCTTCTTTTCCTTATTCTGCTCGATGAAGGCTGCCGCGTAGGACTTCGCCTCCTTGTCGCTTTCATGCGCCAGGAATACATCGCCGGCCTCCGGCACGTCGGACAGTCCCAAAATCTCCACGGGTGTGGAGGGGCCTGCCTCCTTTACACGGCGTCCCTTGTCGTCGATCATCGCGCGCACCTTGCCGCTGGAGGAGCCTGCGGACACAAAATCGCCCACATGCAGCGTGCCCTTCTGTACCAGCACGCTGGCAACCGGTCCTCTTCCCTTATCCAGCTGCGCCTCCAGAACGATACCTCTCGCCTGACGGTTGGGGTTGGCCTTCAGCTCCATCACCTCGGATGTCAGAAGGATCATTTCAAGCAGCTGCTGTAAGCCCTCGCCGGTCTTTGCGGATACGGGCACAAACACAGTGCTTCCGCCCCAGTCCTCGGCCACCAGCTCGTACTCGGTCAGCTCCTGCTTTACCCGGTCCACATTGGCGTTGGGCTTGTCGATCTTGTTCACTGCCACGATAATCTCGATGCCGGCAGCCTTCGCATGGTTGATGGCCTCCACGGTCTGCGGCATCACGCCGTCGTCCGCCGCCACCACCAGCACCGCGATATCCGTCGCGTTGGCGCCGCGCATACGCATGGCCGTGAACGCCTCGTGTCCGGGGGTATCCAGGAAGGTAATCTTCTGGCCGTTTACCTGCACCGTATAAGCGCCGATGTGCTGGGTAATGCCGCCCGCCTCCCTGTCGGTCACGTTGGTCTTGCGGATCGCGTCCAGAAGGGAGGTTTTGCCGTGATCGACATGGCCCATCACGCAGATGACCGGAGGTCTGGAAACCAGATCCTCGGGCTTCTCATCGTCCTCCTTGAGCAGCTCCTCGATCACATCCACCTTCACTTCCTTCTCGCAGATAATATCATACTCGATGGCGATATTCTCCGCATCCTCGTAGGACAGCTCCTGGTTGAGGGTCACGATCTTGCCCTGTAAAAACAGCTTCTTGATGATCGCCGCAGGCTGGATCTTCATCTTTTCCGCCAGCTCCTTGATGGTGATGGACTCGGGAACGGTGATCACCTTGATCACCTCCTCGGGCTCCGCCGGCTTGGGTTCGGGCTTGATAAAGCGTCCCGCCTTCTTGCTGTTTTTCAGCTTCGCTGCGTCGTCCTCGTACATCGTGGCGTCGCGCCTGGATTTCTTGTCACGCTCCTGCTGGCTCGCCCGGCGCTCATCCCTGCGCTTCTCCGTATCCTTTGCCGGAGGCTCCGGCGTAAAGCCCTTGCCCGGCGCAGGCTTTCTGAATCGATTGTCCTGCCTGCCGTCGCTGCCCGAAGGGCGGCCGTTATTCGCGCCAGGTCTTGTATTGCCTGCGCCAGGGCGGCCGCCCGCCGCATTGCGGTTATAGCCCTGACCGTCCCTCGCAGGGCCGTTTGCGCCCGGCCTGCCCTGGTCGCGTCTGCCGCCAAAGCCCTGGCCGTCCCTGCGGACGCCGTTTCTGTCGCCGCCTCTGTTGTCGCGGTTGTCCCGGTTGCCCTGGTAGCCGCTCCGGTCGCCGCGGTTCGCACCGTTTCTGTCATTATTCCTGTCACCGCCTCTGTTGTCACGGCCCTGATAGGAGCCTCGGTCGCCGCGGTTTGCACCCTGCGGCCGGTCGCCTCTGTTGTCACGGTCGCTGCGGCCGTCCCGATCGCTGCGCTGCGGCCGGTCCTGACGGCCGTCCGTCTCACGCTGCTCTCTGGTTGTACGGTCCGCCTTTTCGGCCCGCTCTCTGGCGGCTGCCTCCGCCTTCTTCTGTGCTTCGATCTCCGCCGCCTTTGCCGCTTCCTCCGCCGCCTTCTTTGCAGCGGCCTCCTTCGCGGCCCGCTCCATACTCAGAAGCTTCTCGTCCGGCATCACCGGCTGGCTGGGCTTGGTGAGAGGCTTGATCAGAGGCCTGCTCTCCACACGCATACCGCCCTTGCCGCGGTTGTTTTTGCGGTCCCGGTCGCCGCCGCTTCTTCCCTGCTCGTTTCTGCGGTCATTTCCCCGGCCGCCGCCGTTTCCGCCGTTTCTTCTCTCCCCGTTTCCGGAGCCGCCGTTTTTCATCCGGCTGTTCTGGGGGTTATTCACCACAATAATCGTCTTTGCCTTCTTATGCGGCTTTCCCTGGCCGTCCTTGGCCTGCTCTGCCGCCTGGGCTGTCTTCTTTTCCGTCGTTTCCGCCTTCTCCACCTGCGCCTTCCTTTCCGCCTGCACCGTTTTCTCCATTGTATGATGCGTCTGCGCTGTCTGCTTCTCTGCCGCCTCTGCAGCCGGCTTCTGCGGCTGCTGCACCTTCTGCGCGCCCTCCGGCGCGGCAGGGGCGGCGGGGGCCGTTCCGAATTTCTTCTTCACCCACTCCACCGCGTCCGGTTCGACGGTGCTCTGCGCCACCTTCACATCCACGCCCTTTTCCTGCAGAAAACCGATGATGTCCTTACTTTTTATATTCAGCTCCTTTGCGAGCTCATGTACCTTCATTTTTGCCATTCCACTACCTCCTTCATCGATGCTTCCAGATGCTGTTTCAGAGTTCTGGCAAATCCATCATCCGTCACTGCCAAAGACGCCCTCATCTCTTTTCCCATGGCATGCCCCAGCTCCGCTTTCGTCCCATACTCATAATAGGGAACCTTATAGAACCGGCACATGTCACAGAAGTTCTTCTTCGTATTCGCCGAGGCGTCCGTGCCCACAATGACCAGGCGCGCGCTGCCGTCCTTGACGGCCTTTTCCGTCATGAACTCGCCGCTTGCGGTGCGCCCTGCCCTGGTGGCAAGCCCCAGCAGAGAAAATACCTTATTCGGCCTCACTCTCACCAAACTCCTTTTCCAGGCTGTCATAAACCTCATCCGGAATACTCATCTGAAAGGAACGCTCCAGGCCCCGGTTCTTTCTCGCCTTTTTCAGGCAATCCAGACTTTTGCACAGATACGCGCCCCGACCGTTCTTCCTTCCAGTCGCATCCAGAACAATGGGCCCCTCCGGCGTCTTCAAAACCCGCATCATCTCCCGCTTGTTTTTCATCTCGCCGCAGCCCACACACTGTCTCATAGGGACTTTTTTATTCATCTGCTTCCTCGCTGCCCTCAGCAGGCTCCTCAAAATCCCCTTCCTCGCCGAAGTCTTCGTTTCCGCCGAATTCTCCCTCTCCGTCGAATTCGCCGTCCTCAGAAAACTCCTCGTCGTAGGGCTCGTCGTCCTCGTAATCCTCGTCCAGATAGTCCTCGTAGCGGAAGCCCGGCGCATCCTTGGCCTGCGTCTCGCTCTTGATATCGATCTTGTAGCCGGTCAGCCTCGCTGCCAGCCGGGCGTTCTGTCCCTCCTTGCCGATCGCCAGGGAAAGCTGGTAATCCGGCACGACCACCTTGGCCGTGCGCTCGTCGGGATCCGCAAAAACCGCCACGATCTTGGCCGGAGACAGCGCGTTCTGAATCAGGTTGCCGGGATTTTCGTCCCAGTTAACCACATCGATCTTCTCGCCCCGCAGCTCATCCACAATGGCGTTGACACGGGAACCGTTCATCCCCACGCAGGCGCCCACCGCGTCCACGTTGGGATTGTGGGACCACACCGCAAGCTTGGTACGGCTGCCCGCCTCGCGGGCGATGCTCTTGATCTCCACCGTGCCGTCCCGGATCTCCGTCACCTCCGCCTCAAACAGGCGCTTGACCAGCTCCGGATGGGTGCGGCTGACCAGGATCCGGGGGCCCTTGGGCGTGTTCTTTACCTCCAGGATATATACCTTGATCCGCTCCGTGGGCTTAAACACCTCTCCCTTTACCTGCTCGCTCTCATTTAAAATAGCGTCCGCCTTGCCCAGGTTGATGCTGATGTTGCGTCCCAGATAGCGCTGCACCACGCCGGTGACAACATCCTTTTCCTTCTCAAAATACTGGTTGTAAACGACGCTTCTCTCCTCCTCGCGGATCTTCTGCAGGATCACGTTCTTGGCGTTCTGCGTCGCGATCCGCCCGAACTCCTTGGACTTAATCTCCACATGGATCATATCGCCCACCTTGGCAGTCCTGGAAATCTCCCGCGCCTTCTCCAGAGGGATCTGCAGGCAGTCGTCCTCGACATCCTCCTCCGTGGGAACCACCTCTTTTTCCGCGTAGCAAAGGAAATCGCAGGTATCGCGGTCAATCTCAACCTTCACATTGTCCGCTTTGCCGAAATGCTGTTTGCAGGCGGTGATCAGGGAATTCTCGATGGCCTCGAACAGAGTCTCCTTGCTGATCTCCTTCTCCTTCTCCAGTATATCCAATGCTTCCTTTAATTCCTTGTTCATTTTATCCTCCTAAAAATCCAACGCCAGACGGATCAGCGCGATCTCTTTCCTGGCGAATGTCATCTCTTTGTCCGCGGTCCCGATCGTGATATTGTCGGCGTCAAAGCTCCTGAGCGTACCGGTAAATTCCCTGCACTTCTCCACCGGCTTATACAGCCTGACCTCCACTTCCTCCCCGATACTCTTCTCCAGATGCTTATCCTTCTTGAGCGTCCGGCCAAGCCCCGGAGAGCTCACCTCCAGCACATAAGCGTCCTCGATAAAATCGGCCTCGTCCAGCCGGTCGGACAGCGCGCGGCTCACCGCCTCGCAGTCCCCGATATTGACCCCCTCCGGTTTGTCGATATAGGCGCGCAGATACCAGTCGCTGCCCTCCTTCACATACTCCACGTCGTAGATCTCCACGCCGCAGGCCTGCGCAATCGGATAAAGAAGCTCCTCCGTCCGCGCCTCGTATGTCTCTCTCCTTGACATTCGTTCACCTTCCTTGTCAGTTCAACAAATAAGAGTGGGCCAACAACCCACTCTTACGTTAGTAACCTTATATCATCCTGATAACTGTAACACGAATCCGTGGAGAATGCAAGGACTTTTCAGGGTATAGCTGAAATATTTTTATTTTTTTCAAAAAAGTGCTTGCATTTTGTCGGGGGATGTTGTATAGTAATCAAGCGTCAGTTAACTGACAGCTACAAATGGCCAGTTGGTCAAGCGGTTAAGACGCCGCCCTCTCACGGCGGAAACAGGGGTTCGATTCCCCTACTGGCTGTTCATCAGAAATCTGATGAAAAAGCACTTGCATTTTGGCAGCATTTGTAGTATAGTGGTTTAGCATTATGAATATGGCCAGTTGGTCAAGCGGTTAAGACGCCGCCCTCTCACGGCGGAAACAGGGGTTCGATTCCCCTACTGGCTGTTAAAAAACCAGAAACAGTAATGTTTCTGGTTTTTTCTTTATCTCGTCACATTTTTCAGCCACTTCTTCTGCCGGTACCGCCACAGACACAGCGGCAGCTTGATGATCTCGTCCGCCAGAAGGATCACATAGACGGCCACCACGGGCCACTGAAACACGAAGGCCGCAAGCCATCCAAACAGGATCGAGCCGCCCCACATGCTGGTCATATCGAGGATCATGCCGAAGCGGGTATCGCCCCCGGCCCTGAAAATCCCCACCACCAGATCGGTGTTTAAGGCCTGGGCCACCACATAGTAGGCCATGATCCCCAAAAAGGCGTTCAGATAAACCGCCGTCTGGCCCTCGAAGGAAAGGCCGGCGATCACCAGCGGGCGGATCAGGAAAATGAGCGCCCCGCCGATCACGCCGCCCGCAAGGGACAGTCGCACGAAACGCCGGGCGTACTCCTGCGCCAGAGCGGTTCTGCCCTCGCCGATCACCTTGCCGATCATGATGGCCGTCGCGTTGCCGAGCCCGAACACCACCACCTGCGCCAGCTGGCGGCACACATGGGCCACCGAGTTGGCGGCCACCGCGCTGCTGCCCAGATGCCCGACGATAGCGGCGTTGGCGGAATAGCCCAGCCCCCAGAACAGCTCGTTTAAAATGACCGGCCCGGAATAGTGCAGAAAATCCTTCAGCAGCACCGGATCCATATGCAGCACATAGGCAAGCCGCACCTTTACGTCGTGATTAAAGCATCTTGCGTAAAACAACACGATCAAAAGCTCCAGCACCCGGGCGCAGAGCGTGCCGATGGCCGCGCCGACGATTCCCAGCTTCGGCGCGCCAAACAGGCCGAAGATCAGGATCGCGTTCACCACAAAGTTCAGCACCAGGGAGCTGGCGTAGACGATCGTGGAGATCAGCACCTTTTCCACGGATTTCATCACGTTCAGATATCCCATGGTAAACACCGTCACCGGATAGGTGAGGGCTACGATGCGCAGGTACTTGCAGCCCTCCGCGATCACCTCGGGATCATTGGAAAAAATCCGCATGATCAGGCCCGGGAACAGAAGCGTCAGCACCATGAAGGCGATTCCCGCCATCTCCGCCAGCCGGATCACGATGCCCAGCACCTTCTCGATGGCGTCCCGGTCGTTTTTTCCCCAATACTGGGCGGTGAGAACGCAGGCGCCGGAGGTCATTCCGAAAAGGAAAAGGTTCAGGACAAAGAGCACCTGTCCGGCAAGCGACGCTCCCGACAGCGCCTTTTCCCCCACTCTTCCGAGCATGATGACGTCCGTGGCCGTCACGCCCACATTGATCAGGTTCTGCAGCGCCATCGGCACCACCAGCGCGATCACCCTGCTGTTGAAATTGTCGCCGTCCACGACGGCCGCTCTTTTTCCCGGTTTGAAAAGCATAATATCCTCACATTGTCAAAAGTATAGTTCCGTCACGGCGGGCTTTGTCCCCGCCAGCAGCTTTCCGTTTTTGTAGGAGCACAGCACCGCGCTCTTTTCATTCAGGGCATCGTAAAAATTCTCCGCCTGCAGGATCACAAAGTCCGCCGGATTGCCCTCCCGGATTCCGTAGGAATCGCCCAGATGCAGGGTTTTTGCCGCGTTGTGGGTGATCAGCCGGTAGGAATCCATAATCTCCTCATAGCCCATCATCTGGCACACATGCAGCCCCAGAAATACCATATCCCGGGGATTGCCCGTGCCCAGCGGATACCAGGGATCAAAAATATCGTCATGGCCGAAGGAAACGTTGCAGCCCGCCGCCAAAAGCTCCTTCACGCGGGTGACGCCCCGGCGCTTGGGATAGGTATCCACCCGGCCCTGCAGGTGCGTGTTCACCAGAGGATTCGCCACAAAATTGATTTTGCTCATGGACAAAAGCCGCATCAGCCGGTTGACATAGGCATTGTTGTAGGAATGCATGGCCGTGGTGTGGCTGGCCGTCACCCGGTCCGCAAGCCCCGTCTCCAGAGCGCGGCAGGCAAGCGTTTCCAGCCCGCGGGAGGCCTCGTCGTCGATCTCGTCGCAGTGCACGTCCACCAGGCGGTCATACTTTTCCGCCAGACCCACCGCATAATTTAAGGATTCCACGCTGTACTCCCGGGTAAACTCAAAGTGCGGGATCGCGCCCACACAGTCCGCTCCCATCTGCACCGCTCTCTCCAGAAGCTCCTTCCCGTTGGGATAGCTCAGGATCCCCTCCTGCGGGAAGGCCACGATCTGGATTGTCATCCGGTCCTTTAACTCGTCCCTAAGCTCCAGCATGGCCTCCAGCGCCACCAGGGAGGGATCCGTCACATCCACATGCGTGCGGACATACTGGATGCCGTTTGCCGCCTGCATCCGCACGGCGCGGCCCGCCCGCTCCCGGACGTCCGCCTTGGTCAGCTTCTCCTTGCGCCGGCTCCACAGCTCGATTCCCTCAAAGAGCGTACCGCTGCGGTTCCAGTCCGGATCCCCCGCCGTCAGGCAGGTATCCAGGTGCACATGGGACTCGATAAAGGGCGGCAAAATCATGCAGCCCGTACCGTCGATGACCTCCTCGCCGGGTCTTACCGCCAGGCTCTGGGCGATGGCGGCAAATTTTCCCGCCTCCACCCGGATGTCCGCGGTCTGCTCACTGTTTTCCAAATGGATGTTTTGAATCAGCATACGAAACCTTCCTCCTGTTTTGTCGTAACCTCTCAGCCCTTCTTTGCCTTACCGACTGCCTCGCCGATCAGATAGCAAAGGCAGGCCACCACCATACCGTTGATGGAAGCGATCCCCCAGGACACCAGATTTGCCACTACAGCGCCCAGGATCACTCCGGCGATGGCAAACCAGTTCACCTGCTGTTTGATCACATCCCACTGCTCATATTCTTCCTTGTGGCAAAAATACCCCAGCACCAGAATCGCGCCCACCGGCGGCAGCGTGCAGTTTAAGATATTCAGCCAGCCCACAAAATTGTTGTACAGCCAGATTGCCGTCACCGTGCCCAGCACGCCCGACAAAAGCACCATGGGCTTTTTAGGAAACTTTGTGATATTGGCAAGCCCAAGACCTGCGGAATACAGGGCATTGTCGTTGGTCGTCCAGATATTTAAGCCAAGTACAAGGATGGCAAATGCGGTCAGGTTCAGTGCGATCATGACCTCGAAAATATCATTGCCTCCCACATACACGCCGCTGACTGCGCCAAAGCAAAACATCAGGCTGTTGCCCAAAAAGAACGCGATCAGCGTCACAATCACCGCCTGCCGTGCGGATCTGCCAAACCGTGCAAAGTTCGGCGTCGCCGTACCGCCGCTGACAAAGGAGCCGATCACAAGGCCTGCGCCGGTGATCACGCTCATGCCCTGATGCTCCGCAAACTTCTCCGCCAGCGGCACGCCGCCGCCCTCAATCGCCATCGCCATCGCCGTAATGCCCAGCACCGCGATCAGCGGCACGGAGATATAGCTTACAATCGTCATGGCCTTGATACCAAAAAATGCGGAGCCCATCATGCAGACGCCCGCCACAGCCACCAGCAGATAAGGCAGCCAGGTATTGTTGGGATCAATCAGCTTTGCGACCGGCAGCGCGAACATCGCCACGCCCACGCCGAACCAGCCGATCTGGGTCAGGCTGATCAGGGCCGAGGGCAGCCAGGAGCCCTTCGCGCCGAAGGAGTGCTGCGCCAGAAGATCCAGGGAAAGTCCGGTCTTTGCGCCCACATAGGCCAGCGCTCCGGTATAAGCTCCCAGAATCACGCCGCCCAAAAGCAGCGCACCGACAAAACCGGACAGATCCAGGCTGTCGCCCAACTGCTGTCCGGTCCACATGCTGGCCGAGAAGAACGTAAAGCCCAGCATAATCATAAACATGGTCAGGAAGCGTCTGCGCGCAAACCGGGGCACCGGCATCGCCGCATAATCCTGATCCACAACCTTTGTTTCTTTTGTACTCATCATTTTCTCCCTTCTTTGTGTCTCTCAAAATTTGCCCATCGAAGGCAGAGTAAGGATATCACAAAAAAGGGCAGATTCCAACTATTTCTTTATACTTTGTTTATAATTATTTTATTTATTTGCCTTGTAAACCGGATCCGCCGGATAACCGCCGCGCAGCTTCTGCATGCCCCGCTGCACCGCATCCTTTGAATTTTTCCAGTCCGCATCCTTATTCAGATAGTCGAACTTCTCGATCAGCCAGTCCACATCCGCGCTCATGCGCTCCATGTTGCGGCGCATCACCTCGAAAATCATCGGATAAAACGCTTCCCTCTCCTTCTCGGAAAGGCGGCTGTCCGCCCCCTCGCACAGCTCCCCGAAATGGTGCAGGCAAAAGCCCTTGCCCCCCTTAATCTTCTCCACGAAGGCCGGGTCGTTTTTGTACAGATAATAAAAGGTATCCAGATAGCGCTCGTACTCCTTTTTGAAGCGGTCACAGATATAGCAGGTGCTCTCCCGCTTTCTCACCCAGCTTCCGACGGCGTTTTCCTGCACATTTTTGCGGAAGCGGTCCGCCAGGGACGTTTTGGACACCTTAAAGTGCTGAAACTGTCCCTCCATCTCCGCCAGCAGCTTCTTATAATGGGTTTTCAGAATCCAGCCGTTGCCCAGGGTGTTGCCGTAGTCGAACATCTTCTTCATATGGGCCCGGCAGAAGCCCTCCCGGTCCGTGTCCTCCCGCACGTCGCTCTCCATATAGGAGGCGCAGGAGCCCAGCACAAAATCCATCAGATCCCGCTCCACATCCCGCTCGATGTAGCAAAACGGACACTCGTCATTTTCATTGACCGCATCGTTCAACGGTATTGTGTACAATTTTTCTTTCATAATAAAGAGCTCTCCTTTTTACTTTCTTCCTGTCATACGCTGCAGCATATCCAGATAAACGCAGATCTCGCCGTAAAGCTTTTCCGGCGTAAAATCATAGCGCTTTGTCATCTCCTGCGTCACCCCGGCGATGGCGTACTCCGTCAGCCGGACAATGCGGTCCGAGTCCCCATAGGGGGCAAAAACGCTGTAGTCGGCCTGCATACTGTAGGCCCGCATCCGCTCCCGGTAATCCTCCCGTTTCTCCTCGATCCGGGCCGCAGCCTCTGCGTTCTCCTCCCGCATGGCCAGATTCAGAAACTGCTGCATGTATGGGTAGAGCTTCATCACCTGCATCCTGGCCCGCTCCATCTGTCGGACCAGCTCAAAATAGTCAAGCTCCGACCGGCTGACCTCCCGCGACAGCTCCAGCAGCATAAATCTGGCGCTGTAGTCAAACAGAAAGCCATACAGGCCGATTTTGCTTCCAAAATAATGAAAAAGCAGCCCCTTGCTGATCCCCGCCTCCTTCACGATGTCGTCCGTGCTGGCGTGCTTATAGCCGCTCCCGGCGAACACCTTGAGCGCCGCGTTGATCATCCGGTCCTGCTTTTCCTGCTTCAAATCAAAAAATTTATCGTTCATCTGCGCTTTTATCCCCGTTCCAGTCTGCAATCTATTTGATTGTATCATACCGCCCGCAGCGCTTCAATTCACTTTAGAGATTTTTTATACATAGTCCCCTTTTCATTTCCATAAAATAGTATTAGAATGAAGAGAGCATAAATCGCTTTTTCGCATTTTAAAGAAATCACACGGAGGGACACTATGGCAAAGAAGTTTGGTAAGCTTTTCACCCTTGCGGTAGCGGCGGGAACCGTCGCGGCGGCCGCCTATTATTATCTGCAGAACAGAAAGTCCAAGCCTGCGGGCGAGGATGAGGGATATGATGATTTCGAGGACGACTCCTCCTTCGGGGACGACGATTTTTCCGATCCGGAGTTTGACGACGAGGATTTCGTGGACGAGGGCGACGAGGAGGAAAGCACCGCCGCACAGGTGGAGCGCATTTTCTCCTCCGGCACCAACGACAAGGGCCACACCTACGTTACTCTGGATCTGAAGGCGGCACAGGATAAGGCTTCGCAGCTGCGCGACAACGTGGTCAACCGCCTGGAGGAGGCTGTCGCACGCATCCGCCACAGCAATGAATACACGACGGTCAGCGAGACCGCTCACGCCGCGGCGGACGCAGCCGTCCAGGCCGGGAACGCGGCCGTGGAGCTCACCCGGGACGCGGCCCGCAAGGTGGCGGAGCATGCGGAGAACGCTGCCGCGGATGTCCGGGAGGTCCTGCACGGAGCCGCCGGCGAGGTTTCCAAAACCGCACAGGAAGCCGCTTCCGACGCCGCTGAAGCTGCGCAGGAGACCGCTTCCGGGATAAAGGAGGCCGCTTCCGACGCCGCAGAGGCTGCACAGGAAGCAGCGGACGCTCCGAAGGCGGATTCCGATCAGGAATGAGGTTGTAAACGGAAGATTTTAGCGGTACAGCTGATCCGGCTGTACCGCTTCTTTTTATCATTTTTATATCACAGGAAAGGGATTTTCATTATGTCATTGCAGCTCAGAGAGCTTCAGAAAAAAGATTTCCGTCAGATCATCGACTTCGCCGTCACCGGCATGCACTTTGACTGGTATATGAAGCAGCGTTTTTTCCAGCGGCTCTACGGCCGTTACTTCTGGTACATGGAGCTAAACCGCGCCACCCAGGTGATCGCCGCCTACGACAGGGATGTGCTGGCCGGCGTGCTGCTGGCCCGGATTTCGGGGGAGCCGGCGGTCTGCCGGTCCCCGAAACGGGCCGCCTATGTGAATTTTTTCAACCTGCTTCAGAAGCTTTTTGCCGACGGCAGCGCCGGGGTCTACGACCGGGTCAATCGGGAAATGTTCCGGGAATATGCCCGGGATTACAGGCCCGACGGCGAGATCGTCTTTCTGGCAGCCAATCCCGCCCTTTTTTCCCGCGGGACGGGCACCCTGCTGCTGCGCGAGCTGGCCCGCCGGGAGCCCGGAAAGGAGCTGTACCTCTACACGGATAACGCCTGCTCCTATCCGTTCTACGAACGAAGGGGCTTTGCGCGCGCCGGGGAGAGGCCTGTCGTCCTCTCCATCGGCTCCCGGAAAGTGGATCTGCACTGCTTTCTCTACCGCAGGGTGATGGACGAAAGCCTGTGAGCGCTTATTTGATGCGCATCCGCAGCGTCCTGATCTCAAAGGCCCGGAAGGAAAGCTCTGTCTCGCCGCCCTGTGCAGGCAGCTCCACCTGCCGGTTCTCCAGCATATCGCAGGACCATACCTGTACGTCGCCCAGGCTGGTAGACAGCTTCGTGGACACCGCCGCCTTCTTGGACTCGTAAAGACGCAGGATCAGGTCGCCGCTGCCGTCCTCGGCGGGCTTTACGGACTCCAGGATCACATTGTCCTTCTCCACCGCAAAAGCGCTGAAGGCATCGGTGACGCCGGACACCACAACGGGCTTTACGTTCATCTCATAGCCCTGACGCACCACATCGCAGTCGGCAAAGCTGCCCTCCCAGGCGGTAAAGCCGTAGGCAAAACGGTGCACCCGGTTGTCCGCGCGCATCTCCGGAGCCGCCGCCGCGCGCAGCAGGGTCAGCTCCAGCGCGTTCTCATTCATGCTGATGCCGTACTTGCAATCGTTCAGCACCGCAGCGCCGTGCGCCTGATCGCAGAGCGCGCTGTAGCGGTGGTTGCACACCTCGAAGCGGTCCTTGTCGTAGGCTCTGGACCGGCGGGTCGGCCGCTCCACATAGCCAAACTGCATCTCGTTGATGCCGTTTTCCGCAAACACGTTCACGGGGAAGCCAACCTTCAGCAGGCGGTGCAGCTCTCTCCAGTCAATCTCCGTCTCAAACTCCAGCCTTCTGCTGTCCGCATCCAGACGAATGTACTGCGTAAACGAAGAATTGCTGATGCGTCCCGTCACCTTCAGCGCTGCCCGAAGGCCGCCCTGATGCGCTGCGGTCACCTTCACGTCCCGCGCCGCCTCGATCTCCTGATCGATATAATTGGAGTCGATATCCCAGGCGTCGAACAGACGGGGCACGTCCTTATAGAGGTGGAACCGGTTCATGGGCTCTGCCGCAAACTCTCTGCCGCTCTCCTTGAGCACGAAGGAAACCACCTCGCCCCGGTCGTTCACCACAGCCCTCACCAGGCTGTTCTCCAGCACAAAGCCCTCCGCCGTCTCCGTCAGGGATACCGGCGCCTGCGCCTTTGCAGCTTCCTTGGCGGGAACCAGGGAAACCATGCCGTAAGCGGGCAGCTTCACCAGACCAAACACCTTGTCGCCGCTCTTTTCCACAGGCACAGCCTGTCCTTCCCTCGTCTGCGCTCCGGCTGCAAAGCTCTCCGGCAGCTCCACCAGCGTCTCGTAGCCAAAGCCCAGGGAATTGCCCACGGTCACGCCGTCTCCCTTTTCCACCAGAGCGGACAGGGCCGTATCCGTCAGCATCGCGCTCTCCTCCAGGATCGCGTGGAAGGCTCTCTCCGCCTCCTCGTACACCCGCGCGATGGAGGAGCCGGGCAGAATATCATGGAACTGGTGCAGCAGAACCTCCTTCCAGAGACGCTCTGTGGCCCCGGCCGGATACTCCTGTCCCCGGCGCGCCGCCAGACTGCCCCACAGCTCCAGCTCACGCATGGCAAGCTCGCACCTTCTGTTGTTCTGCTTGACCATCGCCTGGGAGGTGTAGGTGCCCCGGTGCGCGCTGAAATACAGCTCGCCGGTGTAGGTGTGCTTCGGGCCGCCCTCCTTTTCCATGTCCTCGAAAAACTCCACAGGGCCTTCCAGCTTCACTCTCGGGCAGCCCTCCAGATCCTTCTCACGCTCCGCATACTCCAGATAATCCCGGGCCGGACCGCCGCCGCCGTCCCCGTAGCCAAAGGGCAGCAAAAATGCGTCCAGATCCCGCTTCTGGCTCCGGTTCTCCCACACCTTCATCAGCTCGGTGGGATCGGTGCGATAGGTGTAGCTGGTCGGCAGGAAGGAAACGATTTTGGAGCCGTCCATGCCCTCCCAGTAAAAATAGTGGTACGGGAACTGCTCTCCCTCGTTGTAGGACCAGAAAATCTTCTGCGTCACCAGATACTTCACGCCGCAGCTTTTCAGAATCTGGGGAAGCGCCGCCGTGTAGCCGAAGGTATCCGGCAGCCACAGCATCTGGCTGTCCACGCCGAACTCCTCCTTATAGTAACGCTTGCCGTACAGAAGCTGACGGATCAGCGCCTCGCCGGAGGCCATGTTCGTATCCGGCTCAACCCACATCGCGCCCTCGGCGATCCAGCGTCCCTGCTTTACCGCCTCCTTGATGCGCGCAAACAGCTCCGGATAATATTTCCGGCACATCTCGTAGGCCGCCGGCTGGCTCTGAATATACTTATACTCGGGATACTCCTCCAAAAGCCGCAGCTGCGCCGCGAAGGTGCGCTCGGTCTTGCGGTGCGTCTCCGCCATGGGCCACAGCCAGGCCAGGTCGATATGGGCGTTGCCCACCGCATAAAAGACCGGCATGGTGGAGCCGTTCTTTGCCTCAAGCGCAGGTCCTAACGCCTCCCGTCCCGCCTTGTAGGAGGCGATCCGCCCGGCCTCGTCCTGCTCGAAATCCACCGCCAGCGTGAACCGCTCCAGCGCCTCCGCGATTTTGGCCGCCCGCAGGGAATTTTCATCCAGCATCCCCAGCACCTGCTGCAGCGTATCCGCATCCATCCAGAGCTGGTAGGCATCCTCGTTCCAGATTCCGAAGGTGCACACGCCCAGGGTGCGCCGCTTTCCCTCCGTCAGAGGATCGGTATAGGAGCCGGGCAGCACCGGTCCGGTGGCACAGCCCCCGTCGGGCGCCTCCGGATAATAGTGACCCGCATAGGTCTCCATCAGAATCTCGTAGCTCTGACCCTCCTGCCCGTCTGTGGTCAGCACATTGTCCTCCACAAAATGGTGCGGCTGCGTCACCCAGGACGCCCGGTAGGTGCCGAACTCCTTCCCGTTTACGAACAGGGTGGATTCCCCGTCCGGCTTTAAATCCATCACGATCCGCTTTCCCTGCGCCTCCTTCGGCAGCACCACCCGGCCTTTAAACCAGCAGTACTCCCAGGTATGGCCCCAGGTAAAGCCCGGCTCCACGGGCTGAAAGGGCCCCGCCATCGCCTCCTCCCGGGACAAATGCTCCATCGTGCAGAACGCCTCCCAGGAAATTTCCCCCAGGGGCCTGTAAAAATCATCCTTCAGCGTGCGCATCCAGTGCCCCAGCCTGCCGCGCCATTCCGAACTCATAATACCCATCTGATATCCTCCATTTTTTTTGCGTCGTGCTATCTCTTTTATACCTTCTTGCCTCAAATCCGTCAATCCTAATAATGTTAGACTTACCTCCAAAAAATCACACTGAAAGCCAGGCCGTCCGCAGCCGCTCCAGCCCCTCCCGGATCTCTTCACCGGTCAGGCCGCCAAAGCCAAGCAGCACCGAGGCCGATCCGGGCGCTTCGGGCGGTTCGGCCTCCCCGGACGATCCGGCCGCTTTGCCCGGACCGGACCGGCCGGGCAAAGTGCCCACCAGCGCCTCCGACATGCCGTACACCCGCACGCCCTGCCGCAGGGCGCGCTCTCTCAGCTGCCGCTCGCTCCGGCCCCTCCGGTCGGCCAGCACCACATGCAGCCCGGCATTTTCCCCGGTCAGTAAAAAATCCTTTCCGAAGGGCCGAAGCCCCTCCAGCAAAAGCTCGTGCTTTTTGCTGTATACCTTGCGCATCCGGTTCAGATGACGTTCAAAGGCCCCTCCCGCGATAAACTCGTTGAGCACCGCCTGGTCAATCCGGGACACGGTGGAGGAAAAGCAGGAGCAGCGCTCCTCATAGCGCGCCAAAAGCTCCCGGGGAAGCACCAGGAAGCTGACGCGGATCGCCGGGGCAATGGATTTGGAGAAGGTGCCGATATAAATGACCCTGCCGGACGGGTCCGAGGACTGGAGGGAGGGGATAGGCTTGCCCCAGTAGCGGAATTCACTGTCGTAATCGTCCTCGATCACATAGCGGCCGGGCATCCTTGCCGCCCAGTTTAACAGCTCGTTTCGCCGCCCGGCAGGCATCACCCGCCCGGTGGGGTACTGATGGGTAGGCATCACATAAACCACCTGTGCTCCGGTCCGTTCCAGCTCCTCCACCAGGATCCCTCCCTCGTCGGAGGGCACCGTCTCCATCCGCCCGGCAAACAGCTCAAAAATCCGCCATGCCCTGGGATAGGTGGGATTTTCAAAGGCCGCGCAGATCCCCTCTCCCAGAATGTAGCGCAGAAGCAGCAGGAGAAAATCGTTTCCCGCGCCCACGATGATCTGCTCCGGGCTGCAGTTGACGCCCCGGGAGGCGTGCAGATAGCGGGCGATCGTGCCCCGCAGCGCACTGTCCCCCCTGGCGTTGCCCGCCGAAAAAATCTCCATGTTATCCTGACTCATCACGTTTTTGCTGATGCGCCGCCACAGGCCGAAGGGAAAGCTGCGCATGTCGATGGCATTTGGCGAAAAGTCAACCGCCGGCGCCGGAGCAGCTTCCGCATCCCGGGCGTTCTGCTCATTCCCTGCCTTCCGGGCATTCCGGACGTTCTGAGCCTGCGCCGTCCTGCCCGCCGCTTCGTCCGCCCCGGGCGACACACTGTCCAGCCGGTAAAGTTCCTCCACCCGGGCCGCAAAATACCCCTTATAGGGCACGGCCTCCAGATAGCCCTCCGACACCAGCTGCTCATAGGCAAGCTCCACCGTGCTGCGGGACACCTGCAAATAAGCTGCCAGAGAACGAGTTGAGGGAAGCTTCTCCTGATAGAGAAGCTTCCCCTTTCTGATTTCTTCCTTGATATGCCGGTAAATCTGTTCGTACAGATGACTGCCGTCATCCTTGAATTCAATCACCAGATCCTGCATGGCCCCTCCTTATTTGGGCAGTTTAAATGAACTTTTCAGGGAAACGATACGGTTAAACACCGGCGCGCCGGGCTTGGAATCCTTGTAGTCCACGCAGAAATATCCCTGCCGCACGAACTGGAAGCTCTCATAGGGCTTCGCCTCCTGCAAAGACGGCTCGATCCACGCCTCCCGCACCGTCAGGGAGTTGGGATTTAAGTTCAGGGAACCGTCCTCGTTGTACACGCCCTTCTCCTCGTCGATGATATTCTCATACAGGCGAACGGTGGCTTTCACTGCGGTCTGTGCCGCCACCCAGTGGATCGTGCCCTTGACCTTGCGGCCCTCGAAGCCGCTGCCGGACTTGGTTTCCGGGTCGTAGGTGCAGTGGATCACCGTCACGTTGCCGTCCGCGTCCTTCTCGATCTCCGTGCACTTCACAAAGTACGCGTTCATCAGGCGCACCTCGTTGCCCGGAAACAGACGGAAATATTTTTTCGGAGGGTTCTCCATGAAATCCTCCCGCTCAATGTAAAGCTCTCTCCCAAAGGGCACCTGCCTGCCGCCCAGCGCCTCGTTCTCCAGGTTGTTGGGCGCGTCCAGATACTCGATCTGTCCCTCCGGATAGTTGTCGATCACCAGCTTCACCGGATCGATCACCGCCATCACGCGGGCGCGCTTTAACTTCAGATCCTCCCGGATGCAGTATTCCAGCATCGCATAATCCACGGAGGAATTGCTCTTGGAAACGCCGCACAGATCCACAAACAGCTTGATGGACTCCGGCGTGAAGCCTCTCCGGCGCAGGGCCGCAATGGAAACCAGACGCGGATCATCCCAGCCGTCCACTATGCCCTGCTCCACCAGACGCTTGATATAGCGCTTGCCTGTCACCACGTTGGTCAGATAGAGCTTTGCAAACTCGATCTGGCGGGGCGGATAGGGCTTATACTCCAGCTCCCGCACCACCCAGTCATACAGGGGCCGGTGATCCTCAAACTCCAGCGTACAGATGGAGTGGGTAATCCCCTCGATGGCGTCCTCGATGGGGTGCGCAAAATCGTACATCGGATAAATGCACCATTTGTCCCCGGTGTTGTGATGGCTCATGTGCGCCACCCGGTAAATCACCGGATCCCTCATATTCATATTCGGGCTCGCCATGTCGATGCGGGCTCTCAGAACCTTCTCCCCGTCGGCATATTTGCCCGCCTTCATCTCCTCGAAAAGACGCAGGTTTTCCTCGATGCTTCTCTCCATACCGGGATCGGGTTTGCCCGCCTCCGTCAGCGTGCCCCGGTACTCCCGGATCTGATCTGCGGAAAGATCGGACACATAGGCCTTGCCCTTCTGAATCAGCTTCACCGCCGCCTCATACATCTGGTCAAAATAGTTGGAGGCAAAAAACAGTCTGTCCTCCCAATCCGCTCCCAGCCACTTGACGTCCTCCTTGATGGACTCCACAAACTCGATCTTCTCCTTGGTGGGATTGGTATCGTCAAAGCGCAGGTTAAACTTGCCGCCGTACTCCTTCGCCAGGCCATAATTGAGCAGAATGCTCTTGGCATGCCCGATGTGCAGATAGCCGTTGGGCTCGGGCGGAAATCTGGTGTGAACCGTCTCGTAAACGCCCTCCGCCAGATCCTTGTCGATCATCTGCTGGATAAAATTCCTGGAAACCTGTTCCTTCTCTTTATTTTCTTCCGTCACTGGATGTTCCATACTCATCTCTCCTGCCTGTCCCGTCAGCGGCAGGCTGCCTCCTCTCTGCTCTCTGTATCGCAGGGCTTCGCCCTTTTGTCGTGTTTGTCCTTTATCTTAGCAAACCAGACGGTAAAATACAATATTGAATCTTAAGAAAAAAAACATATCCCAATCCGCGAACCTATGCTAAAATAACATTTAGCGGCACAGGCGCCAAAAAGCCGGGCCGCTGAAACCTACTATACTTATTGAGGAGGATCTTATCATGAATCGAGCGTTATTGAAAGAGGATGCCAAAAATGCCATGCGCACGGCAAACCCGCATCCGGTTCTTACCACCCTTGTCTTTCTGACGGTTCAGCTGGCCGCGCAGATTGTGCTTTCCGTGGTGGCGTTTATTTTCGCCTTCAGCAGTATTGGTATTGCCGTCACAGCCCTTATCTCCAACTCCTACGGCTACTACAGCGACACCTATGCGCCCGTCAGCGCCGCCGGCGCCATCATTTACTTTATCGCAGCCGTTGTGGTTGCGCTGCTGGTCGGCACCATCCAGTTCGGCTATTTCGTCTACAGCCTGAAGATCTTCAAGCAGGAGGAAACCGGCGTCGGCGAGCTGTTCGGCTACTTCCCGATGCTGCTTAAAATCTTCGGACTTACCCTGTGGATGGGACTGTTCATCTTTTTGTGGAGCTGCCTGTGCTACATTCCCGGCATCATCGCGGCGCTGCGTTACTCCCAGGCCTTCTTCATCCTGGCAGAGAACCCCGACAAGAGCATCCGCGAATGCGTCAACGAGAGCAAGATGATGATGAGCGGCCGTCTCTGGGAGTACTTCGTGCTGCAGCTCTCCTTCATCCTCTGGTATCTGCTGTCGGCTGTCACCTGCGGCATCGCCTCCCTGTATGTGATGCCCTACGTCACCATCACCAATGCGGGCTACTACTTAAGCTTAAAGCCCGAGGACACCTACCAGAACTACGAGGGTTACCAGGGCGGACAGGGAAACTTTGTCTGAGATAATAAATCGCGTTGTGTAACTGCGTCATGTCACTACGTCGTGTAGCTACGTCGTGTCACTACGAGTTTGGGGCTGTAAAAAAATGAAAAATCATTTTTTCACAGCCCCTTTTTTATAAAATCACTCAATGATGGAACAGCCGTATCCCGGTAAACACCATCGCCATTCCATACTTATCGCAGCACTCGATCACCGCGTCGTCCCGCACGGAGCCGCCGGGCTGGGCGATATATTTTACGCCGCTCTTGTGGGCGCGCTCGATATTGTCGGAGAAGGGGAAGAAGGCGTCAGAGCCCAGCGTCACCCCGGTCAGCCGGTCAAGCCATGCCCGTTTCTCCTCCCGGGTAAATACGGGGGGCTTTTCCTTGAAGCGCGTCTGCCAGACGCCCTCCGCCAGCACGTCCTCGTACTCGTCTCCCATGTAAACGTCGATGGCGTTGTCCCGGTCCGCACGGCCAAGGCCGTCCACGAACTGAAGGCCCAGCACCTGCGGGGACTGGCGCAGCCACCAGTTGTCGGCCTTCTGGCCCGCCAGACGGGTACAGTGGATGCGGGACTGCTGGCCCGCGCCGATGCCGATGGCCTGTCCGTCCTTCACATAGCAGACGGAGTTGGACTGGGTATATTTGAGCGTGATCAGCGCGATCTTCATGTCGATCAGGGCGCTCTCCGGAACTGTCTTATTCTCCGTCACAAAATTGGACAAAAGCTTGTCGTCGATGTCCAGCTCGTTGCGGCCCTGCTCGAAGGTCACGCCGAATACCTGCTTTCTCTCGATCTCCGCCGGGCGGTAGGAGGGATCGATCCGGATCACGTTATAGCCGCCCTTTTTCTTGGCCCGCAGAATCTCCAGCGCCTCCTCCGTATAGCCGGGAGCGATCACGCCGTCGGAAACCTCGCGCTTGATCAGCTTCGCGGTGTCCGCGTCGCAGACATCGGACAGGGCGATAAAATCCCCGAAGGAGGACATCCGGTCCGCGCCTCTTGCCCGGGCATAGGCGCAGGCCAGCGGGGAGAGCTCTCCCAGGTCGTCCACCCAGTAAATTTTTGCCAGCGTGTCGGTCAGGGGAAGGCCCACCGCCGCGCCCGCGGGGGAAACATGCTTAAAGGAGGTTGCCGCCGGAAGGCCGGTCGCCTTTTTTAACTCGGAGACAAGCTGCCAGCCGTTTAAGGCGTCCAGGAAATTGATATAACCCGGCTTGCCGTTCAGCACGGTAACCGGCAGGTCGCTTCCGTCCTCCATAAAAATCCTGGAAGGCTTCTGATTGGGGTTGCAGCCGTATTTTAATTGAATCTCGTTCATTGTATTTCCTTTCTCTCAATGGTTTTTATTCACGATTCTCGTCTCCGCAGAGCCGGTCTCGATATCGATGTAGCGCACGAACAGGGATACCTTGTTTTCCTCGTTCAGGCTGTCCCAGAGCAGCTTCGTAAACTCGTCGATGTCTCCCCCGATCTCCACCCGCTTGGGCTCCCCGGAAAAGCTGGGAAGGGGATTGCCGTCATGCATATAGGTGTGGATGAAGCGTCCCTCGCCGGCCTTCGGATTCTCGTAGGCGAAGGTGAAACGCTGGCAGGAGGCAGGATCCCCGCCGTCGCTCTTTAAGATCGACATGGCAAAATTGTAGACGCCGCCACCGATGTGCATGATCCCGGAAATGCGGGGCGTATAGTTGGGCGCGTCGGGCTCAAACTCGCGGCTCCGCAGGCTCTGCTCAAAGGTCAGCTGCTTATCCATGCCCTCGTAGATGGTATCCGTCTGGTCGCCGTTTGTGACGATGGTTTTGTTGCCCAGCACCCGCACCGGCGCGTAGATAATCAGGCTGGGATCCTCCAGTTTGGAAGGATCGAAGGCCTGCGTGCGGATGCCCTCCCCGTCCTCCACAAAAATACGGTTCCGGGAATTGACGCTTCTGCCCATGATAAAATAGGCCGTCACCGCCTTTTTCCCGTCCGGGGTCCTTCCGATCACGATGCCTCTCCCGGGATAGGCGTTTCCTCTCAGCTCCTCCGCCAGATTCAGTTTCTCCATGCTCTTCTCCTTTCAATGAACGAAAAGGCCGCCTGGACATGCATACAAAAAAAGTATGTCAATACCCAGGCGGCCGGTTTTCTCAGATAACGTGCTCCCCGTGGTGAACTCCACTGATCCGCCAGTCACACGTTCTTATTTTTACTATAATGGAATCCTGTCAAAATGACAAGTCCCTTTTGTTCAGTCCGCATCCGCAGAGCTGTAGTTGGGCGCTTCCTTGGTGATGTGAATATCGTGGGGATGGCTCTCGCGCAGGGCCGCCGCCGAAATCTTCACAAACTGTCCGTTCTCCTTGAGTGCTTCGATGGTCTGTGCGCCGCAGTAGCCCATCCCGGCACGCAGGCCGCCCATGAGCTGGAACACGGTATCCTCCACCAGGCCCTTGTAGGCCACGCGGCCCTCCACGCCCTCGGGCACAAGCTTCTTGGCGTCGGTCTGGAAATAGCGGTCCTTGCTGCCGTTCTCCATCGCCGCGATGGAGCCCATGCCGCGGTAAACCTTGTATTTCCGGCCCTGGTACAGCTCGAAGTCCCCGGGGCTTTCATCACAGCCCGCGAACATGGAGCCCATCATGCAGACGCTGCCGCCCGCCGCGATGGCCTTGGTGATCTCGCCGGAATACTTGATGCCGCCGTCCGCGATGATCGGGATGCCGTACTCCTTCGCCACCGCATAGCAGTCCATGATCGCCGTGATCTGCGGCACGCCGATGCCCGCAACCACACGCGTGGTGCAGATGGAGCCGGGGCCGATACCGACCTTCACCGCGTCCGCGCCCGCCTCGATCAGATCCCTGGTCGCCTGGCCGGTCGCCACGTTGCCGGCGATCACCTGCAGCTCGGGATACTTCTCCTTGATCATGCGCAGGCAGCGCAGCACGTTCTCGGAATGGCCGTGCGCGGAATCCAGCACGATCACGTCCACCTTGGCCTCCACCAGTGCAGCCACACGGTCCAGCACATTGGCCGTGATACCCACGCCTGCGCCGCACAGCAGCCGTCCCTGGTCATCCTTGGCGGAAAGAGGATACTTGATGGTCTTCTCGATATCCTTGATGGTGATCAGGCCCTTCAGATTAAAGTCCTTGTCCACCAGAGGGAGCTTCTCTTTTCTCGCCTTTGCCAGGATCTTCTTGGCCTCGTCCAGGGTGATGCCCTCGGGCGCGGTGATCAGGCCCTCGCTGGTCATGGATTCTTTGATCTTCTTGGTGAAATCTGTCTCGAATTTTAAGTCACGGTTGGTGATGATGCCGACCAGCTTCCTGCCCTCCGTGATCGGCACGCCGGAAATACGGAACTTCGCCATCAGCTCATTGGCGTCCGCCAGCGTGTTTTCCGGGGATAAAGAAAAAGGATCTGTGATAACGCCGTTCTCGGAGCGCTTTACCTTGTCCACCTCGTCCGCCTGCGCCTCAATGGACATGTTTTTGTGGATGATGCCGATCCCGCCCTGTCTGGCCATCGCAATCGCCATGCGATGCTCCGTGACGGTATCCATTCCCGCGCTCATCAGCGGAATGTTCAGTTTGATCTTCTTTGTCAACCAGGTTGTCACGTCAACCTGATTGGGGATTACCTGAGAGTATGCCGGAACCAACAGCACGTCGTCAAAGGTAATGCCTTCGCCAATAATCTGACCCATCTTCTCTCCTCCTGTGTATTTTGAAAATAACATGAAAACTGCCAGTAGAGTTTACTGACAGTTTTGATTTTGTAGAAAGTGTAACAGAATCGCCCTTTTCTGTCAATCCAAAAATACCTTTCTCGGCGCGACTGACTGTACCGCCTTCACCAGGGCGGCGCTGGGCTCAAAAATTACCTTCCGGTCCCCGTTATAAATCATGACATAGCGCTTGTCCGGCTGACCCGCCACACCGCTGGAATAATCCGTGGTCTTAAACTGACGGTTCTTGTAGCTGTCCATGTGCCAGGAATTGATCGGCGCAAAAATCTCGATCCGGTCAACCTCGAACTTCTCCGCCTTCTTGCGGCGGGTCTTGTTGAAAATCTTGTCCACGGAAATCTCCCGGTCCACATACAGATACTCATACTCCATGCTGGCGTGGAGGGAAGCAAAATACGCGCCCACACCGGCCGCCGCCGCCACCACAAGCAGAGGGAAGAAAACCATCCCGCCCAGCACGCCCAGCGCCGTAAGCGCAATCAGAATGACCTTCAGCGCCGCCATCCCGCCGGAAGGCTTCTTCGCCACCAGACATTCCACATAACTCTCATTCATAACATGTACCACCTTTACCTTTTTATTTTATCATAGTACAGAATTGCGTCTTTTTCAAGGCAGGAGACGCCCGCTCTCTCAATTTTTATAAATTTTTCACTTTTCCGTCACGGACCGCGCATTGACTTTCCTCAGGCAAAAGCTTATCATAAAAACAATGCGGCCGGCTGACCGACAGCCGGAAAAATTAGGAGGTTCACGATATGGCGAAGGGCAATTCCGTCAACGACGAGATCAGGGAACAGCATCAGAAAATGAAAGGCAAAACGCCGAAGGAAAAATTTGCTTATTTCTGGGAATATTACAAGGTACACACGCTGGTGGTCATTCTGGCCGTCGTGTTCGTTTCCAGCTTTATCTATTCCGTCGCAACGCAGAAGGAAACGGTGATGGAGGCAGCCTT
>JAUNGT010000035.1 GCA_030524455.1 Eubacteriales bacterium | reverse complement strand
GCCTTCCGAAGCGACGGCGGCGGGGAGCTTCCTCTTCTTCCTCGTCTTCGTCCTCATCGTCATCGTCGTCATCATAGCCGTCATAGGCGCTGCGCAGGCGGACGATAAAGACGGTCACAACCACAATCAGGACCAGGATGACCGCCGCCATCACAATGATGACAAGCCGCATGGTTCCGGTAGCCTTGTCCATCTGCGCCTGATTGTTCTGATTGGTTGTCTCGGCGTTTAACAGGTCGGAAACCTTGTACTTGGTCCCCATGGTATTATCGTGCAGATACCAGTCGCTGGTGCCGCTTCCGCTGCCGTCATCCTCATAGACAACGGAGTAGTCGTCCGAGGAAGCTGCGGAATCCTCCTCCGTACCGGTCGTCTCCTCGGAAGTTTCCGTCGGCGCCGGCTCGGGCTCGGGCTGAGACTCGTGCGCCTCCACCAGATCGGAGCGAATGTAACCGGTCACAGTGGAGCCGTTGCTGTCAAAGGTAACCGCATACCAGGTGTGCCCGTCGGAGGCCTCGGTCTGACCGGTCACGGTCAGCTCCGTGCCGTTTGTCGCGTTGCCCGCCACGCTGGAGCTGGTGGAGGCATCGCTTCTGATCTTGGCGCTGCTGACCGTCACGGTAGCGCTGGTCACGGTACCGCCGGAGGTCTCCCCGGTATCCGCGGGGGCTGCCTGCTCCTCCCCGGTATCTCCTGCGCCCTCCTCGGGGGTTGCCTCATTTCCCTCGTCCGCGCCGTTGTCCGTGTTGGCGGTTCCGCTGGGAGAGGAGGTCAGGGGCACCGCCCCGGCCTGCATCGGGGAAGCAAAGAACAGCATTCCCGCCGCCAGCACGCTTCCCGTTCCCAGGGCCAGCCTGGAAATAAATTTTGTCAACTTCTTATCCTCTGTCATGTTTCTTTTACCTCTTTTGTAGCATAGCTTACGCTTCGTCGATTGCTTTCCCGATATCGTGCCGCATGTATTTGTTGGCAAACTGTACCCACTCCGTGGCCTCATAGGCTTTTCTGCGCGCTTCCTTCAGATCCGCGCCCAGCGCTGTGATTCCCAGCACCCTTCCGCCGTTTGTGAGCACCGTCCTGCCGTCCTCGGCAAACTTCGTCCCTGCGTGGAAGCAGAACACATCCTGCCTGCCCTCAAACTTCTCCAGCCCCGAAATCGGAAGCCCCTTCTCGTACTTTACGGGGTAACCGTCGGAAGCCAGCACCACGCAGACCGCCGCCTCATCGGAAAACTGCAGGTCGATCTGATCCAGACGCCCGTCAATGCAGGCCTCGCAGACCTCCACCATGTCGTTCTTCATCCGGGGCAGCACCACCTGGGCCTCCGGATCGCCGAAGCGCACATTGTACTCCAGCACCCGGGGACCGTCGGGCGTGAGCATCAGCCCGAAGAAAATCACGCCCACAAAGGGCCTGTTCTCCGCCGCCATGGCGTCCACCGTGGGCTGGTAAATATATTTCCGGCAGAACTCATCCACCTCCTTCGTATAGAAGGGAGACGGGGAAAAATTCCCCATGCCTCCGGTGTTGAGCCCCTGATCGCCGTCCTTGGCCCTCTTGTGATCCTGCGCGGAGGACATGATGCGGATCGTCTTTCCGTCCGTGAAGGACAGGACGGAAACCTCCCGGCCGGTCATAAACTCCTCGATCACCATCCGGTTCCCGGCGGAGCCGAATTTTTTGTCCGTCATGATCGTGCATACGCCGTCCTCGGCCTCCTGCAGGGTGTTGCAGATCAGCACGCCCTTGCCCAGCGCCAGGCCGTCGGCCTTTAACACAATCGGGAATTTGGCCCTGGTGTGCAGGTATTCCAGCGCATCCTCCGCCTGGTCGAACACCTCGTAGGCCGCCGTGGGGATGTTGTACTTTTTCATCAGCTCCTTCGAGAAGGCCTTGCTCCCCTCCAGCACCGCCGCGTTCCTGCGGGGCCCGAAGGTGCGGATCCCCGCCTCCTCCAGAAGGTCCACCAGCCCGCCCACCAGCGGGTCGTCCATCCCCACGATCACCAGGTCAATCTGTTTTTCCTTCGCAAAGGAAACCAGACGGTCAAACTCCATCGCACCGATGGGCACGCACTCCGCCACCTGCGCGATTCCCGCGTTGCCGGGGGCGCAGTAAATCTTGTCCGCCCTGGGGCTTTTCGCCACGCTGGCCGCAATGGCATGCTCCCGTCCGCCGCTTCCCACAATCAGAATCTTCATCTTATTACCGCCTTCCCTTCTTCCACCCTCACACAGCCCCGGGCAATCAGGTCGATGGCCTTTGGCAAAAGCTTCCACTCCGCCTCCTCCATCACCCGCCGCTGCAGGCTCCCGGGCGTATCGTCCGGCCGTACCTCCACAGCCTTCTGCAGAAGAATCGGTCCGGTATCCATCCCGCCGTCCACAAAATGCACGGTCGCGCCGGTCACTCTCACGCCCCGCTTCAGCGCCGCCTCATGCACACGCAGGCCGTAATAGCCCACCCCGCAGAAGGAGGGGATCAGGGACGGGTGGATGTTGATGATCCGGTCGGGAAAGGCCTGTATCATCTCCTCCGGCACCGCCACCAAAAAGCCTGCCAGCACAATCAGATCCGGAGCCAGCTCCTTTGCCTTCTCCGTCAGCGCCCGGTTGTAGGCCGCCCTGTCCGCAAAGGCCTTCGGAGAAAGACAGATTGCCTCCACGCCTCTCTGCCTCGCCCGCTCCAGGGCGTAAGCGCCCGGATTGTTGCTGAGCACGGCCTCCACGCGGGCATTTCGGATCTGCCCTGCATCCAGGGCGTCGAAAATCGCCTGGAGGTTGGTCCCTCCGCCGGAGACGCAGACCAAAAGCCTCAGCATAAGGTGACTCCCTTTTCACCGGCCTTAATATGACCGACCACATAGGGGGTGTCTCCCGCCTCCTTCATGGCTGCCATGGTCCTGTCCACATCCGCCGGATCCACCGCAACGATCATGCCGAGTCCCATGTTGTAGGTATTGTACATGATCTTCTCCTCCACGTTGCCCTTCTTTGCCAGCAGGCCGAAAATGGGGGGCACGGGATAGCTGTCCTTCTTCACCACCGCGTGGGTGCCGTCGATCAGCATACGGGGGATATTCTCATAAAATCCGCCGCCGGTAATGTGGCTGCAGGCCTTCACCCGCACGCCTGCCTCCCGGACGGCCTTCAAAGCCTTCACATAAATCCGGGTGGGCGCAAGCAGCGTCTCTCCCAGCGTCGCGCCCAGCTCCTCATAATAGGTATCCAGGCTCTCCTTTGTCATCTCAAACACCTTGCGCACCAGGGAAAAGCCGTTGGAATGCACGCCGGAGCTTGCCATACCGATCAGAACATCGCCGGGCTTTAAGTCCTTGCCGGTAATCAGATCCTTCTCGTCCACGACGCCCACCGCAAAACCGGCCAGATCGTACTCGTCCTCCGGCATCAGGCCCGGGTGCTCCGCCGTCTCGCCGCCCACCAGAGCCGCTCCGGACTGCACGCAGCCCTCCGCCACGCCCTTTACGATGGCCGCGATCTTCTCCGGCTCATTCCGGCCGCAGGCAATATAATCCAGGAAAAACAGAGGCTCGCCGCCGGCGCAGGCCACATCGTTGACGCACATCGCCACGCAGTCGATTCCTATCGTATCATGCCTGTCCAGCAAAAACGCCAGCTTGATCTTCGTGCCCACGCCGTCCGTGCCGGACAAAAGCACGGGCTTCTCCATCCCCTTGATCTTCTCCAGGGAAAAGGCGCCCGAAAATCCGCCGATGCCGCCCATCACCTCAGGCCGCATGGTCGTTTTCACATACTGCTTCATCAGCTCCACCGATCTGTATCCGGCCTCAATATCCACTCCTGAACTCTTATAATCCATATGTTCCTCCCTGTCGTTCTGATTTATTTGCCGTAGTTTTTCCAGCCGCTCTCCTGCAGCTTTTCGTCCTTTGCCAGGACGCCCGCCTTCATCTCCGCGCTGTAGGCCTTTAGCTTCGCAAGAAGCTCCGGCTCGGAAACCGCAAGGATCTTGGCCGCCAGGATACCCGCGTTGGCGCCGCCGTTGATCGCCACCGTCGCCACCGGGATCCCCGAGGGCATCTGTACAATAGAATAGAGGGAATCCCGTCCGCCCAGAGAAGTGGTGTGCATCGGGATGCCAATCACCGGCATGGGAAACAGCGCCGCGCACATACCGGGCAGATGGGCCGCCATGCCCGCGCCCGCAATAATCACCTTCACGCCGCGTTCCTCCGCCGTCTTTGCATATTCAAAAAAGGTGTCGGGCATCCGGTGCGCGGAAATAATCCGCATTTCATAGGAAATCCCAAATTTGTCCAGGATCTCCGCCGCCTTCGCCATAACGGGCATATCGGAATCGCTGCCCATCACAATGCTGACCTGTGCCATATTTCTTCGTCCTCCTGTGCTTTGCCGAACTGCGTTGCTTTTTGTCACAACTTATCATTGTACAGTGTACTAAACTTTCCCTGCGGATGCAAGTCTTTTGTGGGGGGGAAGAAAAACGTCCCCGCCCGTCACCACCGCTTTTCCCGGATCGTGCAGGCAGGCAGCGGCTCCGTCCGCCCAACCAGAGCTTCCCAGTCCCGCAGAGAAAGGGCCGGGCCAGAGGATTTTCCAAAAAGCCGCTCCAATGTCAGAAGGGCGCTGCCCCGCAGGGCCATGTTATCGGATTCCAGAAAGCGCAGCAGCCCCTCGTAGCCCTCGCGGCCGCCGCGGCAGGCAAGGGCGCGCAGGAGAAGAAAGGCCAGGATCTGATACCGCTCCGTCATCAGATCCGCACTGCCGCAGATTTTTTCCACGCCCTTCAGCTCCGGAAGCGCAAGCAGCGCAAGGAGCATGGGCTTCCATTCCTCCCAATCGCTGTGAAGCGCGGCGTAGGCAAAGGTCTCCACATAATGGAACATTCCCCTGCGGATATCCAGATAGTCCCGCTCCTGCTCCCGCAGCCTTTCCAGAAGCAGAGAAAACGGCTCCAGCACTGCTCTCCTCCGGCTCCAGCCAAGCTGATTGAGCTGATAGACCAGCTCCGGCATCACGCCGTGATCGGGCAGAAGCTGGGCGCACATCGTGGAGCCCTCCCGCTCCGGCAGCGTCCGGCAGGCCCGCAGCTTCCGGCAAAGCAGCGCGGCAAACTCCTCCGTCCACTCCTCCATCCCATGCCAGAGCGCATAGCCCATCAGCGTCTCCCGCAGGGCCGGGTCCGCAGCTTCCGTAAGGCGCTCTGTCAGAATCTCCCGCACCTCCTGCGGTTTCGCCGCCATCAGGCCCAGCGCCGGGCTGCTGCCCCTCTCCTCATAGAGAAAGGGAACGTCCACCCAATGCCGGCGCGTCCGCTCGTTGGTCTGTCGCGCACACTCCTGCCCGCTCAGGCAAAATTTTGGAAGACGCAGATCGTCGTCCGTGTAGGACAGCAAAAAGGCGCGGCGCGCCCTGCTGTCCATCCGCTCCGGGCAGGTTCCCTCTTTGGCCGCCCGGGCAAGCAGCGCGCCCAGGACCGCCCCCTGGTGCATCAGATCCGGCTGCATCCGGATACTGGGAAACACGTTATGTGTGGCCGAAACCGCCTTTCCCGCCACATACAGCCCCTCGATCCGTTTTCCCTGCCGATCTGCTGCGAGCAGGGCGGAAAGCGGGATCTGAATGCGCACCTGGGGCGGCAGCACACCGCAGTAAATCATATCCGCATCCAGCTTTCCCTTGGGATCATAGTTGGAAAAGCAGGTGTAAAGGCCGTCCTCGTAGGTGCGGTACAACATCAGGTCCCGCAGATCCACCGTCCGCATCCCGCGGATATGGCGGCTTTCCCGCATACTCACATAGCTTCCGTGCTCAAACAGCCCCTCGCCCCGCCTTCTCCCCAGCCGGATAAACCGGGTATAATCCAGCGGATCCTCCGCAAACAGCATGGACGAGAAATTGTTCCGATAGGCATCCGGAGAGACATATTGGGCCAGCGAGCCCCAATAGGTGATCATGTCCCGCTCGCTTCCGTAACAGCTGTCCGCCCCGGCGGCCACGGCCAGATCCCCGTCCCCCGTGGCGTCGATCACCGCTTTGGCATAATCTGCCCGGTTGCCCGCCGCGCCTGCGCTCAGCACGGCTTCTATCCGGCCGTTTTGACAAACCGCCCCATAGGCCAGCTGGCCGAACAGCACCGTGACCCCGGCCTCCAGGCACAGCTTCAGATAGACAAAGCCCTTCAGGCCCGCATGGAAATCGTCCTTCTCGCTCCAGATCCCCTTTCGCTTTCTCACGCCGCAGGCGGTACACAGCCGGTCCACCTCCCCGTCGATCTCCCGCACGTCCGAAAAGCGGTTGCCGAACCAATAGGTACTGACGCCGCCCAAGGTCTGGGTCCCTCCCAAATCGTAATCCGGCTCCAGAAGAAGCGTCCGCAGACCGCCCCGGGCCGCGTGCAGAGCGGCCATCACGCCGGCCGTCCCGCCTCCCGCCACGACAAGATCCCAGTCCTCTCTCCCGGCATACACCGCAGCCCGGCTCTCCTCCAGCTCACAGGCCCGGTACCGGCCCAGGCGATTCTGCCCCGGCGCCCAAACCCTGACCGTCTGTCCCCGGCAGGCTTTTCCGTCCCCGGCGGACAAAGCCTGCCCGCAGGACTTCCCAGACCCGTAAGGTTTTCGGGCAAACCGCCCCAGAAAAAGTCCCGGCTCCTGCTCCCTTCGGCGCAGAAATTCCCCGATCAGCGCCTTTCGGCAGACAAACAGCTGCCGCGCCAGTCCGTCCGGGGCATCGGTTTTGGACGCCGGAGGGACGCTTACCGGAAGCAGGCGGACGTTTTCCCCCTCTTCCCCGGTGATCCAGGCCGCATAGTGCTCAGCCTCCAGCTCCTGCCGGAAGTCCAAAAGCTCCCGGCAAAGAATGCCGTACAGGCCGCCCTTGGCCGCGACGCGGACCAGGATCCGGCCGTCCAGCCGGAGCTGATCCACATATTTCAGAAAATAGAGCAGCCTGATTCCCAATGCATCGCATTTTTCTTCCAGTGCAAGCTGAAAGCGATCCGGCAAAAAGCCGGGCTCCGGCTCCTCGTAGCGGCAGGTATCGCAGATCTCCTCCGCCAGGCAGGTGCTTTCCGTGACAATCAGCACCGTAGCGCGCCCGCAAAGCTGCTGTGCCTTTTCGAGCGCGGCCCGGGTAGCCCCCAGGAGAACATAGTCGGCTTCTTCGATAATATAGGTTTCCATTTTTTCCCCTTCAAATTTGTGCTGCCCGCTGCGCCTGCTCCGCAGCCTCCAGATCCGCGTATCCGTACAGATGGACCGTGTTTTCCATGATGCGCTCCGCCGGATTCTGCCCGCTGCCCGCAAGCTCTGCCACAAAGCGTCCGTACATTTCCAGCAGCTTGTCCGAATAGGTGCTGATCTCGCCCCGCAGATACGTCTCGTAGGAGGTATCCCCGAACACGTCCTCCGAGGTATGAATCAGCCGGGCATTGCCCGCAAGATGCGGATAGCGCGCCGCAAACTCCTCCATAAAGCCCACCTGAAGCTGCACAATGGCCTCGACGATCTGCTTTTTCTCCGGGGAAAGGGCCGGAAAACGGTCCCGGATTTTCTCGTATTCCTCCGGATAGTTGCTCTCCATCATCCTGCCGTACTTTTCCTCCACCAGATTTCGGCCGCGCCCAAGCTCCGCCCGGAATTCATAAAGATACTGCAAAAGAAGTTTCCGGCTCCAGGTCATGTACTGACTGCGGCGCATGATCGAGAAGGTCGGCCAGTCATTCTGACAAAAGGCCCGGCCTCCGGTATTGCGCACCCGGTCAAAGGCAGCAAACTCCGCCTCCGCGATCTCACGGATCAGCTCCTCATCCGTTTTCTGCGCCAGGACGGACTTGGCCACCAGCTCCGGCGCATAAAAATCCAGATAGTCCTCCCGCATTGTCACCAGGTCCCGCCGGTAAAGCTGATCGGCCAGCGCCTTCGCAAGCAACTCTGCAAGCTCTGCCTTCCCGGGATCTTCCTCCGCCGCCTTTCCGGAGCTCTCCAAAAGCTTCCGGATCAGCCCGCAGGCCTCCCTGAAGTCCTCCCTTCCGGAAAGCCCCCGAAACAGCCACTTGTCATGGGGCGGGTATTCCCCCTCCAGATAATACAGCAGCTTCATCGCCTGCCGCATCCCCTCCGCCAGGGAAAGCTGCGCCGCCACCAAATCCCCCCGGCCCTCCATCCGGGCAAAGTTATACTGGGCCGCCTGGGAAAACCGGGCACAGCCCTCCGCAATCTTGCTCCAGCGAACCGTCTCCGGAAAGCCCTCCCGGAGCACGCGCCGGATCGTCAGGAACGCGTTTTCCCCTTCCAGGAACACCTCTCCGTTGACCGCCGCCGCCAGCGCTGCGTCGTCTGCCCGGGCCCAGTCCACGTCCGCCGCCGAAAAGCGTTCCGTCAGGTTCCGCACGCTGTCTCCCAGAATACTGCGGTAAAAGCCGGGCACCGTCCGGACGCCCATCCGCCCCCGGCCCTGAGCGCTTTCCCGGCGGGTATAGCCCCGAAACTGCCGCGGAAGCCGCTCATAGGCCTCCTGCAGCCGCTTTCCGAACCGTTGGTAGTCCTCCTCCGACACCCAAAGGCAAAAGCCCGGCCCCCAGTCATGATCCCTGGAAACCTCGTCGTCAAAGCCAAAGCAGTCCGAGCCCTCCCCCACAAGCCCTGCGGTAATCCGCCCGGCCTCCTCCGGAAATTCCCGCTCCAGCATGGGCCTTCCGAAGGCCTCGAAATAGGCGCGGCACAGCGCCAGGCCGGATCCCTGCCCGACGCCGGACTGCCCGCCGTCAGGCTGCGCGTCACCGGACTGCATGTCGCCGGGCTGTGCGTCAGCGGACTCTCCTGCGCTCTCCCGGGCCCGCCGGCAGGCCTCCAGATTCTCCGCCAGACGATGATAGTATTCGTTTTCACCGAGGGAAGCCTTCATCCCCGCCATCGCCTTCTCAAAGCATTCGGCCGCCCGCCCGTATTCCTTTTTCTTATAAAAAAACGTCCCCATGGAGGACAGCGCCGCGCTGTAATGGGCGTCCCGGATCTCATTTTCCTCGAACAGCCGGATCGACTGTTCAAAGAAGGACTGCGCCTCGCTGTCCCGGTTTAAGCGCAGGCAGGTCGCCGCCAGGTTGGCGTAGGTGACCGCCTCCTCAAAGGCCGTATCCTCATTTTCCTTCACAATGGCAAGCGCCTGCCAAAGACTTTCGTAAGCCGCCTCAAAATCCCCCATTTCCTGATAAAGAAGGCTGATGTTGTTGGCCAGGCTGGCCCGCAGCATATCGTTCTTTTCCAGCACTTTGTCGTAAACGGCCTCCGCCTGCCGGTAGCAGGACAGAGAATCCTCCAGCCGGCCTCCCGCCCGGTAAGCGTTCGCCACGTTGAGCAGCGTCGTCGCATGGGCAATGCTTCCCTCAATCCCCATGCGCTCCGTCAGCGAAAGCGCTGCCTGCGCATACCGGTAGGAGCTCTCCACCTGGCTGGTTTCCCGCAAATAGCCGATCAGCTCGTTTAACAGGGTCAAAAGAGCCGCATCATCGCCCTCCTCCATCGCCAGACGGATAGAGGTCTCCAACAGCTCCTGGGCCATGGCTCCCTGGTTTTGGGAAAACATCCCGTCTACCTTCCGCAAAATTTCTTCCGTATTCATCCGGTTTCTCCGCTCCCTTCCGCTCTGTCCTACTCTGTCCTGCGCCGTCCGTTCCGTCATCCCCAGCCCGGCGTCTCCGCAAAGGCCGCCTCCTCCCCGAACACAGCCCAGCCCTCCTGTCCGTCCGAGACGGACTGCATTTTTACAAGGATTTTCCCTTCCCCCGCTTTTGTCCGCAGCGCCCGGGCCAAAAGCGGATCCCCGGGCTCTGCGGTAAACACCGGCTCCCCGACCGGTTCTCCGTTTTCCCAGTCCGCATAAAAGGCGATCGGCCGCGACGCCGTATAGCGGTAGGGATCCTGACCGTTGTAGGCGCAGGTAATCTCGTACTCCTCCTGTCTCTCCTGCACAAACCCATTTCCGGTCAGCGCATAGGTGAGCTTTGCAAAATAACAGCCAAAGCCGGGCGCGTAAACCGGCGTGTCTGCCCACACCGTCAGTGTCCCGTCCCCGGGAGCCCGCACAATCTGCCCGTTTTCGTTGTTCCAGAAAAACCGGAAAAAGCTGCCTTCCCCTTCCAGGACCGGGCATTTCATCAGATCCCCGATTTCCCGCAGCTCTCCGTTCTCCCACGCAAAAAAGGTCAGACCCAAAACCCCGTCCGACAGATCCTTTTTCCGGACCGCCAGCTCCTTTTTGCCGTCTCCGCGATCCAGATCCGTGACCCAGACGTCGTAGCCCCCATAGGCCTCCTCCCCGGTCTGCCAGACGGTTTTTTGATCCACAAAAAGCCCCATGCCCTCTGCGAAATCTCCCTCCGCCTCCCAGGTTATCGCATAGCCGATCCGCTCTGCCGATCCGTCCCCGTCCAGATCGTACCAGCTGTCGCGGTCGGCGCGCAGCTTTTCAAACAGGCCGTCCTCCCGGCGCCGTTTCTGCTCCTGCTGCCAGAGCTGCTCCAATTCCCCGTCGGGGCCGAACCAGTCCGCGCCCCCGATCTCCCCGATCATCCGCCCGGCTGCGCCCCTCTCCTGACTCTCCGTGACAAGCCCTCCGTCCTGCCACACACAGGTCAGCGTCTGGTTGTCCGTGTTGTCCGTCAGATTCAGCAGGACAGCGCCGTCCCCTCTCAGATAGCTTTCACTGAGCCAGTAGCCCTCCGCCTCCAAAGGAGCGACGCACTCTGCCTCCCCCGGCAGCGATTTTGCGGTCTCCCAGCCAAGCAGAGCCAGCCCATACTCGTAAAAACGTCCGTCCTTCACATAAAAACGGCAGGGCTTCTCCGTCGTCCCGGCGTCCGTGCCGGTCTGATACAACACAAAGCTGCCGTCCTCACAGCGCGCAAAATTTTTCCCCTTACCGGAAAGGATGCTCTGCGCCGGAACGCCGGAGCGTACCTCCCAGATCAGGGAGCTGTCCGGACCGTCTGCCGCCTCCAGGTGCCAGACGGCCCTCCCGTCCCCCAGGGGAACGATCCGGCTGTCATCCTTTGCCACAAGCTCCCCGTCCCCTTCCGGCCACAGGGGCTCTGCGCTCTCCCCGGAGACAAACCACACCTGTCCCGCCAGCGCCTCCTCCTGCTCCGTCCCGACAAAGGCAAACGCCTCCTGCGTCCCGTCCCCGTCATAATCTGCGCAGTCAAACAAAAGCACCTGCGCTCCCGCCGCCTGCCGAAGCGCACGGTAAAGCCGTTCGGAAACGCTTTCCGGCGTCTCCTGCGCTTCCGGCATTTCCTGCGTCTCCTGCGCTTCCGGCGGGAAAGCCGGGGCGCAGGCCGTCAGGCAGAGCGCACAGAGCGCTGTCAGAACCAGTTTCTCCGGTCGCATCATTTCGCTTCCTCCTCAGCCGCCATAGAGCGGCACGTTCAGCTCCTCCGTTCCGTCCAGCACGAAAAATCCGTCCCGGATGATCCCGATTTCCCGGCCGTCCGCCGTCACCGCCGTCACCTCTCCCAGCTCGTCATAGGGAATCGTGATGTCCGTGTGGCAGTTAAAATAAGCCCTGGCGGGATCCTCATGGCGCAGGGCCGAGATCTCGTTGTCCCGGGCAATGATCGCCTTGCCGTCGGGATTGTAGGTCATCCGGTCCTCCTCATAGCTGTAGCAGGTATCGCCCACCGCGAAATGAGGACCGGTTTTTTCCGCGATCAGAATCGGAAGCTTATCGTTGATATCAAACCGCTTCGCCGCCATATAGGCCGTGGTGTTGGTGCCGATGGCAAACTCCCCGATGGGAAGGGTGTCGTGGTGGAACAGAAGATTATCCTGCAGAAGCTTTCGGTTTTCCGCCTCATCCGGGAAGTTTTTGCAGGAACAGGAGGCGATTTTGCCGTCCTCAAACGCAAGCTCCAGATCCGTATACTTCATACCGTTTAAGTATACCTGCGTCACATGGAGCGTCCCGTTTGTCCCCGCAAGCTGCGGGGAGGTGAACACCTCGCCCACCGGGATATTCACGTCGGCCACACAGTTTTCAAAATTCGTCTCCTTTTCCGGATCGGAAAGCGGATGGAGCATCACCTTCATGTCCGTCCGGTTCTCTCCCCGCCCCCGGACGCGCACCCAGGCCGCCTGATCCAGGGCGTCGATAATGCGCTGCTGAATCGTCTCGTAGGTCTTATAATCCAGCGTATTGATTTTCAGGATCTCCTCAAAGATCGCCGGGAAATCCTCCCCGATCTGGGGCAGCGGAAAGGCGATGATCGTAAAGCTCCTCTCCTCCGGGTTGATATAACGGTTGACGAGAGCGCTGTGCCGGCTCTGGTACTCCACGGAAAGCTTCTGCTGCTCTGCCGACAGCTGTGCCCGCTCCGGCTTGCTGACCGGCTCAAAGGGCTGCTCGCCGAAGGCTTCGATCACCGCCGGCCCCGCGTGCAGGGCAGCCTGCTCCCGATACTCCTCCCAGGCGCTCTGACAGCACTCCAGCTTCCGGTTGATGTATTTTTTGTCCAGATAAAAGGCTTTGTCGTTCTCATGGTCATAATCGAACTGCAGGTTCACCGGCGCGCCGAAATAGCCGTTTTTGTATCCCCTTCTTCCCTGCAAAAAGCTGGAGGAGGCGCGGTAGATCACCGGCTTAAGTCCCATGGCGCGGAAATTTTGGATCGCCGCCCGCACCACCCGCTCAAAGCCCAGCGGATAGCGGATGTTGACGGATTTTTTCCGTTCCAGGGGCTTGCCCGCCACCTCAAAGCCCTTGCGGAAGCCCTCCGTGTAGGCGTCCGCGATTTTCTGGATTTTCTCCTGCTCCAGACCGTTTAAATATTCCGCCAGCTTCCACTGATCGTCGGCAATATACTCCCCGTAATAAAACAGGTAGCGGATGTCGGAAAGATCGCTCTCCTCAATCAGGCGAACCGCGAAATCCCGCGTCCAGTCCACCGTCTCCGCTGCGCTGTTGCGCGCCATGGGCTCCGCGTAATCGCTGGCAAACCAGTAGAAAATATCCCGGATCCCGCTTTCCCGCGGAAGACTGCCTTCCTCCTGCCAGCTCTCCGCAAAGGCACAGTAAATCTCCAAAAAAAGCTCCAGCCGGATGGTAACCTCCTCCAGCCTCTGCTCGTATACAAAGGCGGGCAGGCTGCGAAGTTCCGCCGCAACCGCCGACAAAAGGCCGCCGAAGGTCTCCCCCAGCCGCTGTCTTGCCCAGGCCGGATTGGCAAAGCTCGTCTCATAATTGCGGCCCAGAAGGTCGATAAAGCAAATCTCGTTGTGCCGCTCCAGCTCCTGCAGCGACGCGGCCTGTAAGCCGCCGCCCGCGATCCAGCGGTACTCCTCTGCCATCACGGAGAGATACTCCGCCGTCTCTGCAAAATAATCGCGGAACGCGCCCTCCGTCTCCGCCTGGCCCGGGATCTGCCCGATCCGCTCTGCCGCCAGCTCAAACCGTTCTTCTATCATTGTCATCATCCGTTTACTCCCGCATATAAAATAAACCCGACCCCCAGGATCGTCAGCGCGTTCAGCACGATTCCGATCCAGGCGGACAGGTGAAATTTGTCCTCCTCCGTCTTGCCCAGAATGCCGCAGACAAGCCCGCTCACAGAAAAAATCAGGCACAAAAGCCCCACCACGCCGTAGCGAACCAGGGCCTGCCCCCCGCTGCGGAAGGTCAGCCAGACCGCCAAAAACAGGGAGACAAGCGACATCAGGCCGAGGGCTGCCGAAAGCAGCCCCCGCTTCGATTCCTTTTTATCGGTAAAAATATAACCTCTGCGCACGCTGTGGCCCCCTCAGAAAAGCAGGCGGCTTCTGTGAGCCAGAAGCCTCGCGCCGCTGACGATCAGCAAAACGCCCCCGGCGATCCCGGCGGTCATCACCACCGCTCCCACCGCAATGCTGAGCGCTCCGCTGCCTCCAAGCAGCTTATAGGTTTTTTCTTCCATGAAAGCTCCTCCTATTTTGCGCCGTACTGCTCATAGTAAGCGTCAATCGATGCCTTGAGCGCATCGTCAATGTAAACCTTCCCCTGATAGGGACGGTTATACAGATATTCCGTCACCTCCGCCATGCTGACGATGGCGTTTGCCGGAAAACCGTATTTCTCCCGGATCTCGCACAGCGCGCTCTGATCGGAATCCAGCCCCCTCTCCATCCGGTTTAAGGATACCATCAGACCCACGATCTCCACGTCCGCCTGTGCCTTTAAAATCGGGAAGGTCTCCTCGATGGATTTGCCGGAGGTCGTCACATCCTCAATTATCACCACCCGGTCTCCGTCCTTTAGCTTGCTGCCCAGCAAAATGCCGGTATCCCCGTGATCCTTGACCTCCTTGCGGTTGGAGCAGTAGCGGATATCCCTGCCGTACAGCTCGCTGATCGCCATGGTGGTCGCCACCGTCAGCGGGATTCCCTTGTAGGCGGGCCCGAAAAGCACGTCAAAATCCAGGCCGTAATTGTCGTGGATCGCCTTCGCGTAATACTCTCCCAGACGCCGCAGCTGGGTGCCGGTCACATAAGCGCCCGCATTCATGAAAAACGGGGATTTCCGCCCGCTCTTTAAGGTGAAATCTCCGAACTTCAGCACGTCGCTGTCCACCATAAACTCAATAAACTCTTTCTTGTACTGTTCCATCGCAGTCTCCTTTCCCTTGACTGCTATGATTCTAACATACAAGAAAGAGTTTGTGAACTACCTTTTACCAGACGAACAGATCCCTGTCCGCCAGCTTTAAAAGCGCCTCCAGGAAATAGTAATCCCCGTAGATGATGGAGAACTCATGCGCCTTATCGTGATAAGCCGCGGTACACTTTTCCAGCAGGTTATCCTGGGACTCGTCCCAGTTGACGCTCTTTTCAGACAGCGCCTGCAGAAGCCGCACCGCCGCCTGCAGATACACCTCCGCCTGCCTTCCCTCAAACTGCCGGGAAAGCTCGATCAGCCCGCAGGCCGCGATCGCCGCCGCGGTGGAATCCTGCCAGGATACCTCCTCTGGCTGCCGAAAGTCCACGGGAATCAGCCCGCTCTCCGGAATGTTTGCAATAAAATAGTTGGCCACCCGCTGCGCCGTTTCCAGATAAGCCTGCTCTTTGGTGTGAATATAGCTCAGCGTAAAGCCGTAGAGCGCCCAGCTCTGCCCCCGGGTCCAGGACGAGCCCTCCCCGTAGCCCTGGCCGCCGTAGCTTTTTACCATCTCCCCGGTCTCCAGGTCAAATTCCACGATGTGGTTGGCGGAGCCGTCGCCCCGGATAAAGCATCTCATCGCCGTGTCCGCGTGATTGCGGGCAATCTGGGTAAAGCGGGGATCCGCAAGCTCCTCCCCCGCCCAGTACAGAAGCGGCAGATTCATCATGCAGTCGATGATCGCCCAGCCCCTGCAGTCTCTCTCCGGCGTGGGCATCCCGTTCCAGGCCCGGATATAGCGCCCCAGGCTGTTGTAGCGTCCCGCCAGGTTAGCCGCCGCCAAAAGCCCCCGGTTGCGGGCCGCCTTATCCTTGGTCAGCCGGTAATCGGCCACCGCCGTGGGAAGCCACTTAAAGCCGTTGTCGTGATCCATTTTTTCGTAATCCATCAGGTCGGCGTCCAGCTTCTCCTCATTTTCCAGCGCTACCTGCCGGTAAAACTCATCCTTCGTGTAAACGTAGAGCTGCCACATCATGCCGCCCCAGAAGCCGTTTGTCCACCAGCCGATGCGCTCGCCGGACCAGTCGTCGTGCACCCCGTTCTCCGTCGTGTAGGGGATCTTGTCCTTGGAGCGCCGGCTCACCTTCTCCAGCTTGCTCACCGTCCGCTCCAGCGTCTCCTGCAGCCATTCGGCCTGCTTTCCCTGTAATTTCATCGGGTAACCCTCCTTATTTTTGCGTTTCTGTTAACCTTATAACGCCTGCGCGATGTCCTCCCGCATGTCGATCACCGCCTGGCGGGCCGCGTCCGCATAGCCCGCCGCGCCGAATTTCGCATATTTCTCCTGCTGGTAGGCCGCGATGATTCCTCTGGAGGAATTGATGATCGCGCCCAGACCGTCCTCATTGAAAAAGTGAACCAGATCCTTGCCCTTGCCGCCCTGCGCCCCGTAGCCGGGCACCAGGATGTACGCCTTCGGCATCACTCTGCGCAGCGCCTTTCCCATCTCCGGGTAGGTTGCGCCGACCACCGCGCCGACATTGCTGTAACTGCTGCCCATGCAGCTTTCTCCCCACTCAGCCACCTTTTCGCCCACGATCTCGTAAAGCGGGCGGCCGTCCACAACGCGGTCCTGAAACTCCCCGCTGCTGGGATTAGAGGTTTTGACCAGCACGAAAATTCCCTTGTCGTTCTCCTTGCACACCTCCAGGAAGGGCTTGATTCCGTCGGAGCCCAGGTAGGGATTGACGGTGGCGAAATCCTCGTCGAAGGGCGCGTAGCTCTTGCTCCCCACCGTCACCCTTCCCAGATGGGCGACCGCATAGGCCTCCGAGGTGGAGCCGATATCGCCTCTCTTGACATCTCCGATCACCACCAGCCCCTTTTGCCTGCAGTATTCAACTGTCCGCTGAAAGGCGATCATCCCCTCCACGCCGAACTGCTCGTACATCGCCACCTGGGGCTTCACCGCCGGGATCAGATCGCACACCGCGTCCACGATGCCCTTATTGTACTCCCAGATCGCTTTCGCCGCGCCCTTCAGCGTCTCTCCGTACTCCGCAAAGGCCGCTGTCTTAATCTGCTCCGGAATAAATTTCATCATGGGATCCAGCCCCACCACGATGGGAGCCTTTGTTTTCTGAATCTTTGCAATCAACTGATCAATCATAATATTTCTCCTTTCTTTAAGAGCCCTTCCGCTTTTTTTGCCAGAAAGGCGCCGGCCGCGGTCAGTCCCACCGCCAGAATAAGCACAACGGCTGCCGGAATCGCAATGTGGGCCCGCAAAAGGCCGATCCCTTCCAGCACAACCGCATGCACCAGATAAATTTCGTAGGAATAAGCGTCCGCCAAAAGGACGCCCCGGGCACTGCAGCGCAGCTTAAGCGTCAGCAGCACGATCGCGCCGAAAGCCCAGGAATACAAAAGAAAGCTGTCCGGCCGCGTCCCGGTAAGCCAAAGCACTGCAGCTATCGCCGCCATCGCCGCCCCGAAGAGCAAAAGCCGCGGGGCCAGCCTCTGCCTGCCCGCAATTTGCCGCACAAGAATCCCCAGCAAAAAAAAGTGCAGATAATAAAAAATCATCATGTAGTCGGACAAGCCTGCCGCCGTCCACAGATACCGCAGAAGGAGGGCCAGCGCGTAGGCGAAAAAGGCGCTCCCCACTCCCCGGATCAGCCGGACAAAAAACGGGGCCAGCAGATAAAAGGCCGCAAACAGGCTGATCGTCCAGGTGGCGCTTAAGTTTCCCCAGAAATTGTCCGGAGCGGGAAGGACCGCGTTTGTCAGGAAAAAATACCGCAGCCAGTACAGCCCTTTCGGATCTGACGGCACGTCCCGCAACAGCAGCCCGTGCAGCGCCATGTTGTAGAGAATCACCGCATAGTAAAGCGGCAAAAGCCGCAAAAGCCGGTTTCTGTAATAACCGAAAATCTCTCTCCGGCCCGCCGTCAGCCGCCTGTCCCCGGCAGCCAGAAAGCCGCTGATCAGGAAAAACAGGTACACACCGGCCGCTCCCTGGTTCGCCAGCCAGGCGGCCCGGCCCGTCACGCCCAGATACGGCGCCAGATGGGTGATAAACACCCCCAGGCAGGCGGCGGCACGCAGAAGCCTGATGTTGTCGTAGCCCTTCATGCCCGTCCCACGCTCTGCATCAGAAAGCGGAACATTCCGGCATAAACCTCCGGCGTATAGTGCAGGCCGTCCGCCGTCGTGGCATAGCCGGAGGCCGTCAGATATCCGTAGAGATCGATCCGGCCGATCTGCCCGTTAAGCCTGCCGTTTAACTGATTGTTAAAATACTCCACCGCCCAGTTTCGCTTGCCGTAGGCGTTTTCTCCCACCGGCCCTACGGAGGCAAACCAGACCGACGCGCCCTTTTCCTGCCAGTCGCCGGCATAGCGGTTGATTACCTCGATATAATCATTGTGCCGCGACAGATCGTTCACCCCGTAATTCAGGATAATCACGCTGCCCGGCGTCACATACCGGTCAATTTCCGCCTTGGCTGCCGCGCCGGACAGCCAGTCCACTCCACCGCCGAAGCAGTACGCAAATGCCGTTCCCGGCCAGGCTGCGCTTCCACCCACCGCGTTCGCCATCTGTCCGGTGCGGGAATCTCCCACAAAGATCACATTTCCGGCTCCGGCCGCGGGAGCCGGGCTCCCGGCCTGCTGGACTGCCAGAGCCGCCTCCTGCGCCTTACTCTGCTGGGCTGCCAGCTCCGCCTCCTGCGCCCTGCTCTGCTGCTCTGCCAGCTCCGCCTGCGCGGCTAAGGCGGCCCGCATCGCCTCGTCCACGAAAAGCTCCTGCAGGCCCTCCGCCCGCACATAGCCCAGCCCGTTCCCGAACACAATCCTGAGCCAGCCGTCCGCTGTGCGTCCGCAGACATTCACGGTCTGCCCTGCCGCCAAAATCCCCAGGGGCCGGGCCGTTTCAGTCTCTTCCCCGCCTGCCGGATCTGCCCCCGGCGCCGCCCAGACCTGCGTTTCCTGCAGGACAAACGCCGCTGACGCGGTTTTGGTCACCGGCTGCTGCCCGGACTGCTGCCTGGACTGCTGCCCATTTGCTCCTGCAGGAGCCGCCTGAACCCGGGCCGGGACCGCCCACAGCAGGAGAACCGCCAGCAAAAGAACTGCCCTTCCATTCCACATCCTTCCAACCTCCAGCCTTTTTATCTTGTCTGTAAAAACACATTTTCCCGCTGGGCCTTCTCGTCGTCGGGATACAGCGACAAATACTGCTCCATGGCAAGCTTGGCCTGGGCGTACTGTCCCAGATACTCGTAGGCCACAATCTCGTTGAACCGAAGCTGCTGGGCCGACATGCTGTTTTCCATGGAAAGCCCTGCCTGAAAGGCCTCCAGGGCCGCCTGGTAATCGCCGCCCTTTAGCTTGCACAGCCCCAGCTGGTTGTACAGGGCGGCATCAGGCTGCTTGTCGGACAGATAGGTGCTGTAGACGCTGGCCGCGTAATTATAATCCCCCAGCGCCTCGTAGGTCTGGCCGAGCAGGGAGGCCGCCTCGGCCCCTCCGGTTTCCAGCGCTTTTTCCAGGGATGACCTGGCGTCCTCGTAGCTGCCCAGGTAAAAGCTGATCCGTCCCTTGTCGAAATCGGAGAGCTTTCTGGAATCGTCGTCCAGCACCGCCTGCAGATAGGGCGTTCCCAGCTCGTCCGCCCCGTTCCGGCTGCAGCTGCAGAAAATATCGATGCGCAGGTCATAGTCGTTGGGCGCGGCGGCCACCGCGCTGTCAAAGGCCGCCTGGGCCTCCTCCGTGCTCCCCTGCTCCAGCTCCAGCGTCCCCATCAGATACCAGGCCGTTTTCTCCGCGGGCTTCAAATCCGTGATGGCCCGGTAAACCGCAATGGCCTTTTCGGTGTCGCCGCCCCGGTAATAGGCGGTGGCCAGATAATAGTTGATGTCATAGTCCAGATTGTCCGGGGCCGTCCCGCTTAAGGCCAGCGCCTTTTCCAGGCTGGCCGCCGCGTTTTCGTAATCGGTCATGCCCATGTAGGCAAGCCCCTGTCCCCGGTACACCTGGCGCATATCCTCCTTGTTGAGCGCGGCCGCCTCAAAGCTGGTCAGCGCGTTCTCATAATCCATCTGCTCGATAAGCTCCATGCCCCGCTCCAGATTGCCGGCCTCCTCCCCGGAGCCGCAGCCCGCTGCCAGAGCAGCCGTCAAAAAAGCCCCCAGCAGCCAGGCACACCATCCGCGTTTACGCATTTCTTACTCCTTACTGATCCTGATTTCGCCGATCTCGATCCCGCTCTCCCCGAAAAACAGGGCCAGATAGCTTTCCAGAGACAGCGCGACGTCAAGCTCCACCTGACGGCTGATCCATTCCCCGTCCGTCCCCGTGATTGTCACGGTCTGGATCAGCTGATTGTTCAAAAATACCGTCACCGGCATCTGCGCCGCCACCGCAGCGCTGGAACGCATTTTCAGGGTGAGCCGGTAGCGGCCCTTTTCCGCAAAATTCAACTGATAGACAACCCGGCTCCCCTTCTGGGTGCCAAGCCCCGCCAAATCCAGAACGGCGCTGTCCCCCACCGCGGCCTGTCCCAGAAGCTGTCCATTCCCCGCCTTGTCCTGCGGGCTGTTTTTCTCGATGCAGACCTCCTCGCTTCGTCCAAGCAGCCGCTCCATGGCGGGGGAGCGAAGGATAAAGCTGCAGATATTGGCGGCGTTCCGAAGAAGCTGAGCCCTTGTAATCTGTCCTTTTTTCAGGCCCTCCATCGTATTGTCCCCGGCGGAGTTGGAGGCCGCGTCCGCCACTACCATGTAGACATCGTTCTGGGCCCGCACCATGGGAACCGTATTGCTCTGGGTGCCGTCCTGTCCCTCCTCGTTCATCTTCGCCCACCAGTCGGTCATCACCATGCCCCGATAGCCCCACTCGCCGCGCAGGATCGTGGTCAGAAGATCGTAATTGCCCGCCGTCCAGATGCCGTTGACCGGGCCGTAGGTGGACATCACGCTGTAGGCCCTGCCCTCCTTCACCGCGATCTCAAAGCCCTTCAGGTAGATTTCCCGAAGCGCCCGCTCCGACACAACAGCGTCCGCGTCATGCCGCCGGTATTCCTGGCTGTTGCACGCAAAATGCTTGATCGTGCCGGTCACGCCGTACCGTGCCATTCCCTTTAACTGGGCGGCCGCCATCGTACCGGTCAGATACGGATCCTCGGAAAAATATTCAAAGTTCCGGCCGTTTAAGGGATTCCGGTGAATGTTCATGCCGGGGCCGAGCAGGGTATCGATCCTGTTTTTGCGCAGCTCCATTCCTTCCATCTCATACAGCTCTTCCACCAGCTCCCGGTGAAAGGTGCAGGCCAAAAGCGTGCCGTTCGGAAGGGAAAAGGCCATCGCGCCGCAGTCCATCCGGATGCCGGAGGGGCCGTCGGAACAGCAGGCCGCCGGGATGCCGAAGGCCAAAAGCCTCTCCGTCAGCCCGCCGAAGGCCGCCGCCGTGCCGGGCGTCACCTTGGGGGAGCACATTCCCTCGCCCCGGGTCATGCAGGCCAGATCCTCGTCCGTCAGCTGAGCCAGGAAGGTCATCAGGGATACCTTGCCGTCGTACACGTCCGCCAGACGATAGCCCTGATCCTTTGTCTCCCGGCAGTCCGCCGGACGCTCCTGCCGGATCCGCTCTGCCAGGTCCACGGTCCGCACCGGCGCGTCCTCCCAGGCAATCCCTGTCCCCTGGGCATCGGGGCGCAGCCGCGAAAAAGGCGTCACCGGCGCCATGGCCTCCCGCAGCCTGCAGGTCACCATAAGCTCCGGCAGGACGACCGTGTGAACCCGGCGGGCACTGCGCACATCCGTCCCCGCGAAAATACCGTATTCCCCGGCCTCCAGCACATAGCAGGACCGGTTCCCCGTCTGCCCTGCGTCGTCGTAGGAGGCAAAATCCCGAAGCTCTGTCACAAGCTGCAGCTCCTGCGCCTCTCCGGGCTGCAAAAGCCCCGTTTTTTCATAGCCTGCCAGCACCCGGGCGGGCTTGCCAAGCTTCCCCTGGGGCGCGCTTATGTAAACCTGCAGGACCTCCTTTCCTGCAGTCTCCCCGGTATTTTTCACCGAAAACCGCAGCCGTACCTGCGTCCCCTTCGTCTCTGCCTCCAGAAGCTCCCACGAAAAATCCGTGTAGGAAAGGCCGAAGCCAAAAGGATAAAGCACCTTTTCCCGGGCGAAGGTCTCAAAATAGCGGTAGCCCACATAAATATCCTCGGCGTAAATATTGCGCCTGCCGTCCCCGAAATGGGCGGTGGAGGGATAATCCGCAATGTTCGCTGCGATCGTGTCCGCCAGACGGCCGCTGGGATTTTCCGCTCCGCACAGCACCCGGGCCGCCGCCCGGCCGCCCTCCTGTCCGCCCTGCCAGACATACAGCACCGCCCGGGGCTGATAGCGCTCCACCCAGCTCATGTCGATGATATTTCCCACATTCAGCACCACCGCCGTGCGGGAAAACGCGCTGCACACCTCCTTTAAAAGGGCTTCCTCCTCCGCGGTCAGAAGATAGCTGCCCGGAGCCGCGCTGTTGTCGTTGTCCTCCCCCGCCGTGCGGCCCAGCACAACCACCGCCAGATCGGAGACCGCAGCCGCCTTTTTGACAAGACCTGCGTCCACCGGCATCTCCTTCTGACTCCAGGGCTCCTGCGCCCAGCCTGCACCCATGTCGAAGGGATTTTTCGCAATCCAGTCCCGGTAAACCTGCTCCAGCTCCCCGTTGACCTCAATGTCCGGGCACTCCTTTAAACAGTCCAGGATGTTCGTCACATAGGGCGCGTTCACCATACCCCCGGAGCCCGTGCCGCTCTTGTAATAGGTAAACTGAATCCTTCCGAACACGGAAACCCGCTCTCCTCTGCGAATGGGAAGCGCCCTGTCCTCGTTGCGCAAAAGCACGCAGCCCTCGGCCGCCGTCCTCTCCGCCAGCTCAGCGTATCTCTGATAGTCCAACGTATATTTCATCCTGCTCCTCCTTTTTTCTGCCGCGCCGTTTTGCAAACCGCGCCGTTCTCACAATATTTTCCGCAATCCCTTCGGATAGTGATTTTTCAGAATCCCTCCGGCCAGCTTGCCCCAGCCCAGGCTGTAGCCTGCTGCCGTCACCAGATACCAGCCCTTCTCCCCCTCCAGCGGACGGGTCATGCCGCCGATCCAGCCCTTTGCCGCCTCCCAGTCCGGCAGGGCTGCGTTCCTTTTTGCCTGCCCCTGCGCCAGATAAAGCGCCAGCGCGTGGGAGGGCTCGAAACGCCCCTTTTTGACCGTTCCCAGATGCAGGCCGGGGCGGAGCACCTTCAGCCCCTTTAAGGCGGGAAGCTGCTCCGGCGCCAGATAAAGCTGATCCCCGAAACGGAGGAAAATGCCGGAAAGAGGAACCGTGAGATTCTCCCGCTCAAATTCCGTCCAGAGGGAGCATTCCTTCTCGGAAAGTCCTTTTTCCACGCCGTAAAGGCTCCTCCCCGCAGACGGGGCCGGGCCCTTCTTCCGGCGAAGCACCGCCAGATAATGCCCTTCCCCGGCCAGCCGGTGGGGCCAGAGCCTGACGGTGCGCGCCAGGGCGTCCTCCTGCTCCGCAAAGCGCCCGTTCCAGTCCCGCCCCCGCTCCATACCGGGAAAAAGAACCGCTTCCTCCACGGAAAAATCACTGTGCCGATGCAAAAAGCGTCCCACGCTTTCCTCGTCCTCCTCCGGGGCGAAGGTACAGGTGGAATAGACCATGCGGCCGCCGGGGGCGAGCATCCGGGCCGCGCAGTCCAGGATCATATCCTGACGCCCGGCGCACAGCTCCACGTTTTCCGGGCTCCACTCGCTGCAGGCCTCCTCGTGCTTGCGGAACATCCCCTCCCCGGAGCAGGGAGCATCCACCAAAATACGGTCGAAATACTCCGGAAAATACTCCGCCAGCCGGTCCGGCCCCTCGCTTGTCACCAGCGCGTTTCCGATCCCCATCCGCTCCACATTCTCCGAGAGGATCTTCGCCCGCGAAGGGTTGATCTCATTGCAGACAAGCAGCCCCTCTCCCTTCATGGCGGCTCCCAGCTGGGTGCTCTTTCCGCCCGGAGCGGCGCACAGATCCAGTACCCGCTCTCCCGGCACAGCTCCCAGATAAGCTGCGGGGGCCATGGCGCTGGCCTCCTGAATATAATACACCCCGGCCTCGTGCAGCGGATGCTTGCCCGGCTGATCCTCCGCCCCGTAATAAAAGCCGTTTTCCTCCCAGGCCACCGGGGAGAGCAAAAAGGGCGCCTTCTCCAAAAATTCCCGGCGCCCGGTCTTGAGCGGATTGATCCGCAGCGAGCGCACATTCGCCGTCCCGTAGGCCGCCAAAAACTGCGGATATTCCTCCCCCAGCATCCGGCTCATCCGCCGGGTAAACTGCAATGGCAGCGTCATCTTCTCGTTCCCTTCCCTGAAAAAAATATTACCTTGCCGTTTATTTTACCATAGAACCTTCCCTGAAAAAAGAGAAACATTGTTTTATTCCCCGTCCTCTTCCTCCGGGACCTCCTTGACCATGAAGCGGATCATATTTTCATCCATCCTGGCCTTAAACTGCCGGCAGCGCTCCCACTCGTCGTCGGAAAAGCCCTCCCGGCAAACCATCTCCAGATCCTTCTCCACCTGGACGAAATCGCGACAGACCCGGTCGGCCTCCGGCGTCAGGGTAAAGTGCAGCCGGTCCTTTGCCGTCTTATCCTTGCCCGTTTTGATCAGCTTTCTCCGCTCCAGCTTCTGCAGTCCCAAAAACAGACGGGGCTGCCCGATCCCTGTCAGGTTTCCCAGCTGACGCACGCTGTCGCAATCCGGACATTGGGAGATGGCGCACAGCAGCATGGCCTCGTCCAGGCTCATATTGTTTTTCTTGGCGGCGATCTCCAGCTCATACTCATAGAGGCGTCTGACCCGGTACTGACCGATCACCGCGCCCTCGCCCTCCACCTCCCTGCGGGTGATCTGGCGGCGCTCCTGCCCCAGCTTTTTGCTTCCCGGCAAAAGAGCCATCGGCACGCCCCCGTCCTTTGCCGCCGACCATAAAAAGCTGTACACCTGCAGGCGGATGTTGGCGTAGTCCTCATGATCGTACACATCCTTATAAAATTCGTTGTAATACTCGAAAATATTGATTTTCATCCGCATCGTATTGTTGATGCTTGCCCCCTGGCTGACCAGGCTGCCCTTGCGCTTGAGATAATAGTAAATGGGCACCTGCAGCGCATAAAAGCTCTCCGCATGGCGGATATACTCCAGATTGAACAGAAAATCCTCACACCAGCTCAGCGACGTATCCATGCGGATCTGATATTTCTCGATGATAGACCGGCGGTACATTTTGTTCCAGAGCACCCCGTAATAAAAATCCGCCGGATTTTCCACCATACAGGCCGCAAACTCCTGACGGGTCATCACCCGGTCCTCCTCGATATCCCCCTTCTGCGCCAGCCGCTCCCCGCTGACCCGGTAAAAATCGGAGATCACCATGTCGCAGCCATACTCCTCCATGGAGCGGACCAAAAGCCGCGTCGCCTCCGGCACAATCCAGTCGTCGCTGTCCAGAAACTGGATCAGCTCCCCCTCCGCCAGCGAAAGCGCCTGGTTGCGCGTATCCGATACGCCGCTGTTTTTCTTGTGCACCACACGCACCCGCCGGTCCCGCTCCGCATAGGAATCGCAGATTTTCCCGGAACCGTCCGTGCTCCCGTCGTCCATCAAAAGCAGCTCAAAATCCTTGTAATCCTGCTCCAGAATACTGTCCACACACCGTTCCAGATATTTCTGTGCATTATAAACGGGCACAATAATACTCACCCTCGGTCCCTTTTTTTCCATCGTCATAAGCTTCCTCCCTGATCAATCCCTGCGGTTCATGCACAATCTCCGGTACTCCCGGGGCGACACCTGCATCAACCGCTTAAACACCTGATTAAAAAATTTGATATCCTCATAACCCACCGCCTGGGCCACCTCAAAAATCCGCAGATCGCTGTCCGCCAGCAGGCTGCAGCTTTTTTCCACCCGGACCTTCTGCACATACTCCCGGACGGTGAGCCCGACCTCCTGCCGGAACCGGCGGCTGATATAGGGCATACTGTAGTGATTTTTTTCGCAGAAATCCCCCAGCGTCACGCTGCCCTGATAATGGCTGTCCACAAACTGCAGCACCTCCCGGATCATCGTGCTCCTGGGCCGCCTTGTCTCCTCCGGAATCAGCCCCCGCAGCGTCAAAAGCAGAATCTCCACCAGCTTCAGCTTCAAAATCTGGTTAAAGCCCACCTTCTTTTGCCGGTACTCCTCCAGCATCTCCGTCATCAGCCGCAGAATGCGCCCGTCCGTATCCCGGAAAATCCGGTTCACCCCGGTCTGCCCCAGAGACATCCGGTAATATTTAATCAGACAGCCCTGCAGCAGTGTGTCAAACCGCCGGCAGCCCTGCAGCGTCTCGTCCACAATTTCCGGCAAAAACAGACAATTGATCAGCGTCAGCCCCCGGCTCCTCTCATAGCCGTGAATACTGCCGTAATCCACAATAAAATAATCCCCTGCCGCCAGCTCATGCACCTGCCCCTCCAGCGTATGCCGCGCCGTCCCCCCGGTGATATAAGCCAGCTCAAAAAAATCATGCCGGTGAGGCAGCAAATCATCCTGCTTATAAGGCATCATAATCAGCTTCTCCGAATCATCCTCCTGCAAATCCCGGAAAATAAGCGTATTCTCCATACCGCCTCCTCTTAAAAATGAATGTTTTTCCATTCACAAAACAGCCCCGTCAAACGCTCCGTACCTGCCAGAAGCGCTGCAGCGCGGCCGGAAGCTGTGTACCCGCCAGGGACACGCAGCGCGGCCGAAAGCTCGTGACCGCCAGGGACACGCAGCGCGGCCGGAAGCTGTGTACCCGCCAGGGGCGATGCAGACTTGGCCCCCCGGGCCGTATAAAAACGCCGGTGTTTGGGCAGCGTATTTTGCTGCCCTATGCACCGCTGCGTTTTTATCCGAGCGAGAGCGCGCCCGGGGGGCCAAGTCTGCATCGCCCCTGGCTTCACCGTCTTCCTGCCCGCGCTGCATCGCCCCTGGCTTCACTACCTTCCTGCCCGCTCCGCGCCCCTGGCTTCACCGTCTTCCTGCCCGCTCTGCATCGCCCCTGGCAGAACCGCAAAACCACCCCCACTTTTGTAAAAAAACAGGTCTTTTCTTTAGGCTACTATTTGTTAAGATAAAAGTCAAGAAATCAATCTATCAGGGAGGTATTCAAATGAGCATGAAGCTACAGGCACAATGGATTCGTCCGGAAACGGATATGGGCGGGATCTGCCCGGTATTTTCCAGACAGTTTCCGGTTTCCGGAACGCTAAAAAAGGCGTCTCTTTCCATCACCGCCATGGGGGTATATGAGGCGGTTTTAAACGGAACGCGGGTGGGGGATTTTATCCTGGCTCCCGGCTGGACGTCCTATGACACCCGGCTGCAGGTGCAGACCTACGATGTCACCGGGCTTTTGAAGGAAGAAAACGAGCTGGCCGTCACCGTCGGCAAGGGCTGGTATCGGGGACGGCTGCCGGGCTGGCTTTCCGAGGAACGAAAAAACAGGCTTGCCGCCCTTTCCGCCGGACTGATCGCCGAGCTTTCCCTGGAGTATGAGGACGGCAGGCAGGAAACCATTTCCACCGACTCCTCCTGGGCCGCTGCGGAAAGCTGCGTGCGCTTCAGCGAGATTTACGACGGGGAAACCTACGACGCTGCTTTTGACACGGCTTCCACAAAAAAGCCGGCGCAGGTATTCGACGGCCCCACGGACACGCTGATCGCCCAGCAGGGCGAAAAAGTGACGGAGCAGGAGCGCATTTTCCCCGCCCGCATTTTTACCACCCCCGCCGGGGAGACCGTGGTGGACTTCGGCCAGGAAATCACCGGCTATGTGGAGATCTGCGTGGACGCCAAAAAAGGCGACTGTGTGGAGCTTTCCCACGCCGAGGTGATGGACAAGGAAGGAAATTTTTACACGGAAAACTACCGCGGCGCAAAGGCAAAATACCTGTACTTTTGTGAGGACGGCCGGCAAAGCTACCGTCCAAAGCTTACCTTCTACGGCTTCCGCTATATCCGGGTGGACCGCTTCCCCGGCGGCCCCGAAAATGCAAAGCCCGAAAATTTTACCGCCGTCGTGCTCTGCTCCGACATGGAACGCACCGGTTATTTAAGCAGCTCCAATCCGCTGCTCAACAAACTGTTCGACAACATTATCTGGGGACAAAAGGGCAATTTTGTGGACGTTCCCACCGACTGCCCCCAGCGGGACGAGCGGCTGGGCTGGACAGGGGACGCGCAGGCCTTTATCCGCACCGCCTGCTACAATTTTGACACGGAAACCTTCTTCCGCAAATGGCTGGCCGACCTTTCCGCCGACCAGAGAGAGGACGGCATGGTGGGCCATGTGATCCCCACGGTCACGGAGGATCAGCAAAGCAGCGCCGCCTGGGCGGACGCGGCAACCATCTGCCCCTGGGAGGTTTACCAGGCCTTCGGTGATCCCGACATCCTCAAAAGCCAGTTTGACAGCATGAAAAAATGGGTCGGCTATATCACCTCCCATACTGCCGATCCGTACCTCTGGACCGGAGGAGTGCATTTCGGCGACTGGCTGGGACTGGACGCCCCTTCCGGCAGCTATAAGGGCTCCACCCGGGAGGATTTTATTGCCTCCGCCTTTTACGCCCACTCCACCGATCTGGTGATCCGGGCCGGAAAAGTGCTTGGCGAGGACGTTTCCGCCTACGAAGCCCTCTATGAAAATATCGTAAAGGCCTTCCGGGCAGCCTACCCGGTTTACACCACGCAGACCGAGTGCGTGCTGGCCGCCCACTTTAAGCTCGCCCCCGACTGCCAGGCGGCGGCCGATCAGCTTGCGAAAATGGTGACCGACTGCGGCACACAGCTGCAGACCGGCTTTGTAGGCACCCCCTATCTTCTCCATGTGCTCTCCGCATACGGCTACACACAGCTTGCCTGGAGCCTGCTGCTGCGGGAAAAATATCCTTCCTGGCTCTACCCTGTGACCAAGGGCGCAACCACGATCTGGGAGCATTGGGACGGTATCATGGAAAACGGCGATTTCTGGAGCAGCGACATGAACTCCTTCAACCACTACGCTTACGGCGCGGTGGCGGACTGGGTGTACAGCACCGCGGCGGGCATCACCCCTCTGCCCGGTTATCCCGGCTATGAAAAGGTATCCTTCGCCCCGCACCCCGACGAGCGCTTAGGCTGGCTTTCCTGCACCCTCAAAACCCGGCACGGCCTGGTTTCTTCCAAATGGAGCCGCGAGGGACAGAAATGGCGCTATGAGATCGAAACGCCCGTGGACGCGGTGGTCACCATCGCCGGTAAGGCGTTCCAGGTGGAAAAGGGAAGCTGGATTTTCTTCAGCGACTGAAAATTGTCTTGTGCAATCCCCTGTCTGCGCTTATACTAAAAGGAAAAGCGCAGACAGGGAGGCATGACATGAAAAAAAGAAGACGTCTGGCTGGGCTTGCCCTGGGTATGTGGGCGGCGGCAGCTTTATGGATCGGGACCGGAAACGGCGTTTTGCAGGCGCAGGCGGCACAGGCCGACCTTTACCGCGCCCCGGCCTACGGCACCAGGGCTTCCCACGAGCAAAAGCAGGCCTCCTACGAGCAGATCCAGGAGGTTTCCGAAGCGCTCCAGCCGCTGGCGGACGACACGCTTTCCCGCACGGCCAGCCACAACGTGAGCCTTTCAAACTACAGCGACCCGGATGGGATGGGGCTGGTCTATGAGAGCGAAGGCAGCGGCGTCATCCTGGCGATGGATGAGCAGATGGTTTACATCGCCACCGCCTCCCATTGTCTCAAGCACGCCCATACGGAGATTACCTTTCCGGACGGCACGGTCAGCCAGGCGGTCGCTGTATACCGCAATCCGGCAAAGGATGTGGGCTTTGCCGTGGTTTATACCTCGGAGCTCTCCGGACAGACCCTCTCCTCCATCCTTCCGGCCGCCGGCGCAAACGCCCAGGAGGCCGGCAAGCTGCGCGGCGACGTGCTGACCGCCGTCAGCTCCTCCGACGGCCCCAACGCCTCCGCCTATATCGGCGTGCTGGACGCCTACAGCGTATCCTATCCCAACAATCCTTCCCAGTATGTGCTGCAGTTTTTCTCCGAGGCCTCCTACGGCTCCAGCGGCGGCGGCGTGTACACCACAGAGGGGATCTGGGTCGGCAGCATTTCCGGCGGGGACACCTACGGCACCTGCTGGGCGGTCCCGTACAGCGATATCCTTGCGGAATTCCAGTACTGGCAGACGCTCCATGCGGCGCAGATGAGCGGAGAGTAACAGCTCAGCTGTAAATTTTTTTTAAAAAAGTGCTTGACTTTTTTCGCTGCTTTTCGTATACTAATCAAGCAGTCGCGAAACGACAGCAACACGATACGGGGTCTTAGCTCAGCTGGGAGAGCATCTGCCTTACAAGCAGAGGGTCACAGGTT
>JAUNGT010000034.1 GCA_030524455.1 Eubacteriales bacterium | reverse complement strand
CAGTGCGCCCTTTTCCTGCCTTCCGGCGAGGATGGGTGCGGGCAAAGCCCGCTAACGGGTCAAGGGACAAGTCCCTTGTGGGGCTTGGGGCAACGCCCCAAGGTCTTAAACCATCAATATCTGCAATTTTCAAGGTTCATCTGAGCCTATTTTTTTAGCTCAGTTTTTCATAGATCACTTGACACTACCGGATTACCAGACTAATTCCATCTGCATAAGTATTCCATTCTTCCACAAGACCTGTTAATTTCTTTTTGCCTGCTTCAGTAATATGATAATACTTTTTCTTTCGCCGAGAATCAGTATCCTCCCAGTAGGAACTGACAAACCCATCTTCTTCTAAAGCATGCAGCACTGGGTACAAAGAACCTTCCTTCAAATGAAATGTATTTTGTGACAGAACTTCTAATGTTTTGATCATTTCATACCCGTACATGTCACGTAAAAAAAGAAGTTTTAGAAGCAGCAAAGGAGTGCTTCCTTTCATCAATTCACGTCCTATTTTCATATATACCTCCCAATCCGATGTATCTAAAAACAATATATCATAAGTATATATAACTGTCAACCCGTCTTCCGTCGTAGTACTATGAAAATTCCGTCGATTCCGTTTTACACCCACACCTGATTTCTTCCCCTGATCTCCGATTTTCCCATATCTACAACAAATTTTCAGTGTCTTCTTTTGGGATTTTTTAACAAAAAAATTTTTTGAATGTAATATAATAGCAGCACTACACGGCACTCTGCATTCAGAAGTATTTATGGCTTATTATTTAAGGTTGAATCACAAAAAAGAGGCACTTATTTACAGATGTACGACAGATATTGGGATAAAGAAAAGAAGCAGGCCCGTTTGAAAAGCATTCAGACGTTCAGACATCTGGAAGATCTCACTTCCGAGGAGATGCCGTATCCCGTCGCTTACTATAAAGAGTTTGTAAAAAATAGCACTTGCCTGAAAAAACTACAAGAAAAACTTGCGCATCTCCCGGTTCTCCTGTATAATAAAAAAAGCTTTGGAGACATAGCTCAGCTGGGAGAGCATTTGCTTGACGTGTAAAGGGTCGCAGGTTCGAGTCCTGTTGTCTCCATAACATATGAAAACCGCCGGGATTTCGTGTCCCGGCGGTTTTCCTTATGCAACCCGAAAACTCCCTGGTGAAATTATTCCAGCACCCGGATCCGGTGCACCACTCCTGTAATCCCCGCTGCCTGCAGCTGCCGCAGCGCGGTCTGGGCCTGCGCCTGTGTCCATACATCCGCCAGGGAGGCCACCCATATTTCAATGTTTCCGGCATCCAGAACCACCGCCCGGTGCACCCGGCAGCCGGGATGGGCAGCCGCAGCCGATTTGGCGATGGCGTGGCTCCACACATCCGCGATAGATACGCACCAGATCGCCCCGTCGCTATCAGGCCTGCTCCAGTCCGCAGGATCCTGCCAGCACACATTCAGGTCCACCTTTCCCGCAATACCGGGAACCCGCCCGCTGGCCGTATATTGCCAGCCCCAGAGAGGTTTTCCCACCTGCGGCCTCCTGGATAAATCCGGTTCCTCCCCAAAGCTCATCTCCTTCCCGCCCTGATAATAACGCGCCACCCAAAGCTGGACTGCGGCAAAGCTATCCAGATAAAACCATTCTTCCTGCAAAACGTACAATCCCACATACAGGCCAAAACGATATCCCGCCGCCTCAATGACCTGACGCGCCTCCCGGATACAGGCGGTAAGCTTTACACTGCCCAGTGGCTTTAGCCGTTCCCGGTCTTCCACGTCCCACCACACCATCGTGTCCTTCATCCGGTGCCTGCCAAGCAGGGCAACCACTCCAAGCGCTTCCCGGCGCGCCTCCTCCGGCGTCACCGCGTAAGTATATTTATACACGGCCACCGGAATATTCTGCGCCCTGCAGCCCGCCAGATTCGCTGCAAACTGTCCGTCCTCCTGCCCCAGGCGCCGGGTGCTTCTCAAAATCGCAAAGGACACGCCGCCTGCTCCGGCCTTCGCCCAGTCCACCCTTCCCTGGTTATCGCTCACATCAATTCCCTTCCACATAAGCTCTCCTTCCCCAAAACCGCCCCGTAAAAGGGACAATTCCTTCTGGATTATTCTATGCGGCACAGGCTGCAGCGTGCTCCTTTCCTCTGTAATCGATCGGATAGGGAAAGATTTTCTTCCCCTATCCGCCGCGATACCGCGGCCAGCTCACAGCAAAGCTGTTCGCTGTCCGTTGCCCAGCAAATGGCTGCCTGTGCAGACACGGCAGCCGCTTGCTGGGCGTATCGCACACAAAAAGGACCGGCTTCCACCGGTCCCTCTCATTTTATTATTTGCGTTTTTTAAAGAAAATTGTACGGCAGGCCTCGACCGCCAGCACCACCGCCAGGACAAACAGCAGCGTGCCCAGAATCGCCTGCGCATAGGGCCCCCAGTCTGCAGCCGCGCCGGAGGCGATCTCTCTCACCTTGGCGGAAATCGTCTGGAACAGGGAGGTCAGCGTCACGATAAGCATGAAAATCATAGGGATATAGAACATTTTATTGTTCTTGCCCGCATTGCCCAGCCATGCGCACACAGCCAACAGCGCAAGGGCCGCCAGCAGCTGATTGGAAGCGCCAAACAAAGGCCAGATCTTGGAGTAGCCCGTCATGCCCAGGCCGATGCCCAGTACCACGGTGATGGCGGTCGCCACCACAGGATTTGTGAGAATCGCCTTAAAGCCGGTAACATCCTTCGGATCCTGTCCGGGTTCCAGCCAGAATTCCTGGAACATATACCGCGCCAGACGGGTCGCTGTATCCAGGGAAGTCAGGCAGAACACGGAAACCGTAAGCACCAGCAGAGAGCTTACCGTGCCCTGCGTATTCGCCAGACCGGGAATCGTCGCAACCATGCGGGAAATACCGGTGGCAAATACCTGCGTAGGCGTCACGATCTGTCCGGAAGCATACTCCTGCCAGATAAAGCCTACCGCACACAGGGATACCAGCGCCAGCACGCACTCAATCAGCATACCGCCGTAAGCGATGGGCTTGGCGTCCCGCTCGTGGTCCAACTGCTTGGCCGTGGTTCCGGAACCCACCAGAGAATGAAAGCCCGAGATTGCGCCGCAGGCAATCGTGACAAACAAAGCCGGGAACAAAAAGCCCAGCGAGCTTCCGGTGGGCGCAAGCGTGTCATACCAGCCCATGAAGGCGGGCATTTCCATATGCAGATCCGCTCCGGTAAAGCCCGCGCCGATCACGCCCAGCGCTGCGATAATCATCATCGCATAAAGCAAAAAGGAACTGAGGTAATCTCTTGGCTGCAGCAAAATCCAAACCGGAGCCACCGAAGCCACTAAAATATATACGCCGATAATCCACATCCAGGCCGTATTGGACAGATAAATCGGATGGAAATTCAGGCCGATCACCAGGCAAAGCACGATGCCCACACAGCCTGCGATAGTAGCAACCGCCAGAGACGCTCCCCTGCGGTAAACAAAAAAGCCAAACAAAACCGCCATCACGATAAACAGCAGGGAAATCATTGCCACGGAAGCGTTGGTGGTGGAAGCCACCTGATCCACCACGCCCTCCACATAGGTTGCCTGGAAGGTGCTTGCTACGATGGAAGCAAAGGCCGCCACTACCAGAACCAGGGTCAGATATGAAAAAATCAGGAACAGCTTTTTGGCACGGCTGCCGATATTTAAGGCAACCACCTCGCCGATGGATTGGCCCTTGTGACGAATGGATGCAAACAGCGCGCCGTAATCATGAACAGCTCCGAAAAAGATGCCGCCGATCAGCACCCACAGCACCACAGGCACCCAGCCAAATACCGCCGCCTGAATGGGGCCGTTGATCGGGCCTGCGCCCGCGATCGATGAAAAATGGTGTCCCATCAGCACGGGCGCCTTTGCGGGCACATAATCCATGCCGTCCTCCAGCTCGTGTGCCGGAGTGGGACGGGAATCGTCCACGCCCCACTGCTTTGCCAGCCATCCGCCATAGCAGATATAGCCCACAAGCAGAATGGCGCAGCCGACCAGAAGAATTACTACTGCATTCATGTTTGTTCTCTCCTCTCCTTACATTTGGTGATTGCGCTGGCCGCCAACCGGCCGAAATCCTTTTTCAGGGCCTTACCGGCCCGGTTCGTGGTCAACGCAGCGGTGGTGATGTCCACCGCAGCTATGCGAGACTCCATCCATCCGTGGAGTGATAGCTTGAATTCACGGCGCTGCTTCAGTCGCCGGATGGCCTCCAGCGCCTCCGGCTCCGCCTGTTCATACAAAATGACGGCGGTGAGATATGTATACATATGCTGCGCGTGCGGACGAACCCTGGGCCTCCCGTCCTCCAGCATCCGTTTCCAGCACAGCTCTGCAGCCTCACGGGTCAGCCGTTCCATTGAATACAGATAAAGATACTCGTGATGCTCCGCCGCCCACAACTCCGCCCGCTTTACCAGCACATACCTTGCATCCCGGGAATGGAAGGCATACACGGCCAGCAGGGAAGGATCGTCCTTTGGCCGCTCGATATCATAGTGGACAGACAACGCGGTATCCAGATATTGGGCTGCGTCCCGGCGCAGCTGCGCAAGCTTGGTCAAAGCAACCTCCTCTATCAGCCGCCCGCAGGCAGGCGGATTTTACAGTGTAATTACGAATAAACTAACACCGTAAATTGTATCATTCCTTGTCGGAAAATGCAAGCTTCCGTTGATTATTGTTTTCTTTTTTCCACATTTTCCACATATATGTACATCAGGGCCAGCAAAAAAAGCCCCGCCGAGGTAACTATATATATGCAGCGGATCCCTGCGGCTCTCAGCATCAGACCGGCAAAACCGATTCCCAAAATCCGAAACAGCAGCACCGTAAACCGTACTGCCGTAAACACTCTGCCTATCTTTTCGATCGAACAATTTGTCTGCACCGCATACTTAAAGCCCAACGGACAGCAGGTTGCCGTCGCCCCAACGAAAAAAGCGCCTATAAAATAAATTCTTATATTGTTTGATATTCCGATCACTCCATAGCTCAATACTGCCATGATAAGTCCCGCCGCAATCACCCGCCCTGTATTTATTTTATGCTTCAATATACATAGCACTCCTGATGCAAAAAGCATCCCAATCCCCTCCACCGTATTTCCGATTCCGTAATAGAGCGATGACATGTTCAGCACATCTTCAATCATGATAATTTCGAGCGGAGAGGTTATCCCAATACACAGCATAAACATACTCCAGAAAAATGTAGTCACAATGACCGGTTTCCTTTTATATACATTTCCTTTTTCCGAAACCTCCTCCGAACATTCTGATATAAATGAGCTATTTAAACGGACCGGCAAATAAAGCAGCAGTGTCCCCAAATATAATACAACTGTGATTGACACAATTGTAAAATAGGAAAATTTTTCTGCTATCATGGCAGCGATAAAAGGCGTGAAAACCATTGAAACCGAATCCCCGAAATTCAGGATGGTGCCGACTCTCAACAGCTGCTCCTTTTCAAAAACATCTCCCAAAACCGCCTGGAATGTATTTCCCTCAAATTCCGCAAGCAGGCTCAGACCAAACGTTAATACATATAAACACCACATATTTCCGCTTATATTCAGAAACAGCAATATCCCTATTTTTAATATGCAGGAAAGAATCAGCAGCTTTTTATGATTTACATGATCAATCAGATTTCCCATGATTAGTATGATGAATGCCGGCAACAGCTGCGAAACAAAAAAACCGCCTACTGCCGTAGCAGACCCCGTTTCGTGAAACAAATATATTACAATTCCTATGTCATAAATATACCCGGCAACTCCGGTCAGGAACCTTGCCAGGGCCAGTATGATAATATTTTTCTTTTTCATAGAACCGATCTTATCGCATCCATAAAAAAAGAACCATAACGTATTTAAAAAAATATTTTTTACCAAATACGTTATGGTTTCTTATTTAAGCTATCCCCTCATAAAGCTCTCGTATTTTATCTAAATTCTCGTGATCCTCCGGATAATTCCGGCAAAGCTGTAGCGCTAACCACGCATACAGCTTTGCTTCCTTATAATTTTCATTTTTTCCGCATTCCTCATTTTGCTTCACATAATTCCACGCCACATTATAATAAAAATTGTAGAGATAATTGGACTGATTATTTGACAAAAGTATATTGATCGCTTTAAAACAAACCGCAACGCTTTTTTCGTATTTCTTCATAATACCCAGTAAATTTGAATAGCCGATATAAATTAAATATACCGGTTTCATGTTATTATTTGCGTCTGTTCTGTCCAAATAATGATCCAGCTTCTCATAAATCTGCAACGCTTCCATATAATGTTCCTGTATTTTATAAAATGTTGCCAGATGGAATAAAATCAAAACCTCCGTCTCTCTTAAAATGATATTTTCCGGAAATTCCTGCGGTTCATAGCCTTTCACAGTCAGGCACCATATTTCTTTTAACCGCTCTATTGCACTTTCTGCGCTGATTTTCCCCTGATGATAGCGGAGTATGATTTCAATCCGCTTCAGATATTGTATATTTTCCGGATTATCCGTTTCAAAGCCTTCGTCGAGCTCGATCTGCCGCTTTATATTTTCGACGCAGGCCCAATCCTGCCTTTCCGTTGCGCCATTCAATTTCTCCATCAGTTTCGTGATTCTTTCCTCACAGCATTTCACCGGACAGAGAAACCGCTCCCCTGATTCTCCCATCTTTTTCATCAGCAATAAAAATTTTTCATCAGTGGGCTCTAATTTCCCTCTTTCGTATCTGGATAAGGTCACAGGATCGCAAATAAATTCCGATAATTCCTCCTGTGTCATTCCCTTTAAAATTCTTGTATCTCTGATGATTGCTGATTTATTATATTCTCCCATATCCGCTTACCGTTCTCCGTTATTTTCCCATCCTTACTTTCCAAAATAATTCTCAACGCCCACATAAAATCTTTTTTGGTGTTTTTCATACATAAGATTTCATAAAGATTATCGATCTTATAATTCTCTACCAGTATCTTTTCTGCTTCATCCAAATATTTTCCAGCTTTCCCGTAATTAAGGTTTCGCAGTTCATGTTCCGAAAGCCTGTATAAAATATGAGGATAATACTCTTTTCTTTTTTCGTTGTCCCATTTCAGCGTATCGATATATATTTTCAGATTTTCATATAGTTTATGCGATTCATCCATTCTTTCCAGATAATTGAGGTATTTTGCCATTGTATAAAAAATTCTCAGCTCGATATCCGTCAGCAGGGCCTCCCTGTCATCCAAATACTTTATGTCGCATTTTGTGCAGCTCAGCGCTTCCTTCAGCGTCTCGATTCCCTCTTTGTATTTTCCGTTCTCTCCGTCTAAAATAGCCTCCAGCAACAGGATATACTGTCTGTGCAGTATGTCGCGCTCCGTAATTTTAGTCTTATACAGAGAGAGCAGCTTTCGCGCTTCCTCCGCCTTTTTCTGATTTACAAGCCGTTCCAGCCGTGATCTTAGATCGCTGAAAAAGAAATCCCGGTTCGATGCGATAAATTCAAATCTGCATGGATTGAGTCCCAGACGCTGTAACAGGGCATCTGCCAGAAATTTATCCGGCATCCTTTCCTCTTTCTCATACCGCACCAGTGCAGCGGCCGAGCACAGGCCCCGGCACAGTCTCACCTTGGAAATTCCTCTGTATGTCCTTGTCTCTTTCAACAAATTTCCAAATGGATTCACCCACAGTCCCCCTCTTCCTTAAAACAACTGCCACCTTACAGCGAGGGCTGTAGGGTGGCAGCATTCCGTTCCAATCTGTTGCTTTAATAGGTCTTTGCCGCTTCCTCGCCGTTTACCACGCGAAGCGCGCCCTGGGCCAGAGCCAGCAGCTCGTCCTCGCCCGGATATACGGTGAAGGGGGCGATCCAGCCGATCCGCTCCTCCAGCATCTGCTTCGTCACAGGGGAGTAGGCGATGCCGCCGGTCAGAATGATCTGATCCACCTTGCCCTTCAGCACGGTCGCCATGGCGCCCGCATCCTTGGCAATCTGATAGAAAAACGCCTCGCGCACCAGGGCAGCGAACTCGTCGCCCTCCTCCGCCATTTTCTGCATATCGCGGAAATCGTTGGTGTGCAGGTATGCGTTCAGGCCGCCGTTGCCGCAGATCTTTTTATAAATTTCCTTCTCCGTGTATTTGCCGGAAAAGCACATCTTCACCAGGTCGCCTGCAGGGACGGTGCCCGCACGCTCCGGCGAGAATGCGCCCTCGCCGTCCAGGATATTGTTGACGTCGATCACGCGGCCGCCGCTGTGAGCGCCCACGGAAACGCCGCCGCCCAGATGGATCACGAGAAGATTCAGATCCTCGTATTTGACGCCATGCTCCTTGGCGTACCTTCTCGCCACCGCCTTCTGATTGAGGGCGTGGAAAATGCTCCTTCTGGGAAGCTCGGGCATACCGGACAGGCGGGCCGCAGGCTCCAGCTCATCCACCACGACCGGATCAACGATGTAAGCGGGAACGCCGATCTCGTCACCGATCTCCCGCGCCAGAATGCCGCCCAGGTTGGAGGCGTGCTGGCCCTGGCGTCCGATCTTTAAATCCTCCAGCAGAGCGTCATCCACCGTGTAGGTGCCGCCCGGAATCGGCTTTAACAGGCCGCCGCGGCCGACGATCACGTTAAAGCTCTTTATATCAAAATTTTTTTCCTTCAAAAAGTTCAGAATAATATTCTTCCGGAAATCCTTCTGGTCGATGATGGACGCATACTGTGCGATCTCCTCCGTGGAGTGGCGCAGCGTCTCCTCCAGCAGAAGCTTCTCATCCTCAAACACACCGATCTTGGTGGAGGTGGAACCGGGATTGATAATCAAACTGATGACTGCCATGACAGAATCTCCTTTCAAGCGCTCCTTACTCGTGCATCTTTTTTAAGCCTTCCGCGACAACTGCCGCCAGGGCGATGGAATTGACCTTGGTCTGGAAGCTGTCGGAGCGGCTCGTCAGAATCGCGGGAACCTTCGTCCCGGTCATGATACAGCCGTTCTTCACCTGAGCAGTGTGCACCAGCGTCTTGTAAACCAGGTTGCCCGCATGGATGTCGGGGAACAAAAGCACGTCCGCGTCGCCCTGGATCCTTCTGTCGGTTGCTCCCTTGTGCTTTGCCGCCTCGGGATCGATCGCCAGATCCATGGAAAGGGGGCCGTCCACGATACAGCCGGTAATCTTGCCCTCCTGATTCATCTTCGTCAGCTCGGCTGCCTCCACCGTCACGGGCATCTTGGGATTCACCACCTCGACGGCCGCCAGCGGGGCCACCTTGGGACAGGGAATGCCGCAGGCATGACACACCTCAACGGTGTTCTCGATGATATGAACCTTGTCCTCCAGCGTAGGATAGGTGATGAACGCCACGTCTGTCAGAAACAGAAGCTGCTTGACGCCCTTTACCTCGAAGCAGCACACATGAGACAGAGGCTTTCCGGTACGCAGCCCGACCTCCTTGTCCAGGATGCTCTTCAGGAAGGACTTGGTGTCGATCAGGCCCTTCATATACATGTCCGCCACACCGTCATGGGCAAGCTTCACCGCCTTCAAGGCTGCCTGCCAGTGATCGGGCTCGTTGATGATCTCATAGGGGGTCAGGTCGATCTTCAGATCGGCGGCAATCTCACGGATCTTCTCCTCGTCGCCTACCAGGATTGCGTCCGCAAAGCCCTGTCTGCGTGCCTCCTCCACGGCCTCCAAAATGGGAGCGTCCTCCGCCACAGCTACGGAAACCTTTTTCTTGCCGCACTCTCTCACCTTTGAGATCAGTTCCTCAAAATTCATACTCATCTGCGTGTACCTCATACCTTTCTGCGATTTTGCGCACTCTGTTAAAATAATAACACTTACCCCTTTCCCGGTCAAGTGCAAGCCCTGAAACCATTGTTTTTTCCGCTTCATTATGCTATGCTCAGAAAAATACTTATGAAAAGGAGATTCCCCATGGATAAAAAAGAACTTGCCATTTCCCTGCATAACCGCCGTTACAACTGCTGTCAGTCCGTCGTCTGTGCCTTTGCGGACGAGGTTGGACGAGACAGCCGCACCCTCTTTGAGGCCGCCGAGGGCTTCGGTCTCGGAATGGGCGGCATGGACGCCACCTGCGGAGCCCTCTCCGGCGCTGTGATGCTGGCCGGTCTGGCAAACAGCGACGGAAATCTGGAAGCTCCCGCCACCAAGGCCGACACCTATCGGCGCTCCCGCGAGCTGGTGGAGCGCTTCGGACAGATGTGCGGCTCCACGGTCTGTCGGCAGTTAAAGGGCGTTGACACCGGAAAGGTGCTCTGCAGCTGTCCCGACTGCATCCAAAATGCGGTGGGACTGGTGCAGGAGGTCTTAAAGCTCTGACGCCTGTGCCTCCTGCTTTTTGCGGAAAATCTCGCGCAGCGACTCCGTGTAGGGCTCCCGGGCGATGCCGTATTCGGTGACGATCCCGGCGATCAGGTCATGATCGGTCACGTCGAAGGCGGGGTTGAACACCTTCACCCCCTCGGGGGCCATGCGCTCCCGGTACCACATCTCCGTGACCTCCTCCGCCGGGCGCTGCTCGATATGGATTTCAGCCCCCGTCGCCGTCTCCAGGTCGATGGTGGAGGTGGGCGCACAGATATACACCGGCACATTGTAGCGCTTTGCCACGGCAGCTACCACCGAGGTTCCGATCTTGTTGGCCGTATCGCCGTTTGCGGCCACCCGGTCGCAGCCCACGAACACCGCGTTGACCCAGCCGTTTTTCATGACCATGGCGGACATGTTGTCACAGATCAGCGTCACATCCACGCCGGCGGAATGCAGTTCGTAGGCGGTCAGTCTCGCGCCCTGCAAAAGGGGCCTTGTCTCGTCCGCAAACACCCGGAAATGATAGCCCTTTTCCTGCCCCAGATAGATGGGCGCGGTGGCGGTTCCGTATTTGCTGGTCGCCAGCTGTCCCGCGTTGCAGTGCGTCAGGATGCCGTCGCCGGGCTGAACCAGCGTCAGCCCATATTCTCCGATCGCACGGCAGACCCGGATATCCTCCTCCTTGATCGCAATCGCTTCCCGGCGCAGAAGGCTGCGCAGCTGCTCCACGCTCTTATCCCGGTTGGAAAGGACCACCTGCTCCATCCGTTTCAGCGCCCAGGACAGGTTAACCGCCGTCGGACGCGCCGAGTCCAGATACTCCTTCTGCTTTTGAAATTCCTTCAAAAAGACGTCGTAATCCTCCGTCTCAATCCCCTCGGAAAGCACATACATGCCGAAAGCTGCGGCCACTCCGATGGCCGGCGCGCCGCGCACCTTCAGCAGATAAATCGCCTCCCAGATCTGCTGCGCCGTCGTCAGCCGGATCAGCTCCGTCCTGCCGGGCAGCCTGGTCTGATCCAGGATCACCACCGCTGGCCCGTTTTCATCCAGCGCCACCGTCTCATAATCCATAATGTTTTTCGTCTCGCTCATCCTCTCGCCTCCTGGCTAAACTGTTACTCTTGCAAAATCCGCACCGGCCGCCCTTGCCAGCTCCGCCGGTTCCAGCTCGATCTGCGAGCCGATCCGGCCGCCGCTGACCACGATGGAGGGCAGATCCCTGGCGGTCTGATCGATGACCGTCCTGTACTGCTTCTTCATTCCCACCGCCGTGCAGCCGCCGCGGACATAGCCGGTAATCTGGTTGATATCCTTCACATGGATCATCTCCACCGACTTTTCCCCCACCGCCCGGGCAGCCGCTTTCAGATCCAGCTCCGCTGCCACCGGGATCACGAACACAAAATACTCCTTCGAGTGGCCGCGGGTCACCAGCGTCTTGTACACCTTCGCCGGATCCAGCTGCAGCTTCTCCACAATCTGCATTCCGTCGGTAAACTCGTCGCACTCATATGTGTAATGCTCATAGGGGATCTTCATGCGGTCCAGGATGCGCATTGCGTTGGTCTTGATTTCCTTGCTCTTCGCCATCTGTTTTTCCTCCGCTTTCACTGAAAGTATAACAAATTTGAGAAAAGGATACAACTGATCGGATAGGGAAAGATTTTCTTCCCCTATCCGACGCGATACCGCGACCAGCTCACAGCAAAGCTGTTCGCTGTCCGTTGCCCTGCAAATGGCTGCCCGTGCAAGCACGGCAGCCGCTTGCAGGGCGTATCGCACAAAAGAAGGCGGGGCCCCGTTTCCGGAAAGCCTCGCCTTCTTCTTCCTTCTGCCGGCCGCGTCAGTTCTTCGCAGCCTTCGCCTCTTTAATCTTCTCCGTCAGAGCGGGAACGATCTTGTTTAAATCGCCTACAATGCCGTAGTCAGCCACATCGAAGATGGGAGCCGTCTCGTCCTTGTTGATGGCGATGATAATGTCGGACTCCTCCATGCCTGCCACATGCTGAATCGCGCCGGAGATACCGATTGCGAAATACACATGAGGGCGAACCGTCTTACCGGTCTGTCCAACCTGCAGATCCTTGGGCTTCCAGCCGGAATCCACAACCGCACGGGAGCAGCTCACGGTTCCGCCGATCGCCTCTGCCAGATCATCCAGCAGCTTGAAGTTCTCCGCGCTGCCAACGCCGCGGCCGCCGGATACCAGGATCTTCGCATCCATGATGTCCGCCACATCGGAAACTGCCTTCACGATCTTGAGGATCTCAACATACTTTTCGTTGGGCACAAAGCCGGGATTGAACTCCTCGATCACAGCCTGCGCGCCCACCTTGCGCTCCGCCTTCTGCATAACGCCGGGACGAACGGTAGCCATCTGAGGGCGGAAGTTCGGGCAGGCGATGGTGGCAATGGTATTGCCGCCGAATGCGGGACGGGTCATCAGCAGCTGATTGTGCAGCTGCTCTCTGCCGGGAATCGGGTTGATCGGGAAATCGCCGATCTCCAGCTGTGTGCAGTCTGCGGTCAGGCCGGTATGGATCCTTGCGGATACGCGGGGGCCCAGGTCACGGCCGATCGCGGTTGCGCCGATCAGCAGGATCTCCGGCTTATATTTCTTGATCACCTCAGCCAGCGCATGCGCGTAAGGCTCGGTTCTGTACTCCTTTAACTCGGGATCGTCCACCACGATGATCCTGTCTGCGCCGTGCTCTGCCAGCTCCGTGCAAAGATTCTTCACATCGCTGCCGACCAGGACTGCGGTTACCTCGGTTCCCAGATCCTTTGCCAGTTCCTTTCCTTTGCCCACCAGCTCCAGAGCGATGCCGCTCAACTGATTGTCTACCTGCTGCGCAAAGACAAATACGCCTTTATATTCTTCTAAGTTCATCTCATTCACCACGCTTTTCTATAATTTGTCAGATTACATGCTTCTCCAGTAACTTGTCCATGATATAGTCCACGGACTCTGCAGGGTCAAGGACAACCTTCTCGCCTGCGCCCTTGCGAACCTTATCGGACGCCTTCGCGATCTGGGTGGGGGATCCCTTCAGACCCAGGTTGGAATCATCCACATCCACCAGATTTGCCCGGCCCCAAACGGTGATCTCCGCATCAAATGCGTCAAAAATGCCGCCGGGAGTCATGTAGCGGGGCTCGTTTAACTCTGCCAGAGCGGTAATCAGGCAGGGCATCTTTGCCTTCAGCACATGGTATCTGTCATCGAACTGGCGCTCCACAACAACGGAATCGCCCTCGATCTTTAAATTCTGCGCATAGCTGATCACCGGGATATTCAGGTGCTCGGAGATCTGAGGGCCAACCTGTGCGGTATCGCCGTCGATCGCCTGACGTCCGGTGATGATCAGGTCGTAATCCAGGTTGCGCAGCGCGCCTGCGATGGTCTGGGAGGTAGCCCAGGTATCCGCGCCGCCCAGCACTCTGTCGGTCACCAGGATGCCCTTGTCAGCGCCCATAGCCAGCGCCTCGCGCAGAACCTCCTCCGCCTTGGGAAGACCCATGGTGAGCACGGTAACCTCCGCGCCGTACTGATCCTTTAAGCGAAGAGCCGCCTCCAGGCCGGCCTTGTCGTCGGGGTTCATGATTGCCAGCATTGCGCTTCTGTCCAGAGTACCGTCGGGATTGAACTTCACGCCGCCCTTGGTATCGGGTACCTGTTTGATACAAACAACAACTTTCATTGTGTGATTCTCCTTATTTTAGTTTGGTATATACATTCTCACGATTACTTCAGCAGGGCGCCGGAGATAACCATTCTCTGAACTTCGCTGGTACCCTCGTAGATCTCGGTAATCTTCGCGTCGCGCATCATGCGCTCCACCTCGTACTCTCTGATGTAGCCGTAGCCGCCGTGCAGCTGAACCGCCTTGGTGGTCACCTCCATCGCAACCTCAGCCGCGTAAAGCTTCGCCTTTGCAGCCTCCACAGAGTAGGTCTTCTGTGTCGCCTTCGCCATAGCAGCCTTGTAAACCAGAAGCTGAGCGGCCTCTACCTTGGTCGCCATATCAGCCAGCTGGAACTGGGTGTTCTGGAATGCGCCGATGGCGCGTCCGAACTGCTTTCTCTCCTTCACATACGCAACGGTGCGGTCAAGAGCGCCCTCCGCGATGCCCAGCGCCTGTGCGGCGATCCCGATACGTCCGCCGTCCAGCGTGTGCATGGCGATGTTGAAGCCCTTGCCCTGCTGGCCCAGCAGGTTCGCCTTGGGAATGCGGCAGTCCTGGAAAATCAGCTCGTAGGTGGAGGAGCCGCGGATACCCATCTTCTTCTCCTTGGTGCCGAAGGTAAAGCCGGGAGTTCCCTTCTCCACGATAAATGCGGAGATCTCCTTCATCTTGCGGCCGCGCTTCTCAACCGTGCCGGTTACCGCAAAAATCACATATACGTCAGCTTCCTTACCGTTGGTAATGAAGCACTTGGAACCGTTTAAAATCCACTCGTCGCCGTCCAGCACAGCCTTGGTCTGCTGTCCCTGCGCGTCGGTGCCCGCGCCGGGCTCGGTTAAGCCGAACGCACCCAGCTTCTCGCCCTTTGCAAGGGGAACCAGGTACTTCTGCTTCTGATCCTCGGTACCGAAGGTCAGGATCGGATCGCAGCAAAGGGAGGTATGCGCGGAAATAATAACGCCGGTGGTGCCGCAGACCTTGGAGAGCTCCTCCACGCACATCGCGTAGGTCAGCGGATCGCAGCCCTGGCCGCCGTACTGCTTGGGAACCGGAATGCCCAAAAAGCCCGCCTTCACCATCTTGTCAACTGTCTCTCTGGGGAATTTCTCTTCCTCGTCTACCTCGATTGCCAGAGGCTTTACTTCCTTCTCGGCGAAATCCCTGAAAAGCTGTCTCGCCATCTCATGCTTTTTGTCCAATGTAAAATCCATGGTTTCTCAAATCCTCCGTTAATTTTTATTTGCTGTAATCGTAAAAGCCCTTGCCGGTCTTCTGGCCCAGCTGTCCGCCGCGCACCATCTTGCGCAGAAGGGGATGAGGACGGTACTTGCTGTCGCCGGTCTCGGACTGCAGCACTTCCATGATCGCCAGAACGATATCCAGGCCGATCAGATCGCCCAGAGCCAGAGGTCCCATGGGATGGTTTGCGCCCAGCTTCATTGCGGTGTCGATATCCTCAACGGTGGCAACGCCCTCCGCATAGATGCCGATCGCCTCGTTGATCATGGGAACCAGGATACGGTTTACCACAAAGCCTGCCGCCTCATTGACCTGTACGGGGGTCTTGCCGATCTCAACGGAAATCGCCTTGATCTTCTCCACAACGGTGTCGGGTGTGTTCAGGCCTGCGATCACCTCAACCAGCTTCATCACGGGAGCGGGATTGAAGAAGTGCATGCCGATCACGGGACGGTCCAGACCTGCGCCGATCTCGGTGATGGACAGGGAGGAGGTGTTGGTCGCGAAAATGCAGTCTGCCTTGCAAATCTCCTGCAGCTCCTTAAAGGTCTGCTTCTTGATCTGCATGTTCTCCAGCGCCGCCTCAACGACCAGATCGCAGTCCGTGCAGATGGTCTTAACGCCGGTAGTGATCTTTGCCAGGACAGCGTCCGCTGCCTCCTGGGTCATCTTGCCCTTGGCAATTCTCTTCTCGAAGCCCTTGGCAATCTTCTTCTTGCCGTTTGCCGCGAACTCCTCATTGATGTCGCATAAAAATACTTCGTAGCCCTCTGTCTGTGCAAATGCCTGTGCGATGCCGGAGCCCATTGTGCCGGCGCCAATAATACCTACCTTCATGTTGTTATCCTCCTGATTTTTGATTAGCAGTTTTTGAAAGGCTCTTTGACCTTTTCCTTATTCTTGTCTAAGAAAAATGCCATGCCGTATTTCTGATCCTCTGTCTCGAAGCAGTCGCCGAACAGCTTCTCCTCGATGACAAGCGCCTGGTCCATATCGGTCTGCAGGCCGTCGTTGATTGCCTTCTTGCAGTTGCGCACTGCGATGGGCGCGTTCTTTGCGATGCCGGCAGCCATCTTCTCCGCAGCCGCCATCAGCTCCTCCTGGGGATATACCGCGTTTACCAGGCCGATGCGGTACGCCTCGTCCGCCTTGATGTTGCGCGCGGTGTAGATCATCTGCTTTGCCATGCCTGCGCCTACCAGACGCGCCAGCCTCTGGGTGCCGCCAAAGCCGGGGGTGATGCCCAGGCCGACCTCAGGCTGTCCAAATACCGCGTTCTCGGAACAGATGCGGATGTCGCAGCTCATGGAGAGCTCGCAGCCGCCGCCCAGCGCAAAGCCGTTCACCGCCGCGATCACGGGGATCGGGAAGGTCTCCAGCCTGCGGAACACATCGTTGCCCTTCTTGCCGAAGGCCTCGCCCTCTGCCTTGGTCAGGGTGCTCATCTCCGCGATGTCCGCGCCCGCAACGAAGGATTTCTGTCCCGCGCCGGTCAGAATCAGGCATCTCACCTCATCCAGGTTCACGCCGTCCAGAGTCTTGTCCAGCTCCTCCAAAACCGCAGAGTTGAGCGCGTTGAGCGCTCTCTCACGATTGATCGTGATGATGCCGTACTGGCCCTTCTGCTCATACAATACGAATTCCATTGTTGACTCCTCTTTTCTCTCGTTTATCCGTGCAAAGAGGGCGTGTAAGGTCTACGCCCCCTTTTCGGTTCCCTTTAGTCTCTCTCTACCACGGTCGCGCAGCCCATTCCGCCGCCGATGCACAGGGTAGCAAGTCCCTTTTTCAGATCCTTCGCCTCCATCTCATGCAGCAGCGTCACCAGGATACGGCAGCCGGAAGCGCCTACCGGATGTCCCAGAGCGATTGCGCCGCCGTTGGGGTTTAACTGCTCGTCGGTAAAGCCCAGCTCCTTCTGAACTGCTACGGACTGTGCCGCAAATGCCTCGTTGGCCTCGATCACGTCGAAGTCCCCGATCTTCATGCCGGTCCGCTTCATCACCTTCTCGGTAGCCGCCACGGGGCCGATGCCCATGATCTCGGGAGCCACGCCTGCCAGCGCGCCCGCCACCCAGGTAGCCATAGGCTTCACGCCCAGCTCCTTGGCCTTCTCCTCGCTCATCACCACGATGGCTGCCGCGCCGTCGTTGATGCCTGAAGAGTTGCCGGCGGTCACGATGCCGTCCTTCTTGAAGGCGGGACGCAGTCTCGCGATCCCCTCTGCGGTGGTGCCGGGACGGGGGCCCTCATCCTTATTAAATACGATGGTTTCCTTTTTCTTCTTGATCTCTACCGGAACGATCTCCTTGTCGAAAGCGCCGGCCTCCTGCGCCGCGCATGCCTTCTGCTGGGACTTCGCCGCAAAAGCGTCGAGCTCTTCTCTGGTCAGTCCCCACTTCTCGCAGATGTTCTCTGCGGTAATACCCATATGATAATCATTGAACGCGTCCCACAGAGCGTCATGAACCATGGTGTCAACCAGCTTGCCATCGTTCATGCGGTAGCCGTAACGGCCCTGCATTACCGCGTAAGGAGCCATAGACATGTTTTCCATACCGCCTGCAACAACGATGTCCGCATCGCCTGCGGCGATCATCTCAGCAGCCATGTTCACACAGTTCAGACCGGAACCGCAGACTACATTGACCGTCACTGCGGGAGTCTCGATCGGAAGGCCGGCCTTGATGGAAGCCTGGCGCGCCACGTTCTGTCCCTGTCCGGCCTGGATTACGCAGCCCATATATACCTGATCTACCTGCTCTGCCGGAACGCCTGCGCGCTTGATTGCCTCTGCGATCACGATCGCGCCCAGCTCTGCCGCCGGCGTCGTGCTCAGTGTGCCGCCCATAACGCCGATCGCGGTACGGCAGGCGCCTGCCAAAACAATTTTCTTAGCCATGTCTTTTCCTCCATTTGAATAAAATACCTTGATATCCGGGCCAGATCGATATTGTTAATTTTTTATCATTGCCCGCTGTGACTATTATAACATAGCCGCCTTTTCAGGGCAAGCAAAATGTTTCGATTTCTGTACAATACAAAAACAGAACCCAAATCCGTGCACGCGTGGATTTGGGTCCCGTTTCATTATCTAATGCTTCATATTTCTCTTGATCACCTTCAGCCTCGTGAACTCCTCGCGCTCCTTCTCCTCCAGGGCGTTGCTGATATCCTTGACCAGCACGGTGTAGGAGGGGATCGTGATGTTTTTCAGGGCGTTGGCCCGCTTCTGGGTCTTGCGGATGTTCATGGCAAGCCGGTAGGCGGAATTTTCCACCATGGACAGGCGCAGCGTCAGCTCCTTCACCTTCAGGAAGCGCTCCCGGGCCAGATCCACCTCCTCGCAGGAATTGTAAAATCCGTAGTAGGGAATCCGCTTGTCCTCGTCGCTGGAAACCAATGGGATCTCCGTGCCCATGATGCTCCGGGTGCGGATCCGGACGGACTCCTCCACCGGAATGGCCTGGGCGATCTCCTGCACGTTGCGGATGCCGGCCTCGATGTTGGCCCGCTGCAGCGCCTGATAGGCCTGGGTGAAGGTGGCGTCGATCTCCGACTGGATGGTCTTTGCCTCGTCGATCAGGTTCATCAGCTCCCGGATCAGGATGTTGCGCTTTTTGTCCATCAGCTCATAGCCCTGCTTTGCCAGCGCCAGGGAGTTTTTGGCGATCATCAGATTTCCCTTTGTGGGAAACGCGTTTGTATTCATCGGAAAAACGCTCCTTTCCCCTTACTCCAGGACGCGGCCCGGCTGATCGTAATACTGATCCAGGATCTTGGTATCCACACGGTCGAGCTCTTCCCTGGGCAGCATCCGAAGCAGGCTCCAGCCGATCTCCAGCGTGTCCACAATGCTGCGGTTCTCCTCCTCCCGCTGGCCCACAAAATGCTTCTCAAACATCTTGCCGAACTCCAGGTATTTTTTGTCCAGCGCAGAAAGCTCGTCCTCGCCGATTACGCTTGCCAGGGCCCTCGCGTCCCCCACCTTTGCGTAGGAGGAGAACAGCTGATTGGCCACCGCCTGATGGTCCGCCCGGGTAAAGCCCTCGCCGATGCCGTCCTTCATCAGACGGGACAGGCTGGGCAGCACGCTCACGGGAGGATAAACGCCCTGGCCGTGCAGCGCCCGGTCCAGAACGATCTGTCCCTCGGTGATGTAGCCGGTCAGATCCGGGATCGGGTGAGTGATGTCATCGTTTGGCATCGTCAGGATCGGGATCTGGGTCACGGAACCGTCGATCCCCTCCACAATGCCGGCGCGCTCATAAATGGTCGCCAGCTCGGAATACAGATAGCCCGGATAGCCCTTTCGGGATGGGATCTCGCCCTTGCTGGAGGAAACCTCACGCATGGCCTCCGCAAAGGAGGTCATATCCGTCAGGATCACCAGGATGTGCATGTGCTTTTCAAAGGCCAGATATTCCGCCACCGTCAGCGCCACCTTGGGCGTGATCAGACGCTCCACCACCGGGTCATTTGCCAAGTTTAAGAACATCGCCACATGGTCGGATACGCCGCTCTCCGCGAAGGTGTGCCGGAAATATTCCGCCACGTCGTACTTGACGCCCATGGCGGCGAACACGATCGCGAACTTTTCATCGGAGCTGTCTCCCAGAGACGCCTGCCTTACGATCTGCGCCGCCAGCTGGTCATGGGGCAGACCGTTTCCGGAAAAGATGGGCAGCTTCTGCCCGCGGATCAGGGTGGTCAGGCCGTCGATGGCCGAGATCCCCGTCCGGATGTAGTTTCTCGGATATTCCCGCGCCACAGGGTTTAAGGGCTTGCCGTTTACGTCGGCGTACTTCTCCGCCGTCACCTCGCCCAGGCTGTCGATGGGCTGGCCGATCCCGTTGAAGGTACGGCCCAAAAGCTGATCGGTCAGGCCGATCTCCATGGGATGGCCGGTCAGCCGGGTGTGCGTATTTTTCAGGGACAGATTGTCGGTGCCCTCAAAGACCTGCACCACCGCCCTGTCCTCGTCGATCTCCACAATGCGGCCCAGCTTCTTTTCCCTGCCGTCCGCCACAATTTCCACGATCTCGTCATAGGCCGCGCCCCGGACGCCCTCCAGCACGACGAAGGGGCCGTTGACACTGTTTAAGCCCAAATACTCAATTGCCATTGCTTTCTCCCTCCATTATGCGTTGCGGGCAATCACGTCATCGTAGAATTTGTCGATTGCCTGTTTATAGCCGTCAAATTTATCCAGCCGGTTGTTCTCCACGTCGTACTTGATGGAAATCACCCGGTCAAAAATCTTGTCCTCCTTAAGCACCGACATGGGCATGCCCATGGATACCAGCGCCTTCGCCTTCTCATACAGATACAGGATCGTCTCCATCATCTTCTTCTGCTTTGCCAGCGGCACGGAGGTGTCCTGGGGGTGGAAGGCGTTCTGCTGCAGAAAGCCCAGACGGATCACGCGGGCGATCTCCAGCGTAAGCTTCTGGTCGTCGGGCAGCACATCACTGCCGATCAGCTTGACGATCTCCATCAGGCTGCTCTCCTGGTTCAGGATCGCCACCAGCTGGTTTCTGTCGTCAATAAAATCGGAGCCCACATGATCCGCGTACCAGCTGGCCAGATCGGGCAGATACTCGCTGTAGCTGGTCAGCCAGTTGATGGCCGGGAAGTGGCGGGCGTAGGCCAGATTTTTGTCCAGTCCCCAGAAGCAGCGCACGAAACGCTTGGTGTTCTGGGTCACGGGCTCGGAAAAGTCGCCGCCCTGGGGGGACACCGCGCCGATGATCGTCACGCTGCCCTCTGTGCCGTTTAAGTTCTCCACCATACCGGCCCGCTCATAGAAGGCGGACAGCCGGCTCGCCAGGTAGGCCGGGAAGCCCTCCTCGGCAGGCATCTCCTCCAGACGGCCGGAAAGCTCACGCAGCGCCTCCGCCCAACGGGAGGTGGAATCGGCCATGATCGCCACATGATATCCCATGTCCCGGTAATACTCAGCCAGCGTAAGGCCGGTGTAAATGCTCGCCTCCCGGGCCGCCACCGGCATGTTGGAGGTGTTGGCGATCAGCACCGTCCGATCCATCATGGGATTGCCGGACTTGGGATCGATCAGCTTGGAGAAATCCTCCAGCACCTCAGTCATCTCGTTGCCCCGCTCGCCGCAGCCGATGTAGACGATCAGATCCGCGTCGGACCACTTGGCGATGGCATGCTGGGTCATGGTCTTGCCCGTCCCGAAGCCGCCGGGAATGGCCGCCGTGCCGCCCTTTGCGATGGGGAACAGGGTATCCAGGATACGCTGCCCGGTCACCAGGGGCCGGGAGGCCGGCTGGCGCTTCTGACTGGGACGGGGCACACGGATGGGCCACTTCTGGGTCATCGTCAGGTTCACCGTCGTGTCGTCCGGCTTCATCAGCGTGACAATCGTATCGTTTATGGTGTATTCGCCGTCCGCGGCAACCGTCTCCACCACGCCCTCCACCTCGGGAGGCACCATCACCTTGTGCACGATGGCGGGCGTCTCCTGCACCTCGGCAATGATCGTGCCGCCCTTCACCTTCTGGCCGGGCTTTACGGTGATTTTGGCCGGCCACTTTTTCTGCGTATCCAGAGAATCCATGGAAAAGCCCCGGTCGATATACTTGCCGGATTTTTTCTCAATCTCGGCCAGCGGGCGCTCGATTCCGTCAAAAATATTGGACACGATACCGGGCGCCAGCGTCACCGACAGGGTGGCCCCTGTGGGGTGCAGAAGCTCGCCGGGCTTTAAGCCGGAGGTCTCCTCGAATACCTGGATCGTCGCCAGGTCCGGGGACAGGCGGATCACCTCGCCCACCAGCTTTTCGTCGCCCACATAGACCATCTCGCTCATCTTTAAGTCGGTTCTGCCCTTCACCGTCACCAGAGGGCCGTTGATGCCGTAGATCTTTAAGCTGTTTTCCATCTCAGGCTCGCCTCCTTTCCCGCAAAGGCTTCCTTGAGCTTGGTGTCGAAGGACTCGTCCACCAGAATGCCCTTTTTCTCAATCACCGCGCGCACGCCGCCGCCGAAGCTGTACTGGCTGACGTTCACGGCCACGTTCGCCGCCGCGCTCAGCGCTGCCCGGTGCCCCTCGTCCTCCGGATCGATATAGATCACCACGTCGTCCCCGTCCGCCAGCTTCACGATGCTGCGAACCTGCTCGATCAGATATTTTTCATAGGCGCCGGTCGCCATGTAGCGCTCCAGCTTTCCCTTCACCTCGGAATACAGCTTCCCGTCCAGCTCCTGCAAAAGCTTTCCGGTCTGCTCCCGGATCTCCATCTGCTGTCTGGCAAGCTCCGCGTTTTTCTGCTTCCGCAGGCTCTCCTCCTTCAGCTTCAGGGAAAGCTCCGATTTGCGCCGCGCGGTCTCCTCGTAATCCTTATAGACCTTTTCCAGCCCTTTTTCATATTCTTCCAACTGTCTGGCATTTTCCTCATTGACCTTCTGCGTGGTCACGTCCATAAAATGCCGCAGCTTTTCGTCTATCGTCATACTGTCAAATCCTTCCCTAGATATTAATCCCGATCGCCTCGTTCACATAGGATGTGATGAAATCCGGTGCGCGGCCCGTGCCGTGCCGGTCCGGGATCTCCACAATCAGCGGGGACTTGCGCTCCAACCTGATATGGTCGATGACGTCCGGAAATTCCTTCCCGAACTTTTCCGTCAAAAGCAGGATACCGATCTCCTTATCGGCAAGCACCTTGTCGATTTCTGCCTTCAGCTCCTGTTTCTCGTGAACCACCGCACCCTCCACCCCGGCCAGCCGCATGCCGGTCAGGGTATCAATGTTGTCGCTGATCAGATACATTTTCATCAAAGCTGCCCCAGGATCATGAAGGCAATGATCAGACCGTACAGGCAGACGCCCTCGGCCAGACCTACGAAGATCAGGGACTTACCGAGGATGGAGGAATCTTCGCTGATTGCGCCCAGCGCCGCGCTTGCCGCACTCGCCACGGCGATGCCGCCGCCCACGCAGGACAGGCCGATGGACAGGCCGGCCGCCAGATATCCAAGGCCGGTGGACAGGCCGCTTGCAGCAGCCACGGCCGCCTCCGTCTCAGCGGCGGAAGCGCTGCCCGCAAACAGCATCACGCCGGTAAAGAGCATCAGGCCAAAAAACATTGCGCCGTTTAACGCCAGCGTCAGCTTATAACGGTGCTTTGTCTGCTCTCCCTTCACAAACACGCGGAAAGGAATCGCGATACACGCCACGAAAGCTGCGAATAATAAAATCTTTGCCATGATAAATGACCTCCTGTAATCTTTTAATTTTCTTTTGCGATATAAGGCTCAAAGGCCCTGCCGTCTCCTTTATAGAAGCGGCTGAAAAATTCGTAATACTGCAGACGCAGCACCTGGATGCCGACGATCAGGCCCTCCATTCCCATGACGATCAGGTTGCCCACGATCACCACGATCAGGTTGCCCGTGCCGCCGTTCTCCGCGCCGGCCAGCATCATCACCACCTGCATCATGGCCGCATGGCTGACCGCAAAGGCGCCGATACGGACGAAGGACAGCGTGTTTGAAAAGTAGCTTAAGCATACCTCAAACAGCTCGAAGAAGGCCTGTACCACGAACATCACCGGTCCGCCCTCCTCCTTGTACTTCTTTTTCTCCAGCCAGGCCTCCAGCGGCTCCTTGCAGGCGATCACCAGAAGCGGCACCACAAACAGCACCGCCAGCGCTGCCGCCGCGGGAAGGGTGTGTCCCGTCATAAACAGCGCCACCACCGTCACCACCGCGCCATAAAACACAAGGCCCGCCACGCCGTTGGTGTCAAACAGCGCCTCTCCGAGCCGCTTTGCCCGCACCGCGTTTGCGATGTGGAATACCATCGTCAGAAGGATCAGCCCCATTCCCAGAGCGATCGTCACCACGAACACCGTGTTCAGGGTGCCGATGAAGGGCAGGTTGGTCATCGCCTCCGTGGGCCGCAGCCACAGCGCCGGTATCCAGTCCTCAAAGCCGAACACGCTTCCGTAGAGGAAGCCGAAGATCGTGGAGAAAAAGCCGCAGCTTGCGATGATCGCCGCCAGGCTGAGTTTTTTCACGCGGTACAGCAAAAGACCGCCGATCAAAAGCACCAGTCCCTGCCCGGCATCCCCGAACATAGCGCCGAAAATGATGGAATAGGTGACCGCCACAAACAGCGTAGGATCAAATTCCTGATAATTGGGCAGTCCGTACATCCGGATAAACATTTCAAAGGGCTTTAACAGCTTCGGGTTTTTCAGCCTGGTGGGCGGGATCGAAACCCTCCGGTCCGGATTCTCCTCCAGGGAGGCAAACACCTCCGGATCGTCCTCCAGCTCCCTTTTGAGCCGGTCCGCATCCCCGCTGGTCATCCAGCCGCAGAGGATGAAAAACACCTCCTTGCGGGTCTTGGTGAAGGCGGCCAGCCGCCGGATATCAAACAGGCGGGACTCCCGCGCCAGCACCCCGGCCGCAGCCGAAATCCCGTCCGCCTTTCCGGAAAGGCGGTCCGCCAGCGCCTTTTTCGCCAGGGAAATCTGTCCCTCAAGGTCTGCGATCTCCTTCTCCAGCTCCCGGCAGGCCTCATCCACCGTGCCCCGGTAGGCGTCCTCAATGAAGATCCGCTCAAAGTGCAGGGAGGAATAGATCGCGTCCACCTTCTTGGCCTCCGCGTCCGGGACGAAATAAACGCCCCAAACATATTCCTCATCCTGCCCGCATTTCTCAAAAATCGTGCAGGCGTCGTCGTAGGCATAGGTCTTTAACCGCTCGTAGTAGCCCACAGGAAGCCGACCGAAGCGGAACCGGACCTCCCTGAAATGGAGGATCCTGGAGATATCGAAATGCAGCTCCAGATAGGGCTTCACCGCGGATAAAAGCTCCTGCCTTTTTTTCAGCTCCTTTTGCAGCTCGTCCGTCTTTTTGGCGGATTCCTGCATCTTTTCCTGCGCGTCCTGGATCAGGTCCATCGCAGCCTGCACGTCCATCTCCCCGGCGGACGCGCTGTGGCTGCCGTAGAGGGCCTCGATCTCCTGCGCCCTCGCAGCGATCTCCCGGTAGGGATTGGCTTCCGTGCTGGGAGTGATATTTTTCAGGTTCTTTAACTCTCCCACCGCGTTTTCCAGCTGGATCTCATACCGGCTAAGATACTGCTTTGTCACCGTGTCGAGCTGATCCTTCGGCCCGATGACGCTTATAAATTTCATCTTCTCAATCAATTACCGCACCTTCCTTTTACGGCAGTTACGCCAAATATTCCTTGATCTTATCCGCCGGCAGGCCGTATCTGACGCCCTCCATGGCCGTGATGACCCGGTGCACCTCGCGTTCCTTCCTATATAAATAGACCTCCAGGCAGGCTGCCGAGTAGGGATTTTGCCCCATCAGCGCCCGGTGCACCGTCTCCTGAATCACATCCCCGGCCTGCTCCAGGTCCGGGATCCCTGCCTCCTGCAGATATTTTCCGTATTTGGTGGCTCTGGCACAGGCAATCATATCCTCCGTGCTCTCCGCTTCCGCCATCCGCTTGACCTGCTCCAGTGTCAGCCGGTAATGCACCGGAATAATCAGGGCATACACGGAAGCGGCGTCCATCCGGTAATACCGCTTGGCCCGGTAAATCCACTGAAGGTTCAGGGTATCGATCTGCGTCCCCACCGACTGGATCACCGCCTCGCGGTCCTCCTTTTTGAGCTCCTTGCGCACCCGCTTCCACAGATCCTTAAAATACATCATATCCAGCGCAAACTCGTAGTCAAACAGGGTGGACGAACCGGAGGCCGCCACCGCCCGAAGCACTGCCCCGTAGGGAGTCTTTGCCAGGATCGCCGTCAGGCTTTCCATGGAATCCGCCGCTGCCGCCTGCTGAAGCGGGAATGCGGAATGCCTGGAAAAGGCCTCCTCGAAATCGGAGACGTCGGCCGTCGTGCCGCTCATCACCGCCCGGATGATGTTTTTTAGGCAGATCGTCTCATAACGCCTGAAATAGGTGTCCAGAAACTTCCTCTGCTCCAGATTGGAAAACCGGTACAGCCTGGAAAAATCCGAATAGACGGAACGTCTCATCAGCCCCTCGGCCCTGCCGCGGTGCATACTGTTCTCGTTCTCATTCGCAAAGACCTTCGCGTAGGAGGGCTTTTTTTTCAGCCATCCCACCACCTCCGGAACGCTGCCCAGGCTGCAGAGCTGATCAAAATCCTCCCGGTCAAGGAGCTTACCGCTCATGGCCCTCACCTTGGTGGTCAGGCCGCTGTAACGAAATAAACTCATGCTCTCACGTCCTTATCATGGATTGCAGGATCTCCTCCGAAATCCTGTCATGCTCCGTATCATATTTGTTCTGGATCCGACGAAGCTGCTCCTGCGTCTTTTGCTGAAGCTGCTCCAGCTCCTGCGCCTTTTCCTTCTCCATGCGCGCCTTGAGTTCCTCTGTCCGCTGGGCCGTCTGCTGCTCCAGCATGCTGTCAAACGCTTTTTTCTTCTCGTCTGTCTGAGCAGCAAGTTCCTTTTTCTGGGCATCCACCGCATCCCGCATCTGCTGGGCGGCATCCTCCACAGCCACGAGCCGGTTCAAAACCTCTTCAATGGACTGCTCCATGCTCTCACGCCTCCTTCTTCCGCGTATTTTATGACTTTTCAATTTCCTTCGGGCGTATTATACTATGATTATTCCCTATTTGAAAATATTAATCTGATATATGTATGATATCAAAAACGTATGATGGAGGATCCGCCTGTGTCGGCCAGCTTTGATTACTACCGCACATTTTACTATGTCGCAAAATATAAAAATTTTACCCGTGCCGCCGTGGTGCTGCTCTCCAGCCAGCCCTCCGTCACCCGCAGCATCCAGAACCTGGAAAGCGAGCTGGGCTGCCGGCTGTTTATCCGCTCCCGCCACGGCGTGGCGCTGACGCCGGAGGGGGAAACCCTTTACCGGTATGTGGCCCCAGCCTGCGAGCGGATTCTGCGGGGCGAGGAGGAGCTGGGTCTCTCTCTTGGCCTGCACGGCGGCGCGGTCAGCATAGGCGCCACCGAGACGGCTCTGCACTGTATGCTTCTTGACCGGCTGGCCAGCTTCCAAAAGGAGCACGCCGACGTGAAAATCCGCATCAGCAACGGCACCACCTCCCATGTGCTCTCCGAGCTGCGGGAGGGCCGCACGGATATGGCGGTGGTTCCCACCCCCTTCCAGATCGAGAAGCCCTTCAGCTCCGCGCGCTTAAAGCCGGTCCGCAGCATCCTGGTCGGCGGCCCCCGCTTCTCCTTTTTGTGTGCCCGGAAAAACTCCTTAAAAAGCCTGAGCGGCTATCCTCTGGCGGGACTGCCTGCGGCCACCATGTCCCACCAGTTTTACGCGGACTTTTTCGCCTCCCACGGCCTGTCCCTGCACTATGACATCGAGCTTGCCAGCGCCGATCTGCTGCTGCCGGTGGCCGCCCATAACCTGGGGCTGGCCTTCATGCCGGAGGATCTTGCCGCCGGCGCGCTGAGCGAGAACCATGTGTTTGCCATCCCCCTGCGGGAGGAAATCCCGCTGCGCCACATCTGCCTGGTCCGCAACGCCGGAAGCCCGCTGGGCGCCGCGGCCCGCTGTCTGGCGGACATGCTGCTGGCGGAACGCACGGATGAAAGCTGAAAAGGGAAGGAACGCAGGCTGTCCTGCGTTCCTTCCCTTTTTTTCGATGGTTCTGCGGCAGGCTGTCACGAATACAGCGGTCTGTCGACTCTCTCCAGATAATCTATGACGCGGGTGATAAACTCGGCGTTGGTGGGCCGTTTCCCCTCCCCCGCGTCGTATCCGAACACCTCGCGCTGTTCCCTGCGGTTGCCCCGCGTCCAGCAGCTTTGTGGCGGATGGCGTGCTCCACCCGGTCCGTGCTGGCTGCATGTGCCCTGGCCACCGACGGATACAGACGTTTGGTAATCCCGTCCAGTTCCTCCCTGTCCTTCATGGCAAGCTTCACCGCCGTTTTCAGGTACAGGAACCCTTTCAGATTCGCCTTGATGCCAAGGCGCACCAGTAGTTCTGAAATGCGAGCTTCCTGATCCGTCCTGCCGCCGCCCTCAAAGGGAGACGTGCTGGAAAGAATAATTTTCAGCGTGCTGTCGTTTTTCATCAGCTCCGCAAGCTGAAGAAGCTCCTGTCTGCTGCACTCCTGCGCAGATACCCATATACAACTCATTCTTATCCCTCCACCTGTGAGAAACCGTTTTCCGGTTTCTGTCACAGATAAAAGTATATCAAAATTTTCGTATTTAAAAAGTATTTATAATACATTATTTTCCATATTTTTGGGGAATTTTAGTGTATTATAAGTATTTTTTCTTCCAATTTATCTCGCAGCTGCGAGTTGTGCCGAACAATCGGATCGGACAAAAAGACCCTGCCTTGGGGAAGCAGGGTCTGTCGGTCATGCCTTTGTCTCGTGATATTCCTTTTCCGTGTTCACGTTCCAGATGTTGGAGCGGTCCGTTCTTCCGCTGACAATATTGCGGACCACCTCGAAGGAGGTACACATGGAATGGTCGATATTGTTGTAGCGGTGCTGGCCGTTGCGGCCCACGCAGTAGAGGTTGTCGATCGTGTTGAGCCAGGCGATCAGCTCGTCGATCTGCTCGTAGGTGTCAAAATAAGCGGGATACGCCTTTTTCACCGACTCCGAATGCGTGTCGATCACCTCATCCGGGCTGTCGATCATGCCCATCCGGACGATCTCATCGATCGCGAAGGAGGCAAACTCCCCGTCGCTCATGTTCCAAAGCGCATCGCCCTCGTTGCAGAAATACTCCAGGCCGATCCAGACCGTATTTTCCAGGTCCACCACCATATAAGGGGACCAGTTGTTATAAATCTGGAAGCGTCCCAGCTGCACGTTGCGGTCGTGCACATAGATCCAGTTGTCCGGGATAATGTTTCCGACCGTGCGCAGCTTCGTCTTATTCTCCAGATTCAGCCGATGCACCAAAACGCCCAGCGTGCGGTAATCCCGGTAGGGCAGCCCCGCCGCGATCTTCCCTTCCTTCTCCGGCACATCGTTCATGCCGCCCACCAGATCCTTGATGGGCATGGAGGAGATAAACACGTCGGCCTCCTCGCGGATGCGCTTCCCGTCCTTTTCGTAGGTCAGGGCCACGATATGGTTGTCCCCGTTTTTCTCAAAGCCGACCACCCGGCAGCCCTTTAAAATCGTGCCGCCCAGCTTCTCAATTTCCGCCGCCGTCACGTCCCAGAGCTGGCCGGGGCCGAGCTTGGGATACTTAAAGGACTCGATCAGGGAGGTTTCCACATGACGGTCCTTCTTTCCGGGCGCCATCTTCCAGAAAATATCCTTCAGGATTGCCAAAATGGAAAGCCCCTTGACGCGCTGCGCGCCCCAGCTGGGGTCGATGTCCCTGGGATGGCGTCCCCAGAGATTTTCCGTGTAGCGTTCAAAAAACATGGAATAGAGCTTCTTCCCGAAGCGGTTGATGTAAAAATCCTCCAGGGAATTTTCCGGCCGCTTGTGGAGCAGACAGGCCAGATAGCTAAAGCCCACCTCCATCGTCTGCCGAAAGCCCATGTTCCGGAACAGCTCCGGCTTCAGCTGGATCGGATAATCGTAAAATTTCTTCTCAAAATAAATGCGGGAAACCCGGTTCCGGCTGAGCATCACCCGGTCGGTTTTCTCCGGATCCGGACCGCCCTTTGCCTCCGGCACGTCCCTTTTGAGCATAATATCGTCGTGGGAGGGCGCGCCCTGCATGGGAAGCATGTTCTCCCACCACTCGTTCACCTCGGGCACCTTGGAAAAAAAGCGGTGGCCGCCCATGTCCATGCGGTTTCCTTTATAATTGACGGTCTTGGAGATCCCTCCCATGTGGGCGCTCTCCTCAAAGACTGTAACCTCGTATTCCTTCGACTGCTTCAAAAGCTCGTAGGCCGCCGTCAGCCCGGCCGGGCCCGCGCCGATAATAAAGGCTTTTTTCATGAATAGTTCCTTCCTATCTGTTGGCATATTTGCCGTAGCCGGCTTCCTTCATCGCCTGCTTTGCAATATCCGTGCGCAGCTTGGTGTCAATGAAATCGCAGTGCTTGCAAAATTCCCAGTTCTGCCGTCCGTCCTTCACGCTGGTGCGCAGCTTCTTGTACAGAGGACTGTTCCAGGCGTCCTTAAGCCCAATCTTGTTCAGATTTCCAAAGTCGGTCACCTCAAAATTGTCGCAGCAGCAGATTCCCAGCTTTCCGTTGGGTGTGATCCACATATCCGTAAAGGGCATCAGACAGGTCTCCTTTATGACCTTCTCCGTGGCCTTCTTGTTCGGCGCGCTGCCCGCCCGGTTGGTGAGCACCTCCTTGAGGTAACGCATCTGGATCAGGATGTCCACATCCTGAAACTCTTCCGGGTTTGCCTGCACATAGTCGTAAATCTTCCTGATATTATCATGAAGCTTCATATCCAGACAGTAGTTGTTGATAATCAGCTGATTGACATAAGGAATGACGGCCTTCACCTTGTCGATGTCCAGGATCAGCCCGTTGGTGGACATAAAGATAAAGCAGTCCGGAAGCTGCTTCCTGGCATATTTATGAAATTCCACGATCCGGGTGTCCAGCCAGGGCTCATTGTTTCCGTACAGCGTCAGATGTCCCTTATAATTCCAGTCCCGAAGCTGGTCGATGATGCTGTAGTAGAGCTCCTCGGACATCCTGGCATAGGGACGCTTCTCCGCATTCTTGTTGGCCGTGCAGAATTCGCAGGTGGAATTGCAGCGGTTGATCGTCTCCAGGTTCACCACATGGGGATGGGGCGCTTCCGGGGCGTTCAGAAAATAGTCGATGTAATCCTGCTGGATCTTTCCGCGGGTCAAAAACTGAAATTTCAGATAACTTTCCGCCGCCAGCCTGGGGAAATATTTTCTGGCGTTCCATCCGAATTTTCCGGCAAAATTGGTTATCCTGATAGGCATTTTACATGTCCCCCTTATCGTTGT
>JAUNGT010000074.1 GCA_030524455.1 Eubacteriales bacterium | reverse complement strand
ATGCGGAGGATTTTGAGGATTATGACATTCGTACCGTGTTAAAGTACGGGATAGCATGCTGGAAAAAGCAGTGCAGGGTTGAATTGGAAAAGGAGACGAAGCATGTTGTTTAAAGGGAAAAAATACGCCGAACAAATTCTGGAGAAACAGCGGGAAATGGAAAAACGCCTGCTGGCCGGTCAGAAGGAAACAACAGAAAAACTGGCGGAAGGCCAGCAGGAGCTGGCGCGGGCTTTCCGGCGGCAGATGACGGCGGTGGAGGATTTTCTGGAGGAGCAGCAGGAGCGTCAGGACGCAGCGGAGGCGGCAGAAAAGCTGCTTCAGGCGGAAAAGGAGCGGGAGCTGGCGTTATGCAGAGCGCTGGCGCTGTGTACAGAGCAGCTGGATCAGGTGGAGCAGGCCTTGACGGGACAGGCGAAAAAGGCGGGGCAGGACAGCGCAACGCTTCCGGAGCAGGCAGCGCGGGCCTGGGCCGGGCAATTCGGTCTGATGCGGCAAAAAAGAAGGCAGCTGTGTGGCCTGGCCGGCGTGCAGGAGCTGGGGAATGTGGGCGAACCGTTTGATTATCGCCTTCATGACGTCCTGGATACCGTTTCGGCACAGGAGAAGGAGCTTGAGGGGCGGATTGCGCGGGTTTACCGGACCGGGCTGATGTTTGACGGAAAGGTGTTGGAAAAGGCGCAGGTATGCGCATACAGAGGAGAAAAAGATGAGCGGCAGGATAATCGGGATTGATCTGGGGACGGCAACAACGGAGGCGGCATATTTTGAGGGCGGGCAGGTGCATTTGCTGAAAAATCCGGAAGGAAAAGCGATCACCCCGTCGGTAATCGGCCTGGACGATTCCGGGAACCTGGTGGTGGGCGAGCAGGCGCGGGCGCAGTATCTGCTTGCTCCGGAGCGGACGGCGATCGAGGTGAAGAGACGGTTTGGAACGGGCGAAAAAATTTCGCTGGGCAACCTTACCTATACGCCGGTTGAGCTGTCCGCCCTGCTTTTAAAATATGTCAGGGCTTATGCGGGAAAGGAGCTGGGGGAGGATATTTCCAGAGCCGTGATTTCCGTGCCGGCTTATTTCGACGACAGGCAGCGCCGGGAGGTGGTGGAGGCCGGAACGCAGGCGGGCTTTACGGTGGAGCGTATCATCAACGAGCCGACGGCGGCAGCCTTAAGCTACGGGCTGGAGCACATGGAGGAGGAGAGCTATGTCCTCGTCTACGATCTGGGCGGCGGCACCTTCGATGTGACGCTTCTGGAGATGTTTGAGGGCGTGCTGGAGGTGAAGGCCAGCGCCGGGGACAACCAGCTTGGAGGCAAGGATTTTGACGAAGCGCTGATGGACTGGCTTCGGAACCGTTTTGAGGAGGAGCATGGGATTGGGCTGGAGGGGGATATCCGCGCTATGGCCAGGCTCAAGGAGGAGGCGGAGCGCTGTAAGATTGCGCTGAGCAGCCAGGAGAGCGTGACGGTGCAGCTGCCTGTGCTTGCGCAGAAAGACGGCGTGCCCTGCGGTCTGGAGACGACGGTGACCAGGGAGCTTTTCGAGAGCCTGATCCAAAAGCTGATCGACCGGACGCATTTGCCGGTCCGGCGTGTGCTGGCGGACGGGGGCGTCTCCCGGGAGGAACTGAGCCAGGTCATCCTGGTGGGTGGCTCCACGCGGATCCCGCTGGTGGCAAAAGACATCGGAAAGCTGCTTGGGACAGAGCCGAAGCGGGCGGTGGATCCGGATCTGTGCGTGGCGCAGGGGGCGGCGATACAGGCCGGAATTATCGCAAATCAGATGAGGGAGGGGCAGGAACTTGTGGTGACGGACGTATGCCCCTTTACGCTGGGCGTGCAGGTATGGGACGGGGAGAGAACGGATCGGATGAGTGTGGTAATACCGAGAAACACCACGATTCCGGTTACCCGCCACGAGGAATACATGACTTCCTTTGACAATCAGACGAAGGCGGAGATCAATGTATATCAGGGAGAGGCAAAGAGCGTCCTTCAGAATCATTTCCTGGGAGAGCTTACGCTGGACGGGATTCCGCCCCGGCGGGCAAGAGAGGAGAAGATTGACATATCCTTCTCCTACAACATGAACGGTATTCTGGAGGTACAGGCAGCCGTCGTCAGCACGGGGAAAAAGGTGAACGCTGTCATCAATCTGCTGGAAAAGGCGGAGGAGCGCGTGGACGTCAGCCAGTGGGACAGGGCGGCCTGCGCCGGCGATTACCGGCCGGTGGTCCGGCGCGCCGCGCGTTTTCTGGAAAAGAGTGCCAAAAAGGGGTTGGAGGAGGAAGAACGTGAGGAGCTGGACTGGCTTTTGTACCGGCTGAAAAAAGCGATCCTTCAGGAAGATACGGACGAGGCGGACGAAGTGGAGGAGGAAATTTCGGACTGGCTGGAGCAGAGAAGATAGGAGTGCAGGGTGAATGATGAAGGATTGCGAAATTTTGGGCGTTCCGCAGGATGCCGATCAGAAAACGATAAAGCGTGCGTATTTTAAGCTGGTAAAGCAGTTTACCCCGGAAAAGGATCCGGAACTGTTTCAGAAGATACGAAGGGCGTATGAAAACCTGTCCGCCGCAGAGAAAGCGCAGAGCGGGAATCTGGCGCTGGAGTATCCTGCGGGGACGGAAACGGAGCTTGATCAGATTCGGGAGCTGCTGGGGAAAGAGGAGTGGGACAAGGCGGCAAAACTGGCGGATCAGCTGATCAGAGTCTATGGGGAAGCGGAGGCCTTTTTATATTTTCAGGCGCGGGCCTGGCAGAGGATGGGGAAAAGCGGGAAGGTGGTAAAAGCGTTCGAGAAGCTTTTGAAGCGCTATCCGGAGAAGCTTCTCTACCAGAAAGCGCTGGCGTTTGCCTATCTGGACCGTGGATATATGAATAAAGCACAGGATGCCTTTCGGAAAGCGTTTGATGAGGGCGTCAGGGATGTGGATTTTTTGAACGAGTACTGCTATTGCGCTGCGGAAAAGGGGCAATTCGAGGACGTACGGACAGGGGCGTGGGAGCTTTTGCGGGAGGCGCAGAAAAATCCGGGGGAATATGCGGAGGAAGGGATCAACGCTCTCGCGGCGTTGATGACGGCCGGCGCACACGGCCAGTCGATTGATTGGACGGAGTATGAGACGGCGTTTCATGCCTTTGTGGATGAGGCGGCCCTGTATCTGGCGGATTATGAGGACGATCTGGCCAGCATTATGGGAATTATAGCGATGATTTTTCCGAATGACAAGGAGATGGGAGGGATGATCGACCGCCTGGTAGCCCAAATCCGTGGGATTTTGCCGGGGGGCGGCAGCAGAGATCTATGGGAGAGGCTCGGAAAAAAGACGGCATTCCTGAAATGGGAGAACGACGCGCGTTTCTATGAGGCGGTCAGGTCGTTTGGCGACCGGGAGCTGCGGGAAGAGCTGGACGAGAGAACTCTGCGGTTTATGGAGCTGGATTGCAAGCTGCGGATGCTGGAGAGATGGCCGCAGATTCGAAGCGAATTTGAACTGGTCCGGCAGGAATATCCGGAGGAATGGAAACTGATTGGCCCCTTCGCAGAGGCTCTTGAGAAGACGAAGAATCTGGAGTGGATGCGTTCGAAGCTGCAAAAGGATTACGACCGCCTGGCGGTATATGTGAATTACACGCCGTACTATAGAGAGTACCCGGAGCGCAGACCGCGCCCCTGACGCGAACTGACTGTGACCAATTTCATATTGGAAAAGCGCAGAAATTATGGTACACTATACACTAATGGAAAATCGGTTACTGTTCATTCAGTACTGTGCATTTACTGCACAGTACGTGAGAAAATGATTCAAGAGTGCATAAATCCCATCGCCGCAGGCGATTTTAAATGGATTTATGCATGTTACT
>JAUNGT010000005.1 GCA_030524455.1 Eubacteriales bacterium | reverse complement strand
ATATTGAATTTTCAAGGTGTGAACCCTATTTTGGGTATGGGAAGTTTTAGTAAATTATCATATTGAGAGACACTGGCATCCTTTGAGAAAATAAAATCTACAATCTCGCCATCTTTACTCTTTTTTATCGATGAATCTTCAACTCTTAGTGACATCGGCACGAAAAAGCCATCTGTCTTTTTACCGGTTGCATCAATATTCTCAGTTAATCCTAATGTAAATTCAAGATTGGTAAGACTTAACTTGTACGTAATCGTAACAGTCTTCATATCCTTTAGGATACAAACCACCTCATTGGTAAGTTCCGGAAGTCTTTTCAAACATGGAAGTTTCTTTTTTGTATTTGCATAAGGGTGCCTTCCATTAAAATAGAACTGACTGCTTGTCAATTTCCCCTTCTTTGCATTTTTATAGAAATCTTTTGCAGATAAGCCGGTTTCAACACCTGTCAGATGTAAAAAGTGATCTACCGGAAATGACACCTCAAAATATTCCTCTCCATATACATATAAAAAAGTCCTGCCCGCCAGATTTTGGCTATAAATATTGGCAGAATCAATAATTTCTTTCCGTATCACATTTTTCTTATCTGTTTTCGTTGCCATTTATCCCTCGTACATAAAGAGGAGTGTGGTTCTATCACACTCCTCAAGGAATTTTTTTTAAAGAGTTTTCTGCTGGTTGTCAGCCTCGGTATCCAGTTAAGATACCCATAACGACGTGGAAATCATTAAGTCCCCCACGTGGACTACAGCTTTATCCAAGCTGCCAAGCTCGATGCCCAGTTAAGACATCTTAGGAGATGGAAATTTATCCTGCTCCATCTGCAGCCCAACTTTTAACGATGCTCTTACATCGAAAACATTTCTGCTTCTATCTATATTATACTCAATTTAACCGAAAAATCAACAAAAATCACAAGTTCCCAGGAATTCCTGTTTTTTCAGCCAGATCCAGCGCGCTGCGGATCACCTTGTCCATGTCATAATATTTATACTGTCCCAGACGCCCGCCGAAGATGACGTTTTTCTCCTGCGCCGCCCGCTTTGCGTAGCGCTCGTAGAGCTTCCCGTTTTTCTCGTCGTTGACCGGATAGTAGGGCTCGTCGCCTTTATTCCATGACGCCGGATACTCCCGCGTGATGACCGTGCCCGGGCCGGTCTGAAACTCAAAGTGCTTGTGCTCAATGATGCGGGTGTAGGGAACCTCCCGCTCGGTATAATTGACCACCGCGTTGCCCTGGTAATTGTCCTCGCCGGGCAGCTCCTCCGTCTCAAAGCGCAGGGACCGGTACTCCAGCGCACCGTAGCAGTAATCGTAATATTCGTCGATCATGCCGGTGTAAACCAGCTTGCCCCAGCGGTCCTGCTCCGCCTGCGGCTTTTCCCCGTTGCGCGCAATAAATTCCTGCAGCGAAATCCCGGTCCGCACCTCGCAGCCTGCCAGCAGCTTCTCCACAATCTGCGTGTAGCCGCCCTCCGGAATCCCCTGGAAACGGTCGTTGAAATAATTGTTGTCATAGGTAAAACGCAGCGGCAGCCTTTTAATAATGAAGGCGGGCAGTTCCCGGCAATCCCGGCCCCACTGTTTCTCCGTATAACCCTTGATCAGCTTTTCGTAGACATCCCGGCCGGCCAGACAGAGCGCCTGCTCCTCCAGGTTCTGCGGCACAATCCCGGCGTATTCCCCGGTCTGGGCCGCGATAATCGCCTTTGCCTGGGCCGGTGTCCTGATATTCCACATCCTGCTGAAGGTATTCATATTGAAGGGAAGGTTATACAGCTCGTCCCGGTAAATCGCCACCGGAGAGTTTACATAATGATTAAACCGTGCGAAGCGATTCACATAGTTCCATACCTCCTCGTCAGAAGTATGAAAAATATGGGCACCAAACCTGTGTACGTTGATGCCCATAACCTTTTCCGTATAAATATTCCCCGCAATGTGATCCCTTTTCTCCAGAACCAGAACCCGTCCCCCCCGCGACTGCACCTCGTGCGCGAACACCGCTCCGAACAGTCCTGCTCCTGCGATCAGATAATCATAATACATTGCATTGTCTCCCGCTTATCTTTATTTTGCCTTATATTTCTTAATCTGTACGAAGTCCTCCATCAGGCCCATGATCTTGTCCCGGCCTTCCTGGTTTAACTTCACATAATACTGCATCACGCGGTTCTCCAGAAGCTGCTCGCTGATCGTGGTGTCGCGCTCCAGGGAACTGAAATCCACCGGATTCAAATTCAGCTTGTTGCACATCTTGATTACCGTGCCGTATGCCATACCGTCAATACCGCGCTCGAGCGCCGTCACAAGAGTGCTGTAAGGAATCTGCATCTCAAGTGCAAACTGTCTCACGCTTCTGTACTGACTCAAAATTTCCTTTTTTAAGATCTGTGCCTTCGTCATTTCTTTCCCTCCATAGTTGTTCCTTTTGCATTTTGTCGTTGAATTGACTTTTGGGCTTCCCCGCCATTATACGCTAAAACCCTCTCCGGTTGCAATACTTATATCACGAAAAGTAAACAGCCAGCCGACAGGTTCTCACCCCTGCCTAACCCATTATAGTACAGGGTAGGAAGTACAGTCAATCTTTTTATCTTTATTTCGCCTATTTTCGTAAAAAAAACTTTTCAGGAGGGTAATTTTCAATCTTATTGTTCTTTTTCTTCCTCGTCCTCCAGCAGACGCATTCCGGCCGTCTCCGTCACCGGCAGCGAAAATACGATAGCCCCCGCCTTCGTACCGATCCCTGCCTTCTCCATGATGGCCCGCATGATGGCGTTTTTGTCCTCCCGGCGTGTCACCAAAAAAACGATCTCCTTCTCCCGCGCCAGGGAAACCCCCAGAAAGTGCTCCGCCTTCTGCATCCCGGTCCCCCGCGCATGGATCACCGTTCCGCCGCCGGCCTTTTCCTGCCGCGCCGCATCCATGATCTGTTCCGTGTAGCCCTGATTTGCCACCGCTACCAAAAGCTCGTATTTCGTATCCTTCAAGCTGCTCTCCTCTCCCTTCTCAAAGCTTCGCCCTTCCGTCAGGAACAAAAACTGGCGCTTGCCGCCGACGCTGCTGACCGGGATTACAAAGGCAATGCCCGTACCCGGAATATCGATTTTGATCTGCTTTTCCAGGCCGCTTTTGATGCTTTTCCACTCCTGGTCCGTCACCATGGCAAACTGCACTGCCTTCTCGGAGGCCTCCAGGCCGAAGGCGTCCAGAACCTCGCTGGCCGCCGTCCCCCGTCCCAGCGCCAGAAGCGCCACCGTCACACCGTGTTCTTTATAGAAGGCAAGCAACCGCCGGTGAAAGTTCCGGTCGCTTATCGTCACCATCCAATATAGGCTGCTCATATCCGCCTCACCTCCTACAGCTCAATAATCGCATCATCCGGCAAAAGTGCAAAGGCATCCGCCGCATATTCCCCGACGCCGCCTGCCTGTCGCTTCCCGGCTCTTCTGCCGGAAAGCTTAACATAAAGTCCCATCACCTGTATCGTGATCAGCGGGGTCATCGCCACCATAGCCACCACGCCGAAGGCATCCGTCACAATATTTCCGCCGTGGGCCATACAGGCTCCCTGCGCCAGCGGCAGCAAAAAGGCCGCCGTCATCGGGCCGCTGGCCACGCCGCCGGAGTCAAAGGCGATTGCCGTGTAAAGCTTGGGTACAAAGAACGAAATCCCTATCGCCAGCACATAGCCCGGTATCAGGATCCACAGGATCGGAATCCCCGTCAGCACCCGAACCATGGCAATTCCCAGGGACACCGCCACGCCGACCGACAGACCGGTTCCCATGGCCGCCTCCGAGATCGCCCCGTCGGTGATCTCCTCCACCTGCTTGTTGAGCACATACACCGCAGGCTCCGCCCGCACGATGAAATAGCCCATCACCATGGCCACGGGCACCAGCGCCCAGGGATGGGCGCTCGAGGCCAGTACCTGCCCCAGATAATTGCCCGCCGGCATAAAGCCCACATTGGCCCCGGTCAGAAAGAGCACCAGACCCACATAGGTATAAAGCAGGCCGATCAGGATTTTGGTCAGGCTCCTGCCGGGAAGCTTAAGCGCCAGAACCTGAAACGCCAGAAACACCAGAAGCACCGGGAAAAGCGCAATCGCAATCTCCTTCATATAGACCGGAATCTCCGTCACAAACAGCCGCCCAAGCTCCGCGGAATTGGAAATCTCCGGGATCGCCGCAGCCGTATAGGCGGCCTCACCGGGCCGGTAGACGAGTCCCAGCACCATCACCGCCAGAATCGGGCCGATGGAGCAAAGCGCCACCAGGCCGAAGCTGTCGTTTGCCGCATGCCGGTCGCTTCGGATCGAGGAAATACCCACGCCCAGCGCCATGATAAAGGGCACCGTCATGGGCCCGGTCGTCACGCCGCCGGAATCAAAGGCCACACTCAGAAAATCCTCCGGCACAAAAAACGCCAGCGCGAACACAATTCCGTAAAACACAACCAGCAGCACCGGAAGCGCAATGGAAAACAGCATTCTCCAGAAGGCGACCGTCAAAAAAATACCCACGCCGAAGGCCACCGCCAGGATCAGCACCCGGTTCGGCACAGCCGGCACCTGCTGCGCCAGCACCTGCAGATCCGGCTCCGACACTGTGATAATAAAGCCCAGCAAAAAGGAGAGCGCAAGCACCAGCCAAAGCCGCTTTGTCTTTGTCAGACAGCTTCCCACCCGCTCGCCCATGGGCGTCATGGCAATCTCCGCCCCCAGCGTAAAAAACATCATCCCTGCGATCAGCATCACCCCGCCGACCAGAAAGCACAGCAAAATGCTGGGCGTCACCGGCGCGAGCCCGAAGCAAAGCGCCAACACGATTCCCATAATCGGCAGCACCGCCGCCAGGGCCTCCCTCCATTTCTCCTTCAGCTTTTTTCCGATCCCCAAACCCTTCTCCTTTCCTGAATAAAACAGGAAGCGAGAGCAAAGCCGATGATTCTTGCACCGCCTTTCTCTCGCTTCCGCCAAAATATCACACACGCTGCAGTCTCTGTAAATCATTATAACATACCGCAAAAGTCTGTGAAACATTTTTATGTTAAAATTGCATTAAGATTGTAACAGACAAAGTTCCCCCCTACGCACGGATCTCCTGGCGCATGAAGCAGACATAGGATACCGCAAAGCACACCGCCGCCAGAGCGACCATTCCCACCAGATGCGGCCATACCAAAAGCAGGCTCTGTCCCAGCGGCAGATAGCCCGAAATCGCGCCGGATACCTGGGACATGGTGATGACGCCGATGCTTCTTACATTCGGGTTCAGAATCGTGGACGCCGCCTCCCCATACAGATAATAGGGGGAAATGCGCTCCAGAGACAGCTCCAGGGAATAATTTTTTACCTGGTTAAACAATCCCTCGATTCCTTCCAGCGGATAAATCAGATCCGCCAGAGTGCCCGCCACCATGCTCATAAAAAAGGACAAAAAAATCCAGATCGAAATACCGGCAAGGGCAGCGGTCGCCGCATGTCTCCAGATCACGGAAAACAGGATCGACAGGGCCAGCCAGAAGGACATATACACGGACGTCAAAAGCAGGAAGGCAAACACCCGCCCGATTTCCTCCGCCGCCGGCGGAATTCCGATCGTAACCAGTCCGACCGCGCTCACCACAATCCCCAGCCCGAGCACCATCACCAGAATCGCCGTCGTCCCGGCCAGAAATTTGCCGTTGATCACCGCATCCCGGTAAATCGGCTGGGAAACCAGACGGTTGAGCGTTCCCAGGGAACGCTCCCGGTTCAACGCGTCAAAGCCCAGCACAATCCCCACCAGCGGCCCGAGAAACGCCAGAAAAGACGCGATGGAGGGGATGGAGCCGCTGCTGGTGGTAAACAGGGATAAAAAGATAAAATCTCCTGCATTTCCCGTCGATTCCTGTATCCCGCTGACCGCCCCGTAAAGGCTGGCCAGGCTGGCCAATGTCAGGAGCACCGCCAGGGCCAGAAAGCGGGGACTGTGCAGATGATCTGCCAGCTCCTTGCGGAACAGAATATACAGCCCGTGCCGGGACGGATTATTTTTTTGCGAAGCGCCGTCCTGCAGCCTGAAAAACGCTGTAAAGAGCCGCTCCCGCAGTTTTCCCGCGCGCTGTAGAGCCCTCATATGAATCACCTGCCTTCTCAAAATATTTTCTGTAAATCTCATCCAGGTCTCCGCCCCGCTGGCGCAGCCTCCGCAGATCATAGCCGTTCATCAGAAGCTGAGCGATAATCTCCTTATGACAGTCCTTTTTGGAGTGCACCAGGAGCATTTCCTTTTCCTGCTCAATGATGTCCACCGGTCCCGCCTCCCGCAGGATCCGATACAAGCCTTCATCCTCCGGAAACGCCTCCAGCTCCAGAATATAGTTTCCCTCACTCATCAGCTGTTGCGCCAGCTCCCCGATGGAGCCGCAGGCAATCAGCTTTCCTTTGACAAAAATCCCCACCCGGTCGCAAATCTGCTGTACCTGATGCAGCTGATGGGAGGAAATCAGCACCGTTCTTCCATCCTCCTGCGCCAGTTGCCGGATCAGAGCCAAAAGCTCCCGCATCCCCTCCGGATCGATCCCCAGGGTGGGCTCGTCCATAATAATAATCTGCGGATCCTTCATCAGCACATCTGCGATTCCAAGGCGCTGCTTCATTCCTCTGGAATAGTTGGAGGTTTTGCGGTCGGCCGCCTGTGTCATCCCGACCCGCTCCAGCAAAGCGTCTATGCTCCGCTCCAGCCGTTCTCCCTCCAGCCCGTTTAAACGTCCCACAAACCGCAGATTCTGCCGTCCGGTCATATCCGGGTAAAATCCCACCTGATCCGGCAGATATCCGGTGATCTGCTTCACCGAAATCGGCTGCCGGGTACAGTCAAAGCCTCCGATGAAGGCCTGCCCCTCATCCGGCTGCGTCATTCCCAGCAGCATGAGCACTGTCGTCGTTTTTCCCGCGCCGTTTGGCCCAAGCAGCCCGAAAACCTCGCCGCGCCGGATATTCAAATGCAGCCCGTCCACCGCCGTGATTTCGCCGTAACGCCGGGTGAGTCCCTCCATCCTGATCATCGTCTCTGCCATGGCTACCTTCTCCCATATTTACGGAATACCCAGAAAACGCCCGCAGCCACACACAGAATGAGCGCAATGCCGATCACGCCCCAGACCGTCTCCGTCTCCACGGAAATCCGAAATTCTGCGGAATCGGAGGTATCCGAATTGGAAGCGCTCACGGTCAGCGCATAATCGCCGGAAAGGGAATCCTCCGAGGGTGTCACATAGGCCGTCACCTCCACGCTGCTGCCCGCCTCAATGACATCCACTGTGCTCTGCGAAAAGCTGACCGTCCAGCCGTCCGGCGCGCTGGATTTCAGCGCAACGTTCTGAAGCTCCGTATTTCCACTGTTTACCAGCGTCAGTGTGATTTCCTTCTGCTTGCCCGCGTTCGCCTCCGTGCTCAGTCTCCCCGTGGGCGTCGTCAGATCCAGCTCATAGCTGCCGGTAATCGTTGCCGACAGCTCCACGGAAAGGCTTTCCGCAGCGGAAACCGCCGAGCAGGAAACACTGTATTCCCCCGCCTTTGCATCTGCCGCCGGCGTCACCTTCACCGTGACCGTCTGACTCTGCTTTGGCTCCAGCGAAATGCTGTTTACCGCCGAGCCGTCCTCGGAAAGGCTGTAGCCTACCGACCATCCGGACGGTGCGCTGGAGGAAAAGGTATAATTCTGGACAGACGAGCTGTTGTTGGAAAGGGTCGTGTCATAGCTGAAGCTTGCCCCCGCAGTCCCCTCCTGATCCGGATACTGCGCCTCAAACTTGCTGCCGCCCAGCTCCTGCTCCGCCACCACAAGCTCCAGCACAAGGGTTGCCTGGGCGTCGCCGCTTCCCGATGCCGCCAGCGTCACCTGATAGGTTCCGGCCGCCGCATCCTCCGGCACCGAAAGCTCATAGGAAACCGCGCCCGAAGTGTCTCCGGCCGCCGCGTAAACCCGGCTCACCTGCGCTCCGCTTCCCGAAAAATAGCCCTCCCAGCCTTCCGGCACCGAAAGCTCCGAAAGGCCTACCGTCATCCCGGCTCCCGAACCGTTGTGGAAATCCAGGGAAAAGCTTAAGTCATCCCCGGCGCTCACCGCCATGCCCGGATAGGCCGTGCTCATCTCCAGGCCTCCCGCCGCCCGGACCCTTATGCCTTTCGTCCACAGCAGCGCTGCCATAAGGCAGCAGGCCGCCAACAGGAGAAGCGCCCTCTTTCCTCTCTGTTCCGCAATTGTTTTCATACGACAAATCTCTCCTTCTTTTGTTCTGGGCGGCCGCTTCCCGCCGCCTTGTTCCATTATGAAGGAGCAAGCTTGAATGAAACTTAAAAAAGATTCCGCAAAAACGAAAGTTCTGCGAAATCTTTTTGAAAATTATGTGAACGGTGAAAGGCTGCCGCTGCCTTTACGCCTTCCGGCTCATCTCCATCAGCTTCTGCCGCATTGCATCCTCGATCTGGACAAGCTCTGCCTCGGCCTCCCGGCGTTTGGTACGGCCCTCCTCCTGGATGCGCATCATCTCGTCCAGGGTGGAGATCAGCGTCTCGTTTGTCTGCTTTAGTGTCTCGATATCCACGATGCCGCGTTCAGACTCCCGCGCGGTCTCCACGGTGGCGGTCTTTAACGTCTCCGCGTTTTTCTTCAGCAGCAGGTTCGTCATATCCGTAACCTCCCGCTGCGCCCTTGCCGCCTGCGCGGAATGCTCCACGCCGATGGCAAGCACCATCTGGCTCTTCCAGAGCGGGATCGTGTTGACCAGCGTGGACTGGATCTTCTCCGACATGGCCGTGTCGTTACTTTGGATCAGGCGGATCTGGGGAGCCATCTGCATGGCCACCGTGCGGGTCAGCTCCAGGTCGTAGATTTTTTTCTCAAAGCGGTTGCACAGCTCCGCCAGATCCTTGGCCTTCTGGGTGTCCTCCGGCAGGCCGCTCTCCTCCGCCCGGCGAAGCAGCCTGGGCAGCTCCTCCTTGTGCACCTGGGAAAGCTTCTGCTTGCCCGCCAGAATGTACATGGAAAGCTCCTTGTAATAGGTCAGATTCAGCTGATACATCTGATCCAGCATGGCCGCGTCCTTGAGCAGCTGGATCTGATGCTCCTCCAGCACCTTGCAGATCCGCTCCACGTTGACCTCCGCCTTCGCGTACTTTGCTTTCAGATTGGCCAGCTTATTGACGTTTTTCTTAAAAAAGCCAAACAGGCCCTTTTCCTCGTCCTCGTCCTCAAAGCTCTGCAGCTCGCTCACCACGGCGCTCAGATCACTGCCGATCTCTCCCAGATCCTTGGTGCGCACGTTGCCCAGGGCAGCCTCGGAAAAATCCGCGATCTTTTTCTGGGAGCTGGCCCCGTACTGCAGTACCATCTGGGAATTGGTGATATCGATCTGTCTGGCGAAGGCGTCCACCTGCGCCTGCTCCTGCGGCGTCAGAATGGCCTTTAAGCTCTCCGTCTCATCCACCTTCTCTCCCGCCTTCTCCTCCTGCTTCTCCTGCACCGCAGGCTCCTTTTTCTCCTCCGGAAAAGGCTCCAGCGTCAGTGACGGCGCGGGGGCCTCCTTCAACATCTGCTCCAGCTCCTGATTCATAATCATTCACCCTCCTTCTCATTTTTTTCAAAAGCGCTCTGCCCAAATCCGTCCTGGGCCAGCACGGTTTTTAACACCTTGGCGTCCGCAGCGGCCTCAAAGGCCGCGTCCTGATACATATCGTCCAGCAGCTTGGAGAAAGCCCCGTTGATCGTGTCCATCGTCTTTTCGATCTCCGCTCTGGCCGCTCTCACATGCTCGCCCTGCACCCCGGCCCGGTCAAATTCCGCATAGGCTTCCACCAGCTTCACCGTGGTCGGCAGGTAATATTCCATAAAACGGCGCATCTGGGGGCAGTTTTCGGGATGCTCCCGCAGCGCCGCAAAAATCCGGCCCAACAAATAATCCAGCCGGCTGAGCTTGTCCGAAATCACCTCGCCGGGAATCTCATCGTTTAGCCTGCGCAGCCGATCCATATAAGCACGGCCCTCCCGCTCGATCTTTTCCTCCGCCGAAGCTTCCGCGCTTTCCGTCTTCCCGGCGGACTCCCGGCGGCGCTCCCCGAGCTCCTCCAGATAATCCCGCCAGGTCTCGTCGTCCAGAATAAAAAAGCCGTTCTCCTCATCCATATGGGCCTGCACAAATACCCTGCTCCGGATCATGCTCCGGATATCCCGGATCAGCTTTCCGGCCGGCTGTCCGGTCTGGTCTGCCAGCTCCTTAAGACGCAGATACCGGTTCTGTCCGGCCAGGGCCGCATAGCGCTGCGCTCTGCGGATCCGGCTTCGCAGACCGCAGCCCTTCCCCACCATGTAACCGCTCAGAGCGGTCAGCAGCCCGTAAAAAAGGAGTCCTCCCGCCACCGGCGTCTGTGTCACCGCTCCTGCCGCCGCTGTGACAACCAGCGCCAGCCCCCAGAAAAACAGGCCGATTGCTCCAAATACCGTCAAAAGCACGCCGGGTACCGTGCCGTGTCCAGACACATATTGGCGCTGACGGTTCTCCGCCCCCCGATAGGCCACCGTGCCGTCCGGCCGCCGGTAGGGCTGCGCCGTCTGCCAGCCGCCCCGTTTTGTCCATCCCGTGCCGTCCTGCCGCCGGTCTGTCCTGCGGGGATACCGGGGACTGCGCCGAAAGGCTGCGCTGTCCGCCCGCCGGGTATTTTCCTCCGCCTGGTCTCTGATCCGCTCGTGGGCCTGATTGACCTGATAGCGCACCTCCTCCAGCGCGCCTCCCACCGTATCGTTAACGATGTCGCTGAGCTGTCCAAAATTTCCTGTGCTTACCGCTTCCTGCACCGCATCCTGAATCCGCTCTCCGATATTTGAAAAATCCTTCCTGTTCTGCATCTGCCTCTCTGTCGCCTCCCCGGAAGCATGCGCTTTCCTGTTGCTGAAATCCTTTTAAGGATAACACAAAATCAACCTCTTGTATAGCGGCAATGCCACTCCGATTTCATTTTACCCCTTGACATCTCCCGCAAAATATTGTTATACTCTCACATACTTGACGTTGACCCGCCCAGGAGGCGGCGTTTTTTTGACTCATATATTAGTTATTCCTAACTAATGTTAGTTACTTCATTACACAGGGAATAAGGAGGGTGATTGTTTGAAAAAATACGGTTCCACCGTTTTGCTGGCGCTGCTTTTGCTTGTCCTGTCTGTCGGCTCCCTTTTCGTGGGCGTCCTGGATATGGATCCCGGCTCTCTTTTGACGGGCGACTTAAACCAGCTGGAAATCTTTTTTGTTTCCAGGCTGCCCCGCCTGCTGGCGATTCTGTGCACCGGCGCGGGCATGAGCACGGCCGGTCTGATTATGCAGCAGCTTTGCATGAACAAATTCGTATCCCCCACCACGGGCGCGACGATTTCCTCGGCTCAGCTCGGCATCCTGATCGCCCTGCTTTTTCTGCCCGACTCCACGCTGTGGGGCAGAGCCCTTTTCGCCTTTGCGTTTGCGATTGCAGGCACCTGGATCTTTGTCTGGTTCATCCAGCAGATCACCTTCAAGGATGTGGTGCTGGTGCCGTTAATCGGCATTATGTTCGGCAATGTGATCGGCGGCATCACCAGCTTTCTGGCTTATAAATATGAAATGACCCAGGCGCTGTCCACCTGGCTGGTGGGCCATTTTTCCCTGGTGCTGCGGGGCAGATACGAGATCGTCTATCTGGTGGCTCCGCTGGTGGTGCTGGCCTTTGTGTTTGCCAATCATTTCAATATTGTGGGCATGGGGAAGGATTTTTCCAAAAACCTGGGCGTCCCCTATCATCTGGTGCTGTTCATGGGCCTGACCATTGCCGCCATGATCACCGCCTCCGTCGTCGTGGTTGTCGGCTCGATCTCCTACATCGGCCTGATTGTCCCCAACCTGGTCGCCATGTTCAAGGGCGATAAGATCCGGGGGACGCTGATCGACAACGCTCTGTTCGGCGCATTGTTTGTGCTGATCTGCGACGTGCTGGGCCGAATTGCCATCGCTCCCTACGAGCTGCCCATCGAGCTGATCATCGGCATCTTCGGCAGCGTGCTGTTCATCGGGCTCTTGTTCTACCGCCTGCGCTTCGGCCGGAAGGCCGTACAGCTTTCCGCGCTGCTTGGGTGGGACGACAAAACCAAACGGGGAGGTGACGCGGTATGAAGCAACAGACTGTCCTGACCAAAGCCCAGCGGGCCAATCAGCGCAGGCTGGTGATTCTGACGCTTTTGATGCTCCTGGCTGCCGCCGCCTATCTGACGGTGGATGTAAACTTTCAAAACGAAAAGCTCTTTGCCTACGCCATGCGGCTTCGGATCCCCAAGCTGGCGGTCATGCTGATTACAGCCCTTTCCATCGGCGGAGCGACCATCGTGTTTCAGTCCATCATCCGAAACACCATCGTCACCCCCTGCCTTTTGGGCATGAACTCCCTGTACACGCTGATCCACACGGCGGTGGTCTTTGTGCTTGGCAGCGGCAGCATCGTGGCTTCCAATCCGAACGCGGCCTTCGGCGTGGATATCGTGCTGATGGGCATCGCTTCCACGGTAATTTACAGCTGGCTGTTTCGCAAGACCAAATACAATGTGCTCTATGTGCTGCTGATCGGCACGGTGCTGACCTCCTTTTTCGGCAGTATCCAGAGCACCCTGCTCCGGGTGATGGATCCCAACGAGTATGACGCGCTGCTGGCCTCCCTTGTGGCAAGCTTCAGTAACGTCAACTCCAGGATCATTCTCTTTTCCCTGCTTTTACTGGCGCTGCTGCTCTTCTGGCTGCGCCGGGAGCTGGCGCTTTTGGATGTGCTGACGCTGGGCCGGGATCAGGCCATCAATCTGGGCGTGGACTATGACCGGTGCGTGGGCCGTCTGCTGCTGGGCGTCACGCTGTGTATCGCCATCGCCACGGCCATGGTGGGCCCCATCTCCTTTATGGGACTGATCATTGCCAATCTGTCCCGGCAGCTGTTAAAGACCTACCGGCACGGCCAGCTGATCGCAGGCTCCGCGCTGTTTGGCATGTTCGTGCTGATCGGCGGCCAGACGCTGGTAGAGCATGTTTTCGCTTACACCATCCCGGTGAGCGTGTTTATCACAGTGGCGGGCGGCATCTACTTTTTGTATCTGCTGCTGCGTGAAAGGAGGCGCTGAGCCATGAAGATTCATAATCTGACCAAAAAATATGACGGCAAGCCGGTGGTGGACACCGTCAGCTTTACCATTCCCAAGGGAAAGGTACTGTCTCTCATCGGTCCAAACGGCGCAGGCAAATCCACCGTCATGGGCATGCTGTCCCGGCTGATCGCCAAGGACAGCGGCCTGATCGAGTTTGAGGGCCAGGAGCTGACCCACTGGAAGAGCCGGGAGCTGGCCAAACGGCTGGCTATCCTGACCCAGACCAACAACGTCTCCATGAAGCTGACCGTGGAGGAGCTGGTTGCCTTCGGAAGATTCCCTTATTCCGGCGGCCGCAACACGGCGGAGGATCAGGCGCTGATCGCGCAGGCCATCGCGTATATGGAGCTGACCGATCTGAAGGATCGTTTCATCGACGAGCTCTCCGGCGGCCAGCGGCAGCGGGCCTACATCGCTATGGTCATCGCCCAGGACACGGAATATGTCCTGCTGGACGAGCCCACCAACAACCTGGACATCTATCATGCGGCCCGGATGATGAAGATCGTCCGCCGGCTGTGCGACGAGCTGGGCAAAACCGTGATTCTGGTGCTCCATGAAATCAATTTCGCCGCTTTTTATTCCGATTATGTCTGTGCCTTTGTGGACGGCAGAATCGCAAAATTCGGCACCGTAAAGGAGGTGATGACCAAGGAAACGCTGTCCGATATTTACAAGGTGGACTTTGAGGTGATCGAAATTGCGGGGAAACCTCTGTCCATTTACTATTAGCCCGCAGACAACACATATTGGAGGATTTTAGAATGAAAAAGGCAATTTCAACCGCGCTTGCAGTCGCACTCTCTCTTTCCCTGACGGCTTGCGCAAGCAGCGCACAGACAACCGCAGCGACAACGGCTGCTGAAACCACGACACAGGCGGCAGCTGAAACGACCGAAGCTGCGGAAAGTACCGCCGCTGAAACCACAGCGGAAGCCGCTTCGGAAACCGCTTCCGCACAGGCTCCTGACTCCGTCACGATCACGAGCTTTAACGCCAATAAGGAGGAGACCCAGCTGGAGGTTCCCTATGATCCGTCCCGCATCGCCATCCTGGATATGGCTTCCCTGGATATCCTGGCAAGCCTTGGCGTGGCGGACCGCGTGGTAGGCTCCGCTTCCACCTCTCTGGACTATCTGCAGGATTATATTGCCGACGCGGAAAACCTGGGCACCATCAAGGAGGCCGATCTGGAGGCTGTGATGGCCTGCGAGCCTGATATCATCTTCATCGGCGGCCGTCTGGCTTCCTCCTATGACGCCCTCTCCGAGATTGCGCCTGTCGTATTTCTGGCTACGGATTCCGAGCTCGGCGTTGTGGAGAGCACCCGCAAAAACGCTTCCACCATCGCTTCCATCTTCGGCCTGGAGGATCAGGTGGACAGCCTGATGGAAGGCTTCCAGAGCCGTATCGAGGCGCTGCAGGCAGTCGCTCAGGATCAGACGGCGATCGTGGGCATGTGCACCAGCGGAAGCTTCAATGTGCTGGGCAACGATGGCCGCTGCTCCATCATCGGCAGGGAGATCGGCTTTGAAAATGTGGGTGTGGACGCCAACATCGATACTTCCACCCACGGCAATGAGGCTTCCTTTGAGTTTATCGTGGAGAAAAATCCCAACTACATCTTCGTGATGGACAGAGACGCTGCCATCTCCGCCGAGGGCGCGCAGCTGGCGAAGGACATCATGGAAAACGAGCTGGTGATGGGCACCGAGGCTTACCAGAACGGTCATCTGGTATACCTGGCGCATCCCGCTGTGTGGTACACCGCTGAGGGCGGCATCACCGCACTGGATATCATGCTCTCCGATCTGGAAAGCGCACTGCTGCAGTAAATAAATACTTGAAAAGAGAGGCGGCTCCGATTTCCATCGGCGCCGCCTCTCTTTTCTGTTTCCGCCCGGTCACTCCCGTCCGTCCGCGCTGCTTTTCTCCAGATTTTCCAGCGCCCTCTCAAGCCCTGCGTTGAGCACCTCCAGCTCCTCCCTTGAAAAACCCCGGCAGAGCTGCTCCTCGATTTCCCGAAAACTCTCCTTTACCTGGGCCGCCGTCTCCCGCCCGCCGGGGGTCAGGAAAATCTGGGAGGCCCTGCGGCAGTCCGGGTTAGTGCGCCGCTCGATCAGGCCCATCTGCGCCATCCTGTCCAGCGTACGGGACATGGTCGTCACATCCAGATGGCAGACATCGGCCAGCTCCCTCTGGCTGCACGGCTCCTTTCCATATAAATGCTTCAGGATCCGGGGCTGTCCCTGCCCCAGCGCCAGTCCAAGCTCCAGAAATTTCGGCTTCATCAGCTCCCGTCTGCGGCATTCCAGCCAAAACAGGCGCTCCTGAAACTGCTGCTCCAGACTTTTTTCCATTCCGCTCCTCCTCGCTATTCCAGTTCAAACTGTCCGGTGTAAAGCTGATAATACCGGCCCTTCTCCGCCAGAAGCTCGTCGTGGCTGCCCCGTTCGATGATCCGGCCCTTCTCCAGCACCAAAATCGCCTGAGAGTTGCGCACCGTGGAAAGCCGGTGGGCAATCACGAACACGGTCCGGTTCTCCATCAGCCGATCCATCCCTTTTTCAATCAGCCGCTCTGTCCTTGTATCGATGGAGCTGGTGGCCTCGTCCAGAATCAGCACCGGAGGATGGGAGATTGCCGCCCGGGCAATGGCCAAAAGCTGCCGCTGACCCTGGGAAAGATTGCTCCCGTCCCCATAAAGCATGGTGTCATAGCCCTCCGGCAGTCTGCGGATAAAGGAATCCGCATTGGCAATCCGCGCCGCCTCCCGCACATCCTCCTCAGAGGCGTTCAGGCGTCCGTAGCGGATGTTGTCGGAGATTGTGCCGGTAAACAGATGCGTATCCTGGATCACCATGGACAAAGAGCGGCGCAGGTCGGCCTTGCGGATCCGCCGCACGTCGATGCCGTCGTAGGTAATCCTTCCTCCCTGGATCTCATAAAAACGGTTGATCAGGTTGATGATCGTCGTCTTTCCCGCTCCGGTGGACCCGACAAAGGCGATCTTCTGCCCCGGCTTCGCATAGAGGCTGATCCCGTCCAGAATACGTCTTCCCGGCGTGTAGCTAAACACCACGTTTTCAAACCGCACGTCGCCCCTTAAAAGCGTCAGCTCCTCCCCCTGCTTCCAGGCAAAGCTTCCGGTGTATTCGCTGCACTCTGTCAGGCTGCCGTCCCCGTTTCGCCGCACCCGGCACAGCGTCACATCCCCGTCGTCAATCTCCGGCTTTTCCTCCATCATATCAAAAATCCGCTCCGCGCCGGAGAGTGCCGCCAGAAGGAAGTTTACCTGCTGGGTAAACTGGTTTAAGGGCATGGCGCTCTGCCGCACATAGACCAGATAAGAGGCCAGAGAGCCCAGATCCATCAGCCCCGCCAGCACAAACAGGCCGCCTGCCGCCGCCGAAACGGCGTAATTGACGTAGGACATACTGACAATCACCGGGACCATCATGCCCGACCAGGTCAGCGCGCTGGTGGACGCCTGCCGCAGCGCCTCGTTTCGGCGGATAAATTCCTCCAGATCCTGCTGTTCATGGTTGAACACCTTCTCCACCTTCTGGCCCGCCACCATCTCCTCCACAAAGCCGTTGACCTGCGCCAGGGCAGCCTGCTGCCGGGTGAAATATTTTTTGCTGCATTTTCCGTTATATTGGATAAAGATGAACATTCCGATCAGGAACACCAGCACGATAAACGACAGCCTCCAGCTGAGCACAAACAGCATGGAAACCGTACCCGTCAGCACCAGAAAGCTCTGGATCAGCATGGAAAAGCTGCCGTTTAACGCCTCCTGCACCGTCTCCACATCATTGGTGAAGCGGCTCATCAGCTCCCCGTGAGTATGCGCGTCAAAGTAGGACAGCGGAAGCTTCTGCACATGGGAAAAAAGGTCCCGCCGGATTTCCGTGACCACCTGCTGGGAGGTGCGCACCATCAGCCGATTATAGAAAAAAGTGGCTGCCACACCGCACAGATACATACCCGCCATCCCCAAAAGGATCCGGATCAGGCCGGGAATGTCCCCCTTTAGGGCATAATCATTGATCACGGGCTTGATCAGGTAAGTCCCTGCAATGTTTGCTCCGCTGCTGATTGCCACCAGCACGGCCACCAAAAGCAGCAGCCATTTGTGATAGCCCAGATAGCGCAGCAGATTTTTCAGCGCCTTTTTCGTATTCTTCGGGCGCTTATAGCCGACATATTTTGCCATTACAGCTGCCCTCCTTCCTGCTGGGAGCGGTAGATCTCCTGATAAATCTCATTGGTGGCAAGAAGCTGCTCATGCGTCCCCACCGCGTTTATCTTCCCGTCGTCCAAAATCACAATCTGATCCGCGCTCAGCACGGAGGAAATCCGCTGGGCAATAATGATCTTGGTCATATCCGGCAGACTCCTTGCCAGCCCTTCCCGGATGCGCCGCTCCGTCGCCGTGTCCACCGCGCTGGTGGAATCGTCCAGGATCAGCACTTTGGGCCGCTTCAGAATTGCCCGGGCAATGCAGAGCCTCTGCTTCTGCCCGCCGGACACATTCACGCCGCCCTGTCCCAGATCCGTGTCGTAGCCCTTCTCCAGCCGTCCGATAAACTCGTCCACACAGGCGATCCGGCAGGCCTCCCCGATCTCCTCATCCGTGGCGTCCTCCTTGCCCCAGCGCAGATTGTCCCGCACCGTGCCGGAAAACAGCGTATTTTTCTGCAATACCATGGCGACCGCATCCCGCAGATGGGCCAGCGGATACTCCTGCACCGGCACCCCATCCACCAGGACGCTCCCCTTTGTGGCCTCATAAAGCCTGGGAATAAGCTGTACCAGCGTGGACTTGGCCGCACCGGTCTGCCCGATAATCCCCACGGTCTGGCCCGCTCCGATTTCCAGGCTGACGTCGGAGAGCACATACTCCTCCGCATTTTTACTGTACTTAAAATACACATGGTCAAAGCGCACCGCGCCATGCTCCACAAAAACCGGCCGCGCCTTCTCCTCGGTGATCTCCGGCTTCTCGTTCATGATCTCCAGGATCCGCCTGCCGCTGGCCATGGAGCGGGTCAGCATCATAAACACGTTGGAAATCATCATCAGGGAGTTCAAAATCTGCAGCACATAGCTCAGAAAGCCGGTCAGCTCGCCCACCTGGAGCCTTCCGGTGCGGATGCTGCCCCCGCCGAACCAGAGAATCGCCAGGATCGTACCGTACATCACAAGCTGCATAGCCGCCATGTTCATGGAAGCCAGTCCGAAAGCCTTCTCCGATTCACTCTGCAGATTGGTGTTGACCTGCTCGAATTTCTGCCGCTCGTAATCGCCCCGCACATAGGACTTCACGACCCGGATCGCCGTCAGATTCTCCTGTACGATCCGGTTCACCGGATCGATGGCCCCCTGCATCCTCGCATACAGCGGCCGCACATGGCTGACAATTTCAAACAGCAGAAAGCCCAGCACCGGCAGCGCGACCAAAAACACCAGCGCCAGCTCCTTATTGATAAAAAAAGCCGCTCCGGTCGCCATCACCAGCATCACCGGCGCACGGCAAAGCGGCCGGATCCCGGTGGACACCGAATTCTGGATTACCGTCACATCGCTGGTCAGCCGCGTTACCAGGGAAGGAATCCGGAACCGGTCGATGTTGGAGAAGGAAAAGGACTGCAGCTTGCGGTACTGTGCCTCCCGCAGATTCGCCCCCAGCCCCTGCCCGCACCGTGCGGCGAACCTGGCGCTGCCGATCCCGAGCACCAACGCCAACAGCGCACAGAGCACCATCCATCCGCCCTTCTCAAAAATGTAGGCCCTGTCGCCGTTCGCCACGCCCACATCCACCATATCCGCCATCAAAAGAGGGACGATCAGCTCAAAAATACACTCCACGCTGACGCAGATCAGGGCAATCAGGGCGTCGCGTTTGTACTGCTTCATGTAGGAAAATAATTTTCTGAGCATCTGTTGTGACCTCCGGAGCTTTTCTTGATTATTGTTGTATATGCAATTATTGTATGCGCATATTTAGGGCTTGTCAATACGGGGGACTTTGTTTTTTCTGATATTCCCATTTTAGGGTGCAGAAAATAAAAGAATTCATAAAGGATATTCCGGAAGAAATAAGAAACTCCAAGGCTCCTTTTGTTAAGAATTTTCGAGTAAACTATGAAGGTGGTATATTGCCAATATATGCACCGTATGCTCTGACTATCGTAAACATAGTTGCCAGAGCTCCGGCACCAAATATGAATCATGTTCTCACTCCTGTTTCCCCGGCCGCGCCTCGATGCGGATCTGACAGTCGGCCACATACTGGTAGTTGGCCTCCAGCGTGTAGTCCACCTCCAGCTCCAGCTCCTGGCCCCGCTCCCGAAAGGCTACGCGGCTGGTATCCATCCCGATCATAATAACGCCGTAGGGTGTCTGATAACGGGTCTGGTGCTTTTTGCCCTCCGCAAAGGTTATCTGCACGTTGATGATGCCGCGCTTGGTCAGCGCCATCTCGCCGTCCTTAAACCGGATCAGGTTTTTCACCGGCTCCGAAAACCCCTCCAAATATTCGTCAAACAACAGAAAACGGTTCCCGTCCCGCTCGTAATACTGGCCCCGCTGCACTGTCTCAATCTCATCCTCCGAGTCCCCCTCCAGAAACTGCAGGCCCCGGACGTTGATCATCACATCCTTTGTCATGTCAATATTCCTCTATGTTTATCACTTTCGCACTCAAAATACCGTATTTAATGATGGAATTGGCAAAATGCAAAAACTGCTCCGCTCCGTCGCTGACAAAAAAGCGGTATTTGTTGGAGCCCAGCGCCGGCGGCACCGGATTAAACAGCCCCTTCTCCATCAGAAGCTCCTTTAGCTCCCGGGCCGTCTCGTAGGCAGGATTTACCAGCGTCACATGATCTCCCATGATCCTGCCTACGGTAGAGCGGATCAGCGGATAATGGGTACAGCCCAGGATCAGCGTGTCGATACCGGTATCGATCAGCCCGCTCAAATACCGCATGGCGATCTCGTCCGTCACCGGATCCTGCCAGAGCCCCTCCTCCACCAGCGGCACAAAAAGCGGGCAGGCCTTCCCCGTCACCCGCACCTCGGGCCTGATCTGCCGGATATATGTAGTGTAAATCCCGCTGCCGATGGTGGCCGCCGTCCCGATCACTCCGATCTGACCATTGCGGGTCGTCCGGGCAGCCACCTTGGCTCCGGGCTTGATCACGCCGATAATCGGAAGCCCGATCTCCTGCTCCAGCGTGTCCAGAGCGTAGGCGCTGGCCGTGTTGCAGGCCACCACAATTGCCTTGACGTCCATCGTCTCCAGGAAACGGACGATCTGCCGTGAAAAACGGGTGATCGTCTCCCTGGACTTACTGCCGTAGGGCAGCCGGGCGGTATCTCCGAAATATACAAGTCTCTCGTTTGGAATCTGGCGCATGATCTCCCGCACCACGGTCAGGCCGCCCATCCCGGAATCAAACACACCGATGGGCTTTTCCAGCAAACTCTTTTCTTCCACTTCTCTCATCTCACTCTTTTTCTCCAAACCACTCTTCTATCCGCTCAAGAAGGCCGAAACGCAGCTCCACCTCTCCCGGCTTTGCCGTCAGGATCCTGCCGTAATCGGAAGCCGCATCCTGCGCAAGCCTGCGCCCGTCCTGTTCTACCTGATACATCTCTCTCGTCAGCGCATACTGTGGATATATTATCCCCCATAACATCATAATTGTCAAAAATAAAATACCGGCGCGCGAATTTTTCTTCATGCTCTTTCCCTCCTGTTCCAGAGCATACCCATCCGCGCGCCGGTTATTCCTCTTCGGCTCATTTTTCCGGTACATGTTTCCCGGCGATCCTCAGGATCACCGCCTTTTCCTGATTGTCGATATGGTTCTTGATGGCCTCCGCGCCCTTTTCCTTGTCCCGGCTGCGGATGGCCTCGTAAATCCGCCTGTGTTCCTCGATAAGACGTTCGTAATTGTTCGCGTCCTTGACATATTCCAGGCGGTAACGGTACATCTGCTGGGACAGCTTGCTGATCATCTGCATCAGACGCTCGTTGCCGCTGGCACGCAGGATAATATCGTGCAAATCCACATCCGCCCGGGCCACCTGATTGGCGTTGCCCTCCCTGGTCACCTGGATAAAATGCTCGCAGGCCTGTCTCAGCTGCGTAAGCTCCTCCTCCGTGATCCTCTCGCAGGCAAGCTCCACCGCCAGCGCATCCAGCGCCCGGCGCACCTCCAGCACATCCCGCAGATTTTTCTCCGTGATCTGGGCCACCTCGGCCCCTCGCCGGGGAATCATCGTCACAAGCCCCTCCAGCTCCAGCTTGCGGATGGCCTCCCGGATCGGCGTCCGGGACACCCCCAGCTTATCCGCCAGGTGAATCTCCATCAGGCGCTCGCCTGGCTTTAGCTCCCCGGTCAGAATACTGCGCCGCAGCGTATTGAACACCACATCCCGCAGAGGCAGGTATTCCTCGTCCTTTTCCTTCTCAAACTCGTTCATCCAAGCCCTCCGTCCCCACAAACTCCGTCAAAAACAACTGCCTTGCCAGGCCGCTTTTCTCCATCGCATCATAGGCCTGCCGCGCTCTTTCCCCCTCCGAAAAAACACCGAATACCGTGGGGCCGCTGCCGCTCATCAGCGCGTTCATCGCCCCGTTTTCCATGAGAAGCCCCTTCATCTGCCCGATGATCGGATAACTCCTGCAGGTCACCGTCTCCAGCACATTCCCCATGCGCTCTGTCACGCCCTGCAGGCTTCCCTTCCGGATGCTCTCCACCATACCATCGATGTCCGGGTGCCGGCTCAGCCGCTCCGCATGAAGATTCTCATATACAAATTTTGTGGACACGTTCAGATTCGGCTTCGCAACCACAAGCCGGGCGCCGGGGGTGTCCGGCAGCGCCGTCAGCACCTCGCCGATCCCCTCTGCCAGCGCCGTACCGCCCATCAGGCAATAGGGCACGTCCGCCCCCAGCCTGACGCCCACGGCCTGCTTTTCCGCCAGGGAAAGCCCCAGGCCAAACAGCCTGTCCACCGCATGGATGGCCGCTGCCGCGTCCGCGCTGCCGCCCGCCATCCCCGCCGCGACAGGAATCTTCTTCCGCAGACGGACCGAAACGCCCTCCCGGATACCGTACATGGCCTTCATCCGCTTCACTGCCCTGTAAATCAGGTTGTTCTCGTTTACCGGAAGCTCCTGCATATCCGCGCTGATCCGGATCACATCCTCCCCGATGCGCTCAAATTCCAGCTCGTCCCAAATGCCGACGGTCTGCATCACCATCCGCACCTCGTGATAGCCGTCCGGACGGCGGCGAAGCACGTCAAGTCCCAGGTTTATCTTTGCGTACGCCCTCAGCTGTATCGTTTCCACATTTCCCTCCCACGCATTGAAAATCTGTATTTTGTATACATTAATTGTATTTAATTTTATACAATCCGTGTGCGTTTGTCAACCCAAAACGGCGGATTCTGTTAGTTATATCTAACCTATAACGAATCAGAAAATTTCTCATTGCGAAAACAGGAGGCAGCAGACCAGCATTGCCGCCGGCTGATGGATCAGATAGATCCAGATACTTTTGCGTCCGAGCCAGTCCAGCAGAGGGACACGCAGCCGGGCCAGCCGTTTCCAGCTCTCCCTCTCCATAAAAATCCGCTGAAAAAAATAACCGCCGGAAAACAGGAAAAACCAGGGCAGCACCGGGAAAAAGTCGCTGGAGGAAAAATCCGGTCCGGGAAATCCAAGCGGCGCCAAAAAGCCGACACGGTAGAGCTGCTCCGGCAAGCGCAGCTCAAAAAGGCCTTCCACTCCGACAAAGCCCTCCGGAATGCCCCGGCAGAGCCAAAACAACAAAAAACTCCCCAGCAGTCCTGCCGGCGCCAAAATCCTGCGCAGCCCCCGCTCCCATGGAATCATAAGCAGGGCAGCGCAGCCCAGGAAATTGAGCACCCCAAAGCGGACTGTCTCCTGCGGCAGGGCAATGGCCGTCACGGCGGTAATCAGAAGGCCCAGCAGATTCAGCGCAATCCCCCTTCTGAGATTGCTTTTCCTGCCCCAGCTCCACACAAATCCGGACACCAGAATGAATGTCCAGCAGATCGACTGCTGCCAGGCGCACACCGCCGGCCGCCCGTACCAGGCCGGATCCCTCCCGTAAACCATAAACACGTCATATGAAAAATGAAATATTACCATACTCAGCACCGTCAGACCGCGGATCGCGTCGATGAGAGCATATCGTTCCTTCGCCATATTTTTCCCGTTACTGTTGACTCCGTGACCAGTAACATTTTCCCTTCCTTTCCCGCTCATTGTAGCACAAATCCGGTTGCTTTTCCATGCGCTGTCATTTAAACTGTACCATAACAGTTCAGCCAGCCGGGAATGAACGGCCAAAATCGTGCTCGCACGAATTTTGGTCGGTTATTCCCGGCTGAGGGAGCGCCGATTCACGAGCAAAGGGAGCCGCCGAAGGCGGCGGAGAGCTCGAAGAGCGACTTTGCGAGTGGCGCGGCTGAACGTGCGGTTCCGCCAGCCCGGAGCAAACAGTCAAAATCGTAAGGAGGATCCCCATGAGACGAAAAGAACGTGAAATCACAGATCCCGAAAAAATCCGCAGCATTATCCTCTCCTGCGGCTGCTGCCGCCTGGGCCTCGCCGACGGGGACAGCGCCTACATCGTCCCGCTCAATTTCGGCTACGAGGAGCAACAGGGCCGTAGCTTTTTCTATTTTCACGGCGCACCGGAGGGGCGAAAGCTGGATCTGATCCGGCGCAACCGGAGGGCCGGCTTTGAGCTGGACTGCGGGCACGAGCTGGTGCCGGGCAGCTCCGCCTGCCAATATACGATGAAATATCAGAGCGTGATCGGGACCGGAAAGGTTTTTTTCCTCTCCGATCCCGATCAGAAGCGCCGGGCGCTTTCCGTCATCATGGAGCACTACAGCCCCGGGCAGGAATGGAACTTCCCCGACGAAGCGCTGCGGCATGTGTGCGTGTTCTGCCTGGAGGTGGAGACAATAAGCTGCAAAGAGCACCGGTAGCCGCAAAGTACCGACAACCGTAAAACACCGGCATCCGCAAAGCGGCGACAGCCTCAGCCCTTGACCGCTCCGAGCATAATCCCCTTGACGAAATACTTCTGGATAAACGGATATACGCAGATGATCGGTATCGTGGCGATCATCGTCGCCGCCATGCGCAGGGAATCCGGCGTGATCGTCATCCCGGACTTTGCGTTCGACATCTGCGCGGAGGTCGTCGCACCGGTATTGTACTGGTTCAGGATTTCCACCAGGATGGACTGCATCGGCTTTAAATTCTCGCTGGAGGTGTACAGATAGGCGTCAAACCAGGAGTTCCACTGGGTGATCGCCACAAACAGGGCCACCGTCATCAGGATGGGCTTTGCCAGCGGCAAAATAATCCGGAAATAAACCACAAGATCGTTTCCGCCGTCAATTTTGACCGCCTCAAACAATTCATCCGGCATGGATTCTATATAGGAACGGATCAGAATCATATTGTACACGCTCATAATCAGGGGGAAGATGAATACCCAGAAGGTATCCAAAAGGCCCAGATTTTTCAGCACCATATAGTAGGGGACCTGTCCGCCGCCAAAATACATGGTGAACACGAACATGACATTCCAGAACTTGTGCCCGACCAGCTCCTTGCGCGACAGGGAGTAGGCCAGCATGGAGGTGCACAGAAGCGCCAGCGGAGTGCCCACAATCGTCCTGGCAAGCGTTACCCAGATCGAATGGGTAAAGGTCGAGCGGCTCAGGATCTCCTTATAGCTGACAATACTGAACACCCGGGGCCAGAAATACAAACCGCCTCTCATCGCATCCGTGGGATCGTTGATCGACACAATCAAAATATTCCAAAACGGGTAAACCGTCACCACCGTCACGAGAGTCAGGAAAACTACCTTGAAGATATCCAGCACCCACTCGCTGGCGGTCCGCTGCATCGGACGCTTTTTTCTTTTTACAGCCGTCTTTGCCATTCTTTTTCCTCCTCCCTCTAAAACAGTGCGGTATCGTTCAGCTTTGAAGTGATTTTATTTGCTCCCATCACCAGAATAAACGATACGACAGATTTAAACATTCCAACCGCCGTTCCGTAGGAATACATCCCTTTGGTCAGGCCGTACCGATAAGCGTATGTATCCAGCACGTCGGAATAATTTAAAATTGCATTATTTCCCATCAGCAGCTGCTGCTCGAAGCCGGTATTTAAAATACCGCCAATTGCCAGGATCAGCATGATGCAGATCGTGCCCCGGATCGCCGGCAGGGTAATGTGCCATATTTTCTGAACCCGGTTTGCCCCATCCACCTCAGCGGCCTCGTATAAGCCCTGATCCACGCCGGATATCGCCGCCAGGTAAATGATGGCGTTGTAGCCCATGTTTTTCCAGGTATTGGCAAAGGCGATAATCCACCAGAAATACCGGCCGTTCTGGAAAAACAAAACCGGCTCGTCGATGATATGCAGGGCCATCAGCAGATCATTGACCACGCCGCTGCCGGACAAAAAGGTAAGAAAAATATTGGACGCGATCACCCAGGATATAAAATAAGGAAGATAAGAGGCTGTCTGCACCGCCTTCTTTACCTTCATATTTTTCAGCTCGTTCAGGAATACGGCGATCAGAATCGGGGCCGGAAAGGAGAACAACAGCGTCAGAAGGCTGGTCGCCAGGGTGTTTCTCATAATCATTCCAAAGTCATTCTGAAAAAAATATTCAAACCAATCCATCCCCACAAACGGCGCGTTCAACAGATCGCTCCAATATCCGCTCTGCGTCGGCCTGTAATTTGTGAAGGCCATATACAGTCCTGTCATGGGCGCATAGCAAATCAACGCCACCCACACCACGGCCGGAATCATCAGCAAAAACAGATACCGCTGATTCCAAAGTCTTTTTTTGAGAGCCTTTTTCGGCGGCCTTGCCGGTTTTTGTCTCGCCATAAAATCTCCTCCAATCCATCCAGCTCACAGCAAAGCTGTTTGCTGTCCGTTGCCCTGCAAATGGCTGCCTGTGTGCAAGCACGGCAGCCGCCTGCAGGGCGTATCGCACAAAAAACGGCGTCTGAAAGGTATTCTCATTCAGACGCCGTCATGCCGCACGGTATCAGTTCATTCCCCACAGCTCCATACGATCCTTGTAGCTCTGCGTCATCGCCGCCTCCACATCCGCGATGCCCGCCTGCTCCAGATCCGTCATCATCTGCTGGTAAACCGCGTCGCACTCTTCCTGCGTCGCCGCATTTACCATGTTGGGATAGGCCTGATTGATAATATCCTGCACCTTCTGAGCCTTCAGCGCCTCCGTGGAATTGCCTGCCGGCACCAGATTATCAAATTCCGCCGTATCCCAGTAGGCGTTCGTAATGTTCTTATAAGCAAACTGGGCGGAACGGTCCTGCTCGTTCCAGAAAATCCGGTTGGTCGTATCGTCGTCCTCATGGCGGTCATTTTTTACAAACCAGGTCCATTTGGTAATTCCGGTATCGTTGACAACATTGGTGGGATCCGCCTTATAGCGCTGCACGATATCCCCGATGGGCGTGCGAACGCCGTCCACAAACTCCCAATCCTGTCCTTCGATGCCCCAAAGCAGCAGATCCTGTCCCTCCTGGCTTGCGCAATAATCCACAAAGGCCAGCGCCGCATCCAGATTTTTGCAGTTCTTCGTGATAGCGATCGCGTCCCAGCCAAGGGAGCTTCTTCCGCTCAGAGTCGTCTGATCCGCATCATGGCCGTCGGCCACAACCTTGTACGCCAGATACTCCGCGTTCTCATTGTCGGACTGCTTCAGCGCTGCGCTGGGCGTCCAGGGATCCCAATAGGCTCCGATATATCCGAACACATTGCCCTGACTGAGCTTCTGATTGCGCAGCTCCTCATTGTTGGAGGTCCACTCCTTATCCAAAAGCCCTTCCCGGTACAGCAGGTTCATATCATGGATCGCATCCAGATACTCCGGATGGCTCACCCGATAATGCAGATCTCCGTTATCGTCCACATAGTAGGTTTTCATGCCGTACATCCCGGCAAACACACCGTTTAAATTGTCCGACGTTCCCGGCTCCGCAGCAACCAGCGCCACACTGTCGGCCCCGTTCATCTGGGGATATTTCTCCTTAAACTGCTTCAGCAGCTCCACCATTTCCGAAAAAGTGAAGGGCTCGTCGCTGTCCGCCCTCTCCTGGCCCACCAGATCGATCATGATATCATAGCGCATGATAAAACCATTGACCGGATCCGGATCATATCCGTACCAGTTGGACAGATAATAGTTATCCCCATCCGTATATCTTGTCTTGTTAAGCGTTTCGCCGTACATTTTTGCCACATTGGGAAGCTTGTCCAGATACTGGGACAAATCCACCAGCGCCCCGGCCTCGATATACTGATTTACGATATCGGAGCCCCTGTCCATCAGTACAATATCCGGATAATCCTGGCCGGCCAGCATCAGGGAAAGCTTTTCCGCCGGATCCCCGGTCGGGCTGATCAGGTTGATCGTCACGCCGGTCCGCTTCATGAGCTCCTGGGCGATCGGATCGTCGAAGGTGCGGGTTCCCGAGTTTTTATCAAAGAAAGAAATAATCGGCGTTCCGTCCTCCGCCATTTCTCCCTCGTTGGATACCGCGGCCACAGCGTCCCCGGAACCGGTATCCGATGCTGCGCTGCCGTCTCCCCCTCCGGAAGAGGTCTTTGCGCAGGCCCCTAACGCGCCCGCCACAAGCGCCGCAGTCAGCAATAATGCCAATTTTCTTTTCATATCCTTCCTCCTTGTCAGTTTGTTTTTCCCGACTTTGTTTCCGTAAATCAATATTATCAGTAAATATGTACAGGATAAATATTCCATTTTAACAATTTATATCATTTTACACGAATCCTCATGGGGTATCTGTCCAAATTTCTTCCGATATTCGTTCGGCGTCATATGATAACGCTTCGTAAACACAGATCCAAAATAAGAAATGTTTTCATAGCCAACCCGATTGGCCACATCCTTTACGCGCAAAAGCGGATTTTTCAATAATTCACAGGCCTTTTCAAAACGATAGTCCGTCACATATTCCAGAATGGTCTGGCCGGTCCCCTCCTTAAAAATAGAGCGCACATAATTGACCGACAAATGAATCCGTTCGGCAATCGCCTCCACCGTCATCGGCTCCCCGTAGTGAAGCTGTACATATTCTTTGACCTTCAGCACAACAAAGGCGTTTCGTCCGCTGTCCCTTGCCTGCACCTCCATCCGCAATTGCTTCAGCCCCTGTAACAGCTGCCCGCGCAGCTCCGATGCGCTTCTGCAGTTCTCCGCCGTTTTGATATCCGGCCACAGCCCTTGCAGCCTGCCGCCCACCTCCCGGCCGGTCAGCCCCAACGCCTTCATCGACTGCAGCAAGCCGTCAACCGTCTCCTCCACCCGATCCTCCGTCCCGGAAAGAAGGCTGTCCAGCTCCTCCTTTGCCCTTTCCCAAAAGCGGTTTCTCTCCTCATCGGATACCGTTTTTCCGGAAAAGCCTTCCTCCGCGCAGCGCACCCCCTTCAGCGTCCCCTCCGGTTCATAATACAGCGCTGTCCCCCAGGATCTCACGATTTGGCTGCATTCATACAATTCCTCATCCGGCACGCATCTTCTGGCCAGATAAACCCCGCTGTAGCGCTGCCCGTTCAAATGCCGCAGCGCCTCCTGGATCCTTCGTCCCAGCTCGGCAGGATCCGCATAGCCCTGCAGAATCACCAGGATTCCGCCGTCCTCCACCCAGACGGCCCGTATGCCGCTGATATTTTTCATCAGATAATCCGACAGCGCCCGGGAAGAGACTCCCAAAAAGAAAAGAAGGCCGTTTTGTCCGCTTCCGCCCAGCGCCTGCCGGATCCGCGCAAGCTCCCTTAACACAGCCTCCCTCCCCTCGCCGCTCCCGGTGCACAGCTGCCGGATCAGCGTCTGCTCCAGGCTTTCCAGAGAGTGAGAATAAAGCCGCTCCCTTCCCAGCGCTTCCTTTACCCGTCCGATGACCTCTCCAATCTCTGCAGCGGTAAACGGCTTGAGCAGATAATCCACCGCCCCGACCCGCATGGCCGATTTTACATAATCAAAATCGTCGTAGCCGGACAAAAATACAACCTTTATTTTCCGGTTGAATTCGTAAATCCTCTGCGCCAGAGCAATACCGTCCATCCCCGGCATATGGACATCCGTGATCACGATATCCGGCTCCCTCTCCAAAACCAGCTCGTAAGCGGACCGCCCGTTTTTGGCCGTCAGCACCTCCCCGATTTCCAGCTTTTTCCAGTCCACATGATCCCGCAGAGCCATGAGCTCCAATGGCTCGTCATCCACCAATAAAATCCGAAGCATTTTCATTCCTCCCATCGTTCCATGCGCTTTTGGTAATTCTGTGTCCACACCTCCTCCACCTGGTATAAGCCCGCGCGCTCCATATCCTGCACCATGCGTTCATACAATTCCGTCATTTTTTCCGGGCTGTCCGCATTGACAATTCCCGGAAAATTACGGTCGTAAATCTCCCTGATATCGCTCCACATCAGCGATTCCTCTGTTCCGCTCCTGGGATCCAGCTCCATATAAAGCGAAGTGTCCCAGTAATCGCTGTCCATGCGCCGGTTTGCCAGCTCCGCCTCCCGGGTCGGGCGGTATTTCGTCACCATATCGTATGGAGAGCCATCGCTTCCCGTCCCGTTTTTGATAAACCAGATCCAGCGCCGGATCCCGGTCTTTTCTACCGCGGCCTGAATATCCGCGGAAAACAGTCTCAGATTTTCGTCGCTCGGCGTGCGGACGCCATCCTCATAGGTCCAGTCCTCCCCCTCGATTCCCCAGAGCATCAGATACTGTCCCTCCTCGCTGGCCAGAAAATCGATCACCCGCAGCGCCGCATCCATATCTTCGCACCGGTCCGTCACGGCGATCGCATCCCAGCCCAGACTGTTTCGTCCCCCATAGGTGGTCTGATCGGGCGTTATCCCCTCGCCCAGCACCTTATAGCAGGCAAAATACGCGTCCTTCCCTTCCTGCTCGCGCAGCGAAGCATTGATGTCCGACAGGTCCCAGTAGGCGCAGGCCACGGCAAACACTCTGCCGCTTTTGAGTTTATCCGCAAAAAGCTGTTCCCGGTTTAACACCCATTCCTTGTCCAGCAGCTTCTCCCGGTACATTTCATTCAGGAAAGCGAGCATTTTCACATAGGCGGGGTCACGGACCAGATGGGAAAGCCTTCCGTCCTGCTCCCAATAGGCCTTCATCCCGTACATCCCCTGAAGCGTACCGGAAGAATCATACTCCAGACAGGTGGTAAAAGGGATTGCTTTTCCCCCCTTTACCTCCGGATATTTTGCCGCAAAAGCCCGAAGCAGCGCCAAAAACTCTTCCTGGGTGAAGGGCTCGTCGCTGTCCGCCCGCTCCCGCCCCACCAGTGATACCAGATAATCGTAACGGATCTGGAAACCGTTGACCGCATCCAGATCCTCCCCATACCAGTTCCCCAGATAATATAATTCCCCCTCCGGGGAACGCATCTTCCGCAGCATTTCCTCCCCGTACATCTGCCTCACATTCGGAAGCTGCTCCAGATATGGCTCCAGATCCTGCAGATATCCTGCATCCTGATATTTATAGATCGCCTCCAAATCGACCTTGATCATATCCGGATAGTCCTGCCGGGCGTACATAAGCTCCTCCTGCTCCTCCACGTTATCGGTGGAATCCACCACCTCAATTCTGACGCCCGTGCGCCGCATGATTTCCTCCGCAATCCGATCGTTAAACAGATGACGCTCCGAATTTTTATCAAACAGCGTCAGCACCGGTCCCTCCGTCTCCTGCGCTGTTCCTGCCTTCTCCTGCTGCGGCAGGCTGCAGGCTCCGATCAAAGCGCCGGCCAGCATTACCGTGCCCGCCATCCTGCATTTCTTCATCGGCTCCTCCTTTGTAACCTTCCGCTAAGGAAGCTCAATCCGCACCCTGGTGCCAAAGCCCTCCTCGCTCTCCAGACTGACGCCGCAGGCCGCCCCGTACTGCAGCCTGATCCGGATATTTACATTCCTTAAGCCATAGCCCTCCGCCGACTGATCCATGGAAGTCTGCAGCTCCATCAGCTTATCCGGCGGAATCCCTCTCCCGTCGTCGATCACCTCCAGAACGGTTTTCCCGCCGTCCCGATACAGACGGATGATAATATGAAGAACTTCCTCATCATCCGTCCTGCCGTGATGAATCGCATTTTCCACAATCGGCTGCAGCGTCAGCTTCATCACGCGGCAGTCCAAAAGCGTCTCATCCAGGTCATATTCCACCATAATACTGTCCGAAAACCGCATTTTCTGGATCTGCATATAGCTTTCCAGAAGCCGCAGCTCTTCCCGGATGGAAAGCTCCTGCTTCCCCTTATTGAGTGAAATCCGGTAAAAATCCGCCAAATATACAATCGCCTGTCCGGTCTGGCTGTCCCCGTTGTTGACCGCCATATACGACAGAGAGGACAGGGCGTTGTAAAGGAAATGCGGATTGATCTGCTCCTGCAGCTGATTCAGCTCGGAAATCTTTCGTTTCAGCTCCTTCTCATAGGATTCCTGAATCGTCTTCTGCAGCTGCTCTCCCAGTGTGTTGATGGACTGCGCAATTTTCCCGATCTCGTCGGCTCCCGCAGCTTCGATCCGATATTCAAACCTGCCGAAGCTGATCTGCCTCGCGCCGTCCATCACCCGCTTCACGTTTTTCTGGAAATACCAGCTGTAACGCTCGATTGCCGTAAAGGCCAGCGCCGCGCAGGCAAAAAAGACGCCCAGCAGCTGCAGGACCGCCCTGTTTAGCGGTTCATGAAAGGTTCTGGGATCCGTGTACAAAATCAGCTTCCCGCAATGCGCGGTATCCCGCTCCCGCAGGATCTGATTTTTCAAATCCAGCTCCTCCCGGCTCTTCCCCACCAAATCGCTGCGGTTTGAAATCTGTACGATGCCCTCGCGGTTCACCAGCGCTGCCGTATACCCCTCCGTCCCGGCCTCCATCAGATTGCCGAGCGCCGAGCGGTCCACCGTAATCTGCAAAAAATTGCGGTATTGTCCCGTTTCATACCGGTTCATCAGACGAATAAACTGAAGCTCCTGTCCCGGCTCCCCGGACAATTCCATCGCATCCCCCGTCTGCGGCAGATCTTCCTGCCGCTCCGACAGCTCCCCTGCCTCTGTCGGGAAAAAATACCAGCCGTCGGCAGGAAGCGTCAGATTCGTGCTGATGACGCAAAGATTGCGGATCTCCGGGTACAGCATCCGGATATTGGTAAACAGACCGTCTACATAAAAGTAAAGCTCCTCATACCCCTGATCGGTATAATCCGACCGCAGGTAGCTCCACAGCGTTTCGTCCATATATAAAAGATTGGACACCGTATAATAACCGCCGGTTTTGTCATCCAGATTCTGCTCCATCCGGTCGATTTGATTCTCCAGATTTTCATACATCCCGGTCTTCATAATACGGCTCGTGTAAAGATACAGATACACCGTGATGAAAAGCAGCGGCACGACCGCAAAAACCGTATATCCAAGCATCATCTTTGTCCGCAGCTTCCTCGCGCCAAACCATCGCAGCATCGTTTTTTCCCTTGTCTATTTCTTTTCCTCAAATACTTCCAGAAGCACCGCGTCCCAGCCTTCCAGCGTCACCCTGATTTTCCCGCTGTACGGAATTTTCTCTCCCCCGTGAATATCCGCGAAGCTTCCCGTTTGCGGCAGGCCTCCCCGACACGCTTCAAAGGAAAGCTCCGCCTTCTGATCGGAGAAATTAAAGACCGCGGCGTAAAAGCGCCCCTCCAGGCACAGCGTGTAAAACGGCGTCGTCCCGTCCCGCAGCTCCACCGGCACAAAGGCTTTTCCCAGTCTCGCGATCCGGTTGACCGCCTCGTCGTTGGCAATCCGCCTCGCCCGGTCCCTCGCGTTTTCTATGATTTCCTTTTTCCCCGAAGGTCCGTAATTGTCGGACAGCATCATCACCGTGCCGGAAATGGCCGCCGCGTAATACCGGGATTTTGCCTCGTTCTCCGTAACCGTCCCGCGCCCGTCGATCACCGCGTGATACAGCGGCACATGATCGGGATCATTATACCGGTAAATACGGCCGTTCGTCCACCAGGCGAAGTTGAGCGCGTTCAGGACATAGCGCACATCATCGTGATGACCGAAGGAATCGCAGCAGCTTCTCCGGGCGTTCCCCAGAAAATACGGGAACAGCGGCGCAATGGAGAGGCTGACGAAAATCTCCCTTCCGCAGCGGCCGATTTCCTCCTCCAAAAGCCGGTACATCCGGTTCAGCGCCATACGCCCGGTTGTGTTTTTCACATAATGGTCGCCCTCCGCCGATCCGTGGCTCAAAAAATCAATTTTGATATAGTCTATCCCCAGATCTGTCAGGATCCGGATATTGCGGCGCGCATATTCCTCCCAGACCGGATGGGTCACATCGAAGGGAACCGTGCCGTCCGCCGCGGGAAGCACTCTTCCCTGGCCGTCCCGCAAAAACAGGTCGCTCACCTTCAGTCCCGTGCCCTTCACCGGCAGATTGCCCAGCTGCGGCCTGCAGTTGCAGGGAGCCGCATACCAGCCCGCCTTCTGCCCGCGGGCATGGATCTGTTCGATGCTCCTGCGGATTTCCTCCATATCCAGACCGACGGCTCCGTCCAGATTCACATAGCTTACGCCGTCCTCGTCGCAGTAGTTCGGAAGCTCCTGCGCCATAAATTGCCCCGCCTGCTTCCAGTGCTCCAGCGTCAGCTCCTTGCCCAGCGCCGCAAAGCTGTTCCAGCCAAAGGGCACACGCCCGGATTCCCAGGGCCGGGGCGGGCAGATACGGGCGCACAGATCGCCGTAATGCTCCATCCCTCTGCGGATATCCTGCTGCCAGCTCAAAAGAAATCTGGAGGACGCCACCTCCTCCCCCTCCACGATGCCGTGGGGGCAGCAATCGTGCGTGCCGCCGTCCGCGATCCCGCACAAGGCGATGAGACTGCGGGCGTCATGTCCGTTCCACCGGATTGCATTTTTCCATACGTCAAAATCCAGCGCGCCGATCACCATGCCTTCCATAGTATCCTCGTCATAAATGGCCGTCACATCATAGCTTGGCCTTCCCGCCGCCGGCACGCAGGATTCATAGCGGAGCCACATGTCATTGTCGTAGGGCACAAGCAGCATCTTCTGATCCAGCGACAGGAAGATTCTTTTTCCCGACGCATCCGGATAGGGGGCAAAAAACGGGGCCAGATACCGGGTTCTTACATGGGCTCCCTTTTCCCGCAAAAAAATCTGCACAACCAGCTCTCCCTGCGGATACAGGGTGATTTCCTGGCGCAGGCTCAGTCCGTTCTCCTCATACAGGCTCCTGATCCGGACCCCATCGCCTATGGTGTCCCTGACCGCCTCCGTATCCCGTGACACAAGAACCGCCGTATCGGTGCCGATATGCCTTCCGCTCTCCGTGTCCGCGCAGGAGAAGCCGTGACGGATTTTCTCCCCGTCCTTCAAATAGAAAAACATTCCGTTTTCCCAAAATTCCACCGAGGCGCGTCCGCAGTCCTCCCTCCGGGCGACCTTCAGCTCCGGAACCGCAAACACCTGCTTTGCCTCTATCTTCTGATCTGTCAATGCTTCCAGCATCATCGCAAGCTACCTCTCTTCCTCCAGCAAAAGTGCGTCGCAGCCCTCTGCGTTCCAGCACAGGACGCCGTCCTTTACCGCAAATCGTTTCCCGCTCCACAAATCCCGATAAGTCCCTGTCTCCTCAAGGCCCGCCCGGCGCGCGTCCACGCACACGCTCTGCGCCTGCGGCTTCCAGCAAAACAGCGCCAGATACTTCCTGCCTTCGATTTCGGCGACATAGGCGGCGGAAGCGCTGTCCTGCGCGGAGTCCACCGGCAAAAAGGCTTTCCGGGAGGCCGCAATCCGGTTGACCTCCCGGTTGCAGGCAAACAGAAGCGTCCTCTCCCGGGCCTCCGGGCGCTCATAATCGTCGCTGAGCATCATAACCGTCCCGCCGATGACCGCCGTGGTGTAACGCGCTCTCGCTTCCCCTTCCGTGCTGTCCTTTTCCATGCCGAAGCTCCTCAGCAGGACGATGTGGTCCGGATCGTTGTACTGATACAGCCTGCCGTTCAGCCACCAGCCGTAGGTATGGGAATTTAACTCATACTCCACATCCTGCGCCGTTCCGAAGGCATCGCAGGAGACTCTCCTGGCATGCCCGTATCCATAAGGAAAGATCGGGGCAATCGATAAGCTGATAAAAAACGGCCTTCCGATACTGTCCTCGTCCAGCAGACGGTCGATCAGCTCATACGCCCGGCAAATCGCCTGTCTTCCCGTCGCGATTTCCTTATCATAATGACAGCCCTCCATCCCGCCGTGGCTTAAAAAGTCCATCTTTACATAATCGTATCCCCATTCCACAAAATTCCTGTATTTGCGCTCCGTCATCTCCTTCCAGAGCGGATGCGTCACATCATAGGGAATGGCTCCGTCCACCCGGGCAAGGAAACGTCCCTTTTCATCCCTGAGCAGGATTTCTTCCATCCTGTGCCCCGGCACTCCCGGAATCTCTGCCTTTTCATCCCTGCCAAAGAAGGCGAAGGGAGCGTCGTAAATCCCCGCCTTTTGTCCGGCACGGTGCAGCCGGTCCACCTGATCCTTTCGCTGCTGTATGGACATCACATTCCAGCCCGCATCCAGATTCACATAGGTGGTTCCCTCATTCTGATAGCCTTTTGGCATCAGCTCTGTCCGCAGAAATTCCGCCGATGTTTCATACCGCTCCTCATTCAGGCGAAATGCCAGCCCCGCCCAGCTGTTAAAGCCAAAGGGCACCCCGTGGTTCCATCGAAGCGGCGGCCTCTTCCCGGCAAGGAAATCGCCGTATTCCTCCAAAAGCCTGCGGTAATCCGCTCCGTACAGCACGCCGAATCTGGCGGAGGATACCTGCCGTCCTCTCAAAACGCCGTGAGGCATCCCGTCATGACTTCCTTCATCCGCCACGCCGCTTCTTGCCTCCACCGTGTTCGCATCGGTGGGTGAGCAGACCAGCCCGTTCTTCCAGCGGTCAAATTCCAGCGCGCCCACCAGCAGGCCTTCCCGGCTCTCCTCCGAATACAGAACCGTCACCTCATAGCTTGTCTGTCCCGCCCGGAGCGAAAGCGCCTCGTAGCGCAGCCACATCGTATTGTCATAGGGCACCGTCAGCATCCGCATCCAGAGATCCTTCCAGATCGCCGGTATATTTTCTTTCTTTTCCGGCGCGGAAAACACCAGCGGTACCATCCGCCTGGTTGCCGTCCGGCTTCCGTCGGCCTCCTCGAGAACCGACTCTGCCCAGGCCATTCCGTCCTCCTCCCCAAGCCTCTGAATCAGACGCAGCCCCTCCGCCCCCAAAAAACGGAGCGTCAGCACGCCCTCATCCTCCTCCCGGCTCTCCAGCCGGGCCATGCGCGTATCCACCCTTCTGCCGTCCTCGCTTTCTCCGTAAGCATAGGCCCGCAGCACGCGCTTTCCCTTTCTCTCAAGCTCCCAAAAACCGCCTTCCTCATACGTCCAGCTTCCCATAAAATACCTCCGCCTCCAATGCTGTTTCTGATCTTCCCGCCCTCTCGCATTTTTATTTTATAGGCTATCTGGTATAAAAGAAATATCAAAATCCACCACTTTTTATATATATTTAACAGAAAAACAGGGCTGCGGAGGAGTTCTTTCTCCTTCCACAGCCCTGTTTTATGCTTCCGCGTATATTTGAAAAATCTCTACCGGCAGATCCGAATCACCTCAACCGAGTGAGGCCGAAGCCGGATACGCATTCCCGGCTCATATCTGCCAAGCTCCTCCTTCTCGATCCCGATCTCCGTGCGGCCCACGTCATTGTAGGAGTCCGTGCCCCGGCCGCAGATGTAATAGCCGGTGACACTGCCCTCCGCCTCCAGCTCCAGGGAGAGCTCGGCGCTCTCCTGCGCCGATTTGTTCACCGCTGCGACCGCCACGCCCGAGCCGTCCGCCAGCTCCGTCACACACAGATCCACCTGATCCGTCAGCTCCTCGGCGCCGTCGCTGTTTTTCACCCTCAGCTGCCTCATATCCGGGCACTTTGTCCGCCGGACAACCTCCCCCATATAGTTGGTATAGAGATAAAAAACGAAATAGGTGCTGCGCAGCACGAGTCCGTCCTCGTGCGTGCAGATACAGCCCCTGGTGTTGATGGCGGGCGCAAAATTCGCCATCCCCACGATATCGCAGTTCCGGTGCAGCGCATTCAAGAAGCATGCCGTAAAGACCGCGTCCCCCATCGTGTAGAGGGAGTTGTCGTCGTTTCCGTCGCGGGGATAAAGGTACTCCTCCTTCGTGACGCCCTGCTCCACCGTGTGCACCCTTGGATGGTACCACTCCTTCAGGTTCCACTCGTCAAAGGCGATCCGGATCTTATGCTCCAGTCCCATCGCCGTCAGAAGCCCCCTCACCTTCCGGATGGAGTCCTCCGTGTGCGCCGTGAAAGCCACCGCCCCCTCGTAGGACGCGGGCCGGTTCGTCTCGTGGATCCTGTCCCAATACTGATGGATGGAAATCCAGTCCAGAAACTGGGCGCTGTGTCTCAGAAGATTGATATTCCAGTCCAGATCCGTCAGGGCCGCCGCCGACAGCTCGATGCGCGGATCCACATGCTTCATCATCTTGGCGGATTCCGCCACCAGCCTTCCCCACTCCGTTTCCGATTTGGCCCCGATCTCATGGGCCCCGTAATTTTCATTCCCAATGCTCCAGTAGCGCACGTCAAAGGGCCGTTCGTGGCCATTTTGAATGCGCAGCCGGGCAAATTTCCCTTCCCGCTCCAGGTTGCAGTACTCCACCCAGTCGCTCATCTCCTCCGCCGTCCCCGTCCCGGCATTGGTGCAGATGTAGGGCGCGCAGTTGAGCTTTTGGCACAGGAGGATAAACTCGTCCGTCCCGAAAAGGTTCGGCTCCTCCACCCGCCACGCCTTGTCAAAACAGGGGATTCTCTCTTTCCCCACACCGTCCTTCCAGTGATAGGAGGACACAAAGCAGCCGCCGGGCCACCGGATCACCGGTACATGGATCGCCCGCAGGGCCTCCAGCACATCCGTCCGAAACCCGTCCCCGTCCGAAAACCGGCTCTCCGGATCGTAGACTCCTCCGTAAATCTGCCTGTGAAAATGCTCCAAAAACTGCCCGTACAGCATGGGGTCACGCCTTCCGATCAAATCATGATGCTCCGCATACACTCGCATATCGGCACCCTCCCTTTCGTTGATACCGACATTATAAGTCCGCCCCGGAAATCTGTCAATTAAGATTTACGTTAATCTTATATTTGATTCAGAACCCAGGCGGAAATTTTTATGCTTTTTTGTCATTTTCTTCCCGCCGTACTGTCCGGCTCCTGCAGGATCACGGGGAGGATCTCCTCCCGCACCTCGGCGTCCGGCTCGCTTATCCTCCGCAGCAAAAGCTTCACCGCCCTCTGCGCCATTTCCTCCCCGCTTGTTCCCGCCACGCTGGAGAGCGGCTGCAGATACGGCAGCAGGCTCCGGATGTAATCGCAGCCCACAACGGAGGCCTGTCCCGGCACCGGGCAGCCGCTTTGCCGCAGCGCATTCACGGCATAATAGGCAATCTGATCGTTGAACGCGAAAATCCCGCTCTCCCGGTCCGTCCCCAAAAGCGGCAAAAAGCGGTTTTCCCGCATGGCCTGCTGCACCCTGTCCGAATCTGCGATGCGGATCCTTTCGCCGGGAACGCCGCTTTTTTGCAGCCTGTCCAGAAAGCCGCCCCGCCGCAGCGGCTCCGCCCCGTTGTCCTGCGGCCCGCTCAGATAAACGAAGCGTTCATGTCCTGCCTCCAAAAGGCGCTGCGCTGCCAGCTCCCCGCCCCTTCGGTCATCCAGCCGGACCACATCCGCCGAAACGCCCGCAATCCCCCGATCCAGCAAAACAAGGGGCACCCTCCTCTGCCGGATCAGGCCGGCCAGCCGCGGGCCGCAGGCATCCGGGAAATAAAAAATCCCGTCCGCCATGCCGGACAGGGACAGCTGCGCCATGTCCATCCCCTTTTCCAGCTCTCCCTGGGTGCACAGGGTCATGGTATCGTAGCCCTCCCTTTTGAGCAGCAGGTCGATCCGGTTGATCAGCGTGGCGTAGTGGGGATTCAGCAGATCGTCCACAATCACGGAAATCACCCGGCTTTTTCCCGAGCGCATGGCGGAGGCCAGGCCGTTGCGGACATAGCCCATTTCCTCCGCGGCCTCCCTCACCCTGCGGGAGGTCGCCTCCGATATGCCTGTGTCCCCGCGCAGCACCCGCGACACGGTGTTCGCCGTGGTGCCGCAGCGCTGCGCGATATCTTTAATTGTCACTCTTTTCTTTCCGGTATCCTTTGTCAAATTCCTGTTCCTTTCACAATCAGCAGCTTATCCCCGGATTTTACCTCCTCTCCGGGCAGGTCGTTCATCTCCTTCATACACTCCACCGGCACATAATATTTTTTCCCGATGCTCCAGAGACTGTCGCCGTCCTGGACGATATAGACCACGATGCCCGGCAGGGCCGCCAGCCGCTCCGGGTCCAGCTCGCCAACCTGTACGCCGGACACCATTTCCTCCCGGCAGATCCGGCACACCAGCCCCCGGAGGGAGAGCACGGCCTTGACCTCCGCCTCCTCCCCGTCCACCAGGGAGGCGTCCAGCTGCTCCAGCTGCGGCTCCACCCGGTAAAGGCAGTCTCCGTCCGCGTCCGCCGTCTCCATGGTATAGGAAAAATGCAGGGCCCCCTTCAGACAGTAAAAGGGCAGCTCCGGGTCCTCCGTAGTGCACAGAAGCTGCACATGGACCGCCCCGGTAATCTTTAAGCCCTCCGCCGAAGGCTCCGTCTTGTCCAGCTCAATCCAGCCGAAGCTTCCGCAGAGCTGCTGCAGCCTGGGCACGCCGTTTGCGGCCCTGACATGGCCGCCGGCCCTTGTTTTGCCGGTATTGCGGATGATCAGCCTCCGGTAAAGCCCGGTCTGCCGCACCGCCTCAATCTGGCGGGTCACACCGTAAAGATCGGAGATCACCTCGATGCGCGTCTCCTCATAGAGCTTCATATCCAGCTCCAGCACCAGTTCCAGGGCGATGCGCCGCTCCTCCCCGTCCTCGTCCGCCTTCACCTCAATTTCCCGGTGGCCGATGCGGCATCGGATGTCCTCCAGCATTCCCTCCCGCATCCCCTGGCACTCCACCGTCCCGCCGATCGCGACGGTGGTTTCGTACCAGAAAGTCTGGCGCTCCTCTCCCTCCCCTTCGTAGAGGAAAAACAGCGACAGCTCCCCCTGCAGGAGCATTTTCTCATCCTGGATTTTGAAGGACACCTCCTTTAAGCGGCAGGACTGCCACAGCAGGCTGAAAATGTTCGGCATACCGGCGGGCAGCTCCACCTCCCGGCGCACCCGGAAAATATCCTTTTTGTCGATGATCAGGCTCAGGGGCTGCAGCGTTTTTCTGCGCACCTCCGCCAGCCCCTCGTCCTCAAGCCCGACGGCGGCGCAGGTCTCCACCAGCTTTTCCACGGAAAGCTCCAGGTTCAGCAGCGCCTGCACGGAAAGCTTGCGGGAATTGATCATCCCCACGCTCAGATCCTCCAGCGCCGTCCGGACGGTCACGCTGTCGCTGGCCTCTGCGCCGTCCAGAAAGACCCTCTCCTCAAAGGGCAGCGTCCCCTCCATGCAGGCCGGCCGGTGCCCCTCCTCCTCCGAAATATAGAGCACCCGGAAGCGGAGCGCACCCTTCACATGGACGTGATCCTCCATGGCCCGCACCTCCTCCAGGTCGATCTGCCCCTGCTCCGTCACCAGCTGATACACATCCGGCTTGGCGTCCGTGATGTTGATATCATCCTCCAGCGTGATCTGCGTGCCCGCCTGGCACTTTATCTGATCCATATGTATGCTTTTCTGTATCAGATCCATAAAAAATACCTCCCGGCCGTTTCCTGTCAGTCCTCTGTACTAAACAGTATGCGGCCGGAAGGCGGTTTATGACTGACGGGTCAGCTTCTGACTGCGCCGTCATCGGACGCATCCGATGATCTCCCGGATATCCTCAATGCCGTGCCTTTCCAGAAAGGCCTCGATGCCGTCCGCGATCTGCGCCGTGGCGTAAGGGTTCACAAAATTCATGGCACCCACGGCCACCGCCGTAGCGCCCGCCATCAAAAATTCCACCGCGTCCTCCGCCGTGGCGATCCCTCCCATACCGATGATCGGGATTTTCACCGCGTTGGCGCACTGCCATACCATGCGCACCGCCACGGGCTTGATGGCCGGGCCGGACATGCCGCCGGTTTTGTTGGCCAAAGCGAAGCTGCGCCGCTCGATATCGATCTTCATGCCGGTGATCGTGTTGATCAGGGAGATCGCATCCGCGCCGGCCGCCTCCGCCGCCCGCGCCATCTCGGTGATGTCCGTGACGTTGGGGCTCAGCTTCATGATCACAGGCTGTCTGGCCGCCCTTTTGATCCGGGAGGTAATGTCAAACAGCGCCTCGGCCTTCTGTCCGAAGGCGATGGCCCCCTCCTTGACGTTAGGGCAGGAGACATTGATCTCCAGCATATCGATATCCGTGTCCGCCAGCCGCTCCACCACCTCCAGATAATCCTCCACCGTCTTTCCGCAGACGTTGACGATCACCTTTGTGTCAAACTGCTTCAAAAAAGCCAGATCCCGCTCGATAAACACGTCGATGCCGGGATTTTGCAGGCCGATGGCATTCAGCATCCCGCCGTAGACCTCCGCCACCCGCGGGGTGGGGTTGCCGGGCCAGGGAACGTTCGCCACGCCCTTTGTGACAACCGCCCCCAGGCGGTTTAAATCCACAAATTCACTGTATTCCATGCCGGAGCCGAAGGTGCCGGAGCCGGTCATCACCGGGTTCTGAAAGGTCACGCCCGCTATCGTTACCGCTGTTTTCATCCGATTTCCACCTCCCTCGCCTCAAATACCGGTCCGTCCGTGCAGATCCGGGCGTTGTTCACATGGGAATGGGGGTCTTTTTTGGCGGTCCTGCAGACGCAGCCCAGACAGGCGCCCACGCCGCAGGCCATCCGCTCCTCCAGGGATATGTAGGCCGGTATGTCCTGCTCCAGCGCATATTGCTTCACCGCCCTCAGCATGGGCATGGGGCCGCAGGCATAGATGATATCCGCCCGCAGGCCGTTTTGCCGCACCGCGTCCAGCACGTTGCCCTTCGTCCCCACGCTGCCGTCCTCCGTCGCCGGATAGACGGCGCCGTATTTTTCAAAGTCCTCCATCAAAAAGCACTGGCTGTCCCGGTAGCCGGGCACAATCAGCTTTTCACAGGAAAGCTCCTTGGCCAGCTGCAAAATCGGAGGCACGCCGATGCCGCCGCCAAAGAGCAGGGCCGTCATGCCCGGCTTTGCCTTGTCCGTCGGAAAGCCGTTTCCCAAAACGCCGAGAAGCTCTGCCGTGTCCCCGGCTTTCAGTCCGGAAAACTCCGCCGTTCCCTTGCCTGCCACCCGGTACACCAGCCGCAGAAGCCCTCTTTCGCGGTCCGTCTCGCAGATGCTGATGGGCCGGGGCAGCAGCGTGCTCTTATCCTTTGGATAGACGCCCACAAACTGCCCGCAGACCGCCTCAAAAGCCAGCGGTGTCTCCAGGGACAGATCGTAGATTCCCTCCGCCAGGCGGCGCTGTCCCACCACCCTGGCCGTCACCTTTTTCTTCTGTGCCATCAGCCCTCTCCTTCCTCATACGCTATTTTTCCCCGGCAAACCGTGTATTTCACCCGGCCTTTCAGCTTCTGCCCCAGAAACGGGGAATTCTGGGATTTGGAGCAAAAGTGCTCCGGAACCCACTCCTTCTCCGGATCAAACAGCACCAAATCCGCCGGGCCGCCCTCCGCCAGATAGCCGGCGTCCAGGCGATAGAGCCGGGCAGGATTCACCGTCATGCAGGCCAGCAGCTCCAAAAGGCTCAGCGCGCCGGTCTCCACCAGATTCATCAGCCCGAGCGGCAGGGCCGTCTCCAGGCCGATGATGCCGCTGGGAGCCTCCGTCAGGGGCTTTGCCTTCTCCTGCGCCGCGTGGGGGGCGTGGTCGGTGGCGATAAGGTCGATGGAGCCGTCCTTAAGCCCCTCGATGATGGCCAGCCGGTCCGCCTCCTCCCGCAGGGGCGGATTCATCTTCGCCATCGTCCCGTAGCGGATCAGTGCCTCCTCCGTCAGGGAAAAATGATGCGGCGTCGCCTCCGCGTGGATGCGGGCGCTCTTTTTGCGGGCGCAGCGCACCAGCTCCACCGCCTCCCGCGCGCTGATATGCTGGATCACCACGTCCGCTCCCGTCTCCAGTCCGATGGACAGATCCCGGCGCACCATATCGATCTCCGCCTGCCTGTCCGATCCGCCAAGTCCGAAATGGGCGCTGGCCGCTCCGGCATTTATGCCGTTGTTGACAATATAGGCCGGATTCTCCTCATGGAAGCTGATGGGCCGGTGAAGCCGTGCCGCCTCCTGCATGGCCCTGCGGACAAGCCGCGCGTCCATCAACGGCTTGCCGTCGTCGGTAAAGCCCACCGCCCCGGCCCTCGCCAGCCCTTCCATATCGGTCAGCTCGTCGCCGGCCATGTCCATGGTCACGTTGGCGCAGGTATAGACATGGATATCCGTCTTTTTTCCCTTTTCGATCACATAGGAAAGCGTCTCCTCATTGTCCACATGAGGCGTGGTATTGGCCATCAGCACCACGCTGGTGAAGCCTCCCGCCGCCGCGGCAGCCGCCCCCGTCTTGATATCCTCCTTGTATTCCGCACCCGGATCGCGGAAGTGCACATGGGTGTCCACCAGTCCCGGAGCGGCCACAAGGCCGTCCGCCTCGATCACCCGCAGGCTGCCAAAGCCTTCCGCCCCCGCTGCGCCCCGGGCCTGCGCAATGCTTCCCGGCGCAGCGATTTTTATAATTTTGTCCCCATCCGTCAAAATGTCCCGCAGGCCGTCCGTGCCGGTGGCCGGATCGATCATGCGGCAGTTTCTGATCAGAATCATCTCGCGCTCTCCTTTTTTCATTAGTATGTCCTTTTTCTGCTTTAGTTTACCATGGTTTTCAGTCAAACACCACTGTTTTATCCACAAACGGGGTTTTTATGACGATATAAGGATAGGAAGGGTTTTCTCCCTTCTCCGGGGCCTCCTTCGGCCCGATCAGCCCCGTATCCAGATAAATGGCGTTGCGGGTGGCGTAAAGCTCGTTCACCGTGATGCTGTAGCCTCCCGTGGGCTGTTCGCCGTAGCCCATGCACAGGTACAGATAGCCCCCGTCCCCGTAGGTGAGCTTAAAGGGCTCCGCCTTTTTTTTCTCAATCATCGAAAAAAGCTCCTCCGGCAGACGCGCCTCGTCCACCACGGTAAATTCCAGATCCATCCTTTCTTCCCCGGCCTGTCCTTTGCCGCAGCCTGCAAGCAGCAGGCCAAGCAGGCCGATCGCCGCCAAAATCCGAATTGTTCTTCTCATTCCCGCCTCCGCGTCTCTTTCTCTGCCTATTTATATGAAACGCTGCGCCTGTCCTATGCTTGCTTTTCGGCAGCGCAGACGGTATACTTAAAAAAACGCCGCGCCCTGCAGGGCGCTTGAAACGAGGAGAACCGTTATGATCCGTTTTATCATTACCGCATTGTTTGTCGTGCTTTTCCTGATCCTGAGCATCCCGCTTCTGATCGCAGAGTGGATCGTGGGCAAAATCAGCCCGGCCGCCAGGGACAAAAGCTCCCTCGCCATTGTCAACTGGGCCTTTCGGATGGTGCTGCGCCTCTCCGGCGTTTCCGTCACCTACCTGGGGGAGGAGCGGGTCCCGAAGGACATGCCGGTGCTCTATGTGGGCAATCACCGCAGCTATTTCGACATCGTGCTGACCTATGTGCGCGTGCCCCGCACCACCGGCTATATCGCCAAAAAGGAATTTTTGAAGATCCCGCTTCTGTCTGCCTGGATGAAAAATCTGCACTGCCTGTTTTTGGACCGCAGCGACGTCAAGGAGGGCCTAAAGACGATCCTGGCCGCCATCGACGAGATGAAAAAGGGCGTCTCCATCTGCATCTTCCCGGAGGGGACCCGCAACAAAACCGACGCCCCCCTGCTGCCCTTCCATGCCGGCAGCCTAAAGATCGCGGAAAAGTCCAAATGCCCGATCGTGCCCATGGCCATCACCAACGCGGCGGAGATTTTTGAAAACCATCTTCCCAAAATCAAAAAGGCCCGCGTTATCGTCGAATACGGCGAGCCGATTTACACAGATCACCTGGACCGGGAAGCCAAAAAGGCGCTGACGGACACGGTGGTACAACGAATTTCCGAAATGTATGAGAAAAACAAAAAGGAGGTCTGAGTTGCAGACCTCCCCGGAATCTTTTTCAAACGCTCTCTAGTACATCGTAAATTAAAAACGATGTACTAGCACAGCAGCGGCCGCACCAGCAGGCCGGCCGCCACGCCGGCGGGAACCGCCGCCAGGTACATCCACGCCATCTGGAGCCGGATGATCCCCCGGATCCGCGCCCTGGATACCCCGGACATCTCCAGCTGCTCCCGGCAAAAGCGGTCCGGACAGACGCTTTTTTTGCCGATCCAGAAAAGCGCGATGGCGGCGCAGCCGGCAATCAGCGGCGCATGCCATCCCCTCTCCTGAAAGGCCCAGCACACTGCCAAAAACACCAGGATCGCGCTGGAAAGCGTCCCGGAAATCCACAGCGGGAAGTTCCCCTTCCACTGCTGCACCGCCAGCATTCTTCTATATTTTCTCTCCTTCTTTTCCATTTCGTCCTCCCTCAGACACTCTGTTTATTCTTCGTTACTGTTCACTCCGTGACCAGTAACATGCATAAATCCATTTAAAATCGCCTACGGCGATGGGATTTATGCACTCCTGAATCATTTTCTCACGTACTGTGCAGTAAATGCACAGTACTGAGTGAACAGTAACTATTCTTCGTTACTGTTCACTCCGTGACCAGTAACATGCATAAATCCATTTAAAATCGCCTACGGCGATGGGATTTATGCACTCCTGAATCATTTTCTCACGTACTGTGCAGTAAATGCACAGTACTGAGTGAACAGTAACTATTCTTCCTATTATTATAGGACGGTTTTCTTAGAAAGAAAGTCGGATTCCGCGAAAAATCCAAAAAATATTCCGAAATATTTTCTTAAGTCTCCGTTGTGTGCTATACTGGTCTGTATGGCATCCGGCCTCCGGACGCACTATTTTTTTACGGGTGAATTTTAAAATGGCAAATGCAAAACCGACTACACTGATGACCGAGGGGCCGATCTGGAAGAAAATTGTCACGTTCGCACTCCCTCTTTTTCTGGGCAATCTGTTCCAGCAGCTCTACAATACCGCCGACTCGCTGATCGTGGGCAATTTCCTGGGCAGCGACGCGCTGGCCGCCGTCAGCTCCTCCGGCAGCCTGATTTTTCTGATGGTGGGCTTTTTCAACGGCATCGCCATGGGCGCGGGCGTCGTGGTGGCCCGCTATTTCGGCGCGCGTCAGGCGGAGAAGCTGCACCGGGCCATCCACACGGACGTCGCCTTCGGGCTGGCGGCCGGGGTGCTTTTGACGATCATCGGCCTGCTGCTCGCGCCCCAGATGCTTGTCTGGATGGGGACGCCGGAGGATGTAATGCCCAATTCCGTCCTGTATTTCCGGATCTATTTCTCCGGCTCGCTGGCCTTCGTGCTCTACAACGTGCTGGTGGGGATCCTGCAGTCCGTCGGGGACAGCAGGCATCCCTTAAATTACCTGATCCTGTCCTCCCTGGTCAACATCGGGCTGGATCTGCTTTTTGTCGGCGTCCTGGGCCTGGGCGTGGGCAGCGCGGCCTTTGCCACGATTGTCTCCCAGTTTATCAGCGCCTTTCTGTGCCTGCGCCGCCTGATGAAAACGGACGCGGAGTACCGGATCGTGCTCTCCAAAATCCGCTTCGACCTGCCCATGCTGCGCCAGATCACCGAAAACGGCCTGCCCGCCGGGCTGCAAAACTCCATCATCGCCCTGGCCAACGTGGTCGTCCAGTCCAATATCAACAGCTTCGGCAAAATGGCCGTGGCCGGCTGCGGCGCCTACTCCAAGGTGGAGGGCTTCGGCTTTCTGCCCATCACCTGCTTCTCCCTGGCGCTGACCACCTTTATCAGCCAGAATCTGGGCGCACGCCAGTATGACCGCGCCAAAGAGGGGGCGCGCTTTGGCATCGTCTGTTCGATCTTCCTGGCGGAGCTGGTCGGCGTCTGTATTTATCTGCTCTCCCCGGTCCTGATCGCCGCCTTCAACAGCGATCCTGCGGTGGTGGCCTTCGGCGTCTCCCAGGCCCGCACCGTGACCCTGTTTTATTTTCTGCTGGCCTTCTCCCACTGCATTGCGGGCATTATGCGGGGTGCAGGAAAGGCCACCGTCCCCATGTTCGTCATGCTCTGCTGCTGGTGCATCATCCGCGTGACCTATGTGACGGTGGCCGTCCGCTTTTTCCCGGTCATCACTACGGTATTCTGGGCCTACCCGCTGACCTGGAGCCTGAGCTCGCTCCTCTTTTTGATTTACTTTCTGAAGGCCGACTGGATCCACGGCTTTGAAAAACAGCGCTGATTCAGAACCCGCGGCGCTTCCTCCGGGGCGCTCTATGCGTCCGACCTGGAATAGGCGTTTTTCATCTGACTGCTGGTCTCGTAAAGCACCCGGTCCAGCGCCCTGGCCGCCGCCTGCTTCAGCATCCCGGCCGCCTCCCGGTTTGCTTCCCTGCGCAAAAGCTGTCGGGCTGCCGGATCCGTCTCTTCCCTGAGCAGCCCGTCATAGCGGTTCAAAAGCGCATGGCTTTTGGCCGCCACCTCCTCCTGATAGTGCTCCACATGGAACAGGGATTTTTTGTAAGAGGCGTCCGCCATCGCCGCAATCAGCCGGCTAACCCAGTAAAAATTGTCCGTTGACACCTCTGCGGTAGTGTTTGCCAGATACTCCGGCGCCTCCTCCACATCCGTGTAAAGCGGAACCGCTGCATTGAAGGCATTGGAGGCAAAGGCCAGCCACTGCACCGCATCCTTTCCGGGCCGAAGCTGGATCAGGGAAAAGAAATCGTTGCGGTTGATGCCGATGGAACGGTAAGCGCCGCTCATGGAACGGTCCCCGTGGGGAAGATAAGGATCGTAGGGCGTTCCCTGGTAATGGGAGGACAGCACATACTTCACATCCTCTGCGGTCACTCTTTTTTCGGGGACCAGGCACCAGGGAATATCGTCGGAAAGCGGCGTATAATCCGCCTCCGGCCCGTCCCAGCGAAATGTCTTCGGGCAGAAATAGCGTCCCATGCTCCAGGCCCGGGGCGTGTTGTATACATGGTCGGAATCATCGTGGCTGCCGAAGGCATCCCGGGGTGAAAAGCCGTCCCGGCTCAGATCCAGGCAGTTGCGCTCCGTAAACTCCCGCAGACTGGCCGCACACATAAACTCTTTCTGCCCGCCGTAAGCGTCCTCCCAGTCAAAACGGTCGATTCCGAGCTGATTGGGCATGATCACGCAGGCCTCGTCCGGCACCCGGCGCGCCATCCAGTGATGGCCGCCGATCGTTTCCAGCCACCAGATTTCATCCGCGTCCTGAAAGGCGATGCCGTTCATCTCATAGGTTCCGTAGCGCTCCAGCAGGCTGCCCAGACGGCGCACTCCCTCCCTGGCGCTGCGGATGTAGGGAAGCACAAGGCACACGATGTCCTCCTCTCCGATCCCTCCGGCTCTCTCCGGCTGTCCGTCCTTTGCCGGCTGATAGACGACGAGCGGATCCGCTCCCAGCACGCGGGGATTGGAGGTGATCGTCTCGGTGGCCGTCATTCCCACGTTCGCCTCGTTGACGCCGCTGGCCGCCCAGATTCCCTCCCCCTCCACCGCGTTCGGCACTGCCGTATAGCGCATGGGATTGTCCGGAAGCTCAATTTCCACTCTGGAAATCACGGATTTATAAATGCGCGGCTGCTCCTTTGGGCCAATCACCGCGAATTTTTTCGGGGTGAAGCGTCCCGCCCCGGAATCGTCGTTCCGGGCGATCATGGTGGAGCCGTCGTAGGACGCCTTTTTCCCAACTAATACTGTCGTACATGGCATTGCTGCTTCCTCCTCAGTTTTCTTCCAGTTTTTTTACAATCCGGTCAAAGCCCATCCCGTGGGAGGCCTTCACCAAAACGGAGTCCCCGTCCCGCAAAAGCTCCGGCAGGGCCTCCAAAAGCGCCTGTGTGTCCGCAAAATGACGCGCCTGACAAACGCCCGCTTCCCGGGCGGCCCGGGCCGTCTCCTCCGAAAGCTCCCCCGCGCAGAAAAGGCAGTCGATCCCCCTCTCTGCCGCGTAGGCGCCCACCTGGGCGTGGAGTGTCCGCTCCTGCTCTCCCAGCTCGAACATATCGCCCAGCACAGCTACCTTGCGGCCCTCCGCCAGGCCAAGCAGATCCAGGGCTGCCTTCGTGGAAACCGGATTTGCGTTATAGCAGTCGTCGATCACCGTCAGCCTTCCCGTGCGGATCACCCGGCTGCGTCCTCCCACTGCCACAGCGGAGGCGATGCCTGCTGCGATCTCCTCATCCGTCAGGCCCAAAAGCAGGCCGGCCGCCGCCGCTGCCAGCGCGTTTTGCACCATGTGCGTCCCGGGCAGGGGGATCTTTACCGCAAAGGCCCTTTCCTGCGCGTTCCCGCCCCGCAGGGCGTTTTTGCCGACATGGATCACCGCCTCGGAACCGAGCAGTCCCCTGCTGACAATCTGATCCGCATAAATGTCGTTGTCGGGCGAAAGGCCGAAGCGAACCGGCGCCTTACCGCAAACCTCCCGGATGGTCGCCAGCTTGTCGTCGTCTCCGTTGACGCAGACGCTTCCCTCCGGATTCATAAACTCAAAAATCTCGGATTTTGCCCGCAAAATCCCGTCCCGACTGCCCAGAAATTCCAGATGGCACTGACCGATATTGGTGAGCAGGCAGATGTCCGGGCGAACCATCTCGCTGAGCCGCCGCATCTCCCCGAAGTGGTTGATCCCCATCTCCACCACCGCAGCCTCCGTATCCTCCGGCATGGAAAGCAGCGTCAGCGGCACGCCCACCTCGTTATTGAAGTTGCCCTTTGTCTTGTGGGTTTTGTATTTCTGTGAAAGCACCGCCGCCACAAATTCCTTTGTGCTGGTCTTTCCCACGCTGCCCGTGATCCCCACGATGGGAATGGGCAGCTGCTCCCGGTAAAAGGCCGCGATTTTCCGCAGAGCCGCCAGGCTGTCCTCCACCCGGATGCAGGGGCCGGTCAGAGGCTCCGGCTCCTTTTCGCACACCACGGCGATCGCGCCCTTCTCAAATACCTCCGGGATAAACCGGTGACCGTCCACCCGCTCGCCTCTCACGGCGACAAACACGTCCCCGGGCTCCACCAGCCTGGAATCGATCACGATCCGCGCCGCCTCCTTGCCGGAATAGCCCCGGATCACCGCCATCCCGGCCGCCGGACAGCCGGTGCCCCGCCGGCCCGCCGGGATGACCAGACGGCCCATGCAGGCCCGCGCAATATTCCAAATCGTCATATTTTTCATCGTCTCAATCCTCAAACGCCATATCGATAATCTTCTGGCACAGCTGCTCATAGCCGATGCCGACTGCCGCCGCCTCCTGCGGAATCAGGGAGGTGGGCGTCATGCCGGGCAGGGTGTTGGCCTCCAGGCAGTACACATTTTCCTCCCCGTCCATCATAAAGTCCATCCGGGCGTACTTGTGCAGCCGCAAAGCCGAAAATACCCGTTCGGAAATCTCCTGCACCCTTTTCGTCGCCTCTGCGCTGATGGGGGCGGGGCAGAGCTCCACAGTACTCCCGGCCTGATACTTGTTTTTGTAATCGTAAAAGCCGGCCTTGGGCGCGATCTCCACGATGGGCAGAGCCTTCCCGTCCAGCACGCAGCAGGTCAGCTCCTTTCCTTTTATATACTGCTCCACGATCACCTCGTCGCCGTACAAAAAGGCGTCCGCCAGGGCCGCCTCATAATCCTGCGGTCCCTCCACGATGGAGACGCCGATACTGGAACCGCCGCTGCTGACCTTCACCACGCAGGGAAACTGCGGCTTTTCGGAGATCGTCTGCCCCTTCCGGAGCCGAAAGCCCGCCGGAGTCGGAATGCCGTTCTGGACAAACAGCTCCTTGGCCAGGCATTTGTCCATCGCCAGGGCGCTGCTGACAAAATCCGTGCCGGTGTAGCGGATGCCCAGCAGGTCGAAGGCCGCCTGCACCCGGCCGCCCTCCCCGTCCGCGCCGTGGAGCCCTAAAAACACCACGTCCGCCATCTGACAGATGCGGATCACGTTGGGACCGAAATAGCACTTCCCGCCGTCTGCGCGCTGTGCCTTCACCGCGCTGATGTCGGGATTGACCTCGCGGATCTCCCCGATCCCCGCCGCAAAATCCTCGCCGCTCTCAAAAATATGATCGATATCCTCCCGCTCCATCCCCAAAAATACATCCAGAAGCACCGCCTGATGCCCCAGCTTTTTCACCGCCCGGTAAATCATCTTTCCGGAAATCAGGGATACGTCCCGCTCCGTGCTGATGCCGCCCGCCAACACTACAACCTTCATTCTCTTACCTCCATTCCTTTCGGACGCTTTGTGTTTTAGTATACGCGCAAAGCTTCCTTCCGTAAAGAAAAAACGAGTGGCACTTTGCCTAAAATCCCGGCGCTTTATCCCACTAAATCAACAAAACCGACGAAATGTTAAATTTTTATGAAAAAAGTGCGCCATCCCCCAAAATCTGGTGTATAATACACGCATGTCAAAAAGACAGATGTTTTTCACAGGAGGACATCAAAATTTTTTGTACACAACGTATTCCAAATACGTAAGGAGGATTATTATGAAAAAACCATTGAGCCTTTTACTGACAGCCGCCATGTGCGCGTCTTTGCTGGCAGGCTGTAGCTCCGCTTCCACCGACACTTCCGCTTCCACCGCAGCGGCCCCCGCGACAGAGAGCGCTTCCGAGGCCGGCAGCGCGGAGGCGCAGGCAGCTACCACGGAAAGCACAGGCAGTGTTTCCGTATTCAAACTGGGCGGCACGGCTCCCCTGACCGGAGCGGCAGCCATCTACGGCAATGCCGTCAAGAACGGCGCACAGATCGCCGTTGACGAGATCAACGCTGCGGGCGGCCCGGTGCAGTTTGAGTTAAAATACGAGGACGATGAGAACGATCCCGAGAAGGCGGTATCCGCTTACAATGCGCTGAAGGACTGGGGCATGCAGCTTTCCCTGGCCTCCGTCACCACCAAGCCCTGCGAGGCTACCTCGACCGAGCACAACACGGACCGGATCTTCGGCCTGACCCCCTCCGCTTCCTCCACCGCCGTTACGGAAGGGAAGGATAACGTATTCCAGATGTGCTTTGCGGATCCCAACCAGGGAATCGCTTCCGCAGATTACATCGCAGACCAGAAGCTGGGCACCAAGATCGCTGTGATCTACCGCAACGACGACGTATATTCCAGCGGTATTTTTGAGAAATTCAAGGCAGAGGCGGCCGTCAAGGGACTGGAGATCGTTTCCGAGCAGCCCTTCACGGATGCCAGCTCCTCCGACTTCTCCGTACAGCTTACGGATGCCAAGAACGCGGGCGCTGACCTGCTGTTCCTTCCTATTTATTATCAGCCTGCTTCCCTGATCCTGCAGCAGGCCAAGGCGATGGACTACGCGCCCAAGTTCTTCGGCGTGGACGGCATGGACGGTATCCTGACGCTGGAGGGCTTTGACACCTCCCTGGCCGAGGGCGTCATGCTGCTGACCCCCTTCAACGCGGACGCAACCGACGAGAAGACCCAGAGCTTTGTCACCAAATATAAGGAGCTCTACGGCGATGTGCCCAACCAGTTCGCGGCGGACGCTTACGACTGCGTATACGCTTACAAGGAGGCGCTGGAGAAGAGCGGTGCAACCGCTGACATGACGGCCGAGGAGCTGTGCGATAAGATGATCGAGACCTTCCCGACCCTGACCTTCGACGGCCTGACCGGCACCGGCATCACCTGGGATTCCACCGGAGCGGTTTCCAAGAGCCCTAAGGGCATGGTGATCGAGAACGGCGCTTATGTCGGCATGGAGTAATCTTCGTCAATAGCATTTTGGAGCGCAAGCAGAGCGTCGTTATCCGCAAGATACGGCGCTCTGTGTGTATAAACGAAAACATGAGGTGTTTGGTATGACCTTTTTATCCCATTTGATCAACGGTGTGAGCCTGGGCAGTGTGTACGCGATCATCGCCCTGGGCTACACCATGGTATACGGCATCGCCAAGATGCTGAACTTCGCACACGGCGACGTCATTATGGTCGGCGCGTATATTTCCTTCTGCACCACCAGCTACCTGGGGCTGTCCCCTTTTGTGTCGGTGCTGTTCTCCATCTTTGTCTGCACGGTGCTGGGCATCGTGATCGAGCGGCTGGCCTACAAACCCCTGCGGCAGGCGCCCTCCCTGGCCGTTCTGATCACGGCCATCGGCGTTTCCTATTTCCTGCAGAACGCGGCTCTGTTAATCTGGGGCTCCAGCCCCAAAACCTTCACCTCCGTGGTGGGAAACTGGTCGGTCCGGCTCTTTGACGGGCAGCTGGTCATCTCCGGCGTCGCCATCGTCACGATCCTGGCCTGCATCATCATTATGCTCTGCCTGACGCTCTTCATCAACCGGACCAAAATGGGGACCGCCATGCGGGCTGTCTCCGAGGACAAGGCGGCCGCAGGGCTGATGGGAATCAACGTCAACACCACGATCTCCATGACCTTTGCCATCGGCTCCGGGCTTGCCGCCATCGCCGGGATCCTGATGTGCTCCGCCTACCCCACGCTGATGCCCACGACCGGCTCCATGCCCGGCATCAAGGCCTTCACCGCGGCGGTGTTCGGCGGCATCGGCTCCATTCCCGGCGCTATGCTGGGCGGCATCCTGCTGGGGCTGATCGAGATTTTTTCAAAGGCTTATATTTCCACACAGTTGTCCGATGCCATTGTCTTTGCCGTGCTGATCGTCGTGCTGATCGTCAAGCCCGACGGCCTGCTGGGCAAGCATGTCAGCGAGAAAGTATGAGGTGGCGCAGATGAAACAGTTCAAAAACCTTCTGACTGTCCGGCGTGACAATACAATTTCATACGGGATCGTCATCCTCGCCTTCCTCGTCATCCAGGGAATGATCGCCTCCGGCAATATTTCCTCCTCCTTAAAGGGGCAGCTGGTGCCGATCTGCGCCTACATCGTGATGGCCGTCTCCCTGAACCTGACGGTCGGCATCCTGGGAGAGCTGTCGCTGGGCCATGCGGGCTTTATGTCCGTGGGCGCCTTCACCGGCATCGTGGTCTCCACCAGCCTGGCAGCCGCGATCCCGAGCGCCCCTCTCCGCCTGGCCGTCTCCATGGTGATCGGCGGCCTGTTCGCGGGCCTTGCAGGCGTGATCGTGGGCATCCCGGTGCTTCGCTTAAAGGGCGATTACCTGGCCATCGTCACTCTGGCCTTCGGAGAAATCATCAAAAACATCATCAACGTGCTTTACATCGGCCTGGATGAAAACGGCCTTCATTTTTCCATCCTCCAGCAGAGCTTTACCCTGGCGGAGGGCGGCAGGATGATTATCAACGGCCCCATGGGCGTCAGCGGCGTGGAGAAGATTTCCAGCTTCACCTCCGGCTTCGTACTGATTTTGGTCACCCTGTTCATCATCCTGAACCTGGTCCACAGCCGCACCGGGCGGGCCGTCATGTCCGTGCGCGACAACAAGATCGCAGCCGAGAGCATCGGCATCTCCGTGACCCGCTGCAAGCTGCTGGCCTTCGTGATATCCGCCGTCTTTGCGGGCATGGCCGGCACCCTGTACGCCATGAATTTTTCCACGGTGACCGCCTCCAAGTTCGACTTCAACACCTCCATCCTGATCCTGGTGTTTGTGGTGCTGGGCGGACTGGGCAACATCTGGGGCTCCATCATTGCGGCGGCCCTGCTGACCGTGCTTCCGGAGCTTCTGCGCTCCATGAACGATTACCGGATGCTGATCTACGCGATCCTGCTGATCGTCATGATGATCTTCAACAACTCCGGCGCCAGGAAGCGCCTGCTTGAGTGGCGCAGCGCGCGCTGCGCAGCCCGGAACGAGAAAAAGGAGGGCGCATGACATGACCACACTGGAAGTAACCAAGCTTGGCATCTCGTTCGGCGGCCTGCGCGCCGTGGACGAGCTTTCCATGAAAATAGAAAAAGGCAGCCTGGTGGGCCTGATCGGTCCCAACGGTGCCGGCAAAACCACCGTTTTCAACATGCTCACCGGCGTCTACCGCCCCACTGACGGCGGAATCCGGCTGGAGGGCGAGAACCTGATCGGCAAAAAGCCCTTCGAGATCAACCATATGGGCGTGGCCCGCACCTTCCAGAATATCCGGCTGTTCCCCAAACAGTCCGTGCTGGACAACGTGATGGTGGGTTTTAACAACCAGATCACCTACTCTCTGGCGGAGAGCATACTCCATGTGGGAAGCTACCGCAAAAAAGAGCGGGAGATGCGGGAGCGCTCCCTGGAGATCCTGCGGGTGTTTCATCTGGAGGATTCCGCTCAGACCCTCTCCTCCAACCTGCCCTACGGCAAGCAGCGCAAGCTGGAGATTGCCCGCGCCCTCGCCACCAACCCGAAGCTTCTTTTGCTGGACGAGCCGGCCGCAGGCATGAATCCCAACGAAACCGGCGAGCTGATGGACACCATCCGCCTGGTCCGCAAAAAATACAACGTGACCATCCTGCTGATCGAGCACGACATGAAGCTGGTGCAGGGCATCTGCGAATACCTGTATGTGCTTAACTTCGGAAGGCTGCTCGCGGAGGGCGCGCCGGAGAAGGTTTTAAACGATCCCGCCGTGGTCAAGGCCTATCTGGGCGATTAAAGGAGGCTATTTTCATGTCAATGCTCACCGTTGAAAATCTGAACGTTTATTACGGCGTGATCCACGCCCTGAAAAATATCTCCTTCCATGTGGAGGAAAAGGAAATCGTGGCACTGATCGGCGCAAACGGCGCGGGAAAAACCACCACGCTGCAGACCGTCAGCGGCATGCTGCGGGCCAAATCCGGCTCCATCCGCTTTGCGGACCGGGAAATTTCCCGGATGCCGGAGCACCTGATCGTCAAGCAGGGCATCTCCCATGTGCCGGAGGGCCGCCGCATGTTCGCCAACCTGACCGTACTGGAAAACCTGAAGATGGGCGCTTTTACCCGGAAGGACAAAAAGGAAATCGACGATTCCCTTTCCATGGTTTACGAGCGCTTCCCCCGCTTGAAGGAGCGCACGCGCCAGCTGGCCGGCACGCTCTCCGGCGGCGAGCAGCAGATGCTCGCCATGGGACGCGCCCTGATGTCAAACCCCAGGATCCTTTTGCTGGACGAGCCCTCCATGGGCCTCTCTCCCCTTCTGGTATCCGAAATTTTTGATATTATCCAGGCGATCAACAAACAGGGCGTGACCATCCTTCTGGTGGAGCAGAACGCCAAGAAGGCGCTCTCCATCGCCAACCGTGCCTATGTGCTGGAAACCGGCAGCATCGTCAAGGAGGACAGCGCCCAGGCGCTTTTGAATGATGATGCAATTAAGAAGGCGTACCTGGGTGAATAAGCCCGATGGCTGAACTGTTACATTACCTTTGAAGGAGGCACATCATGTCCAATCTTGTTATTACCATCGCCCGCCAGTACGGCAGCGGCGGCCGCACCGTCGGCAGGATGCTGGCGAAGCGCCTGAATATCCCCTGCTACGGCCGCGAGATTATCGAGCTGGCTGCGGAGGACAGCGGCATCAACCCGGTGCTTTTCACCGACGAAAAAAAACACCGCGGCCTGCGCGCCCTCCTCTCCGGCGGCTTTAAAGGCTCCCAGCCCCTCTCCCCCGAGAGCGCGGGCTTTACAAAGGACGACAACCTGTTCCGCTATCAGGCCAAGATCATCCGTCAGCTGGCCCAGGAGGGCTCCTGCGTGATCATCGGCCGCTGCGCCGACCATGTGCTGTCCGACCTGCCCGGCATCGTGCGCGTGTTCGTCCACGCCACCCCCGCCTTCTGCCTGCAGGAGGCCATGAAGGTCAACAGCCTGCCGCAGAACGAGGTGGAAAAGCTGATCGCCCAGACGGATGACTATCGGGCCCGCTACTACAAATATTACACCGGGCAGGAGTGGAAGGACGCTCAGAACTACGATCTTTCGCTGGACAGCTCCCGCCTGGGCTTCGAGGGCACCGTGGAAGCGATCCTGGCCTACCTCGAGGTGCGGAAAAAATTCGATCCGCAGCTGCAAATCACAAAAGAATAACGCCCAAAAGCATCCGCCCCGGTTTCCTGATCCGAAACCGGGGCGGACGTTTATCCGAGATAGTCCAGAGGATTGACGGGAGCTCCGTCCTTTGTCAGCTTAAAGTACACGTTCGTGCCCTCCGCCGCATAATATTTCGTGGGAGCCGCCACCTTGCCGATGAAGGCGCCCGCTTCCACATAATCGCCCTCCTCCACCGTCACCTCCTGGAGCTGTCCGTAGGTCAGCTCATAGCCGTTGCCCAGGCGCATCCGGACGCTGATGCCGGTCTGGGCGTCCTCGTACACCGCCTCCACCACGCCGTCCGCCGCACAGGCCACGCCGGTACCCTGTGCGGCGCTGATGACGATGGAAGGGTTATATTTATATTGCTGAAGCGTGGGAAAATAGATCGTCTTGTCCATGCTGTAGTTGAGCAGCACATTCCCGGCAATCGGCCAGCTCAGAGCGCTGTCCTCCCCGAACCGAAGCCTTTCCTCCTCCACCGTCACGTCCGCCACCGCCGCCAGGGCATCCTCTTCGCCGCCCTCCGCGTCCGTTCCAGTCTCATCCTCCTGACCGTCCAGGCTTCCGTCCGCCGCCAGTCCTTCGCCGCCCGCAGGGACGCCGCCCGAGCCGTATTCCGCATAACCCACATTATAGGGGGCCGCCTCCGTCTCTGCCGCCGCCGTCTGCTCCTGACTGTCCTGTCCCTCTGCATCCTGCAGCGTCGGAAGGCTGCTCAGGCTTTTGTCCTTTTCCACATAATAAGGGTCATAATCCAGCTCGCCGCTGTCCCCCTCCCCGCTGGTTCGGTTTTTCGCCGACCTGTTTTCCGCCTCGGCCACTTCCTCCCCTGTCTCCGGCTCCAGCACGGAAAAATCCACCACATTATCCTGCGGCTTTTCCGGCTGCTTCTGATGATAAACATACACTCCCGTCACCGTCATCGCCGCCAGCACCAAAACGGCGGAGGCAATCATAATAGCCTTTTCCCGGCGGTAAGCGCCGCCCGCTTTCCTTCTTCTCATACCGATCATCCTTTCCTGAATTGTTGACTGTCTTCAGGCTTAGTCTTGCCAACAATGACCGGTTTATTCCATTTCCGGCAGAGCTTTGAAAAAAGAAAGCCTATCGCTCCTCCACCTCTGCCCCGGCAAAAAACCATTTCAGAAGCTCCACATATCCCTTCCCCTGCTCCGCCAGAAGATCCGCGCTGTACTGGTCAAAGCCCAGCCCGTGGCCAATCCCCTTCGTCTGCAGGATAATTTTGCCGCCCTCCTCCCGCAGAGAAAAGCAGGAGGAAGCCAGGTCAAAGAGCTGCCGGAACCGCTCCCCCTCCATCCGGCTTTCCCCGCAGGACACCTCCAGCACATACCCCGCCGAATCCCGGGTCAGCAGGATGTAGGCGTTTTCGCCGGGCAGAATCATTCCCTCCGAGGCCAGGACGCGCGCAAAGCTGTCCCTGTCCCATTCGCTCTCCTGCAAAAAATCCGGCGCATTTTCATCCCCCGGACACTCGATGCTGTGACACCAGACAATCCGCTCCTGTCCGAAAATTTCCGCGCCGCTCCGCGTTTTTCCCGCGCTGAGCCGGAAAAAGGGCGGGCTGACGACCTCCTGCGCGTAGGTCAGGACCTGTCCCTTTGTCTCCCGCACCGCCTCCCCGAAGGCCTTCTCGTTTTCCTCAAAATCCTCCCCCCACAAGAGCCGCCTTTGGGAAGGATCCATGTATTCCAGCCCGCTCTCCCGGGCGCTTAACGCCTCCTTCTCCCTGCAAAACGCCATACTGCGCAGGATCACAGCCTGCGCCTTTTTCGTCTCCGGACGGTACTGCGCCGGAATGCTGGCCGCCAGCGCCCCGACCAGAAACTCCTCCTCGGGAATCCTTTTCACGCCGTTTTCCTGCTCCCAGGCAATCACGCGCCCGTCCCCCGGCAGGGAAAGGGTTTCCACGGCGCTATCGCGCCCCGCCCTGGCCAGCGCGCTGCAGGTGTAGGGCAGAAGCAGCAGAAAAAGAAAGACCGCGAGAAGGTCCTGCAGCTTTTTCCTTCCCGCGGCCTGTGCCGCCTGTCTTTCCAGTTCTTTTTCCGTCATGGCCGCTTCCTCCCGCTGCTGTTCACATTATAGCAGTTCAGCCCGCGCCATTCGCAAAGCCGCGCTAACGCGCTTTTCCGCCGCTTCGCGGCTAACTTTGCTCATAATCGGGCGCTCCCTCAGCCGGGAGCAACCGGCCAAAATTCGTGCAAGCACGATTTTTGCCGTTCACTCCCGGCTGGCTGAACTGTTACCGTTCATTGTATGAAAGAAAGCGTCTCTTTATGCGGCGGTTTATCCTACCCGGTTATAATTGATCAGGCAGCCCTTTAAAATGATCTGCCGTTCTTCGTCGGTGAGCTCGCCCAGCGTCACGGTAAACGGCTTTAATTCTTTTCCGGCTACCGCATAGCCCGTGATTTGCTCCGCCTTTTCCTCCACCGCGCGGCGGATGTCCGGGAAGAACAGATAGTCATGGTTTTTGAAGGGAAGCTCTCCCTCCGGGATCAAAAACGGCAGCATTCCCCAGTTGATCAGGTTGGAGCGGTAGCGCTTGGTGGCGTACTCGTTGGCGATATTGGCCCAGCCGCCCAGCACCTTCTGGCAGCTGGCCGCCTGCTCCCGGGCCGAGCCGTCGCCGGGCTTGACCGCAAAAATCGTGGAGCCATAGCCCAGGCTCTCCTGCTTTGCCTGCGGGAAGGCGCCGTAAACCGCCTCCATCACCGCAGCAAGCTCCGGCTTTGCCTCAAGCGGATCCTTCCCCTCGTGAAGGGCCTCCTGCGCTTTGTGGATCTCCTTTGCCAGGCCCACATAGGCGGGATCCTTGCGGGACAGGGTAAATTCCGCAAGCCCCAGGGGGTTGGAGCGGTAGGAGCTGGTCTCCCCGGAAGGAATCAGCTCATCGGTGGTGGTGACAGGATCGTGGATCTCGGAAACCACCTGCAGCACCAGATGCTCCGGCAGCGCGTCCATCTGCGGCCAGTCCTTGATATTGGGCCCGAAATGGATCTCCACGGAAGGATCCGCGACGCCGTGAGAATCAAACACCCGGTTCTGATAAATCTTTGCGTCAAAATGATACTTATATTTTCCGATCGGCCCGTCAAAATCCGTGGCCGGGGTGAGCCGTCCCTTGTTGGCCGCCGTCGCCGCGATGGAGCGGGCGTCCATCAGCGCCACAGAGGCGATCTGCCCGTTCTGCAGCTTGGAGCCCTCCCGGTTCGGGAAGTTCCTCGTGGAATGGCGGATCGAGAAGGCATTGTTGGCGGGCGTATCCCCCGCGCCAAAGCAGGGCCCGCAGAAGGCCGTCTTGATCACCGCGCCGGTCTCCATGATCGTGGCCGCGCAGCCGTTCCGGATCAGCTCCATATAAACCGGCATGGAGGCCGGGTACACGCTCAGCGTAAACTCGTCGCTGCCGATATACTGTCCCTTCAGGATCTCCGCCGCCGCGCAGATATTTTCAAATCCGCCGCCCGCGCAGCCTGCGATAATCCCCTGATCCACATAAAAGCGGCCGTCCCGCACCTTATCCCTCAGGCTGTACTCCACCGCGTTGTCCAGGCTCACCGCCGCACGCTTTTCCACGTCCGCCAGAATGTCGTCCAGGTTGGCGTTGACCTCCTCGATGGTATAGGTATTGCTGGGATGGAAGGGCATGGCGATCATGGGCTTTACGCTTGAGAGATCCACCTCGATCAGTCCGTCGTAATAAGCGGTCCTTCCCGGCTTTAACTCGCGGTACTCCTCGCTTCTTCCGTGGATGTCATAGAAATCCCGGATCTCGTCGTCCGTCTCCCAGATGGAGGACAGGCAGGTGGTCTCCGTCGTCATCACGTCGATGCCGATCCGAAAATCCGCGCTCAGGCTCGCCACACCGGGACCTGCAAACTCCATCACCTTATTTTTCACATAGCCGTTCTTAAACACCGCGCCGATAATCGCCAGCGCCACGTCCTGCGGGCCCACGCCCTTCTCCGGGCTGCCGGTCAGATAGACACAGACCACCTCCGGCAGGTTGATGTCGTAGGTCTGGTTGAGCAGCTGCTTTACCAGCTCCGGCCCGCCCTCTCCCATGGCCATGGTGCCCAGCGCGCCGTAGCGGGTGTGGGAGTCGGAGCCCAGGATCATCCGGCCGCCCCCGGCCAGCATCTCCCGCGCAAACTGATGGATCACGGCCTGATGCGGAGGCACATAGACGCCGCCGTATTTCTTGGCGCAGGTCAGGCCGAATAAATGGTCGTCCTCATTGATGGTGCCGCCCACCGCGCAGAGGGAATTGTGACAGTTGGTCAGCACATAGGGAACCGGGAATTTCGTCAGCCCCGACGCCCGGGCCGTCTGGATGATGCCCACGAAGGTGATATCGTGGCTTGTCAGCTTGTCGAATTTGATTTTCAGCTTCTCCATATTGCCGGAGGTATTGTGCTGCTCCAAAATCCCGTAGGCGATGGTCTGCTTCTTCCCCTCCTCCTTCGATACGGGCGCGCCCGCTGCCGCCGTCAGAGCCGCCCGGGCCTCCGGGCCGTCCGGTATGATATCGGCGCCGTTTACCAGCCAGGCGCCGCCCTTTGACAATGTTACCATAGGAACCTCCTTACTCACATCACAGTCCGCCCCGCTCTCACAGGGCTGCGTTACTCCACTAAAGTATATCGGAAAATCCGCCGGTGCGCAAGCAGTTCTCCGCAATCTCCCGCAGTCTCGGCAGGCAGGCGTCAAAAAACATCCGGTAGGATTTGCAGAAATAGTTCTCCCCCGGCGCGCTCCCCGGCTGCTCCCGGTGCCTGCGGCAGCCGCCCCTGCAGATCATGAAATAGGGACAGGCCCTGCAGCTCTCCGTGTGGTTCATGGATGCCTCCACGAAACCGATTTTGAGCCGCCGCTCGTTGATCGTCTCAAAATCGTCCTCCTTCAGGTTGCCCAGCCGATACTGGTCCATCACATAAAAATCGCAGGGATACACGCTGCCGTCCGCCTCCACGATATTCTGGAAGCTGCACACGCCCCGCTGCTCGCAGGATTCCGGAAAGCGCCCCATCAGGATTCCCACATAATTCTCAAACTGCCGGATATAGGGCTGCTGTCCCCGGCGCAGATCCAGATCCCAGAGCTCAAACAGCTCAATCAGAAAGCGGCCGTAGGCCTCCGGCGTCAGCGAATATTCCTGCTTTCCCTGAATTTCGTCGATCGGATCCAGACAGGCGATGTACTGCTGCCAGGCAAAGCCCAGCTTCCGGTAGCTTTCATAAATCCGGCGGATCTTCGGCGCAGTCCTGGCATTCACCACCGTGAGCACATTGAACTCCACCCCGAAGCGCTCCAGCAGCCTTGCGCCCTCCAGCACCCGAAGGTAGGTGTCCTGCCCCGCCGCGTCCTTCCGGTAACTGTCGTGGGTCGCCCGGATACCGTCCACCGACAGCCCCAGCAAAAACCGGTTCTCCGCAAAAAAACGGCACCATTCCTCGTCAAGCCCGTAACCGTTTGTCTGCAGCGCATAGGATACCCGGATTTTTTTCGTATTGTACTGCTGCGCCAAACGGACGCAGGCCCGGAAAAAATCCAGGCCCGCCAGCGTCGGCTCCCCGCCCTGGAACGCGATCGTGCAGCTTTCTTCCGCAAAGGAAAACACCTTCTGCAGAACGCTTTCCAGCGTTTCCAGGCTCATCACCCCGTAGGAGGCCTGGCTGCGCTTCTCCATCTCATCCGCATAAAAGCAGTATTTACAGCGCATATTGCACAGCCCGGAGGCCGGCTTTATCATCACATGAATCGCAGGCATCAGGCATACTTCTCCACAATTTCATTCATCCGTTCCCACTTTTCTTCCATATCCGCCACCAGCTTAAACTGCGTGCGCGCCCGGTCCAGATTGTGGTTTTCCCGGTGAATCTTGAAATAAACGTCGTTCTGCAGATGATCCGTCAAAAACCGCATCCCGCACTCCAGCGTCATCAGCTTGGCACCCATGGGCATCAGGCGGATCTCCCGCTCCGTCAGGCTGCCCGCGCAGCCTTCCGTGTAGCCCTTCGTATAAAGCTCGAACAGCTCCAGGTCGCAGGAGACCAGCTCCAGATTTTTCTCATCCTCCGCCCCGGTGTTTGCCCCGAACCGGATGGAATCGCCGTAATCGTACAGCGCGCTGCCCGGCATCACGGTATCCAGATCAATGACGCACAGCCCCTTTCCGGTCCGGTTGTCGATCAGAATGTTGTTCAGCTTCGTGTCGTTGTGCGTCACCCGAAGCGGGATCTCCTTTTTCTCAAGCGCGTCACAGATCACATGACAGTCCGCCTCCCGGTCCAGCACAAACCGGATCTCCTCCTGCACTTCCTTTGCGCGCCCGGCGACGTCCTGCGCCACCGCTTTTTTGAAATCCTCAAAGCGGCTCACGGTATTGTGAAAGTTTTTAATCGTCTCATGCAAAGTCTCCGCCGGATAATCCGACAAAAGCCGCTGAAAATTGCCGAAGGCCACCGCGCTGTTATAAAAATCCTCCGGCTTCTCCACCTGGTCAAAGCTGGTGGCGTCCTCGATAAAAACATAGGCCCGCCAGAAATCCCCGTTTTCATCCGTCAGGAAATTCCTGCCGTCCCTTGTTTTCACCACATTCAGCGTCTCCCGCTCAGGATCCCCGCCCGCCGCAAGGATCTTTTTCCGAAGAAAAGCGGTGACGTTTATCACGTTCTCCATCAGCTCCGCCGGATTCCTGAAAATATCGTCGTTCATCCGCTGCAGGATGTATCGCTTTGTGCCGCCTCCCGGCAGCCTGCAGGTTGCGCAGAGCGTATCATTGATATGCCCGCTGCCGTAGGAGATCAGCTCCGTCAGCTCCCCCTCCAGCGCAAAGCTTCCGGCCACTCCTGCGCAAATCTCATCTGTATTTATGCTTCCCATGCACATACTCTCCATCGTATCAATCGGCGTCCTTCAAAGAACGCTTCGTTCTTTCCAGTATAGCATTAAACCCGGCGGTTGTACAGCGGAAGGAATTTCATTTCTGCAATCTGTCCACTCCCGGCGGGCTGAACTGTTCCTTCCAAAACCATGTCAATTATGGTATCATAAAATACAATAATTCCGTTCAAAAAGGAGTCTCTATGAATTTTCCCCTTCCTCCGCGCAGCCTGCGCCTGACCGCTTTGTACCGTCCCCGGCGTTTTTCCCCGGCGGCTCCCGAGCTTCCAACCGAATCGTTTTCACTTCCCGATGCAGGCCTGCCGGAGCAGGACGTCTGGCGGCTGTTTTGGATCCGCCGCGGGAGCGTCCGCGTAAGCGGCTGCGGACTGGACTGCCACCGCGGCACAGACTGCTGCTGCGGCCCGGGCAGCGCGGTTCTTGCAGGCCCGGAGGCCGGCCAGAGCCTCCGGCTGCTGTCCGCCGATCCGGCCTGCCCTGCAGACATCACCTGCATCTTATTTCTGTGCGGGCAGGAGACTCCCGTTCTGCCCACGGCCTCTGTCGCCCTTCTCTCCGCCGGCGAGCCGGAGCGATCGCTTTTCCCCGCCTTTTTGGAGGAATGCGAAACGCTCTTCGGGGATTCCTCCCCGGAAGAAAAAAAGGAGCAGGCGCAGCTTTGCGCCTCCCTGCTGGAAACGCTGCTGCTCCTGCTCCTTCGCCGCTCCAAAAACGGCGCCGGCACTGCTCCCGACGACCCGCTCTATCAATCCCTGTTGGACTATCTGCGCTGCAATCTCTCCCGTCAGCTCTCCGTCGACCAGATCTGCCGGGACAACCGAATCAGCCGGAGCCGCCTGCAGCGGCTTTTTCTGGACCGAACCGGAAACGGCGTGATCCACGCTTTTTCCAGCATGAAGATCGAGGAGGCCAAACGGCTGATCCCGGACTGGGGCCTGAACTTCTCCCAGATCGCGGACCGGCTCGGCTACCGCTCCGTCCACTATTTTTCCCGACAGTTCAAGCAGTTTACCGGTATGACGCCCTCCGCCTACGCGGCGCAGGTGCGGAAGGTGGTGGATATGGGCGCGTGGGAGCTGTAGTGCGGTTCATATTTATATCACCCTGCGCAAACCCGAATGCGATGCCGTACGAGCCTGGTCACGGCCTCCCGTCCCCGTTCTCCAAACTTTTTGGGATCGTAAACGGCCGCATCCGCATCCAGGCACTCCCGCGCGGCCTGCGTATAGGCGGCGCGAAGCTCGGTTGCAAAATTCACCTTGCAGATTCCCAGAGCAATGGAGCGCCGCACATCCTCATCCGGCACACCCGAGGAACCGTGAAGCACCAGCGGCACAGATACCGCCGCCTGCAGCTGGGCAAGACGTTCAAAGTCCAGCTTTGGCTTCCCCTTATAAAAACCGTGGGCCGTGCCGATGGCCACAGCCAGACTGTCGATCTGAGTCTCCGCCGCAAAACGCGCCGCCTCCTCCGGATCGGTATATATATCCTCGCCGGGCTTTACCTCCACGGCATCCTCCTTGCCGCCCAGCTTCCCCAGCTCAGCCTCCACACAGGGACGGCTTGAAAAGGCGGCCGCCATTTCCGTTACCCTGCGCACCAGCGCGATGTTTTCTGCCATCGGCAAAGCCGAGCCGTCTATCATGATGCTGGTATATCCGTCTCCCGCCGCGCGGATGCACAGTGCGAAGCTGTTGCCGTGATCCAGATGAATCGCCACGGGTACCGGACTTTTCTCCGCCAGCGCCCGCGCCATGGACGCAAACAGCGCCGTATCTCCATATTTTATCGTGGAGGGCGTTGTCTGCAAAATAATCGGCGCTCCCTCCTGCTCGGCGGCGCAAATAACCGCCTGCATCATCTCCATATTTTCCACGTTGAATGCGCCCACGGCGTAATGATGCGCCTGTGCATCCAACAGCAGCTCTCTTGCATTTACCCGTGGCATGATAAACTCTCCTTTTTATTCTGAATTTAATACCGCGTACAGATAATCGTCGATACAGTCTCCCACATGATCGATCAGCAAATCAGAGGCACGCAGCGTCAGCTCGCCCGAATGGACACGGGCATATTGGGTCGGCATATACTGGCTCAGCAGCGCCATCGGAATGCCTGTGGTATCCAGATTTTTCAGCAGCATATTCATAGCCGCCCTCACCCTTTTGTTCGTCAAATAGTATCTCGATCTGTCGGAATAGCTGAATGCCCGCGCATACCGCTTTTGGGTCATCGTTCCGTGATAATATTTGCTCCACTGGCTGCTGTCCTCCAGCATAGCCTGCTCCAGCGCCGCCCTGAACCCGGAGAGCGGAAAATCCTTTACCCCATACAGCTCCTGCTCAATACGTTCCAGGGCAAACAAGCCTTCCCGAAGGGTGAAGGTCAGCGCCGGTCCAACCTTCAAAATCGCAATCCCGTCCTCCGCCATCTGGCGAAGACATCCCTTCGGCTGGTAATCGGTAGAATGCCCTTCAAACACAAGCCCGGGATGCTTTTTCAGGCAGGTCATCAGCTTTTGAGCGGCCTGACGATCATAGGCAATGACACTTTCGTCCGCAAACTCCACGCCCGGCTGCACCACCAGCGCCACCACCCGTCTCCACGCCTCCGTAAGCCCTATCCCGGCAAAAGCGCTTTCAAATTCCGCCAGCGTCGCTTCACAGGCCGCCGGGCTGGTGACCGCCACGCGGTCCTCTTTTTCCTTTGCGCCGCCGGGGACAGGCACCTCGCTGCCCACCACATACACCGGCTCCGGCGCCTGCGGGTGTTCTCTGACATATTCGGCAAAGGCATCCTCCGCCGTACGGCAAAGCCGCGCGCCGCGCCGGGCAATCACGCGGTCCGGCAGCGGCTGCGCCGGATCGTCATCCGCCACCCGCATGCTTGTATCGATATGGATTTTGGAAAAGCCTGCCAATACATAAGCGCGAATCAATTCTTCGGCATTGGCCATCGCTTCTGCTTCCGGCAAATGCTGCCAGGTGAGCGGCCCCAGGTGATCGCCGCCGCACAGCACCTTCCCTGCGGGCATTTCCTCCGACTCGGCAAGCCGCATCAGAAATTTGCGGAATCCGGACGGCGTCATGCCCGTGTAGCCCCCGTTTTGATTCACCTGATTCGCCGTGGCCTCTACCAATACCACCGTATCCGCCGCCTTCGCCCTCCGCAGGGCCGCCCGCAGCACATATTCGTTGGCGCTGCAGCAGGAATATACGCCTCGCTCTCTTGCGCAGGCCCGTCTCTCCAAAAGGCTCAAAATAGGGTTTTGAGACGTCATTTCAATCACTCTCCTCTGGCAGCCTTGCGTGCAGCCAGCTCCTCCATGATCTGCGCGTGCTTGTCCTCCGTAAGGCTGTAGAAAAACATCGGAATAATACCAATCAGCATCACGCCCGCACACACCAGGGTCATCATGGTATGGAACGCATTCTGTGTCGCCAGCGTCTGCTCCGTACCGGGCACATAACCGAAAATGCCAATCACAAAAGCTACGATAACGCCCGAAACCGCCATCATAAGCTTGGTCACAAAGCAGCGGGTTGAGGTAATCATGCCCTCGTTTCTCTGACCGGTTTTCCACTCGCCGTACTCAATCGTATCTGCCATCATGGCCATCACGGATACCATAAATGCTCCGACGCAAATACCGGAAATGGCGCTGCATACAAAAATAATGGACAGGTTCTGCCAGCCGGAAAAATAATGCGTCAAACGCGCTGCGATGTATCCGCCGGCCAGTATAAACATAATCTTTTTCTTGCTGATATATCTGGAAAGGAAGATAAACAGCACCGAACCGACCACGGTTGCAATCGTGCTGATCAGCGACAAAACGCTCATAACCTCCAGACCGCCCAGATTATACTGACAATAGTAATAGTTAAAGGTGCCGTTCATAATCATGGCCAGCAGGCCTACCGCATTACAAATCTGCACACACAAAAGCGGCTTGTTGGTCAATACGCTTTTTACGCCCAATTTCAGGCTGAATTTCTCGCTTGCCGGCGGCACAACGTGCTCCTTCACCATCTTGGCGCAGGTCACATACATGATGATTCCAAAAACAGCCACAATGCTTGCGATCGTAAAATATGCGCTCCATTTGCCCGCGCCTCCGAAATAGCTCAGCGCCAGCGGCATCACAATTCCGATCACTCCGGTAATCGCGCTGGAGGTCGTCTGCGTTGTTCCGATGATGCTGCTGCGCTCCTTTGGGTTGGATGTCATCGCCGCCGGCATACTCCAGAAAGGGATATCCACCGCGGTAAACACCACATCCACCACCAAATACATGACGGACGCGTAGATGATACGCACGATCATATTGCTGCTCGGCACAATAAAGCTGATTGCCATGCAGATACAAAACAGCGGGCCCGCCCGTAAAATCCAGGGACGGAAACGTCCCAGCCTGCTGCGTGTGCGATCCGCAAGGGAGCCCATAAACAAATCGTTCAGGCCGTCGAACACACGGCCAAAGGCCAGCAGTATACCAAGCACGGCGGTGGGAAGCATCACAACATCCGTCAAAAACGGCGTCATCCATGTGGCCCATACGGTATAGGCCGAATCATGCCCCAGCACCCCCAGTGCATGTCCCAGCTGCTCCTTTTTATTGCTCATACGGGGTTCTTCCACTGCCGCAGCCGTCGTTTTCTCTTCTGACATATCGTTTTCCTCCTTTTATTGAGCCGGATCAGTGATACTTCGGCAGCCAGCTGCCATGCGCTTCGATCAGGTCGTCCACCAATGCGCGGATTTCATCAATGGTCAATTCGCTTCCCGCATGAGGATCCAGCATGGCTGCCTGATAGATATACTCCTTTTTCCCGGTAAGAGCAGCGTCTACCGTAAGCTGCTGTACCTCAATCTGACGCATATTCAATGCCGCCAGCTGCCGCGGCAGCGGCCCCATATGGCAGGGCTGCAGATGTCCCTCGTTCACAAGACACGACACCTCCACACAGGCATCGTGCGGCAGATTGTCAATCAGGCCCGTATTGAGCACATTTCCCGCAAATCCAAATGTACCGCCCGTTTCCATTGCTTCGATAATGCCGGCCGCGTATTCGTTGCTGCGAGTGTGAGTCAGATTTTCATTGTGTACCAGATGCTCTGCCTGCTTATTCCAGCGGGCGATCTGATCCCGGCAGCGGCGCGGATATTCGTCCAGCGGAATATGGAAGCGCTCGATCAGTTCGGGATGTCCTTTCTTTATAAACCAGGGGTAATACTCGCTGTTATGCTCGCTGGATTCGGTGACATAGTAGCCAAACTGCTTCATAATCTCAAAGCGTACCATATCGTCATGATCATCCACGGGATGCTCGATATCCTTATCCGGCAGCCGATCCGCGTATTCCGGATACATCGCACGCATCACCTCAACGGGAGTAAGAATCGGCCCTTCTGCCGCCCGCTTTTTGATCAGCGGATAGTAATCCTCCCCGTTTCGGGTGATTTCCAGCAGCCACGCCATGTGATTGATCCCGGAAATTTTATAGGCTACGCCATCCTGCGGCAATCCAAGCTTGCCAAGAAGCATCGGCACGCACGACTGATGAGAATGACACAGGCCCACCGTCTGTATGGAGGAGCCCCGGAACATGGCCAGACACAGCATGGACATGGGATTTGTAAAATTGATAAACAGTGCGTTCGGGCACACCTTTTCCATATCTCTTGCAAAGTCCAGCATCACGGGGATGGTACGCAGGGCGCGGAACATCCCGCCGATACCATGCGTGTCGCCGATGGTCTGAAGCAGTCCATACTTTTTGGGCACTTCAAAATCCGTCACCGTGCAGGGCTCATATCCGCCCACCTGAATGCAGTTAATGACATAACTCGCCCCGCGCAGGGCCTCCAGACGGTCCGTATAGCGGACAACCTTCGCCCTGTCCTGATTTGCGTTGCGGTTGATGTTGAAAAGCATCCTGTAGCTCTCCTCCAACCGTTTGGTGTCAATGTCGTACAGCGCATACTCGAATTCACGCATCGCATCCGTTGTGATACAATCCCCCAGGACATTTTTGGCGAATACGGTACTGCCAGCTCCCATAAAAGTGATTTTTTTCATTATCCTACAACCCTCCTGTGTTTTTCATTTGTTTTATGTAAACCGGAATGTGCACCCTCCGGCCTTCATACAAAGCGTTACTCTAAAGCCTGATATACGGATCCAGCCCATCCGGCTGATCCGGGTTGCCCCCCTCCCTGATCGCCTTTTGCAGGGCCAAAACCTGACATACATAAATAAACAACATGCCCCAGGCGGCAAAATCATTGATTTCCCTGATCTGTATATTCACCGCGCCTCCCCAGGGATTCCCGTCCCGGTCAGACACCGTTACCAGCGGCCCTCCTTTGGCCAGCACATCGGCCGCCATCGCCCGCTGCAGCGTCTCCTCGCCGGGCCGCAGCACCATTACCGTGAGCGTATTTTCATCGCTGATGACGATGGGCCCGTGGCGGTAGTCCAGCACATGGAAGTAGCGCCCGCAGAGCATGCTGATCTCCGTAAAGGCCAGCGCCCCTTCCTCCGCGATGCCGCACAGGGGGCCGTCCGCCAGCACCACCACATTGTTCCAGGGCAGGGCGGAAATTTTTTCCAGCGCGGCGCGATTCTCCCGCTGAAAATCCCCGCAGCCTGCCGCCGCACTGTGCACGGCAGCCGCAAGCTTCCGATCGTCTGCATAGACGGCGGCCAGCAGCAGCGCTGCGGTGTAAAAGCTTGTCACGGTGCGCGTCTGACAAACGCTCCTGTCATAGCACCAATCCAGTCCGATGCTCAGGTCGCACAGAGGCGTCAGGTCATTGTCCTGCTTTGCGCAGACGGAGATTACCGGACAGCCCAGCGCTCCGCGAATCTCCTTTACTGCCCTGACCAGCTCCGACGTGCGGCCCGAGCGGGAAAATGTGACGACGATACTGTTCCGGAGCGTCTCGTTCCAGCTCTTTGGCGCTACCAGATAATCCCCGGCAGGTACGGCCAGCGCGGCCGTATCGGGCACTGCGCCAAAAACGGCCGCAGCGCTCTTGGCAAGCATATAGCTTGACCCGCAGCCCATAAAGACAAACTTCTTTTGTACGTTTTCTGCAAAGAATGCTTTATGCTGCTCTCTGTGTTCCTCAAAATACTGACAGACGAGCGCCAACGCATGCGGGGTATCCAAAATCTCTGTTTCGGTCAAAAACATAGCTTATCCTCCATTATGTGCTGAAATATTTCATCGCCAGCAACAGGGCGCCTTCTGTTGTCGTGCGGCATGGCTTTTTCAGGCTGCAGCCCAAAGCTTCCACTTCCTTCCGGAACGGGCCTAAAATCAGATCTCCCGTTTTGAAAATCCCACCGGAATAAGAAACGTCCACAATCTCCTCCGAAAAAATGATTTGTTTCCGGATCGCTTTGACCATGCAGGCCAATTCTTTGGCCGCCGCCTCATACAGAGCCCTGGCCGCCTCATCCCCTGCCCCGGCTGCCCGGCAGGCATAATTTTGAAAAGCGGCCACCTTTTCACGGTACGGTGCGTAGCTTTCCCGGATCACATGCGTAAAATAAAAATCCCGCAGAATACCGCATTCCTTTCGCACAATATCGTACAGCGCCCCCTTTGGAGCGCGGCCGTCGGCTTCCTTGCTGAAAAGGCTCATGGCCTGCCGCCCTACCCAATAACAGCTTCCTTCATCGCCGTAGAACTCATCCCATCCCCCGCAGCGGGCGCTTTGACCGGCAATCCCGCTGCCAAAGGCAATGGAGCCTGTGCCGGATACCACATGGATTCCCTCCCTGCACTCCAGGGATCCCGCCCAGCCTACCTCCACGTCGTTTACGATATGCACCTTTACCGGCGCGAATGCCTTCTCCAGAAGTGTCGTAATATAGCTGTCTATTTCAGGATTTTCACCATAGCAGGGCAGCCCGATGCAGCAGCCTGCGCAGTCCGCAAACGTTATACCGGCCCTTTCCAGCAGGATTTTGGTGTTTTCCCGCAGCAGACGCACTACGGCTTCCACACCGATCGACTGATACGAACTGCCCTTTGCCATTCGCGTTTCAAATGGAATCCCATCCTCTGTTGAAAGCGCAAGCTCCGTTTTGGTCCCGCCTCCGTCAATTCCTATAAAGTACTTCATTGCTCCTCCCTTGCTGCACTTTTATTTCCCGCTTCATCTTTCATGCACAGTGTACAAGTTTCCGCATTATAAATCAATGTTTTTAGGTGTTTTTGGCCCAATTATGTAATTGGTCTGTCATTTATTGCACCAATTCATTAATTGGTACACCTTTTTTTCTTATTTATTTGTCAAAATACCTCTATTCCTTTGTAATCCATTTGCCTTTTCCGGGGATTTATGGCAAAATAGCAATATAGCAATTATCTGGGGGATGAATATGAAAAAAGATGCTTTGTATTTTGAGGTTTACAAAGAGATTCTGCATGACATCAAGGCCGGATCATTTTCCCAAAGCCAGCCTCTGCCCGCCGAGCGCTTTCTCTGCGGCAGGTATCATGTAAGCAGGCATACGCTGCGCATGGCGCTGAAGCTGCTGAACGAGGCTGAGGTCACCTATTCTCTCCCCGGCGCCGGGACATTCATACAGCCTACCTTTCTGACGCAGCCGCTCACACAGTTTTATTCCTTCAGCGACGCGCTCAAAAAAGATAACATTACAATCACGAACCACATTGTCCGATATACGCTGCGCTCCATGGATGAACGGCTTGCCCGCAAAACCAGATACCCGGTGGACAGCGCTGTGCACGAGCTGGTACGTCTGCGCTCCGCGGAGGACAAGCCGTTGATGATCGAAACCAGCTATCTGCCGGTCAAACGCTTTGCCGCATTGGACATAGAACGCCTGGAAACCGGCTCTCTCTACGAATTTTTGGCCTCCGCCTATGCCTTCAAGGCACAAAATGCCCGTGAAACCCTGCGCGCAGTCATGCCTTTGCCTGCCGAAAGGGAGCTGCTTCAGATATCCGGCACGGTTCCCTGCATTTTGTTGGAGCGCTTTACTTATGAAAATGGCCTATGCGCGGAATATACAAAAAGTATTGTCCGGGGAGACAAGTACATGTTCAGCGCCGACCTGCAATAGAAAATACGGCAAAGCGGCGGATTTCTCCGCCGCTTTCCTCATCCGTATCCTGCCGGTGCCGTTTTGTTTTCCCCGTTCACCCTGTTCAGGCTCTGCTGACACTGTAATCTTCCCACTCCGTCGCCGTATAAGCGCTGCTCATGTCCGCCTCCTCAGACCAGCTCTCCACCGTGACGGTATAGGCGCTGTCTCCTTCCGCATATACCGTGCCGTCGCTGCCCTGCACCGTCACCGAATTGCCCTCTGCATCCACAATCGTTCCGGCACAGTACAGATTGGTCAGCACGCTGTCCCCCGTCACAACCCAGGTGCTTTCCTCACCGATATAGACATTGGCATAGCCGCTGCCGCCCTCTCCCGCACAGCTTTCATCCTGCAGGACCGCTCCGGTCAGCGTGCTGGCGCCTGCCATATAAAAATCCAGGCTGCTGATGCTGTCCCAGATGATGTCGCCCTCCATCTGCTGATCTTCCGCCGTAAAATCACAGTCCGCTCCGTTTGCTCCCGCGCTGCCCCAGCCTCTTTGGTTGTCATTGCCGGTGCATTTTAAGAAAAATTCGCTGCCCTGCGCTGCGGTGATCTCCACCCCGGAAATATAAAATGTGGACTCCGTATTGGTCGTATAGAAAATGCCGCCGTTTTTCGCCGTCAGAGAGCCGCCCTGCATCTCAAAGGTGCTGTTTCCCACCTCCGAATCGCCGGACATACTCTGATACAAAATCACATTCCAGGTGCAGTCATTCTGATCCAGGTCCTGCATCGTGCCGGTCAGGTCGCACTGATAGAGCCGCAGCTGATTTAAGCCCTCAATGCAGACCGCCTCGGATTGATTTGCCGTCAGCTCTGCGTTATGCACCGTGATATCCGCCGTGCTGTATACCGCCGGGGAGCCCGTGCCGTTGGAAACGTAGCTGCCTCCGTCCACCACCATCGTACCGCTGCCCCTGTCGCTGCGGATCGCCGCCGAGGACTCCCCGTTCGTTTCCACGGTCAAATCCCAGGCGCAGAGCGTTCCGCCGCCCGCCACATGAATGCCGCCGGAGGTATCCTGCTCTGTCAAAATCTCCGTATCCTTCACATAAGCCGTTCCGTCCCCATAGGCGAATACGCCGGCGCCGCCCGCCGCGTCTGTGGTAACGGTACTGTTATTCAGCTCTGCCGTGCCTTCTGTCACCAGCACCGCCGCACCCACGCCGTAAAAGCTGGAGGTATCCCCGCCGGTGCTGTCCGCAGACTCCCGCGAGATCGTCATATTTTCCATAGAAACCGACGCCCTGCCGGATACCAGGATCGCGTTTTCATCCGTTCCTGTGGAGGAAACGCTCTCATCGGACACCTGCCCGTCCTCCGTGTATTCCTGTACGGCATCATAGCTCTCCGGCTGACTGCTCATCCCTCCGCCGCCGGGCTGATCCATGCGCACCGCCACAGTCCGCGCGTTTCCGTCCGCATCCAGCGTAATTTCCACCGTATCACCCACCGCGATATCCGCCAGCGTAAGGGCAGCTCCTTCCGGCGCCGCTCCTTCCGGTGCTGTTCCTGCCGGCGCGCCCCGGCCGTCTTCCCCCTCCGGGCGCTGCCCGTCCTCCGGCGCCGTTCCCTCCGGCGCGCCCTGGCCATCTTCCCCCTCCGGGCGCTGCCCCTCCTCCGGCGCCGTTCGCTCCGGCGCATCGCCGCCGTCACCGTCCGGTCTCTGCGGCGGTTCTCCCTCCGGCATCTGCCGGGTATAAGCCGTATCGGCCGTCACCGCAATCTCCCTGGCGCCGTTCTCCGTCTCCACCGTGATGCTGCTGTCCGATACCGTTGTCACCTCGCCCGACACGGCGGTCTCCTGCGCTGCATCGGCTGTCTCACTTTCTGCCGTCTCCTGCCCGGTTTCTGCCGGTTGGGTCTGCTGCGTCTCCTGGGATGCGGTGCTGCCGCAGCCGCCCAGGATTGCCAGATTGAAAGCCAGCCCAAGTGCCAGCATGGTATATTTTTTCTTCATATGTGTAATGCTCCTCTCCTGTTTTGCTTCGGATCAGTATACACATAAAAACTTGAATGAACCTTGAATCTGCCCTTCATTTGTGTGAAATATCGGTGAAGCCCTGCTATCTTTGGAGCTGCTTTATCATAATGTACTCGTGCAGCAGCGTCCCGTCCTTCAGCCGCGTGGCATTGGGATAGACCCCGACGATGCGAAAGCCCTGCTTTTCATATAAACGCTGCGCGCGGGTATTTCCCTCTATAAAGGCAAGCTCTATCTGGCTCACCTCCGAAAAGCCCTCCGCAATGCGAATCATTTCCTGGAACATTTTCGTCCCGATTCCCTGATTCCAATATTTTTGAACCAGGCCAATCGCCACACTGGCCCGATGCCTCGTCTTGATCCTCGTACAGACGGAAACCATACAGCTGCCCGCAATCTCCCCTTCCACCTCGCAGATCAGCATCGCCTGATGCGCCGACGCATTGTTTTGCGCCAGAATATGCCGCTCCTCCTCCAGCGTGTAATCACATTCCTCCGGATAGCGTATCGTAAATTCCGTTTCTGCCGCTAACGTATACAACATTTGCAGCATCGCCTCCGCATCCTCCTCTTTCGGATTGCGGATGACAGCGTCCCGCCCGTCCTTCAACTGAAAACAAACCTCCGGTATCAGCATACTCCACTCCTTTCTCCGACTGCCTTTATCAGGCGGTCAGCACAGCTTTATATCGATCTCATATTCGCCGTCGATCAGCAGATACTCGACCTGATGCTTTTGCGCCAGCTCCAAAAAACGTGCATTGTCCGCAAAATGCTTTCGGATGTAATTCTCACTCATCACAAGGCAGCGATACCGGATCTGTTCCAGGTATTCTTCCGTAAAATCCTTTTCCCAATCGAAGGGAATATAGCAGCCCTCCACGATGAGATTTTGGCGGTTCTCAATCGCCGTTTTGACGATCTCCCGCACCACCGGCCACAGATAATCCGTAAGCACGTCATCGTCCTGCGGCGTAAGACTCGTATAACCGCTGCGGATCAACCCCATCTTCAAATGATCGATGGACAAATACGGATATTGGTAGGTTTCCAGCAGCCGCTGCGCCAGCGCCGTCTTTCCCGTATGCGATGCTCCTGTAATCAAAACAACCATCTGTTACCTGTCACCTCATTTCCATGAGAATCGTATTCTCCAGACTCTCTCTGTCCTCCGTCAGACTGCTGTACATCCCTGCAGCAAGCATTTTGGTAAAACAAATCCCCCTGTTGGCTTCCGAAAGCTCCTTCAGATATCCGACAGGCGTCGTGTCCGTCCCCTCCACTCCAGACAGCGCAGTCCAAAGGCCAAAAGCGCCGTCAGCACCTGGCTCAGCACCATGCTCCACCAGACGCCGTTTTGTCCGCCGAACCGGGGGATAAGCAGCAAAAGCCCCCACAAAAGAAGCGGCTCCGCATACACGCATAAATAGGAAAACAGGCTCTGTTCCGTGGCGTAAAAGCCGGAGGTGGTGATCCGGGAGAAGGCATAAAACAAAAGTCCTGCCAGAAAAATGGGCAGCGCCCTGCCGGTCTCCATCGTCACTGCCTCCGAGGAGCCGAACAGCCTTCCCAGCTCATAGCGGGTCAGATAAAGCGCCGTCATGCACAGAAGCGCCAGCACCCAGGCCATCCCGTACGCCAGCCTCCGCGTCTGATCAAGCTCCTTTTCATTTCCCTCCCCGTAATGCCGGCTCATCAGCGGCTGACTGCCGTCCCCGACCCCCTGCATCAAAAGATATACGATCGTCAGGCCATAGGCAATGCACGCATAGCTGGCCACCGCCGTCTCTCCGCCGTAGGAGATGGAAAAACGGTTCATCAAAAGCAGCGACAGCATGGGCGAAAGAGACAGGCCGAAGGGCGCGACGCCGATCCGCACGATCCGGGCCGCCTTTTGGGAAAAGCCCGGACAGCTGCCGAAGGCCGGCAGCCGGTGACGATACACATAAAACAGCGCGCCCGCCATCGTCACTGCCTGCCCGGCCACGGAAGCCCAGGCCGCACCGGCCATTCCGAGCTCCCACACCCACACGCACAGATAATCCAGCACAATATTGGTAAAAAAGCCGAAAATCATCGTCACCATCGCATAGGAAGCGCCGCCGTTGTTGCGGATCAGCGGCACCAGACCGGTGGCAAACACCTCAAACACGGCGCCCAGCACCATAATCCGCAAATATTCCTCTCCCAGCACGCCAATCTCTCCCTCCGCGCCCAGAAAAGCCAGCACCGGCTGCATGCACAAAAGAGGCAGGACGGTCAGCACTATACTGGCGAGCAGCAGCAGAAAGAAGGCCGCGCGCACATAGGAATCCCCCTCCTCCCGATAACCCTCCGCCCGTTTTACCGTCCACATCACCGCACCGCCCATGCCGATGCCTGTCCCGGCAGACTGCAGCAGCGTGACCACGGGATACACCACATTGATGGCGGACAGGCCCACGTCGCCCACACTGTTTCCCACAAAAAAACCGTCCACTATGGCATAGATGCCGGACAGCGCAAAGGCAAGCACCGAGGGAAGCACATATGCCATAAAGGTTCTGCCGCGTTTCATAAGCTCTTTTCCTCCGTAAATCAGTTCCTATAATCTCGTACTGCCCATTGTAACAGATTGGCTTCGGAAATGCCACTAAAATACGGAAGGACATAAAGAATTAATCCACCTCATCGTACAAATGTACATGAACCTGCAGATATTTGGTCTCCGCCATATCTCCCAGCTCCATCTGTGATGTCTCGTCCCCGTTGAGCACACGTCCCGGTACCCATACGCCGTCCTGAAATTCCCCTTCCTCCAAACGGACAAGCGTCAGCCAGGTATCGCTTCCTTTTTTCGGAATCGGAGTAAATTTCACATTGCAGCCTGAAATGTAGATCCCTTTTTCTGCCCTGATGATAATTCCGGCGCTCCCGGGATGCCCTGCGCCTGTGCGCAGATAATCCAGCTGCAAATCGTATTCTCCCATGGAAAGAATGCAGCCCTTTTCATCCGGATTGCTGCGGATAAATCCCATCATCCGCTCCGTTCCCCGAAGCGCGGCGATCAGCGGGAGCATCCCGTTCAACACCCGGTAACTCTGTATCAGATAAGGGGCCGTCCCATGACAGTTGAAGCCGCTTTCCTCGATCTTCAGATCTTCCAAAAGAGCGGCATCTGTCTTCGGCACATCATCCTTCAGGAAATACTCAATGGCAAAAGGGGAAAAGCCTAACGCATTCAGACCTCCGAACGCATAAAATACATTGGACGCCGTCACCGGATCCCGCCTTGCCTCCGGGATAAACAGCGGATTCCCATCCCGCTTAAAGCTCTCGCAGATTCCCTTAAAATCAGGTTCATAGATGTCCGGAGCAATCAAATCCAGCGAGGGCGCCAGCCTTTTCCAGAGCGGGATCAGCCGGGAAACCGGTCCGCCTGTGGGAAACACCCCGGGCCGGGAGGGATGATGATCCAGCCAGGTATTCACATACATGGGAAGAGGGAAAACCTTCTTGCCTGCGCTGGCAATCCGTTCAATGGCTTTCGCGTAATGGTATGCCATGAAATATTCCGGCGCATCCTCTCCCAGCGCCTCCTTCCAGCTGCCCCTCACGCCGTACAGCTGCGTTATTTCTTCCGGAACCTTCTCCGCATAAGCCGCCTGTGCGATTCTGCCAAAATCCCTCTCAGACAGTCGGAATCCAATCTCATTCTCCACCTGAACCATTACAACGGTATGCGCCCGGCTGTCATGCTCCCGCAAATACTCCATCACCCGGACAAAAGCCCTTGCATCCGCCTCCACGCCCTCCCTGCACAACGGAGAAATCGTTTCGGATGGTATCCGCCCCCTGTACTGTGCCCGAAAGAACCTCTTTTGGTCAGCCTTCACCCATTCCGGCACATAAAAGCTCTCCCCATTCTTCCAGAGCCCGAACCACAAAAGGACAAGCCTGACGTTTTCTCTTCTGGCCTGCTGCAGGATTCCCTCAAGCAAAGAAAAGTCAAAGGTGCCTTCCACCGGCTCCACGCTTTCCCAGGCCAGAGGCAGAATCACCGTGTTCAGCCCATAAGGGCGGATATTGGGCCACACCTCCTTCTCCATAAAAAGAAGACTGGAGGATGCGGAATTGTGCAGCTCCCCGCCCAACATCAGAAAAGGCTCATTGTCCACAAACAGCACCGGCTCCGCATTCGGGCCTGGAGCAATGACGGGAATCGCCGCTGCAAGCTCTTTTGCCGCATTCCAGCAAAAAGCCTGCGGCCACGCCACCAGCCAGTCATTGATATAGCCCGGAGCGTTCGCATCTCCCCAGTTACAGTGATGATAGCCCTCATTTTGCGCCCCCGCCGGCCGATGCAGGCCATGGATCTCTTTTCCTTCTTCCGGCGCGATGTTCTGAATGGCATTTCCCCACAAAAGCTGCCCCCGTCTGCGCCAATGCTCATCTCCGGTGATCCGCCAAAGCTGAAACATCTGCGGCACCACAAGCGCTCCCCATGGGTCGATATGATGATGCTGAGCCGACACGCTGGTTCCGCCCAAGGTCCGATACCCATATCTGGCAAAATCGCTGTCCAATGCCGGGATCGTATCATGATGGAACATCCAGGAACAGAAATACCAGCCGGCCATTTCCGCACATTCCAGCCATTCCTTCTCCCCATCGGCCTGGTAAAGCTCCAATGCTCCAATCAGCAGCGGCCCGCTGGATTCCTTGTCAATGCAATAGGTATCCAGCGCTCCGGCCTTGCAGGAAAAGACAGCCAAATCCCGGTCCCGGTAAAACCGGCAGGCCTTTCTGGCGGCATCCAGCCACCGCTCCTCCCCCGTTGCCCGCCACAGACGGACAAGCCCCGGAATCACATATGCGCCGATCGTCCCCTCCGGATCCTCACATTCCCCGGTCTCCACGTTCCAGGACTTTCCAAATCCGTATTTTTCGGAATAGTGAGCGACGAGGAATTCCGCTGTGCCTTTCGCCGCCGCAAGCCACTCCGGTTTTTCCATTCCGTTTTGCCGGGCCGTCTCCCAGGCTGACGTGAGTTCGCTGATTGCAAATCCCAGGTTGCATGTATCCTCCGTATCTGTCTCCCCTTCCAGCATCCAATGATAATGCGTATGAATCAGTCCGGTTTTCCCAACGGCCTCCTGCGACCAGGCATCCAGATTGCTCACCGCCGTCTCTGTCAGGAAGCGGTCTCCCGTCTGAAATCCCCGTTCCAGGAACAGTCTGGCATACATGCCGTTCTGCCCGCACCAGCCAAACTCATTCCCTTCCCGGTTCCCGAACCTGCCCTGCTCATCCGGCAGCTGGCCGATGCTAAACAGCTTCCTTCCATTCCGGTCGACGACCAGCGTTTTGGCAAATTTGCAGCATAAATCCGCCACCTCCCGTGAGCTGTACTTTGCAGGAAAATCACTTCCCAGCAGCTCCAGCGCGGCATCCTCCACATCCGCCGCCGCGAAATTTTCCTTCCGGGGTGCTCCCCACAGCAGATAGGCAACGGTTGTCAGCGTCCCACCGGGCTGCAAATACAGGAAATCCTCCTGAGCTTCTCGATAGCCATCCCTGGTGCAATACGTCTTCGGCCCCTCCATACAGGGATACAGCAGGCGGTGCAGCATACTCCCGTTTTCCTGGGGAACCATGGAGCAGGAGGCCTGCAGGGAGACAGGGCTTTCATCCGACGCAAACAGCGCCAGATACTGTTCCCTGTTTTCGCTGATTGTACATGCGGGAATCGCCGTCCTTCGATAGTCGAATATCCAGGGCTGTCCCTCCAAAGAAAGCCCTTTGGGTTCTTTTCCTTTTCCCCAGTGGTTGCCGTTCACCGACACTCCCGGAATCAGATAGCGGTCGAAGGAAAAATCCGCCTGTACGCGCAGCTCCAGCTGACAGCGCAATGCCTCTGTCCCCAGATTCTCCCAACGATAGACGAGTCTGCTTCTCCCTGGCCCCAGGCTTTCCTCCCGGACGATGGCCCTCAGCCTGTCCGTTTCATAAACACCGTCGCCGACACTTTTCAGCTCCATTCTCTCCCCGTCCGCATAATAAACCGGGGGTAATATTTTTCCATTCATTCTGTTTTCCATCCCTCTGCCGTCTTACTGCTCACTGAAATCAAAATTTCGGATCCGCCGGTACTCCTCTTCCCCAATTTTCAGAATCGTGCCATGCTTGAAGCCATACGGAAAGGAAAACCGCTGATCTGAGCGCACGAAATCTCCGCTTTTCAAATCCGGCGCCACGAACGGCACATAGCCCTGCCCGGCTCCCGGCACACCATAATAATCCAGAAACAGGCACCACTGTCCATCGTCAAGCGGTACGGCCGTCGGCGCCTCATACTGGCCCTGCTCCAAAAGAGCCATCCGTTCATCAAATTTCTCCACCATCGTGTAGGGCCCGTCTACATGAGGTGCGCACAGCTCCATAATCCGTGCCGGGCTTCCCTCATGCTTTAGGAACATATAGTACATCCCGTCCTGCTCATAGATCGCGGAGTCAATCACCCCATTCTCCTTTTCACGGTAAAGCAGTTTGGGCACGGTGAAATGGTGAAAATCCTTTGTGCGGGAGCTGAAAATCCCTTTTGGGCCATACCCGTTATCCGCATGGGAGGAAGACCAGTGCAGCACATATTCCTCTTTTTCCCGGTCAAACACGATGTCCGGCGCCCAAAGACAGCCGAAGCTATCGTCCCCCAGCTTCACAAGCTCCTGCTCACTCCAATGCACCAAATCCTCCGATTCCCAGTGGGACAGGCATTTGCTCCCGTTCCGGGATATCTCCTGCCAGTCATGATGATATTTTCCCCGCATCCCATAGGCGAGACTCAAATCCGTGGCGAAAATATGATATTTCCCATCAAAACGGTTGCGCACGATGGTATGGTCGCGCACGCCCTTATCGCCGAAATATGCCCACAGAACCGGCTGACCTGCATTCACCTCCTCCCAGACAACCCCGTCCCGGCTCAGACTAAAATAGATCTGCTCCCCATCCGGGGTCTTCTTTTCCTTAAAATGGACAAATAAATATGCGCTCATTTTTAAATGCTCCTTTCTTCATCACACCTATGATATCGGATTGCTCCGCACAAAGTGCTCCCGCAATCCTCAAAACATTCGCAATCCGCTCGTTTTTCTTTGAAAAACGGCTTCTTGCTCATGTTTTGGCGGGTCCCAAGTTCAAAAATCCTCCTGCAAGCGAGCTTGCATCGGATTTTATGACCTTTTGACCCTGATATCATATTATGATACAAGCTGCTTCTGCACCGCGCCGGAGGTTCCCAGCACATAGACCAGAACCGTGCCGTCCTGTTTCACGCTTCCCCAGATACTGAAATCCGGGCCCCCATAGGGAGAGGCGGTTCCAAACATCTCCTCGACGGTCTCCCGCAGTGCAGCCTGCCTGCTCTCATCCGCCTGGGTCTGACTCCACCACTGGAAGGAACGCACCGTGCCGTCCTCCCGCAAATCACAGGACGGTTCCCCCTGCAGCTCATAAAGCTCCGCCAGCTCCTGCCATATCTCCTTCAGATCCGTTCCCTCCTCAAAATAGAGAAAAACCACGCCAAGCCCCAGCGGATTTCCCGCCGGCGTCTCGTTATCCAGGAAGAAAAACTCCAGCTTCGCCATATTTTCCCCGATCGGATAACGGTCCGGCAGCCCGTAGGATTTTCCGTACAAATCTCCCAGCTGCTTTTCCTCCGGCTCCGTCTTTGAAAAATCCACCCCCAGCATCCTTCCCGCTTCCTCCGGCGTACTCCCCCAGAAAGCAAGATCATCGACATGGTTCAGAGATTTTTGCTTTGCGCAGGATGACAGGCTCATACAGACAGCCATAAAAACACATGCAAAATACAGCGATGTTTTGTACATAATTTTCCCCCTTTTCAAACTTCATCTGTTGACCGGCATTTTGGTTACTGGTCACGGAGTGAACAGTAACGCGTTTTGCGTCAGAAAAGAAAACGAGAAAAAGAGAACCTCCGTCATCTGCAGGCTGTCTCTTTTTCCCGTTTTCATGTTCTCTGCTTTACTTCGTCATCTCCGGCTTGCTGGGCAGCGTTACCTTGTCCAGATGCCAGATATCATCCACATACTCCTGAATGGTACGGTCGGAGCTGAACTTTCCGGAGCTTGCCACATTCAGGATCGCGCTCTTTGCCCAGTTCTTCTCGTCGCGGTAAGCGGCCTCCACCCGGCGCTGCGCCTCCGCGTAGGACTTGAAGTCCGCCAGGATAAAGTAGGTGTCCGCCTTGGCGGTGCTCTGGGTATTCAACAGGGAGTTGTACAGCGGGCGGAACAGCTCCGTGTCGCTGGAATAGGTGCCGTTGATGAGCTGCATCAGCACCCGGCGGATATCCTGATCGTTGTTGAAAATATCCATCGGGTTGTAGCCGCCGAAGTTCTCATACTGGATGACCTGCTCCGCGCTGAGACCGAAGATAAAGGCGTTCTCCTTGCCGACCTCCTCGATAATCTCCACATTTGCGCCGTCCATGGTGCCCAGCGTCAGCGCGCCGTTGAGCATAAACTTCATGTTGCCGGTGCCGGACGCCTCCTTGCTGGCCGTGGAAATCTGCTCGGACACATCCGCCGCCGCAAAGATCCACTCCGCGTTGGACACGCGGTAGTTCTCGATGAACACCACCTTGATCCGGCCGTTTACCACCGGATCGTTGTTGATCACATCCGCCACGCTGTTGATCAGCTTGATGGTCAGCTTGGCATTCCGATAACCGGCCGCCGCCTTCGCGCCGAAAATAAAGGTTCTCGGATAAAATTCCATGTCCGGATGATCCTTCAGCTCATTGTACAGGTACATGATATGAAGGATGTTCATCAGCTGGCGCTTATACTCGTGCAGCCGCTTCACCTGCACGTCAAAGATCGATCTGGGATCCACCTCGATGCCATTGTGCTCGCGGATATATTTTGCCAGCCGCACCTTATTCTGATACTTGATATTCATGAACTCCCGCTGCGCCTTCTCGTCGTCCGCATAGATGCGCAGTCCGGAAAGCTTGGGCAGATCGGTAATCCATTCGTCGCCCACATGCGCCGTCACCCACTCGGATAAAAGGGGATTTGCATGCAGCAAAAATCTTCTCTGGGTGATACCGTTTGTCTTGTTGTTGAACTTGGCGGGCATCATCTCGTAAAAATCCTTCAGCTCCTGCTTCTCCAGGATTTCGGTGTGCAGCCGCGCCACGCCGTTGACGGAATGGCCGCCGACGATCGCCAGGTGAGCCATCTTTACCTGTCCGTCGTAGACAATGCCCATCTTGCGGATCTTTTCCTGGTTGCCCGGGTACATCTGCTGGATCTGCAGCACGAACCGGCGGTTGATCTCCTCCACAATCTGATAAATTCTGGGAAGCAGGCGGGAGAACAGCTCGATAGGCCACTTTTCCAGCGCCTCCGACATGATCGTATGGTTGGTATAGGCGCAGGTCCGGGTGGTGATGCTCCAGGCATCCTCCCAGCTCAGGTAATAATCGTCCATCAGGACACGCATCAGCTCGGCCACCGCCACGGTGGGATGGGTGTCGTTTAACTGGAAGGCCACCTTGTCCGCAAATCCATGGATATCCTTATGGTTGCGCATATATTTTTCCACGGCCTCCTGCACGGAAGCAGAGATGAAGAAATACTGCTGCTTTAAGCGCAGCTCCTTGCCGGCGTAGTGATTGTCGTTGGGATAAAGCACCTCCACGATATTGCGCGCCAGATTCTCCTGCTCCACAGCCTTCTGATAGTCTCCCTTGTCAAAGGAATCCAGGCTGAAGCACTCCACCGGCTCCGCGTCCCAGATACGCAGGGTGTTCACGATGCCGTTGCCATAGCCCACGATCGGCATGTCGTAGGGAACCGCCTTTACGGACTGATAGCCCTCCTGCTTAAACACCGTGCGGCCCTTCTCGTCCACATAGGTGCTCACCCAGCCGCCGAATTTGACCTCCTTGGCGTACTCGGGACGGCGCAGCTCAAAGGGATAGCCGTCTGCCAGCCAGTTGTCCGGCACCTCCACCTGGTAGCCGTTTTTGATCTCCTGCTTGAACATCCCGTAACGGTAACGGATTCCGCAGCCGTAGGAGGCATAGCCCAGCGTCGCCAGGGAATCCAGAAAGCACGCCGCCAGACGTCCCAGTCCGCCGTTGCCCAGCGCGGGATCCGGCTCCTGATCCTCGATCAGGTTCAGATCCAGCCCCAGCTCGTCCAGGGCCTCCGCAACCTCCTGATAGGCGCGCAGATTGATCAGATTGTTGCCCAGCGCCCTGCCCATGAGAAATTCCATGGACATATAATAAACCATCTTGGGGTCTTCCTTCTCATATTCCTTCTGCGTTGCCATCCAGTTATCCACGATCACATCCTTGATCGCGTAGGACACCGCCTGGAATACCTGCTGAGGCGTAGCCTCCTCCAGTGTTCTTCTGTAAAGTGTTTTGATGTTGTTCAATACGCTGCCCTTGAAGAGCTCTTTATCAAACTTCATGGGTGCTTTCTTTAACATTTGAAATCCTCCTTGTCCCTCCGAGCAATGGGCCGGCCCTGCAGAGCCGTGCCGAATTTTTTCGAATATATCATATAACATAAATTATCCTCTCTGCAACACCTTTTCTGCATATTTTTGTAACATTTGTCACCTTTCACCCCACCGGAAGAAAGAAGATCCCCTCCCCGCCTCCCGCATGGTTTCCCGCCGTCAGCCACTCCTTATAGCCACGCTGCATGGCGGTTGTCTCCGGCAGCGTCTCGGGACGGCCGTCATAATCCAGGTCAAAAACCCGCCACAGATCCCCGTCGTTTTCCCAGGTCCGGTAAATATCATACTCGTCCATAAACCGCACCACCCCGGAGTCCGGCTTTAAGAATTGCCGGTGAGGCGGATAAAGGAGCCAGGAGGAGCAGGTCACCGCCGCCTGTCCCGTCGGAAAGGCGTCCGCAAAAAAGGCCGCCGCCTGCCGGTAGGAGGCATGGCACTCCTCCCGGTTCAGCCTTCCGCAGGAGGGGATATGGACGTTGATCGCCTTTGTCATCCCTGCCGGCCGCTTCCGCCCTGCCTTCTCATAATTCTCCGGAAAATCCACCAGCTCAAACTGCAGCCGTCCCAACGCGAACCGGGTCAGCTCGAAAAAGCCGGGAAACCAGAAGGCGACAAAGCTTCCCCAGATCCCGTACATCTTCCTGCATTCCAGCAGCTTCCATTTTAAATCCAGACAGGACGCCCGCCAGATCTCCGGGCTGATTCCCCTTTTTTCATAGAGCTCGCGCAGATGCCTTGTCATGCACAGAAACAGCAAAAGCTGCGCCGTATACCGGTGCACGCCCGTCCGCCCGGCGGCCTGCGCAGCGTCTTCCAGGGCAGCTTCGTAATCCACCGGCTCGTCTTTATCGTAGCGCGCAATCCACCGGTTCAGAAGCTTTGCCGCCTCCTTCTCCTCCTGCAGCTTCTCCCAGGCCTCCGAAAGAAACTGCTGCGCCTCCTCCGGAAACTGAAGCGTCCCGCAGATCTCTCTGATATATTCTCCGTATTTCTCCATCGTATTCCTCTCTCCTATTCCCTCCGATATCTTCGGCAACCATCTCTCAGTAATAAAAAAGGTGCAGAAAACCTTTTCGGCCTTCTGCACCCGTTCCTGTTCACAGATTCCCTGTAAACAATAACAACCTTCTCTTACAGCACCAGAGTGGGGGCTGCGTACACGCGCGTTTTCAGCTCGCTATCCAGCATATACAGGCTCTTGGGATCGCCGCCGAACAGCTCCATCCGGGTGATCAGATCCTGCGCGTTCTTCTCCTCCTCGCCCTGCTCCTTTACGAACCAGTCCAAAAACTGCAGCGTGCGGTAATCCTTCGCCTCATGGGCCGCGCTGTAGATATTGTGGATCAGGCTGGTCACATACTGCTCATGCTGGTATGCCTTCTCCAGCGGATCGCTCAGCTTCTCCAGCTTCACGGAGGGCCTTGCGATCTCCTTTAACTCAACCGCCAGGTTGTTGTTCTGCATATACTGCATGAACAGCACCGCGTGGTCACGCTCCTCCTGGGCCTGCACATAATACCAGTTGTAGAAGCCGTCCAGCCCTTTGTTTTTATAGAAATTTGCAAAATCCAGATACAGGTATGCGGAGTAGAATTCCTTATTTACCTGATCGTTCAACAGCTCTTTTACCTTTTGATCCATCATAATTTATCCTCTCCTTTCTCAAAATCCACCTGTACTATAGTCTCATCCGCCCCGGCTGTCAAGCAACGGTTCCTAAGATTTTTCTAAAAAAATTATGAACTTTGGCGATCATCTCCCCGCAAGCACGTTGCCCTCGCCGTTTACGATATGCGCGATCGAGTGCTCCACCATATCCGACACCGCATTCTCCGTATAAAACGCCATGTGCGGCAGCATCAGCACATTCGGAAGATCCTTCAGGATGGACATTTCCCGGTGGCCGATCACCTGATATTTGTAGTCGCCGTAAAAAATACCCAGCTCCCCTTCGATCACATCCAGGGCCGCCGCTCCCACCTTGCCGCTCTCCAGCGCGTCGATCAGCGCCGCCGTATCGATAATGCTTCCCCGCGCCGTATTCACCAGCACCACGCCCGGCTTCATCTGCCCCAGCGTATCTGCGTTTACCAGATGGAAGCTGCTCTTTTCCGCCGGCGTGTGGAAGGTGATCACATCGCTTTGCGCAAACAGCTCCTCCTGCGCGCAGTAGCTTCCGTAACGCCTGGCCTCCTCGTTCTCAAAGGGATCGCAGGCCAGGAGCCGACAGCCGAAGCCGGAAAGATTGCGCATCACATGGCGGCCGATCCGCCCGGTGCCGACCACCCCGACCGTCAGCCCGCCAAGCTCCCGTCCGATGTTGCCCTGCAGGGAATAATCCATCCCCTCCGCCCTTTTTAAGATCGACTTCATCCGGCGCAGCGCCATCAAAATGAGCATCACCGTGTAGTCCGCCACGCTTCCGGTGGAATAGGTCACGTTGCTGACCGCCATGCCGCAGCGCCCGGCCGCCTCCAGATCGATATGGTCAAAGCCGATGGTGCGGGTGGAAATATGCCGCACTCCCGCTCTTTTCCAGGCCTCTATCAGCTCTGCCGTCACCGGCGTGGTGATCACGCTGACGCCCTCGCAGCCCTGCGCCAGGGCAGCGTTTTCCGGCGTCGGGTCCTCCCGCACCGGAAGGATCTCTGCGCCGTACAGTTTACCGAATTTTTTAAAATAAGCCGCCTCATCAAAATCGCGGTAATTGTATGCTGCTATTTTCATAAAAGCTCGTCCTTTCCAATCACTTTTTCCAGCACCCGCACGATCTCCTGCAGCCCCTCCTCGTCCTCCTCCGAAAATCTCCCGCGCTCCGGGCTGTCGATGTCGAGCACGCCGATGATCCGCCCGCCATGCCGCACCGGCAGCACAATTTCCGACCGGGAAGCGCCATCGCACGCAATATGTCCCGGAAATGCGTGTACATCCTCCACCCGCAGCACCTCCCCCTGCCGCAGGGCCGCCCCGCACACGCCCTTTCCGGGACCGATCCGGACGCAGGCCGGCTTTCCCTGGAAGGGCCCCAGCCAAAGCGTCTCTCCCCGCGCCAGATAAAAGCCGGCCCAGTTGATCCGCTCCAGCCACTCCCACAAAAGCGCTGCCGCATTGCTCAGATTGCTGACAAGCGGCCACTCCGGATCCAGCAGGGCCGCCAGCTGCGCGGCTGTTTCCTCATATCTCTCCGTCATTTTCTTCTCCTTAAAAATCAAGCTCCAGACCGGCAAGCAGTCCCTGCCCCGCAAAATGCTCCGCCTGATAACGCAGCAGCCAGGCCTTCATCTCTGTGTGCCGGCCGCCCAGATCCTGCAGGGCCGCGTCGATATTGTCCGCCCCGATGCAGCCCAGGCGGGCAAACAGCTCGTAATACTCCCGCTTTCCGTCGCACTCCTCCAAAAGCACCTGCCAGGCCTCCTCACAGGCGGAGCCCTTCGTGTGGGACCGCAGATATTCCTCCAGGAGGGCCGCAAAGCTTTCCTCCAGCCCGGCCGGATACAGCAGCCGCGTCATGGCCAGCCGGGCCTTCTCCCTGCGGCGGCGGGAGGCAAACCGCTCTGCGTCGGTGTCCCCTGCATCCTCCACCCCGGAGGGGGCAAACCGCTCAAAGCCCTCTGCGTCATCCTCTCCCATCAGGACCGCCAGCCGGGCGTCCCAGCGCCGCAGCCACTCCTTTGTCCCCGCCTCCGCCGCGGACAGCAGATGAGGCATGGACAGCCGCACCGCCGCCACCGCCAGAAGCTGCGCCGTTCCCTCCGGCACGTCCCGAAAGGCCTCCCCGCCTGTCCGGCCGGTGCTGCGCAGCCGGATCTGCTCCAGCCGCCCGCTGCCGATAAAAATTTCCCGGCCCAGCGTCAGCTCCCTTCGCGGCAGCTCCACCCATTCCAGATACCGGCAATGGGCGAAGGCCCAGCTGCCGATCTCCCCGACGGAATCCGGGACCACCACGCTGCGCAGCCTTTTATTATTCAAAAAACATTTCTTGCCGATCTGCGTCACCGGCCGGCCGCCGATTTCTTCCGGAATCACCAGCTCCTCGGCCTCCGGCGCTGCGCCCAGTATCTCTGTTTTCCCGCCGTTTTCCGCAAAATAAAGCGTCCCTTCCCACTGTTCCATGCCGTCTCCGCCTTTATACAAGCGCCTCAATCTCCTGCCGAAGCTGAAGCTGCCGCTCCGACAGCATCAGCTCCCGGCTGTGGCGCTGATAATCCTCGCAGCCAAAGGCCGCGATAAACCGGGAGCTTGCGTCATCCGCCGTCAGCTCCGTTGTCAGAATCAGAAGCTCGTTGCCTCCTGCAAAGACCGTCTCCACAAAGCAAAACAGATGATGCAGCTGCTCCTTTACCCGTGCCGTCTGCTCGGAGAGCGCCTCTTTCTGGACGCCAAAGCGTTCCTTAAGCAGGGCAAAATCCCGCTCCCGCCCGGACGCTGCGTCTCTCTGCACTGCGCCCTCCCGCTCCCGGAGCATCCGCGCGCCCTCCCTTAACCAGCCTGCCAGCGCCAAAAGCTGGCGCCGCTTGTCGTCCGAGAGGGTGTTGGCCTTCTGCAGGGCCCTGATGCGCGCCTCCATGGCCTCCGCCTGATGTTCCAGAAGCTGCGCTGTCGTCTCCCGGCAGTCGGGCCCTTCGGCCTTCCGGTGCGCAGCGCTCAGGAGCCGTCCCAGCTCGGAAAGCTCCTCCGCCCGCCGCATCGTCTCCCGGATCCGCCCCTGCAGCGTCTCCAGCAAAAGCCCCATCAGGGAAATCCGCTCGTCAAAAGGTGCTGCGGCAGCCTTCGCCGCGATTTCCTCCCCCCAGTAACCGCCCAGAATCTCCTCCGTGTGGTAATCCTTTTTATATTTCCGGTACAGGTCGTAATAGGCCGTAAACTCCTTCACAATCCGGTCGATCCTCAGATACTGTCCCACCAGCGTCTCGTCCGCCTCCAGTCCCTCCTCCTCATAGAGCGTCAGCATGACCGACAGATCCTCCCAGCCCCTGGCAGTCACATAGGCCCTGCCCTTTCCCGTCGTCTCGATCCGGTAAAAATACTCTTTTTTCAGATCCAGGAAGCTGATAATCGCCCCGTGCACCCCTCTGGAAAGGGCGTAGGCCTTCCAGACGCCGTAATCCGCCTCCACCTCCAGGATCCGCAGCCGGTCTAAGGTGGCGATGTCAAAGGCCCGCACCGACCGGTTGTACTCCGGCGGATTGCCCGCCGTCACAATGGCCCAGCCCTCCGGCACCTGATGCCGCCCGAAGGTTTTGTACTGCAGAAACTGCAGCATGGCGGGAGCCAGCGTCTCGGACACACAGTTGATCTCGTCCAGAAACAGGATTCCCTCCCGGATGCCGCTCTCCTCCATCACGTCGTAGACGGAGGAAATGATCTCGCTCATGGTGTACTCGGAAACATCCGTCTCCACCCCGCCGTACACCCTGTGCCGGATAAAGGGCAGCCCCAGCGCGGACTGACGGGTGTGATGGGTCATGGAATAGGAGACAAGCGCGATCCCCAGCTCCTGAGCCACCTGCTCCATCACCGCCGTCTTGCCGATGCCCGGCGCGCCCAGCAAAAAGATCGGGCGCTGGCGCACCGGCGGGATCCGGTACTCCCCGTTTTCTCCCTTTTTCAGATACATTTTCACGGAAGCCTTCACATACTCCCTGGCCTGCCTGATATTCATCGCGCATCCTCCTGTCCCGTCGTGATCCTGTCCTCCTCCAGCACCGCCCGGATCGCCCAGGGCGGCACCTGGGGCTGCTCCCCTCCGTTTTCCAAAAACGCAAAGATCACCTGATAGGGGGGCATCCGCTCCGGATAAATCCCGAAGCCGTCCGTAAAATAGACCAGTCCCTTCAGATTCTCAAACTCCCCCTTGTCCAGCAGCTCCTCCACATGCTCAAACACCGGGCGAAAATCCGTCGCCCCAAAGCCCTGCAGCCGGCCGGCCGCCATGTATTCCTCCAGCTCCTCCCGGCAGGTGATCTTTACATCCTGGCGCACCTGACTGTCGCACTGCACAATATGTACGTTCGTTTTCTGGAAAAAATGCTCCGACCGGCAAAGCACCTCCCAGGTCCGTCTGAGAAATCCCTCGATCACCTCGCCCCGGCAGGAGGCGGAGGTGTCCAGCGCGATGACAAACTCCCGGATTTTGCGCACCTCCCGGTATTCCAGCGGCTCCACCAGCGGCAGGTTCCCGTAATGGGACAGGCCGTAGGTGTAGTACACATAGTCAAATTCCTCGTCGTTTAGCTGCATCTCCTCGCCGGAGGACGCAAAATGCCGCAGAAGCTCCCCGTAATCGCAGCGCTCCCGGACCGCCTCGGACAGATTGGCCCTGATGCTCTCCGAATCGGCTCTCCCGGCGGAGAAGCTTTTCACATCCGCGCTCACCCGCTGGCTGATCCGTTTCCACATCTCCTGCGTGAGAAAAAGCTCCTCCGTCTCCTGCTGCCCCCAGAGCTCATGGGAATCCCTGCCAAACAGCCGCCGCAGCTCGCCATAATCCTCCTCGCTGCAGGGATTGGCGCGCCAGAAGCGGTAAAGCCGCTCCGCCGTCGCTCCTCCGGCTCTTTTTTTCAGCCGCTCCAGCGCATCCCGCGCCTCGGCGTCCGTGCGCAGCGCAGCAAAATCAAGCCCCAGCTCCAGGATCGTATTTTCCGCCGCTGCGTCCGCCGCCAGATCCCACCATCTGCGCTCCGTTTTGTCGCACCGGAAGCTGTGGAAAAAAATACAGTGCAGCAGCACATGCAGATACAGCCTCGCCCCGTAACCGGCCTCATCCCGGTAGCGCCGCAGCACATAGACCGGATCGTAATACAGGCAATCCCCCTCCAGCGCAGCTCCCTTCAGCCCGGGCTGCGCCTTTGTCCGCAGCCTGGACAAAGCCACGTCCAGAAATCGCAGCTGCATCAGGATGCCGTCCCTGGACAGCGCCAGGATCTGTTCCGCCAAAGCCGCCGTTTTTTCCGCCTTTTCCCCGTCTCTCAACTGATCTTCTCCCTGTCGCGTGTTTTTCCTTTAGTCTATCATTTTTCCGGGATAAAGTCAGCAAAATTAACAAAAGCGGAACACTTTTTTCGTGTTCCGCTTTTGCCTGTCTCTCTTTTTCCCGGCCGCTCAGTCGCCGTAGCCGTTGGGGTTGTTGGACTGCCATCTCCAGGAGTCCTCGCACATATCCTTGATGTCGTACTGTGCCTTCCAGCCCAGCTCCTTCTCTGCCTTGCTTGCGTCGGAGTAGCAGGTTGCGATATCGCCGGGACGGCGGGGCTTGATCACATAAGGGATCTTGATGCCGGTGGCCGCCTCGAAGTTTTTCACGATATCCAAAACGCTGTAGCCCTTGCCGGTGCCCAGGTTGTAAATATTTAAGCCCGAATGGTCCTCCAGCTTTTTGAGCGCCTTCACATGGCCCTTCGCCAGATCCACCACATGGATGTAATCCCGCACGCCGGTGCCGTCGGGGGTATCGTAATCGTTGCCGAATACGCCCAGCTCCTTGAGCTTGCCCACCGCCACCTGGGTGATGTAGGGCATCAGGTTATTGGGGATGCCGTTGGGATTCTCGCCGATCAGGCCGCTCTTGTGCGCGCCGATGGGGTTAAAGTAGCGCAGCAGCACCACGTTCCATTCCGGATCCGCCTTCTGGATATCCGTCAGGATCTGCTCCAGCATGGACTTGGTCCAGCCGTAGGGGTTGGTACACTGTCCCTTGGGGCACTCCTCCGTGATCGGGATCATGGCCGGATCTCCGTACACCGTCGCCGAGGAGGAGAAAATGATATTCTTCACGCCGTGTCTGCGCATCACATCCACCAGCGTCAGCGTGCCCGCGATATTGTTCTCATAATATTCCCAGGGCTTTGCGACGGACTCTCCCACGGCCTTTAAGCCGGCGAAATGGATGCAGGAATCGATCTTCTCCTTCGCAAAAACCTGCTCCAGCCCTTCCCTGTCCAGAATATCCACCTTATAAAAAGGAACCTTCTTTCCGGTGATCTGCGCCACCCGCTCCAGGGACTTTTCGCTGGAATTTACCAGATTGTCCACGACAACCACATCATATCCGGCATTCTGCAGCTCGATCACGGTATGGCTTCCGATAAATCCTGCGCCGCCTGTCACTAAAATTGCCATGTTCGTTTCCTCCACTTTCCCGCCTTTTTCCAAAAAGCGGCTGTTCTACACTTGGTTTACCACAAAACATCCGGATAAACGCCGGCGCTCTTGAGCCTGCGGATGGATTCCGTCACAAAAGGCTTGTCCTCCTTGTAGGTGACGCCGAACCACCTGTCCGCAGAGTGAAGCACCTTCACGGTCGCCTTGCCGGCCTTGAGCAGCTTGTCCACCTCGATGGGCAAATAGCACTCGGACTTAAGCGGGTTCTTCTCCACCTCTTCCATAAAGAAGCGGTCTACGGCCGTCTGCAGCTCCCCGATAATGCTGGGCGAGAACGCCCACATATTCATGGAAACGGGAGTGTCCAGCGCCAGAGGGATCCAGGTCGCCCCGTCGTCCTCCGTGTACGCCGCCGCGCCGTCCTTTTTAATGATCCTGGTGCGCTCCGCAATCTGTACCAGATAGCCGTCCGCATCCGTCACGCAGACGCCTCTCGCCACGGAACCGTTGTCCGTCAGCGTATTGCCGAGCTGATAGCCCACCATGGCATAGCGGTATTTCTCATCATCATGCTGCGTGGTCAGGAAACGGTAAAGCTCCTCGAAGGCGCTTCTCCCGTAGTAATCGTCCGCATTGATCACGGCGAAGGGCTCCTTCACCACGTCCTTGCAGCAAAGAATCGCATGAGCGGTGCCCCAGGGCTTTACCCGCCCCTCGGGAATCCGGAAGCCCTCCGGCACCCGGTCCAGCTCCTGAAACACATAGTCCACTGCAATATGTTTACTCACTGCGTTTCCTATGCACTCCCGAAAATCCTTTTCATGCTCCTTCTTGATAATGAAAACCACCTTGCCAAAGCCCGCTCTGACCGCGTCGTAGATGGAGAAATCGATAATCTTATGGCCCTTGTCATCCACAGGATCGATCTGCTTTAAGCCTCCGTAGCGGCTCCCCATGCCCGCTGCCAAAATCACTAATGTCGGTTTATCCATTTGTTCCCTCCTATTGTAGCCAGAAGCCCTTCCATCCGCAATTCCCCCATGTTGCGCAGAACTGTCGAAATGTTAATTGGCTTCTCCTTTTTACTCGGAGCGGCCGCCCGGCCCTCCTGCTGGTATCCAGTATACCACGTCATACGGTAAACCGCAAACGCTACAGGAGCCTTTCCATCCCGATCTTCTGCGGCACAAGCCCGCAGCTCTCATAAAAGCGCCGCGCGCTCTCGTTGCAGGCCCAGACGTTTAAGGTGACGTTGTAGCAGCCCGACCGGCGCGCAAAATCCACCACATAATCGTAGAGCTGCCTGCCGATGTGCTGCTTGCGGCGTCTTTGGTCCACGCACAGATCGTCGATGTAGAGCGTGCGGATATCCGTCATGATATTATGTCCGCGGTACTGCTGAAACATGCAGAAGGCATAGCCCGCCACCTGCCCTCCGTCGTCGGCCACAAAGACCGGCCGGCTCTCATCCTGCAGAATCTCCAAAAGCTCCTCATCCGTATATTTGCGGGCGTCCGGCTTAAACAAATCGGGCCTGCCCTCATGGTGCACCGCCAGCACCTGGCTTAACAGCTCGTCAATCCCTGCCAGATCCTCCGGCCTTGCGCGTCTGATTTCCATCGTAATTCATCGCCTTTCCCTTAAATCATCATTTAAATCGTAATCGTCTTTCCCGCCGTCGGCTTCACCACCGGAATGTCCGGGAACTCCCGGTCCATCAACCGTTTAAAGCCCCGGGTGTCCACACGGGAGGAGACGGGCGGGAACGCGTCGTCAAAATGATCCAGCATAATCCGCTTCGGGCGCAGCCTGCGCACCACGGACAGCGCCGTCTGCTCCAGGCGGGCGCTGCCCTGGTAGGGCAGAATCAAAAGATCGGCCCCATCCGGGTAGACGATGTTTTCCGCAAGTCCCAGGCTCCCCAGCAAAACGACCCGCTTTCCCTCGGAGACAAGCTCATAAATCAGCGTCTGTCCCCGCTCCGGGAATTTGGGATTTAAATATGCCAGCGCGAGGGCATTTCGGAAATACCGAAACAGCCGCAGCGAAAACAGCTTCCTCAGAACCGCTGCCGCGCCCGGCCTGGCGTGGCGGCCCTCCCATACCCGGATGCGGACGCTGCCCAGACGGATCTCATCCCCGGGCCTCACACATACCACATTGCCGGTATCTTCCACCATTTTCTCCAGCGTGCGCACCGACGCTTCCCCGCAGTAAACCGTGGCTTCCGCCTCCGTCTCCCCGTCCAGAAAGACCGGCACCTCCATCAGGTGATCCAGATGTCCGTGGGTGACGCACACCGTCGTGTCCCGCAAAAAATCGTCGATGCAGTTGGGATTTTCCCCGCCGATCAGCTGTACAAAGGGATCGAACAGGATCTGCTCCCCCTGCGTCCCAATCCGCACCGCCGCCGTTCCGAGCCAGGTAATTTCCATCGCTTTTCCCTCACATAAATTTTTTCTTTTTAAAATAGACGATGCAGCCGGCCACCACCAGCACGCTCAAAATACAGACGCCCGCGTAGCCGAATTTCCAGGACAGCTCCGGCATGTTCTTAAAGTTCATCCCATACCAGCCCACGATCAGCGTCAGCGGCAAAAAGATGGTGGTCACTACCGTAAACAGCTTCATCGTTTTGTTCAGGCTGTAATCCAGCGCCGCGTTGAGCGCCTCCCGCAGGTGCACCAGATTTTCGTTGAGCAGCTGGGTGTTGTCGCTCAGGCGTCTCGCCTTGTCCGCAAAAATCTTCAGATAGCGCAGGTCCGAATTTTCAAACACATTGTTGGCGTTTTGCTGCAGCTGTTCGCCGATGTCGATCAGCTGCTCGTAATAGTGCTTCTGGATTGTCAGCTCATTGCGCATCTGAAAAATTTCCCGGTTGATCTGGGGCACGATATCCCCCTCCACAAGCTGCTCCTCCAGCCGGATCGTCCGCTCCTCGATGCGTCCCAGGGCCTCCACACTGCCCTGCATCAGAAGCTCCATCACCGCATAGACGATTTTTTCCAGCGTGGCGTTCTTCTCATAACGCTCCACCGCCCGCCGGAAGAGGGCGGCCACGCTGTCGTCCTCATCCACGATTTTGACCAGCAAAAACAGATTTCGCTTGATGTAAATGCCGATCCGGTCCCTGGCTCCCAGCACATCCTTCAGATCCAGCATATTGATAATCCCGAAGCTCACGTCGTCGTAGGTATCGACGCTGGTGCGCAGCCGGGTCTGAATCCCCGTGCACTCCCGCACCGTCCCCTCCGGCAGCCCCAGCTCCCGGTAATATTTCTGCAGCTCCTGCAGCGTCAGATAGCCAAAGCCCGGACAGTCGTCCAGCATCCTGGCCCGGTCCGTTTCCACCACTTCCCCGTTTTCGATCAGATAATACAAAGGACTTCCTCCCTTCCCCTGAGCCTTTTTTGATTATATTTCTTTTCTTCTTTTCATAAGACCTCTCTTTGCGTCTCCAACGCTTCCCAGGGCTCCCGGAGCGCCTGCTCCATCGCTGCTCTTACCCGCTCCTCCAGCGTCCGGGCCGCCCGGCGGCCCGTCTCCTTTTCCGCCGGAAACACCGGCGGCAGGATCACCAGCTCCCTGCCGTCCCTGCGCCGCCGGCCCAGCAGGCCGTACCGGGGATAAAAGCGCAGCACGCAGGGAACCACCGGCTTGTGATAGCGCGCGGCGAAGGTAAAGGCCCCCGGACGGAAGGCCCGAAGCGTCCGGCAGCCGCTGATCAGCTCGCCCTCCGGATAAATCTGCACCAGCTCGCCCTCCGAAAAAGCCTTCTCGATCCGGCCGCACACCTGCCGCCAGCCGGAAAGCCCCTCCGGCAGGCCGATGCCGCCCAGCAGCCGCACAAGCGGCCCGGCCACCGGAAGCCGAAGGTTTTCCTCCAACGTCAAAAACTGCATGACATGCTTCCGGAAAGCGCAGGCAAGCATCACGCAGTCCAGCGTGTGCGCATGATTGCAGACCGTCACGCAGCCCTCCGCCGCCGCACTTTTTTCCAGCCCTCCCCGCACCCGCCAGCCGTAGAGCAGCCCAAACAGGGGCGGAAAGAGACAAAAAATCACGCCGCGCACCAGCCGGTAGGGAAGTCCTCCGGGCGAAAACTCTGTCTGCCCGCTCATTGTGCCTTCCTGTTTTCCGCAATGGCTTCCGCAAACATCTGCTCCGCCAGCCGGATACTGTTTTTTAAACGGTACTTCTCCGCGCTCTCCGCATACACCCGTCCCATCTGATGCCGGATCGTGGCGTGCTCGTACCACCAGTCAATGTGCCGCGCCAGATCCGCCGGATCCCCTGCCCGAAACAGGCTTCTTTGGTCCAGCGCAAACTGGGGCGTTGCCGAAAGCGGCGAATTTGCGATCACCGGAACCAGGCCGGAGGCCACCGCCTCCAGACAGGCGATCGCCTCGATCTCCACATCCGCCGCATGCACATACAGGTCCGACATGGCCATCAGCTCGCAGAGCCTGTCCGTCTCAAAAAATCCCATCACCGGCGGATTGTTCAGCCCCCTCCCCATCCGGCGCAGCGCCCGCTCCCTGGGCCCCTGCCCTGCCAGGATCAGCTGAATCTTCGCGGAATGGACGGATTTTTTCACCGCCCTGATCAGAACGTCCTGCCGCTTTTCCTGCGAATATCTTCCCACCGAAAGAATCACAAATTTGTGGGCAAGCTCCGGCTCCTTCTCCATCCGCCGGGGATGAAACTGTTCCGACACCCCGTTGGAGATCACATGGAGCTTTGCCCGATAGCCGTGGGCGCGCAGCTGCCCCGCGATAAACTCGCTGGGACAGTGAATATGGGTAAACTGATTGTAAAAATCGTCCCGAAACCAGTCGTAGAGCAGTTCGTTCACCATCCTGTTTTTCCCCAGATGAAGGGTGGAGGTGATGTTTTCCGGCTGTACATGGAAGGCCGCCGTCACCGGCTTTCCCATCTCCTTCGCCATGCGAAGGCCCACGCGGGACAGGGCAAACGGCATCATAAAATGCACCACGTCGGCCCACCGGATCGCCTGCTGCAGCGTCGCCGTATCGGGCCTTGCAAACACCATCCCCTGGCTTTTTACAATGGAATCCGCCACCGGCAAAAGCCGGATCCGGGGCATCGGATATTTGCCCGCCGCCGGCTTTCCCGCCGCGGCCACGCGCACCTCGTTGCCCTCCTGCTGCAGCGCCTCCGCAAACCGTTGGGCGCTGATGGTCGTGCCGTTATTCCCCTCGTCAAACTGATCGATTACCAACAAAATCCTCATGCTGTCTCCCTCCGCTGCTCCGTCTGTCTTTTGTGTCCCGTCACATTGACGATCAGAATCCCGGCGCACACCAGCCCCAGGGCGGCCAGATTTTTCAGGGTAAAGGCCTGTCCGGCCTCCCCCAGAAGAAGGGCCGACAAGAACACGCCGATCACCGGATTGGAAAAGCCATAGATCGCCACCCGCGATACCGGATTATATTTCAGCAAAATCCCCCACAGGGTATAGGCCGCCGCCGACAAAAAGGCCAGATACAAAAGCACGCCCACCGCTTCCGGCAGCTGTCCCATACCGCCGGTCTCCGCCAGGCTTACTCTTCCGCCCATAAGGCCGCCCAGCGCCATCAAAAGCAGGCCGCCCGCCATAAACTGCCAGCCGCTCAGCGTCACCGGATCCTCCGTGGCCGAATAAATTTTGATCAGCACCGAGGACAGGGCATAGGAAACCACCGACAAGAGCACAAAGCCCTCCCCGTTCCAGGCCATATCCAGCCCGATCCCCCCGCTCACATTCGCCAGCGTCACACCGGCAAGTCCCACCAGGCAGCCCAGAAGCTTTCGTCCGGAAAGCTTCTCCTGCCGGAACAAAAGCGTCGCCGCCAGGATGGAAAGCAGGCTGTTTGTGCCCACGATGATGGAGCCCTTGACGCCGCTGGTGTGGGCCAGCCCGATATAAAAGAAGAAATACTGCAGCACCGTCTGCAAAAGGGCCAGCTTAAACACCCTGCCCCAAGCCTGCCTGCGCGGGCGCAGCCATTTTTTCTGCAGAAGGCTCCCGAACAGCACCACCAAAAGCCCCGCCAGCAAAAAACGCATCCCGGCGAACAAAATCTGAGAGCCCGGCGCATCCTCCGGAATCCGGTACAGGCTGTAGCCGATCTTTACAAAGGAGAAGGCGCTCCCCCACAGAGCGCAGCAAAATACCGCCAGCAGACAGACAACCCACGGCTTCTGAAGCGTTTTTCCCGTCATTTTACTTCCCTCACAAAAAAGCGGCTTCCGGTCACGTTCCGGAACAGCTCCGGCGTGGAGGCCGCCCCGGTATACCACTTTCCATTATAAAGGATATCGTTGTCCCGCACCCCCACAGTCAGCGTGCTTCCGTTCCGAAACGTAAACACATAGCAGGTGTCGGGCTCCCCCTTCTCCTCCGTGGGAAAGCGCCGCGCCAGCATCCCGGCCACCTCCGCCGCCTGCACAATGCGCTCCTGGTCCGTAAAGGTCTGCTCCGCTCCGTTCTGCGTCACGGTCACGGACACCAGATCCGTCCGCCGGTCCAGCGTCTGTGCCAGCGGGATCCCCTGCATGGCAAAAAAGGCCAACAGCACGATCGTCACTGCGATCACCGTTGGCCTCATAAAATGCCAGGCCTTCCGAAGCCCTGACATCCCTTCCCCTTTTGGCTGTCCTGTCTCCTTCATCCTCCGTCTCCTCCTGTCGTCTTACATCATGTGATTCATTTTATCACACCATCCCACAGAATTCCACGGAAAAATCCGGCGAATCGATTGCCTGCTCCCGTTCATGGTCACTCCGTGACCGGGAACAAAAAAGTGCCCTTCTGCCTGAAGGGGGGAGGGTGGCAGAAGGGCTCTAAAGGGGGGTATAGTATATAAAAAAGAGGGGGTACGCTCAACACCTAAGTGTTAAGCTATCGAAGAGCTTGTTTCGTTCTCGCCCTTCGATAAGTTTATTCTACTCAATTTGCGGAATTTGTCAACAACCCCCAAAAACCGCCCAAACCGTCCGAATTTGTTATATTTTTTGTTTCTTTTTCCCTTCCCGTGCCTGTCTTTTATCGATTTTAACAATTCATAAATGGCTGCCCGTTTTTTATGAGATCGTTCTCGTATGCTTTTGCATAAAAACTTTTTTAAATCGCGGAAAATATTTGGCATAAATTATTTTTTTATGCCTCAGAGCCGAAAAAAAAGACATAAAAAAAACCCTCTCCGCCGCGCCGGCAGAGAGGATCAGGTTTATCGCAGATAGAAAGAAAGGAAGTGCCGCCGGCTTACGCCACCGCAAACTTCTGAATCCTGTTTACAAAATCAGGATCCTCGCCGTGACAGTATACGGTCATAATCTTGGCCAGCCCCAGGCTGATGATACCCAGAATGGATTTGGCATCGACAACTGTGGATTCATACTGAATATCCACATCAAAATCGCACTTTTCAGCAGCGCTCACAAACTCTCTCACATCCGCCGTCCCGTTTAACTGAATCTTCATCCGGTTCATCTTCTCACATCCTTTCCCGTCAGTCTTGTTATGTTTCTGCTTGTCCGGCAGACACTGTGTGTCCGCCAACGCTACTCATTGTATTGATTTCGCCCAATTTGTCAACTCCCTCCAAAATCCGCCTTTTTCGTCCACTTTTGGTATAATTCGAGCAATTCCGCTTTTCAAAAAACCTTCCTTCCCCACGAAATGCCGGGAAGTATAAAATTTGTGTGATCTGGCGGGATCGTTCTCATACTATTCTGCGCCTTTTCACGACGTTTATACCAAAATTTTTGTTAAAAATTATACTGCCGCCTGCGGCCTATATCAGGCAGAACGCCACTGCCGCCAGGGCTGCCTGCAAAATCACGAACCGGGTCACCACCTGGCTGTCCGACCAGCCCAGGTTCTTGCGCACATGGTCGTGCAGCGGGGTACGGGTATTTTTGAGAATCGAAATTTTGAGGTAGCGCTTCAAAAAGACCTTCACGAGGCCGATCCCGCCGTCTGCCAGCATCACCGCCGCAAGCAGAAGATAGACAAAGGGATGCTGCGATTTGAGCGCCACCACCGCGATGTAAAAGCCCAGCGCGCGGGAACCCGCGTCGCCCATCAGCATCGTGCTGGGAGAGGTATTAAAGTACAGGTATGCAAACAGCACCGCGACAAACAGAAAATCCGCCATCGCGTATTTACCCAGAACCGAAGAAAACAGCACCGCAAAGGACAGCATCGTGACGCTGCTTAGGCTGGCACACAGCCCGTCCACCCCGTCCGTACAGTTCGTCACATTCACCGACACCCAAAACAGGATCACGCCCAGCACCAGATACACAGCTCCGGGGATCACCAGCTCCGCCGGGCCGATCAGGACCGTGGTGGAGTTAAAGTTCATAAAGGTCGCCACTGCCACAATCGAGATCACCAGATCGATCAGTCCCTTTTTATACTCGTTCCAGGGCGTGCTTGCCGCGTCGTCCAGATAGCCGCTCAGCATCATGGCAAACAGCAGGATCGCATAGATCACATATTCCCGGTCAACCGGCAAAAAAAGAAAGCTCCCCGCCAAAAAACAGAGCACAAAGGTGAAGCCCACGCCGCGCAGCTTGCCCTTGGAAAGGCTGCCGTTCACCGCAAAAGCCCGCCCCTGGTCGCTCGGCAGAAAGGGAAAGGGATGCCGGAGCATCAGAAAGGTGAGCGCAAAGGTCGCCAGCATTCCCAGCATCAGGATCTGATTCGCTGTCAGGTAATCGGATAAAATCGTATACATTTCTTCTCTTCCTTCATATAAAAGTTGCGCTGTCAGCCGCGCACACCGCTATTATAGCGCACCGCAGCCAACAACGCAAAATATTTCTGCTTCACAGCCCGTCCCGTTTTCTATGCCTTTTCCCCGGAAAGCTCCTTTATCTGCTCATTCAGGCCCTGCATCCGGCTGTCCAGCTCCGCCACCATTCGGGCGCACTCGATCAGCTCCGTCCGGACATGCTCCGGCGCATGGCCCTCAAATTTGTAATTGATCTTGTGTTCCAGGCTCGCCCAGAAATCCATCGCCACCGTCCGGATCTGGATCTCCACCTTGACATCCACCGTCCGGTCCGACAAAAACACCGGCACCGTCACCAGCATATGGTAGCTTTCATAGCCGCTTGCCTTGGGCGCGCGGATGTAATCCTTCACCGCGATCACATGGATATCATTCTGCAGGCGGATCATCTCCGCGATCCTGTAAATATCCGATACAAAGGAACAGATAATTCGGATCCCCGCGATATCGTTTACATACTTCACCATATTTTCAATGGTGGACTCATATCCATAGCGGCGCAGCTTCTTCACAATACTCTCCGAAGTCTTGATCCTCGACTTGATATGCTCGATCGGATTGTACTGATGTACATGCTGGAACTCATCATTTAAAATCTCCAGCTTTGTGTTGATCTGCTTTAAGGCAGCATTATATACCAGCGTAACCTCCTGCCAGGTCTCAATCTGGGCTTCCGCATCCAACATAAATTCCATAAGTTCGGCCTCTCTTTTCTTCATCACGCCCCCGGCGCTCTTTTATTATAGCACATAAACAGGCCGTGCTACAGAAATATATTTATGCAGGAGCCGCCGATTATATGATATAATTTTTCAGAATCAAGCGATGGGAGGAAAATTTATGTTTCGTTTATGGGCCAGGCTGTTCAAGGACAACCACATGATCGCCGATACGGTGATCTGCAACGACACGCCGGATACCCGGACGCACAAGGTTTTTGACGCGATCACACAGATCTGTATGCAGTTCGATCTGGGGCAGCCGGTGTGGCTGGACAGCAATATCAATGATTTCAGAAGGCATTCCAAAACCCGGTTTCGCCAGGATTCCTTCATTGAACAGATTGATTTTGATTATCTGGAGATCCAGGTGATTGAGGAAGACTGACCTTGACATTTTGAATCGCAAGGTATAGTATGTGTATATACTATAAGTGGTTTTGAAAACTACGTCTCGAAAGGAGTGCATATACTATGAGTCTTACAATACGCGAACCCGGAAGTGCCCTCACCCATTTTATCGCCATGCTTCTCGCCCTGTGCGCGACCGCCCCGCTTCTCGTGCGGGCTGCCGTCCGCTCCGGCCCGGAAAGCCTTTTGGCCATGAGTATTTTTATGTGCAGCATGGTGCTGCTCTACGGCGCCAGCACCGCCTATCATTCCGTCAACGTCTCCGGCCGGATCCTGCGGATCTTCCGCAAGGTGGACCACATGATGATCTTTGTGCTGATCGCGGGCACCTACACGCCCGTATGCCTGCTGACCCTGCGCGGACGTCAGGGCGATCTGCTGCTGGCCGCCGTCTGGGGCATCGCCCTGGCGGGCATCCTGATCAAAGCCTGCTGGATCACCTGTCCGAAATGGTTCTCCTCCGTGCTGTATATCGCCATGGGCTGGGCCTGCCTGTCCGTTTTCGGCCAGCTCTGGGCCAGCCTGCCCCGCCCCGCCTTTTTCTGGCTGCTGGCCGGGGGGATCATTTACACCGCGGGCGGAGTGCTCTATGCGCTTAAGCTCCCCCTGTTCAACACCCGACACAAATTTTTCGGCTCCCACGAAATTTTCCATCTGTTCGTGATGGCCGGCAGCCTCTGCCACTTTATTTTCATGTTCCACTATGTGGCCTGACAGAGGAGGGTATCCATGTGCCGCTTTGATGCCGGGATCTGACAACGCTGCCGGGCAGTAAAAACTTACTGCCCGGCAGAATTATTATTTTCAGACAGCATTTCCATCATCTTGTTCAAAAGCAGGTATACGGTAGTTGCGAAATACCTGGGGCAACTGTCTGACTTATCCAAATGCAATTCTTCTGCTCTTGCGATTGCGGTTCTTACATTTTCTGCATTGTAATCGGAAAAATTTATATGTTTTTTATCCTCTAAAGCTACACCTAAATTTTTGAGCCGATTTCGAAAATGATCTGTTTTTTCGTATTCGTGTTCATTCGTAACAGCAAAGCTTTTATCAACATCATTGGCCACATCATGATGAAGCAATAACCAAATCTCAAAAAATGGATTACTGACAGCATATCCGTAATTTTTACTCCGACACACAGATATGGCATTGTTCCACTCATCAAGATAAGTCCTACCATCACTCGGACTAATTATTTCGTCTGACCAATTTTTGTCTACATCTGTCACAATCCAAAATTCGTCTTCCGGATATTGTGTAAACTGGTATATATCGTCTTTTTCCTGTTTGAATCGGTCAATTCGCTCTACCAATTGTTTTGGACGAACTTTACTCAACAATTTTGCCTGTTCAGAAGTCCTGCACCGGGGCGCAGTATGGACCGCATCTTCTGCCACTGAAATAAATTGAATTTTGCTCCTGATTTCGCTAAATATATCCGAAATCCTCTCAAAGTACTCTTCCTCCGTAACGCTTCCTTCAAGAGACAAAAAAATAATCTTGCTTGTTTTTGGCCTTACCGTTCGATACGGGTTTTGAATACTAAATGGAACTCGGCTTGTGATAAAAGGCATTAAAAATCCCTCCTTATCATCGGAACAGCACCGAATCTTCCGCTCAGGTATGCTTTTAATACATCCTGTCCCTTCTGCAGATTAAAATCTGAAAGAGGCCGCAAACGAGATTCTCCCAAATGATTCTTTTCGATGAACCAGATCTCTTCCTGCCTAAACTCATTGATATTAATCAGGTTTACATCATGCGCAGTAAAAATAATCTGACTGTATGCATTTTCGCAGCGATCAACGAATTCTCTTAGCAGATACTGTGATAATTTCGTATGAAGACTACGATCAATTTCATCTACGAAATAAATTGCATGGCTATCTTCTCTCATAGCAAAGAGCATTGGAAGCAAATCCAGCAAGCGTTGTGTTCCGTCAGATTCTTCATCAATATCAAATGGAATAACTCTTCCGTTTAACCTATGCAAAAAATTTAGCTGAACCAACATTGTTCGTTTCTTTTTGTTCTCTGCGAACACAAAATATTTCCCTGCAAAATTTACAATACCATTCTTAATTTCTTCAATTTCTTCCAAAATTTCTTGCGGAACATGCAATTCCTTCGCGAAATCATGGAAGTCAATTTCTTTGCTTGCAACAGAAATTTCAAATACCCCTGTATCCATTTTACGAAGCATATCGCCAATATAGGTTCTTAACTCCGTATCAGCTTTCATACGAATAGGCAATGCCTTTACCCTGGTTTTCGGAAAAATAATCTGAAGATTTCTGAACCACTCAACAATCTTTTCTGCCTTTTTAATTCCGTTATCATATAATTTATAGAGAAACAGTTGATTTCTCTGATTCTCCTGAATGCTATCCTTCAGAATTTCAGACAGATTTCTCTCCCTGGAGCCATTGCGCGCAAAGCGTGATTCAATATCGATTTTCGTTTTCCCATCGCTATCGGTAGCACGGGTAAATAACGGCAAAAAATGATCTTCCACATGTTGCATCGCCCATTCTTCGTAAACTTGATGTCGGTCCAAAGAAAATCCATATTCGTATATTTCCCCGTTCAAATAGAACACAAACTGAAAGGTGGAAATTCCTTTTAATTCTTCAAGTTCCCCTCTGAATTGATCAATCCGAATTCCTTTTCCGCTTTTTTGTCCCTCTATAATAAAATCGCGCGCAAATGCAATTGATTTAATAAAGGATGATTTTCCGGATGCGTTAGGCCCAAAAAGTCCGCCTCTTTGCAATATTGGCCACTCGCCGTTTTTTGTCGATAGAGATTTTAAGAAACGTTCGTCCATTGTGTCTTGAATCGGAAGCATACTAAATTCAACAGGATGCCCAATGGATTTGAAATTACTGACAATATACCGTAAAAGCACAACACACCCCTCCTCGTCATATATTTCGCCGTTCGTTCATAAATATCTCTTCCAAAGCATTTTCAGTATATCAACTGTTCACCCGCTTTTCAACCACTCAAACGCCCCCACGGACTGCAAAAACAGCACGGCCATCACCACCGGGGCGACGTAACGGATCATGAACACATAAACCTTTTTCCGGCGGAACCTTCTGCCGCCCTCCTCCATCTCGTCACAGACCGGCCCCGGCCCGATCACCCAGCCAATAAAAATACAGGTGAGCAGGGAAATCAGCGGCATCAGGAAGCTGTTGCTCATATAATCCGCCAGATCCAGAAGCTGTGCGGTCTGCCCGTTCGGCAGCGGCAGCTCGAAGTAGAAGACATTGTAGCCCATGCAGATCACCGCCGAGGCTGCCGCCGCACAGCCCCCGATCACCAGGCAGATCCGTTTTCGTCCCGTATGAAAGATTTCCATGCAGTTGGACACCAGCGTCTCCATAATGGAGACGGAGGAGGTCAGCGCCGCCAGCAGCACCATCACAAAAAATACTGCGCCCACAATGCCGCCCACCGGCCCCATGGCTTCAAATACCCGGGGCAGGGAGATGAACATCAGGCTGGGGCCCGACGCCATCCCCTCCGTCCCGAAAAACACATACACTGCCGGGATGATCATCATGCCCGCCAGAAAAGCAACTCCGGTGTCAAAAATCTCGATCTGGGAGATGGAGCGGCTTAAGTCTACCTCTTTGGGAACATAAGCGCCGTAGGTAATCATAATTCCCATGGATACGCTCAGGGAGAAAAACAGCTGGCTCATGGCATCCAGCAAAACGCTCAGAAAGCGCTCTGCCGTCAGCCCCTTCAGGTCGGGGATCACATAGACCAAAAATCCCTCCAGCCCGGTCCGCACCTCCCCCGTGTCGGCATTCTGATAGGTCAGCGTCAGCGAAAACACCGCAATTCCGATAATCATCACCAAAAGTCCCGGCATTACGATGCTGGCGAACCGCTCGATCCCCTTCTGCACGCCCCGGTACACGACATAGGCCGTAACGGCCAAAAAGGCCAGCATAAAGGCCGCCGAAGCGGAAAAGGACGAGATAAACCGTGAAAAATATCCGTCCGCGGCCGCCGCTCTCCCCTGCCCCGTCAAAAAGACCAGCGCATACTTTCCCACCCATCCGCCGATCACGGAATAATAGGTCATAATGATGGCGGGCACCAGAAAGGTCAGATACCCCAGAAAGCTCCACTTCTTTTTCAGGGCCGCAAAGGCATACAGCGCGCTGCGACCGGTCCGCCGGCCGATGGCGATGTCCGTGACCAAAAGCGTGAAGCCGAAGGTCAAAACCAGCACCAGATAAACCGCCAAAAACAAACCGCCGCCGTCCTGCGCCGCCAGATACGGGAAACGCCAGATATTGCCGACGCCCACGGCGCTTCCCGCCGCCGCAAACACAAACCCCAGAGAACCGCTGAAACCGCTCCTTTTTTTCTCAGACATGATCCATCCTGCTCCCGTTGCTTTACTTTTCGGATGCTCTCCATCCGTCGCTTATCCGATTATAAGCGACTTTGTTCCGTAAAGCAACCACCTGTCTTTTCACTTTTGCTCTGCGGCGCTCACCGGCCCCTGCGCAGCGCTCACCGGCCCCTGCGAAAAGCCTACCGGCCCCTGCGCGGCGGCCGCCGCACGGCCCGCCTGCGCCAGCTCGCGGGAGACGGAGTAGAGCATCAGGAAGGTCATATACTGGCGCTCCGTCATCTTTTCCCCCATCATGTCCACCAGCTGATTGACCTCCCGGCAGGATAAACAGATCGTCTCGCAGACTCCGGCGGGCAGCCCGGCCAGCTCCATCACCCCGAACAGGCTGTCCAGCCACTCGCTGGAAATCCGGCGTTTCTCCCGGATGTAGGCAGGGCGCTGCGGATTGCGGAACCGCTCCAAAAGCCACACGATTTTATCGTGCTCCGGGTAAAAGGGCTCCCGGACGCACTCCGGCAGCTCCCTTTGGGCGGACAGGCATTCCTCCGAGAAGGCCCGCAGCCGCAGAAGATCATCCCACAGCCGGTCCCGCTCCAGCACCTGCCTGCCCTGCATGACAGCCATCAGCAAAAGCACCCCGCCCATGGCGCAGTTCATCCGCTCCGAATCCTTCCAGGGCTCCCGCATATCCGTCCAGTCCCCATAGGTTAAGCAGGAGCAATGACGCATCCGCCTCCAGAGAAAGCCCCAGCCGCCCTGCAGCATGTGGCAGACATCCTCCCGGGCGCGCGGATCCCCCTCCGTCTCAAGCCCCGCCAGGATACCGGCCACCGTGACGGCAAAGCGGCGCTCCTTCCATCCAAACCGCTCCAGAAAGGCGCTGCGGGCGCGCATCCAGTTCACCCCCTTCTGATACCAGGCCTTGCGGCGTTCCTCGCTCTGCCGCTCCAGCCAGTTGCAGAAATTGCGCTGATTGGCGGCCGCAAAGATTACCGGAGGCGGCAGATAGATTGTCGCCTCCTCCATCCGCCCCTCCATAAACGCCAAAAGCTGACGTTCCCTCACGTCCAGACCTTCCAGCCTTCTCTTTTTGCAAAGCTGCTCCACCGCGTACAGGCTGTCCTCCTCCGCACTGCAGAAATACAGCAGGCTCCTGCGCTCACTCATCCTTTTTTACCTCCAGAAATTCACCGTTTTTGATAATGCCAAAGCTCTTTTTCTCCGGATCGTAGCAGTACACCCGGTTGGTCAGCACCTCGTCCGGCGCGTTGCAGTGCCGGTTGGTGTCCCGCAGGCTTCGCTCCACCACGTCGGAGGAAATCATGCCGGCACTGTGGATCTGCGCCTCATGGATACTGGTGAAGGCGATATAGAAGCGCTCCCCCAGTCCCTCCGCAATTTTCTTCGCCACGCCCGGATAAAAAAGCGCAATGGCCCCGTTTATCTCCAGCGTGTTCGTCAGGATATAGCCCCGCAGTCCCCGCCGGATCCGGCACGACGCATCCTCCGACATGAACCGCCCGTCCTCGTGGCGCTTGCCGTCCCAGGAAAGCAGATCCTCAATCGAGTACAGCCTGGGCGGATACAGAAAGCTGGTATTGACCAGGGCGCGCTGCAGCACTTCTCTCTCCTGCACCGTCCAGTTCTCCATCTGGCTGCGGTGCATTTTGGCCGTAAAGTAATTCGCGCCGTCCCGTTTTATCACCGCATACAAAACCAGCGCAATATCCCCCACGCGCAAATGCGGCACGTCCTTAAGCCTGTCCTTTGAGTACCGGTAGTTTAGCGGACGCAGAATCAGCTCATCCTTCACCTTCCCGTACTCGCTGCAGTCCGACAGCACGGTGCTTGCCTGTGCCTGCACTGCCGCCCGCAGGATCTCAAAGATCCGCTCCACCTCCCTTCGCTTTGCCGTCTCCGCCTCCCCGCAGATACAGTCGAGCATCTGCTCCGTCTTCCTGACCCGGGCGCAGCACTCCCTTTTCCCGTTCCTGAAACGGAACAGGAACCGCCCGTTCTCAAAGGAGACCTGAAAAGGGTAATGAAACTCCTCGTCAATCCGGGTCTGCAAAAAGCTCTTTGCGTATTCAATTTTTTCAGCCTCGTTCATCCATACCTCCTTGTGTTTTTACATGATTGGGATCTTGCGTCGAATCGTGGAATAAAGCAGAATATTTGGGATAATAGATTTTTACAAGATACTCATCTCACGTTAGAAATCGGTTAGCGCAACCGTTGAGGAGAGTATAACATAAATGTCCAAAAAGTGAGTCGCAAATACGGCGTCACTTTTTGGACATTTATCTTTTTTCATATGCACAATTATCTCGCAAAAATTCAGCTTTCCTGCCCGTCAGGCTTTGACTGAATCTCGCGCACCAGGCAGTATTGCTTCAGCGTAAAATGCTTTTCCAGAATTCCATAGACCTTAAAGCCAAACTGCCGGTAAAAATCCACATTTTTCGGGTTGTGCGTCTCCAGTGAAATCATCAGCCCGTTTTTCTCCGCATAACAGACCGCCTCCTCCACCAGCCTGGCTGCAATCCCGTGATGCTGCATCTGCGGATCCACGGCAAGATAAATGATGTGCATCCTGCGTTCCTGATGCAGCTGGTCTGTCCAGCTCGAATTTAAGTAATCCCTGCCCACCATGAAATTGAAAAAGGTTTTCAGGCTGGGATCCTCCTTGATCAGATATCCGTCCGTCCGCAGGGAGGCCTGCACCTCGGTAAAATAATATTTCAGGAGATTGTAGGGCTCCGTCTCGTCCGAAACCACCAGCACTCCGTTTAACTCCGGGCTGTCCGCAAAAATCTCGCAGTTTTCATAAAACTCCGTCAGATCACAGTCAAACAGCTCCGGCATCAGCCGCTTCCTCACCTGCTCGTCGGGGATCAGCTCCTGATAGAGCGGATCCAGCGCGAAGCATTTGCACAGCAGCCGCTCCAGCTTTGGCAAATCCTCCTGTTGTACCCGATATAGACTATCACTGTCCATAACACTCTTTTTGGGCCTGCCGTAAAAGCCCCTCCATCCTTTCCGTTTGCAATCGCAGATTTTCGATTTCCTCCCGGTAAAGCGCTTCCTGTCTGTCAAGCACACGCTTCAGGAACGCAATTTCCTCCGTAAAATCGTTCCCCCCGTCCCTCTCCTTGCGCAAAAGCCCGGTGACGACGGGATAAAAATTCTCAAAGCCGATAATCCGTCCGTAGCCCCATTTGAGCCGGTCTCTGGGCTGATCGAACACATAGGAGGTAAAGTGGCGGTACACCTCCTCCTCGAACAAAAACGCGTACCGGTTGCTGTCCACCTCGTAGAGCTTGCGCAACGCCGCGGACAGCCTGCCCTCCCGCAGGTTCCTCACCGCCCCGGACAGAAGCTGCAGGCTCTCCTGCAGGCTCCCGTGCGGAAAAAGCACGTTGCCGTACCAGTCGATGCGCACATAGGCGTCCTGGGCCTGCTGGAACACCCGCAGCAGCGTTTTTTCCAGCGCTCTCAGCCGCGCAGCGGACGCTTCTCCTCCGCCGACCGCTTTCCCTCCGCCGTCCGCTCTCCGGTATTCCCGGTTGCTCCTCCGGATCCTCTCATACAGCTCCCCGGCCGTCGCCTCCGCCCGCTTGAGGGCCTCCAGAAAGGCTTCGCCCTGCGCGCCGGTTTTCCCGCACCAATCCAGCTCCAGGCACTCCCTCGCCCGCGCAAAGGTCCGTGAAAAATCCAGCGGCACCACCGCCGTATGGTCGATGGCCATCAGCAAAAGCCCGAACAGCTCATGGTGCATCCGGTAGACGTCCTCGTCGTAAAAGCCGTCGTTATCAAACTGAGAGTGATAGTTTGTCTCCATAAAGCTGCCGCCGGTAAAATCGTTCACCATGGACGGGATCCCTGCGATGGCAATGGAAAAATCGTCCGACCAGGTTTCGATGGGCGCCGTCACCCGCGTATCCTCCGGATAAGCCCGGGTCAGATCCGGCAGCTCCTCCAGAAACTCCTCCAGAAAAGCCACATACTCATGGGTGCTGCGGATCCGTGCGCGGGTACCGTGGGCCAGCGCCGGCAGCTCGAAATTCAGATCCGCAATCACACTGCCCCGCCACTCCGGATGTACGGTAAAGACCTGCTCGTAAGCGCCCGTGGACCAATCGAACATGGAGTCCGTCACGCCCCATTCCTCCGAGGCCATGGCGCAGAAGATCAGCGTGTTTTCCGGCTGATAACCGATTTTCAGCAGCGTCCGCCCCATCGAAAGCATCATGGACACCGCCGTATTGTCATCCTGGAAGCCGTCAAAATAGGAATCGTAGTGGGCCGACAAAAGGATCCGGCGCTCCGGGTTTTTCCCGGGGATCTCCCCCACGATATTATAGGTGGTGCGGTTCGGGAACACCCGGCTGACGGCGTCAAAAAGCACCTCAATCTCGCCGTCCCGGCGCAGCAGCGCCTTGATCCGCTCCGCGTCCCGGCGGGAAACGGAAAAAGCCGCGGCATCCGCCGGGCCGGAGATGTCCTGGGCGTTTAGAGCCTCGTCATCCACCTCCCCGTAGCCGCCGGACTGGACGGCGATCACCGCCGCAGCGCCCTTTAAATGGGCCTGATAGACCGGGTAGTTGATCCACCACTCGTCCCGCTGGTTGATCTCCACCAGCACAAGCTTCCCCCGCACGTCCAGCCCTTCATAATCCTGCATCGTCCCCTTCCCGGCATATACCAGCCGGTAGGGCCGGGGCCCCTCCGTCACAAAATCCGTCTGATAGGCTCCCAGGCGGATCGCCTCCCGCTCCCCGGGAAGCGTCAGAAGCGCCCGTTCAAACTCCCAGCCATCCACCCGGACCGGATCCTTGCGGACCACCGGGAAGCCGATTTTTCGCATCTCCTCCGCCAGCATGTCCCCCGTAAGATACTCCGCCCGGGAACCCGCCGTGCGATAGCCCAGCTCCTCGTTGGTGCGATATTTTTCCATCCGTTTCGCCAGCTGATAGGAATAGGAAACATCCACATTTTTCCTGTATCTTTCCTGTATGTCCATCCCCTCGCCTCCTGTCCGTAACATTTCTGCAAAGAAAAAAATTTATCCCTGGAACGGAACCACATCCTTTACCGCATTCGCCGTGGAAATCTCCTCCTGATTGTGATCCAGATCCAACAGACGATAGCGGTCATTGCCCATGCCCAGCTCCTTCATATAAGTCAGCTGTCGGAAACCGTGACGGCTCTCCATCCGTTCCACCAGCGCTTTATGATCGCACTCCTTCAGGGCATATACCAGATCCACGGAAGCCTGATCCACCGCAAGAATGTCCTTCGAGGCAACGATGCCGATATCCGGCGTTACCACCGGCTGCGCTCCCGTCCCCTCACAGTCACAGGAAACAGACATGTTCCGCAGCACATTGATATACACAATATGCCCGCCGAAATGATCCGCTACCGCTTTTGCGGACTCCGTCATGCGCTCCATAAGCTCCTCCCTGGCAATGCCCCACATGTTGTCGGAGCCGGGCACCGAATGAATCATGCCCTTGCCGATTCTGCCGTCCGCGCAGCCGATACCGATGTTTTTGTTGGAACCGCCGAAGCCGCCCATCGTATGTCCCTTAAAATGCGTCAGCACAAGCATGGAATCGTAATCCGTAATCGATTTTCCCATGCTCATCTGTGTGAACCATTTTCCGTTTTTTACCGGAAGCATAACCGTTCCGTTCTCATCCATGATATCCACCGGGCAGAATGTCCATCCGTTTACCCGAAGCGTTTCCCGGTGCTGCTCTGTGGTGTAGCGGTCTCCCTCATAGTAGGTATTCGTCTCCACGATCACCGCCTGGGGAAGCTCCTCCTCCACAACCGCCTTCACCCACGGACGCGGAATAATATTGGGGCCATTCTTTTCCCCGGTATGAAGCTTGATGGCGACCTTTCCTTCCAGGCTCTCCGACACACAGCCAAGAATCTTTTTCAGGCCCTCCGCCGAAAGATCTCTCGTAAAATAAACGTCCGACTTTTCACCGTTTCGTTCGCCGTAAGGGATATAGCGGTTTCCGTTTTTCCCCGGCATCTTTTTTCCTTCTCTCACACTGCACCTCCTGAAAATTGTACCATTAATACCAGTCATGCTTTTCATCCCGGTCAAGGGCATTGATCTGCCGCATCTCCTCATCCGTCAGCGCAAAATCATACAGCTCCGTATTTTCCCGGATATGCTCCGGATTGCCGGAGCCCGGAATGACAACCACACCCTTTTGCAGATTCCACCGAAGGATCACCTGTGCGGAGGAAACACCGTGGTTTTCCGCAATCTTCGAGATCACTGCATCTCCCAGAAGTTCAGCCGTATGACCTCTTCCGCCAAGAGGATACCAGCCCTCCACCACGATGTCAAGACTCTGAATATAGGGAATTACGTCATTCTCCTGATAATAAGGATGAATTTCATTCTGTACCAGCGCCGGTGTGATATTGACCTGCGGGAGAAATTCCTCCAGCTCCTCCACATACCAGTTGGAAAGGCCTATGGAACGGAGCTTTCCTTCCTCCACTGCCTTTTCCATCGCCAGATACGCCTTCACATCATTGGAATCCGGATGATGAAGCAGCATCAGATCCACATACCCGATATTCAGCCGGTCAAGACAATCCTGAATCGCCTGCTCCGGATTCGCCATCTCTGTTCCGGGATACAGCTTCGTGGTCACAAAAATTTCTTCTCTGGAAATCCCCAGCTCCTCCATGGATTCTCGGATCGCCTGCCCGATCTCCTCCTCATTGCCGTAGGCGGAAGCCGTATCAATGAGCCGCACACCGCTCGCCAGCGCAGACTTCACCGCATTGATGCACTCCTCTCCATGCAGGCTGTAGGTGCCAAGCCCGTTGATCGGCATCGTGTAACCGCTGTTTAAGGTTACCGTTCTGTTCTCAAAATCAAATGCTCTCACCATCGAATCTCCTTCTGCTGTCTGTGGCAATGAAAGCCCACTGATCCATTCAGCCATTTGCTCCCTTGTTGTTCCCGCCGCAAAGCGCTGTCCGGAAAGCCAGTTTGCACCCGCTGCCAGCGCGTGCAGATTTGTGTCGCTGGAACCGATACCGCTGCTGTGAGAGGTGCAGAAAGGAACTATGGTCTTGCCGGAAAAATCATAGCTCTCCAGGAACGTGCTGATGATCCGCGGCGCCTGTCCATGCCAGATCGGATAGCCCAGGAGGATCGTGTCATACTGCTCCATCTGTTCCACTCCTCCGGCAATCGTCGGACGGGCAGAAGGATTATTCTGTTCGGAAGTCGCACGGCTTTCGGAATTCCCGTAGTTGAGATCTGCGTCCGTATAAGGTGTTTCCGGCACGATTTCGTAAAGATCGGCATCTAAAATTTCCGCCGCATACTCTGCCAGAGGCTTTGTTGTCCCGGTAGCGGAAAAGTATGCTACCAGAACACGGCCGCCCACAGTCTCCTCTCTTTCTCCGTTTTCATCTGCTGTTTCTGCTTCTTCCGGGTTTGCGGAAGAGGGTTCCATATTCTGTTCTGCTGTCGTGATCTCCTGCGGTGATGTCTGCTCTGCTCCCACGTCCGTTCCACAGGCAGTAAATGCGCTCATGCAGACAAGCGCTAAAAGAAATGTTACGATTCGCTTCATTCATTATCCTCCTGATATCCGTCTGCTTGCTTCAAAACCCGTGCCGGGACGCCGCCCACAACGGTTCCCGGCGGCACGTCCCGCGTCACCACCGCTCCTGCCGCTACCACCGCCCAGTCCCCAATAGAAACGCCGGGCAGTACGGTTGCATTCGAACCAATCCATACATAATTTCCGATCTGGATTGACTCGCAGTGATTTTTTCGCCCATTTTGGGGATCCAGGTCATGGTTGATCGTTGCCAGCACCACATTATGGCCGATCAGCGAACCGTCTCCAATCGTGATGCCTCCCTGATCCTGAAAATGGCATCCGGAATTGATAAATACATCTTTTCCAATCGTGATATTTTTCCCGAAGTCTGTATAAAAGGGCGGAAACAAACGAAAGGAAGCATCTATCTTTTTGCCGGTAAGCTTCGCCATCAGCTTCCGCAATTCTTCCGGGGTATGATACTGCTGGTTCATTTCCATTCCGATCCGGATCGCCTCCTGAAACAATTCATTTGCATATGCCTCACGCTCCGGATTCTTTTCTGCATTTTCCCCAAAACCACGGATTACATCTTCTACCGTCATAGCTTCCCTCTATCTGATAAAATTCGTCCAGTGCTGATTCTCTGTCTTTGGCGGCAGCAGGCCCTTTTCCTTTCCCGCATCCAGGCATTTGAGCATCCAGGCCATGTTATGACCCAGGTTTCGCATAATCTGAAGTCCTTCCAGATCCTGCTCAATCTCCTCGATCTTATTTCCGTGCGCCATGTTCCAATAGGTAGAGGATACCACCGGCATACAGGCGTCCGTAAAATACTTGTTGATGACATCCAGCGACGCCGTTGTTCCCGCACGTCTGGCTGTCACGATGGCTGCCCCCGGCTTAAAGCGGAAGTACTCGCCTCCCGCATAAAACATCCGGTCAAGCAGCGCCAGGAGCTGTCCCGTAGGATGGGCGTAATAGACAGGGGAGCCAAAGATAAAGCCGTCCGCCTCCTCTGCCTTTTCCAGCCATTCGTTTACCAGATCCTCATGGACACAGCGATTATTGCCTCCGTTGTGACAAAAGTCGCATCCCATGCAGTCCCAGATCGCCTCTGTTCCTATCTGCAAAATCTCGGTGCAGATCCCATCCTGTTCCAGCGCAGAGGCAACCTCCGTCAAAGCCCGGTAAACACAGGCGTCCTTTGTGGTACTTCCGTTCAATAAAAGAACCTTCATTTCCCTTTTCCTCCCGCAGCTTATGCCATTTCCTTTTCCCATTCGCGGAGGGTATGCACGCCGGTCTCGTCGCCCAGTTTCTCCAGAAGAGCTACTTCTTCAGCAGACAGCTCGATCTGTGCGGCGGCTGCAGCTTCCTCCACCTGCTTTACCTTCGTCACCCCGATGATTGGCAACGTTCCCTTTGCGATTGCCCAGGCCGTTGCGATCTGCGCGGGACTAGCGTTATGCTGCTCTCCGATCCTCTTCATCTCTGCCAGCAGCTTTTCCAGCTCCGCAAGGTGCGGATTGTAGGACTCA
>JAUNGT010000033.1 GCA_030524455.1 Eubacteriales bacterium | reverse complement strand
GGGAGTGAGCGGCAAAAATCGTCTGGCATAATCCCCCAATCCATGTTATACTGACCTGATAGAGACAAACCGGCGGGCCGTTTTGGCCCGCCTGACAAGAAAGGATTTTGATTGATGAGCAGAGAAGAGGTTTTTGAGCGCCTCAACGAGGTGTTCCGGGATGTATTTGACGACGAGACGATCACGGTAAACGACGCCACCACGGCGGACGACATCGACGGCTGGGATTCCCTGGAGCATATCAACCTGATGGCGGCGGTGGAGAGCGAGTTTGGCATCAAGTTTTCCATGGGACAGATCGTGACGATGAAGAACGTGGGCGAGATGGCTGATATTATTCTGGAAAAACTGTAAAGCTTGGAGAAGAAAGAAGGATGAGCATTACTTCCTTTCCCTTCCTGTGCCTGTTTGCGGTATCGCTGGTTCTCTATTATGCGGTTCCCAAAAGGGCGCAGTGGGTTTTCCTGCTGTTGCTGTCCGCAGGCTTTTTTGCCGCCTCCGACGAGGTGTCAGGGGGCGGCTGGTATCTTTTTTTGTACCCGCTTGCGGCGGTGGCGGCGGTATATATTGCGGCGATTTTGATCGACAGGACGGCGGAGCAGAAGAAAAAACGGGCTGCTCTTGTTTGCGCTGTCGTTTTTTGTGTGGGCCTTTTGTGCACGCTCAAATTTTTCCGGCTGGGGCTTCTGGCCCCCATGGGAATTTCCTTTTACACGCTGACGCTTCTGGGCTATCTGTTCGACGTCTACTATGAGATCGGGCCGGTGCAGAAAAATTACGCCAGACTTGTGCTGTTTGGCTGCTATTTTCCCACCATGGTTTCCGGGCCGATCCTGAAATACGGGGAGATGGAAAAACAGCTGTATCAGGGACAGCGGCTGGATTATAAGCGGATCACCTTCGGAATGCAGCGGATGCTCATGGGCTTTTTTAAGAAGCTGGTGATTTCGGAGCGGATGGCCCTGGTGGCAAACGAGGTGTTCAATCATTACGACAGCTATCGCGGCCTGTCGGTCTGGGTCGGGGCGGTGGCCTTTACCTTCCAGCTCTACACGGATTTCGACGGCTGCATGGACATCGTGCTGGGATTGTCGGAATGCTTCGGCATCCGGCTCCCGGAAAATTTCAACGCGCCCTTTTTGTCCCGCAGCATTTCCGAGTACTGGCGCAGATGGCACATCAGCCTGGGCAACTGGCTGAAGGACTATCTTTTTTATCCGCTGCTGCGCACCCGGTTTTTTATGGAGCTGCCCAAAAAGCTGAAGGGCAGGCTGGGCAAAAAGATGGCGAAGCGGGTGACCACCTTTGCGGCTATGTTTATCCTCTGGTTTGCCATCGGCTACTGGCACGGCGGCACCTGGAACTTCATCATCGGCTCGGGCCTTCTGCACTGGTTCTACATCGTGTCGGGGGAGCTTTTGGAGCCGCAGTTTGCAAAGTGGCGGGCCTTTTTCGGGATCCGGGCAAAGGCGCGGGGCTTTGTCTTTTTCCAGCGGCTGCGCACCTTTGCGCTGGTTACGCTGGGCCTGGTGTTTTTCCGCAGCGCCACCGTGCCGGATGCGGTGCGCATGATCGCAAGAGGCTTTTCGGGGCTGGGGTTAGAGCTGTTTGCGCCGGGTGTTTTGAGCGGCCTGGGGATGGATTGGATCGAGTGTGTCATCGTCCTGGTGTCCCTGCTGTTTTCCTCCTGGGTCACGATCCGGGGACAGAAGGAGGATGTCCGGGAAAGGCTGGCCCAAAGGCCGCTTTTAGTGCGGTGGGCTGTTTTGTACGCGCTTTTGTTTTATGTGATTTTGCTGGGCAAGTACGGCCCGGATTTCAGCGCGTCGGAGTTTATCTATCAGAATTTTAAGGTGTGATTGGATGACAAAAAAAGAAGCGGCAAAGGCGGCCGTATTTTTGGCCGGTTTCATTTTCATATTGATCACGGTGACCTATATCGTCCGCACAAACGGGGATGTGAAGGATCGTTTTACGGGCTTTTACGCGGAAAAAAAGGATACCATCGACGTGATTTTGGCGGGCTCGAGCCCGGTCTACCCCTACTACAGCGCGCCGAAGCTCTACGGGGAGCGGGGCATCGCTGCCTATCCGCTTTCCACCAACAACCAGCGGCCGAAGGCGATCAAATATCTGCTCCGGGAGGCCTTAAAAACCCAGGATCCTTCGCTGTTTGTCATCGAGCTTCGGATGTTCACCATGCCGGACGAGGAGTGGGAGGACACCATGGTGTTTACCCGGGGTGTCACCGACAACCTGAAATATTCGCTTAACCGGGTGGATGCCATCAATGCGTTGGTCAGCGATAAGAGCCAGCGCTATACCTACTATTTTGATATTTTCAAGTACCATTCCAACTGGAAAACCATGTTTCTGCCAAGCCAGCTTGCCTGCTGGCGCTACGAGAAGGCGGATCCCTTAAAGGGGCTGCAGATCAAGGAGGGCGTGGGGCCGGCGGACTGGACGGATTACTCGGGGCTGACGCAGGAGAAGGAACCGACGGCAGAGCAGGCCGAGGTGCTCTCCGATCTGCTCGCCTACATCGGGGAAACGGGGAAGGATGCTCTTTTCATCGTCTCCCCCTATGCCATGGAGGAGGACGCCCGGCTGCAGTTTAACTGGCTGATCCGCAGGATTGAGGAGGCCGGTTATCCGGTGCTGGACTTCAACCTTCACCTGGAGGAGATCGGGCTTGACTTTTCCACAGATTTTTACGATTACGGCAGCCATGTGAACGTCCTGGGGGAGGCCAAGTGCACGGCCTTTCTGGAAACCTATCTGACGGAGCACTACAGCCTGCCGGACCGGAGAGGGCAGGAGGGCTACGAAAGCTGGGACGAGGCCTGGGAGCTGTATCAGACGCGCCAGGCCGAGGCCGAGGAGCGGTGCCTGAGAGACATTGAAGAAGAAAACTGGGCGCCGGAGGTGATCGACTGAGCGCTCCGGCGGCAGGGTAATCGGATTTCATTCAGAAAGAAATGGAACGAAAGGAAAGGAGGCGGACTTTATGTGCGGGATCGCGGGATTTTGCAACCGTCAGAAAACCTGGCGGGAGGATATTGAGCGGATGAAGCAAAGGCTGATTTCGCGCGGGCCGGACGCGGAGGGCAGCTGGGCCGATGAGAGCGGGGATGTCGCGCTGGGCCACCGCCGCCTTTCCATTCTGGATCTTTCCCCGGCCGGGGCCCAGCCCATGGTTTCCCACAGCGGAAGGTATGTGCTTTCCTACAACGGGGAAATTTATAACAGCGGGGAGGTGGCCCGGCAGCTGCGCGCCGAAGGAAAGCTCGGACCGCTTCGGGGCAGCTCCGACACGGAGGTTTTGCTGGAGGCGCTGGAGAGCTGGGGCGTGAAGGAGGGACTGCGGGCCTGCAAGGGGATGTTTGCCCTGGCCCTCTATGACCGGAGAGAGAAACGGCTTTGGCTGGCCCGGGACCGGGTGGGGGAAAAACCCCTGTATTACGGCTTTGTGGGGAAGAGCTTTGTGTTCGCCTCGGAGCTTGGGGCGATTGCCGCGCTGCCGGATTTTGACGGACAGATTGACCGGGACGTGCTGGACATTTACATGGTGCACGGCTATATCCCCGCGCCCTACAGCATTTACCGGGGAATCCGGAAGCTGGAGCCGGGCACGATCCTGCGCATCGATTCTCCTTATCGGGAGTACAGCCTGGAAACCTATTGGTCCATGGCCGAGGTTGCCAGAAGGGGACAGGAAAATCTGTTTCAGGGCAGCCGGCAGGAGGCCTCCGAGGAGCTGGAGCGGCTGCTTACCGCCTCCGTCAGGGGGCAGATGGTTTCCGACGTGCCGCTGGGGGCCTTCCTCTCGGCGGGGATCGACAGCTCGACGGTGGTGTCTTTGATGCAGTCGGTCTCTGAGAAAAGAGTGAAGACCTTCACCATCGGCATGGAGGATGCCGCCTACGACGAGGCGGACGCCGCGGCGAAGATTGCGGAGCATCTGGGGACGGAGCATACCCGGCTGACGATTACCGAGCGGGACGCCAGAGCGGTGATCCCCCTGCTGCCTGCCATGTTCGGGGAGCCCTTTGCGGATTCCTCCCAGATTCCCACCTATCTGGTCAGCCGCCTGACCCGGGAGCATGTGACCGTTTCCTTAAGCGGCGACGGCGGGGACGAGCTGTTTTGCGGCTACGGCACCTACCGCTCCATCGCAAACGCCTGGGAGAAGCTGCGGCGCATTCCCCTGCCCCTGCGGCAGGCGGCGGGGAAAGCCCTGACGCTGGGGCCTCTGGGAGAAAAAGAGAAAAACCAAATCCGCGCCATGCTGCTGTCCGCCGGGACGCCGGAGGAGCTCTATGCCTGCTCCGACCTGTCGGAGCCTTTTCTGGGGAAGCTCACCGCCGTGCCGGGAAGGGCGTCCTGCGTGTTCGACACCTACGAAAGTGGCTTTCTGCCCGGGGTGCAGAACAACCTGATGCTGATGGATTTGCTGATGTATCACCCCGACGATATTTTGGTGAAGGTGGACCGGACGGCCATGGCGGTTTCGCTGGAAAGCCGCGTGCCCATGCTGGACCGGGACGTGGTGGAGTTTGCCTGGCGGCTGCCACTTTCGATGAAATGGGAGGCCGGGCAGGGCAAGCTGGTGCTGCGGGACGTGCTCTACCGGCATGTGCCCCGGGAGCTGATGGAGCGGCCAAAGAAGGGCTTCTCCATTCCGGTCGGCAAATGGCTGCGGGAGCCGGAGCTGAATGCCTGGGCGCAGGACCTTCTGGCGGAGGAGAGGATTTGCCGGGAGGGCTATTTTGACCCGGCGGGCGTAAAGCGTCTGTGGACGGATTACACGGAACGCGGCATCTGGCGCAAACAGATCTGGCATTTGCTACAGTTCGAGAGCTGGAACAGTTCAGCCAGCCGGAAGCAGGGAGAACCGTATGGAAATGAAGGAAAAAATCTCCGTCATCGTGACGGTGTATAACATTGAAAGCTACTTGTCCCGGGCGGTGGATTCCATCCTGGCCCAGACCTACCAAAATCTGGAGGTGCTGCTGATCGACGACGGCTCTGCGGACCGCAGCGGAGCGTTCTGTGACGCCTACGCGAAGGCGGACCGGCGGGTCCGGGTGATCCACCAGGCAAACGGCGGGGCCTACAGCGCCAGGAACACGGGCCTTTCGGCGGCCTCCGGGGAGCTTGTCACCTTTGTGGACGGGGACGACTGGATTGATCCGGATATGTATGAGCGTCTGCTTTGCGCCATGCGGCAGCACCGGGCGGATTTGGCGGTGTGCCGCTACCGGAAGGTGTTTGAGGATCGGACCGTGGATGCCTCCACCCGGCGGGAGGCGGTGTTTGAAGGGCAGGAGCTTCTGGCAAAATATCTGGAGGAGGACGAGGACTGGCTGATCCAGACGGCGGTCTGGAACAAGCTGTGGCGGCGGGAGCTGAGCCAGGGGCTTGTCTTTCCCAAAAGCCTGTATGAGGATATGGCCTTCACCATCCGCCTGCTGGCCCGCTCAAAGCGCAGCGTGTATCTGGACCGGGCCTATTACAATTATTTCTGCGGCCGGGCGGAAAGCACCACCAACCTGGGCTTGAACGAGCACACCTTCGACGACCTGATCCCGAATTTTTACGAGAGGAGCGCCTGGCTGACGCAGATCGGGCGGGCGGATCTGGCGCTTTTGCAGGACTATTTCCTGTACAAAAGGCTGTTGCTGTTTTACACGGCGGTGGCCCGCAGCCGGGATCCTCAAAAAAAGGAAAGGTTGGCCTTTTTGCGGCAAAAGCTGCAGGAGGGCAGGGGTAGCTATCCGGAAATTTTCGGGATCCCCCAGGCCAACCCCAACGAATACCGGAAGCTGAAGCTGTTTCTGCGCTCCCCGCTCCTTTACCGGGCGGCGATGCGGATCAACGATTCGGTGCTGATTCCGATCAAAACAAGGAGGAGCAGATGGTAGCGGTACAGCTTTCCGGCGGCCTGGGAAACCAGATGTTTGAGTACGCCCTGTATCTGAAACTGAAATCCATGGGAAAGAAGGTCAAAATCGACGATTTCACCTGCTACGGCCCCTCGGAGCGGCAAAGGAGCAACCAGCTGGGCGTGTTTGGCGTCTCCTATGACAGGCTTTCCCAGAGGGAATATGAGGCGCTGACAGATTCCTGTATGCTTCCCTGGCACCGGGCCCGGCGGCTCTTGTTTGGCCGGAAGGACCGGTCCTACCGGGAGGCGGACTGCAATTTCGACCCGGAGCTTTTGCGGCGGGAACAGGCGCTGCTTTTGGGATATTTTCAGACGGAAAAATATTTTGCGGACATCCGGGAGCAGGTGCGGGAGGCGTTTACCTTCCGGAACCTGACGCTGAGCGGGACGTCCGGGGAGTATCTGAGGCAGATTGAGAGCTGCCGGGCGGTCAGCGTTCATGTGCGCCGGGGCGATTATTTGAAACTGGAGAATCAGAAGATTTTCGGCGGGATCTGCGACGAGACTTATTATGAGCGGGCGCTGCAGTTTGTGCGGAGCAAATATGAGGACGCGGTCTTCTTCTTTTTTTCCAATGACCCGGAGTGGGTGAAGGCGCGCTATGGCGGCCCGGGCTGCGTGGTGGCAGAGGGAAACGGGGAGGATGGCGGCTGTAGGGATCTGTTTTTGATGAGCCGCTGCCGGCACCATATCCTGGCGAACAGCTCCTTTTCCTGGTGGGGAGCCTGGCTGGACAGCCGTCTGGACAAGACGGTGATCGCCCCGAAAAGGTGGTTCAACGACCGGGACTGCAGGGACATCTATACGGAGCAAATGACGGTATTGTAGGAGAAAAAACGTGATCGGAACACAGATTTTGAAGGGGCAGGGGCTGGGAAACCGGCTGTTTTGCTATGTGACAGCCCGCGCCGTGGCGGCAGAGCGGGGAGCGGCCTTCGGGGTGCCGGGAAAGGAAATATTGCTGGAGGGACTGACCGGCTCAAACGAGGAGCCCTTTCTGGATTTGTGGATGGGACAGGCGGCCTCCCGGGAGGACTTTGCGCGGGTGTACGACGAGAAGGAGGAGCGGATCTACACCGGGGCCTGCCGCCACGATCTTCTGCACGGCTGCTATGTGGCCGGGGCGGACCGGGCGGTGCGGGAGGTGCCGGACGGCACGCTCCTGATGGGAAACCTCCAGGATGAGAGCTATTTTGCAGGATACCGGGATAAGCTGGGGGAGTGGCTGAAGGTCCGCCCGAAATACGATTCCCACCGCTATACCCGGGACAACCTGTGCGTGCTGAATTTGCGGGGCGGGGAGTACGCCTCGGAGCCGGCCCTTTTTCTGCGGAAAAAGTACTGGACGGACGCCATGGCCTGGATGCGGCGGGAGCGCTCCGACATGGAGTTTATAATCGTCACCGACGATGTGGAGATGGCGCGCAAGCTCCTGCCGGGCATTCCGGCTTACCATTTCCCGGTGCACGGGGACTATGTGACGGTCAAAAACGCCCGCTACCTGATTGTCTCCAACTCCTCCTTCGCCTGCTTTCCGGCCTTCACCTCGGAGACGGCAAGGAAGATCATCGCCCCCAAATACTGGGCGCGGCACAATGTCTCCGACGGCTACTGGGCTTCGGAGCAGAACATTTACACGGGCTTTGAATATCTGGGGAGAGACGGACGGCTCTACAGCGCTTCCGACTGTCGGGAGGAGCTGGCGGCCTACCGGGAAAAAAGCGAGCGCTTTCGGGAACGCCACGAAAAGCCCCAGGGGGCAAGGGCCGGGCTGATGGCGGCGCAGGCGCAGCTGTTTTACAGAGCCTACTACGGACAGCGGGCGCTGCGGAGCCTGAAGCGCCGGCTCACAGGAGGATGAGATGGGAGTTTGGGAACGATTGAAAAAACAGCCGGAGCGGTGGAGCTTTTGGGCGCTTGTCCTTTTGTTTGCCGCCTCCATGCTGCCGGTCTTATATCTGTCCCGCTACGCGGTGCCGGCCTGCGACGATTTCACCTACGGGCAGCAGACCTACCAGGCCTGGCGGGCGACGGGCTCTTTTGGGGAGGTGCTGCGGGCGGCGCTTTTGGTGACGGCAGATACCTGGCAAAACTGGCAGGGCACCTGGTCCTCCGTTTTTCTGATGACGCTGCAGCCGGGGATTTTCGGGGACCGCTGGTATTTTATCACCACCCTGCTGATGGCGGGAATGCTCTGCAGCTCGGTGGCGGCGCTTACGCTGACGGTGCTGAAGCTCTATGTGTCGCCGGGCGATGCGGAGAGTACGGGCGGCGCAGGCAGTGGGGAAAATGCGGAACGGGCAAAACGCCGGCGCGCCGCAGGGGGCAGCTGCGTGCTGGTGCTGCTGTTTGTCGCGATACAGACGCTGGTCTCCCCGGTGCTGGGGCTGTACTGGTACAACGGGGCGCTGCACTATGTGTTTATGGAGTCGGTCCTGTTCTTCCAGGCGGCGGCCGTGCTGGCGCTGGCCCGGAGGCGGGGCGCTGCCCGGCTTGTCCTGCTGGCAGTCTCGACCCTGCTGGGGGCCTGCCTTGGCGGCGCGAACCTGCTGACGGCGCTCCAGTCAGCGATCCTGATCTGCCTGTTTGTCCTGTATGAGTTCCGGAAAAAAAGGCCGGGCCGGTTTTTGCTTCTTCTGCCGCTTTTTGCCTCTCTGGCCGGGTTTGCGGCCAATGTCCTGGCGCCGGGGAATCTGATCCGGGAGGATACGGCCCAGGGAATGGGGCCCGTCGCGGCCATCGGGATGTCCTTTTACTGGGGAGCAGTGTATGTGACCGAATGGCTCACCCCTCTGGCGCTGGCCGGATTTGCGCTGCTGCTCCCGGCAATCTGGCGGCTGGTGAAGGACTCGGAGGCGGCCTTTTTCCCGCCGGTGCGGGCTGCGCTGTTAAGCTACTGCGTCTTTTCCGCCATGTTCACGCCGACGCTGTTCGCCACCTCCAGCGAGGGGCCGGACCGATGCAAAAACGTGATGCGCATCGTGCTCTATCTGCTTGTCTTTTTCAATCTGGTCAACGTCCTGGGGCGGGCGGCCAGGCGTCGGGAGAGCTTTGGCAGCCGCCTGATGGAGCTGATTGAGAGCCGGGCCGCGGTCTGGATGCTGGCCGCGTTGCTGGCGATGACGGCGATTTTTTTGCTGCCGGCCGACAAAAATACCTACACCAGCATCTCGGCGGTGCGCTCCCTGGCAAGCGGGGAGGCGGCCCAATATTATGCGGAAAATGAGGAGCGGACGGCGCTGTATGAGAGCGGGGAGCGGGAGCTTTCCATTTTGCCCCTCACCGTGCACCCGCATCTGCTCTACATCGACGATGTGACCAACGAGGGCGGCCGGGGCTACTGGCTGAACCTGGCTCTGATGGAGTATTACGGCCTGGACCGTATCACGGTGCAGGAGACGCAGCCGGCGGAAGAAGCCGCGCAATAGAAGGAGGAAGCTATGGTATACGATTGTTTTCAGTTTTTCAATGAGCTGGATATTCTGAAGCTGCGGATGCATGTCCTCAACGACATCGTGGACAAATTCGTGATCAGCGAGGCCACCGTCACCTTTTCCGGGGACAAAAAGCCGCTGTATTTCCAGGAAAATCAGGAGATGTTTGCGGAATTTAAGGACAAGATCATTCACCGGGTGGTGGACGATACCCCCATGGACGTGAGCGCTTTTTTGCGGGACAGCCACCAGAAATGCGCGGTGGCCAGAGGGCTTGCAGGGGCGAAGGACGAGGATATCGTGATTTTCTCCGATGTGGACGAGATTCCCAACCCGGAGGCGGTCAAAAAGGTGCTGGCGGACTTTGATCCCGGCAAAATCTACGCCCTGGCCCAGCGCAATTTTTACTGCTATCTGGACATGGAGGAGACCTCCGGGAGCCTTCTGTCCATCACCGGGGAGTTTCCGGGCATCGAGGGCCGGGACAGAAGATGGCTCGGCACCAAGATCTGCAGCTATGGCATGCTGAAAAAATACACCACGGAGCAGCTGCGGGACAAGGCACAGCAGCCCCTGATGGTGCGCGTGCCCGAGGGCGGCTGGCATTTTTCCTACATGGGCGGCGGCAAAAACGAGTCTGTGGAGGACCGGGTGAAATACAAGATCCGGAGCGCGGCCCATCAGGAGTACAACAACCGGGCCACCCTCTCGAAGGTGAAGAAAAAAATCCGCAACCACGAGGACATTCTGGGGCGCAGCACGGATTTTCAGATCGTCCCGGTGGACGACAGCTTCCCGGCTTATCTGCGGGAGCATCTGGAGGAGTACCGGTATCTGATGTACCCGGAGAAAAAAGGACTGCTGGAGCGGCTGCTTGGCAGGTAGGAGGCTTTGATGGCAAAGGTTTCGATTTGTATTCCGGCATACAAAAATCCGGTGGGCGTCAGAAGGCTGCTGGAATCCATATGTATACAGGACTACCGGGATTTCGAGGTGGTGATCACCGACGATTCGCCGGATGACAGAGTGGAGCGCGCAGCGATGGAGTTTCGGGACAGGCTGCCGGGGCTTTCCTATTTCCGCAATCCCTCCCGCCGGGGCGCTACGGGCAACTGGAACGAGGCGGTGCGCCATGCCGGCGGGGAGCTGATCAAAATCATGCACCACGACGACTGGTTCACGGACAAAACCTGCCTGGGGCGGTTTGTCCGGATGCTGGAGGAGCATCCGGAGGCGGATCTGGCCTTTTGCGGCAGCCGGCAGGTGATGCTGGACGCGCAGGGAAACCGGACCGGGGAGGAGTTTGACCGGGGGATCAGCAGAGAGCATCTTTCCATGATTGAGAAGGACTTCCGCGATCTCTACATCGGGGATTATATCGGGGCGCCCAGCGCCACCATTTACAGGAAGGGCGCGCCGGAGTACGAGGAGCGTCTGACCTGGATCGTGGATGTGGAATTTTACATGCGCCTGCTGGCCAAAAATCCGCGCTTTGCGGCCACCACAGAGCCGCTGGTGTCCATCGGCGTCTCTCTGAACCAGCTGACGGAGAGCTGCCGCACGGACGGGGAGCTGAACGTGCGGGAATACGGCTTTGTGATGCAAGAATTCGGGCTGGAAAAGGAAAAAAAGTATCGGGATAAAATCATCGCCATCGCGCTGAAATACAAGATGCCCTATTCCTCCATCGCTTCCTGCGGCATCCCGGCCGGGGAGTACCGCCGGGCCGCGGTGAAGAAATGGCGGGAGGATATGGTGTTTTATATGGGCGTGGCGTACCGGAAGCTGACAGGACGCCGGTAGGAGGAGACAGGGAATGCTTGGGATTTTAAAAAAGCTGCTGCACATTTTGAATAAGAACCAGAAGCGCCGGATCGTGGGACTGGGCTTCATGATTTTTATCGGGGCGCTGATGGAGATGATCGGCGTGGGCCTGATCATGCCGGTGGTGGAGGGTGTGATCTCCCCCGAAAGCCTGATGAATAAAAGCTATATCCGGTTTCTGGGACGTTTTTTTACCTTTGATACGCCGGAGCAGTGGCTGCTGTTTTTGATTGTCTGCATCATTCTGGTGTACTTTGTCAAGAACGGCTACCTGCTTTTGCAGACCTATGTGCAGTCCCGCTTTGTCAACCAGAACCAGTCCAGAACCATCAGCTATATGCTGGAGGAATATCTGAACCGGCCCTATGAGTTTTACTTAAACGCGGACATTCCCACCATTTTCCGGACCATCGACGGGGATGTGCCCAAGGTGTTCACCACCCTGATGGAGTACATCCAGCTGGCCACGGAGCTGATGGTTTCGGCGGTGCTGTGCATCACCCTGCTGGTGACCAACCCCGGCATGACCCTGATGATCCTGGTGATTATGGGCGGCGGCAGCCTGATCATCCTGAAGGTGCTAAAGCCCACTCTGAACCGCCTGGGGCGGACCTCCCAGCGGCTGCAGAGCCAGATGGGAAAATGGCGGCTCCAGTCGATTTACGGCATCAAGGACGTGAAAATCCTGAACAAGGAGCACTATTTTGCCTCCAATTTCGGCAAGTATTCTCAGAGGAACGCAAAGCTCACAACGGAGTACACGGTGCTCAACAACGTGCCCCGGCTGCTTTTGGAGACGCTGAGCATCACCGGCATCCTGGGCTATCTGGCCTTCTGCATCCTCGGAAGCGCCGACATGACGGAGCTGGTGCCCCAGATCTCCGCCTTCGCGGTGGCGGCCATGCGGCTTCTGCCCTCCGTCAACCGCATCAATACCCACATGAGCAACATCGCCTTCTACGAACCGGCGGTCAACTATGTGTATGAAAACGTGGATTTCACCTCCTACCGGCTCCACGGCAGGTACGAGAAGGAATACGATCCCCATACCCCGCCCATGGAGCTCAAACGGGAGATCCGCATGGAAAACGTCCGCTATGTGTATCCGGAGAGCGACAAGGTGATCCTGGATCAGGCGCAGATGCTGGTGCCCGTGGGCAAATCCGTGGGTGTCATGGGGCCCTCCGGCGCGGGCAAGAGCACGGCCATCGACGTGCTGATGGGGCTGTTGCGGGTGCAGTCGGGCAAAATCCTCTGCGACAGCCGGGATATTTTTGAAAATTATCCCTCCTGGCTGTCCCACATCGGCTACATCCCCCAGAATATCTATCTGACCGACGATTCCATCCGGGAAAACATCGCCTTCGGCGTGGCCCGGGAGGACATCGACAACGAGCGGGTGTGGCAGGTGCTGGAGGAGGCCCAGCTCAAGGACTTTGTAAAGACGCTGCCGGGAATGCTGGAGATGGAGATCGGCGACCGGGGCGTGCGCCTCTCCGGCGGCCAGCGACAGCGGCTGGGCATCGCCCGGGCGCTGTACCACAACCCGGACATTCTGGTCTTTGACGAGGCCACCAGCGCCCTGGATACGGATACCGAGACCGCCATCATGGAAGCCATCGAGAGCTTCCACGGCAAAAAGACGCTGATTATCATCGCCCACCGGCTGCGGACCATCGCAAACTGCGATATCATCTACAAGGTGGACGGCGGAAAGATTGTGCAGACCACGCTGGCGGCGGAGGAGCACTGACGAAAGGAAGAAGGGCATGGTTGAGCTTCTGATTTTGTGGGGGTATATGCTGGCGGTAAACGGCTGTATCGGTATGGCCGTGCTGCAGGGGCTTTTGCGTCTGGCCGGGAGAAAGGATGTTCGGACGTCCGGGCCCTTTGGACTGGCGGCCCTGCAGCTGGCCGGGGTGGCGGCCATCACCGTCTATGCGGAAACCGTCAGCCTGTTTGCGCCGGTGTCCATGGCGGCGCATCTTGTTTTGCTGGCGGCAGCGCTGGGAAGCGCCTGGCTGTTTCGGGGCCGACTCTTCCCGCTTGCAAAGCGGCTGGTAAGACTGTGCTTTTCCTGGGAGGGGGCGCTGTATCTGTGCTTTGTGCTGATGACCGCCTACTTTGCCTCCCGGGGGCTGCAGCACACGGATACGGGCATCTACCATGCCCAGGCGATCCGCTGGTACGAGGAGTACGGCCTGGTAAAAGGGCAGGCCAATCTGCAGCAGCATTTCGGCTACAACAGCGCCTATCTTGCCTATGCGGCGGCCTTCTCCATGAAGTGGCTGCTGGGACAGTCCCTGCACGGCACCACCGGTTTTCTCCAGGCCTTTCTGACGGTCTGGGCGCTCCATGGGCTAAAGGGCGTTTTCCGGCGCAGAAACCACGCGGCGGACGGCTGCCGCATCGCCATTTTGCTCTATGCGGTGGTGATTGCGGAGCGGGCCATGTCCCCGGCCACGGACTTCGGCGCCATGTACCTGGTGCTGTGGATTCTGACTCTCTGGGCGCAGCTTGCCTGGGAAGGCGCACCGGACGGCAAAGAAAATCAGGACGGCAAAGAAAATCCGGCCGAATCCGGCAGGACGGACGCCTGGTGTCTTCTGTGTGTGGCGGTGGTCTGCGTGACCACCTACAAGCTGTCCGCGGGGATGCTGGCAGTGCTGGCGCTCTATCCGGCGGCCCGGCTGCTGAAGGCCCGGGACTGGCGGCGGATCGGCGTGTATTTGGGGGCGGGGCTTTTGGTGCTTGCGCCCTGGCTTGCCCGGAATGTGCTTGTTTCCGGCTGGCTGCTCTATCCCTTCCCGCAGCTGGATCTGTTTTCTGTGGACTGGAAGGTGCCGGCCCGGGCCGCACAGTATGACTCCGACCAGATCAAGGTCTGGGGCCGGTGTCTGTACGATGTGGGGAAGATCGATTGGAGCATGGACCGGTGGCTGCCGGTCTGGTGGGGCGAAAAGGACCGGTATGAGAAGATGCTTTTGCTTGCCAATGGGATCGCCCTGGCGTCTGCCTGCCTGGGAGGAGCGTATGTGCTTTGGCGCAGAAAACGGCTGCACGGGGACCGGCTGATGCTGTATGCAGGGCTTTTGGCAGGCCTTGCGGGCTGGTTTTTCACCGCGCCCTTTCTCCGCTATGGGCTTGCTTTCCTGCTGGTGTTCCCCCTTCTGGTGCTGGGGGAATGGCTCCGGCCGCTTCCTCTGGGGCCGGTGAGGATCGCGTCGGGCTTTGCCTGTGCCGCCGTCTTTTTCTCCCTGAGCATGTACTTGGATTACTATATTCTGTTTGATCTGGTATGGATCAAGCAGCATCTGACGGATCCGGCCTGGCTGGTCCAGCAGGACTATGACCGGGTGGAAACAGGGGAGCTGGAGCTGGAGGGCGGCCTGACCGTCTATTATCCGCTGGAGGGCGACAACATCAGCTATCATGCCTTCCCGGGGACGGCCTACAAGAGCATGGCAGAGCAGGCCAAAATGCGGGGAAGCACGATCGCAGACGGATTTTTGCACAAGTGAGATTTCAGGATGGAGAGAAAAGCGATGGAATGGAAGGATGGAAGGCTGCAGCTGCCGAAGGTGACGCTGGCGGCGATGACCAGCGTAAACGTCAGACAGACAGTGAAGGCCATGGAATACAGTATGCGGCAGATCGACTTTGGGGACTGTGTGCTGATCACGCACCGGAAGCCCTTTTTGCTGCCGCGCACGATCCGGTATTCCCACACCACGAAGCTGACGGATATCAACTGCTTTAACTACAAGATGCTCTACGAGCTGGGGGAGCATATCCACACGGATTTTGTGATGATCGTCCACGCGGACGGCTTTATCGTCCATCCGGAGCAGTGGAGGGACGAATTTCTGGACTATGACTATATCGGCTCGCCCTGGCCGGTGCCCAAGGATGATGTTACCTATCGGGATATCAACGGCAACCTTTGCCGGGTAGGCAACAGCGTGGGGATCCGCAGCAGGCGGCTGGTCAATTTTCCGAAGGAGGCGGGCCTGCCCTTTGAGCCGGATCACGGCTCCTTCAACGAGGACGGCTTTCTGTGCGTGAAAAACCGTCATCTCGTGGAGGCGGCGGGCATGCGGATCGCGCCCCTGGAGGTGGCGAAATATTTCGCCCACGAGACGATGATTCCGGAGATCGAGGGCATCACGCCCTTCGCGTTCCACAAATGGGCGGGGACGAACGCGGGGTATCCGCGGTTTTAGAAAGGAGAGCGGCATGGAGAGGAAGGCAGGAAAATATTGCTTTTATCTGGGACTTTTTCTGGAGATCCTGATTGTGATCCTGGACAAAAGCTCCTGGATCAACCCGTTTGAGGGGCAGATGTTTCGCATAACCTTCCTGCTCTTTGCGCTCAAGCTGTGTCTGACAAAGTATACGGCGCGGGAATGGACAGCGATCCTGGCCGCCGGATTTCTGGCGGGGATCTGTTATCTGTGCTCTTCCCGGGACGAGGCGGTGCGGGCGGTGGTGTTCGTGGCCTCCATGAAAGGGATCGATCACAGAAGGGCGCTGAAACTGGTGTTTTACGGGACGGTCGCAGGGATGCTTGCCCTGGCGGGCCTGGCCTTTGCCGGTGTGCTGGGCGAAGTGTGGGACGCGGGGGCCGGATATGGCATGAAGGAGGGCAGCAGGCGGCTGTGCCTGGGCGAAGGAAACAGCAACGCCCTGGCGATTTTGTGCTGGGCCGTGATGACGCTGGGAATCTACCTTTACCATGAAAAAATGAAGCGATGGCATTATGCGCTTCTGGCGGTATTTTCCGTGCTGGTGTATCTGGGGACGCTGACGCGGACCGCCCTTTTGATGATGCTCTTTACGGTGGCGCTGGCCGCCCTGTTTACCTATGTGCCCGGGCTCCGAAGAAAGGCGTGGCCCTACAATACCGGGATTGTGCTCCTGCTTTTTTGCGTGGCCTTTTCCGTCTTTGCGGCCTATATCTCCGACTGGCCGCCCTTTATGCCGGAATGGGTGCAGAAGATAAACAACGCCCTGACCGGGCGGATCGCCAGCATTTATCCCTTTGAAAACGGGGGCGGCGTGCTGGAAAACTGGCGGCTCTTCGGGGATCCCTCCTATGTGGAATATTTCGATATGGGCTATGTGCGCCTGTTTTTCTGGTACGGGATCCTTCCCGGCATCTGCTGCGTGGCTCTCCTTGCCCTGCTCATGCGCCGGTTTTACCGAAACGGCGATGATATGGGCTTTGTGCTCACGCTCTCCTTCTGTATCTTCACGGTGGTGGAGGCCCACGCGGTGTCGGTTTATCTTGCGAGAAATTATGTGCTGTTTTTGCTGGGGGCCTACTGGACCCAGATGGTGGGCGGCACGGATACGGGGCGGGAGGTTTACTGGTGGCGTTTTTGGACGCTGTTTTCCCGGAAAGGGCAGGACCGTCTCCGGGTGGTGATGCTGGGCGCGGACCGGAGCGTGAAGGGCGGCGTTTCCGCGGTGGTAAACAATCTGTATGCGGCAGGGCTGGACAAAAAAGTGCGCCTGACCTATATCGGGACGATGGCGGACGGGAGCGCAGCGCGCAAGCTCTGGAAGGGCGGAACCGCCCTGCTGCATTTTCTGGCTGCCCTGCCGGGGACGGACATCGTGCATCTGCACATGGCGGCGGACGCCAGCTGCTACCGGAAGATCATTTTTTTAAGGCTTGCGTCCCTGTTTGGGAAAAAAATTCTGGTACACGAGCATGGCGGAGATTTCCGGGGCTTTTATAACGAGCGCTGCAGCGACGGACAGCGGCGCTTTATCCGCCGGGAATTAAACCGGGCGGATCTGTTTTTGGTGCTGTCGGAGGAGTGGAGACGCTTTTTTGCCGGGATTGTGGAGCCCTCCAAAATACGGGTGCTGGAAAACGCGGTGCCGGTCCCGGAGCGGGAAAAGCAGGATTACGGCGGCCGTCAGGTGCTGTTTCTGGGACGGCTCTGCCGGGAGAAGGGAATCGGGGAGCTTTTGGAGAGCGCAGAGCTTCTGAAAAAAAAATATCCCGATTTCCGCCTGATTTTGGGAGGCGTCTGGGAGAAGGGCAGCGAGAAGCTTCGCCGCAGGGCGGAGGCCCTTGCAGACACGGTGGAATGCCCCGGCTGGGTGACGGCGAAGGAGCGGGAGGAGCTGTTTTTTCGCTGCAGCATTTTTGCGCTGCCCTCCTGGTTTGAGGGACAGCCGGTGTCCTTGCTGGAGGCCATGGCCGCAGGCATGTGCACCGTGTCCGCGGCGGTGGGCGGCATCCCGCAGATTTTGGGGGAGGATGCGGCAAAGCTTCCCTGCGGCTGGCAGGGAAACGGAGTCCTGGTGCGGCAAAAGGACGCCGGGATGCTGACGGAGGCCCTGGAGCGGCTTTTGGAGGACGGGAGCCTGCGGGAGGCGCTGGGAAAAAGGGCCCGGCGGCGGATCAGAGAGCACTATGGTATGGAAAAATATATGGCCCGGCTGCTGGATATTTACCGGCAGCTGGCCGGATAAAGGGGACGCGACATGACGGACAAAATGGTAAGCGTGATCGTGCCCGTGTACCGCACACTGCCGTGGCTGGCCCGCTGCGTGCAGAGCATCACGGGGCAGACCTGGAAAAATCTGGAGATTATTCTGGTGGACGACGGCTCGCCGGACGACTGCCCGCGGCTGTGCGACGACTGGGCAAAAAACGACAGCCGGATCCGGGTGCTTCACAAAAAAAACGGCGGCCTGATGGCGGCCTGGATGGACGGCGTGCGCTGCAGTACCGGGGAATACCTTTGCTTTGTGGACAGCGACGACTGGATCGATGCCTGCATGGTGGAAAAACTGATGGAATTTACCTCCGACTGTGGAAAAGAGGTCATCTGCGGCAACTATGTGCAGGAAGAAAAAAACCGCAGCATCGAGATCTATCAGGGGCAGGAGCCGGGCATCTACACCGGAAGGCAGCTGAGGGAGCGGATTTTCGGGCACCTGCTGGGCCAGGAGCGGCGGCCCATCACCCTGTCCCGCTGCATGAAGCTGTTTTCCCGGCAGCTGATTGAGGACAATATGAAATACTGTGATCCGGCCATTCGTATGGGCGAGGATGTGAACATCACCCTGCCGGCCCTGCTGGACGCGGAGCGGATTGTGGTCATGGAGGGGGCCGCCTGGTATCATTACCTGTTTTTGCGGGATTCCATGACGCACCGCTATGACCCGCAGCTGTATGAGCATATCCGGCGGCTGTACCATGTGGCCGGAAAAATCCTGGAGGAGAAAAAAGCGCCTCACGGGGAGACGCAGGCCTGCCGGGAGTTTTTGCTGCTGCTGTTTCTGGAGATCAAAAACGAGGCCAGGGCCGGGAAGCGGGGCTGGCGGCAGCGGCTGCGGACAATCAGCGCCGACGGCGAGGTGCAGGAGGCGCTCCGGCAGGCGCCGCTTTACCCGGAATCGGCCGTGAACCGGCTTTTATATCGGGCGCTGAAAAAGCCGGATGCCGCCGTGCTGACGCTGGTGCGGCTCCTTTTACGGCTCAACGCAAAGCGCAGGAGATGAGAACATGGAACAGGAAAAAATCAGTGTGATCCTGCCGGTGTACAACGGGGCCGCCTGGATCGGCGAATGCATCAGAAGCATACAGGCCCAGACCTGGAAAAACTGGGAGCTGCTTGTCCTGGACGACAGCTCCCGGGACGGCACCGGGGAGCTGGTGCAGCGCTTTGCCGGGACCGACGGGCGCATCCGGCTGGTCAACCGGAAAAAAAAGGGTGTTTCCTCCGCCAGAAACCAGGGGATCGCAGAGACGGACGGCGCTTATTTCACCTTCGTGGACGCGGACGATAAGCTGGCGCCCCGGATGTTTGAGGTGCTGGCGGCCTGTCTGGAGACAGAAAAAAGCGATCTGGCCGTGTGCGATTATTACCGCTGGGACGGCACGGAGACCGGGGTCTTTCTGCGCAGCGGTGAGAAAATTCCGGCCGACCGGGACAATTCAGTAGACCGGGACAATCCGGCTGATCGGGACAATTCAGCCGCCCGGGAGAATCCGGCCAGGGCCGCAAAAACCGTGGACGCCGCCGCCTATCTGGCGGACTATCTGCTGCGGGGCAACACCCGCTGCTGGAGCGCGCTCTACCGCCGCCGGACTGCCGGTTCTGTGCGCTTTCGGGAGGAGCTGTCCATCGGGGAGGACATGATGTTTTTGATGGATCTGCTCCCGGCCCTTTCCCGGGTGACGATCACGGATTACCGGGGCTATTACTACCGGGTCAATTTAAGCGGCGCGATGCTGCGGCCCTTTACCCCCTCCTACATGGACGAGGTGAAAAGCTGGCGGCTGGCCTGCCGCCGGGTGGAGAGCCTTTATCCGGCGCAGCGGGCCCGGGTTTACAGCATCCTGGCGGTGTCCGCGATGCTGGCGGCGGGCAAGCTGGCCAGGCTTTCCGGAAAGGAAAGGGCCGGATACCGGGCCCAGATTGCAGCGTGTAAGGAGGCCGTCCGGGAGGCGCTGGCCGTCCCCGGCGCAAAGCGGGAGCTGCCGCCGGGCTACCGGTTTAAGACCGGGCTGTACCGGACAAGCCCGGCGCTGTATCTGGCGCTGTACCATTTTTGGAAACGGGAGGAGGCCGTCGGATGAAAAATGATAAAATTGTTCTCTATATGCACGCGGGAAGCGGCAATCATGGCTGCGAGGCCATTGTCAACAGCCTGTGCCATCTGCTCCCGGCCCCGGCCATCCTGATGACCAACCGGGCCGCAGAGGACCGGGCGTATTCCTTAAAGGAGCTGTGCAGCGGGATTGCGGAGGAAAAAAGTGTGGAGCAAAATCCGCTGATCCACGCCTGGTATTATGCGAAAAAGAAGCTGCTCCATGACCCGGAGAGCGCGATGCGCTACCGCTACCGGGCCGTCTGCGGCAAAAATCTTCACCGTCTGAACATTTCCATCGGCGGGGACAACTACTGCTACGACAATATGCTGGACCGGCTGATGCTGTCCAACCGGATGTTCCATCGCCAGGGCGCAAAAACCGTGCTTTTCGGCTGCTCTGTCGAGCCGGAGCTTCTGAAAAATCCGGAGATCCTATCGGATATGCGTCTCTATGACGCGATCATTGCCCGGGAAAGCCTCACCTTTGAGGCCCTACAGGAAGCGGGGGTTCGGGAAAACGTGTACCTCCATCCGGATCCGGCCTTTTTGCTGGAGACAAAGCATTGTCCCCTGCCGGAGGGCTGGGAGGAGGGGCGGATGCTTGGCTTAAACATCAGCCCGATGATTCTGGAGAACGAGAAAAAGGCCGGCATCACGGTGGAAAATTACCGGGCCCTGATCCGCCACATCCTGGACACGACCGGGCTGCGCGTTGCCCTGATCCCCCATGTGGTGTGGGACAGCAACGACGACCGACGGCCCATTGAGGTCCTGTACGAGGCCTTCCGGGACACCGGGCGGGTGATCCGCTTAGACGACGCCTCCGCGCCGGTGTTAAAAGGCTATATCGGCCGCTGCCGCCTTTTTATCGGCGCGCGCACCCACGCCACCATCGCGGCCTACTCCTCCGGCGTCCCCACCCTGGTGGTGGGCTATTCCGTCAAGGCCCGGGGCATCGCGAAGGACCTGTTCGGGACGGACGAGGGCTATGTGATTCCGGTGCAGACGCTGGAGCGCCGGGAGGATCTGACGGCGGCCTTTGACTGGCTTTTGCGCCAGGAGGAGCCCATGCGCCGCCGCCTTGCCCGGGTGATGCCGGAGTACCAGGAGCGGGCCAGGGCGGCGGGTGAGGTGATTGGGAGACTGTGGAGGGAGGAAGGACTATGATTCGAAAATTTACCTGCAGTAATTTTAAGAACATCACAGTTCAAAATCTGGAATTTGAACGGATTAATATTTTGATAGGGCCCAATAACGCAGGAAAAAGTAATTTTATTCGTGCTTTGTCGTTTTGCGCCAACATGGTAAATGGAGATCAGGTAGAAAAAACCGGACTTCTTTCGGAGATCAAGCGTAACGGCTGGGAAAACATCTTAAACAGGCAGGCAGGCAAAGAGGGAAAGAGGGAAATAACGTTTGATTGGACTCTGGAATTTCCGGGAAGAAATTTAGAATATCAGTTAAATATTCATGCAGGAAAGAACAGCGGGGAATTTTATATAACGCATGAAAGCCTGCAAAATGCTGAAAAAGATTTACGGTACGAGAGACCGTTTAATTATTTTGATTGTCATGATCCGGATCGTGGAAAAGGTGTTTTTTCTTCCGCGGCCAAAAGGGGACAAAACAATAACAGAACCTTCGTCAATCTATCCAGTGAAGAAACGGTTTTACTCCAGTTTGAAAAGGCTTTTTTTGACAATCCAAAGCTTTTTTCGGAAAAGGATATCAGAGAAAGAACGATGCAGATTTTAAATGAAATGCGCCTGTATTTTACCAGTTTTTATTCGTATTCAAGTGCGGCGTTTGATCTCTCTCAAATCAGGGAATTAAAGGATCGCATTGACGGGGGAGAACGGCTCTTAAAAAATGCCGGAAATTTTGTAAATGTGTATGATTACTGTAGAAGGAAAGATCCGGATTTTGAAAAAATATTTAAAAGACGCTTAAAGCTTCTTGCGCCGGAATTGGAGGACATACAGGTGGAGGAAGGACTTGGAAAGCTTGGAATGCTGATTAAGAAGGGAAGCGATTATTTTACTTTGTCAGAGGTGTCAGACGGAACCGTAAAAATGTTGGTTTTGATATTATTATTGAGCATAACCACGCAAAATGGCCTGTCACTTCTTGCGGTAGATGAGCCGGAAATGAATCTGCATCCCGCGTGGCAAAAGCTTCTGGCAAAGCAGATACAATTGTCCAACAATTTCAGACAATGCTTTATCAGCACGCATTCGCCGGATTTTTTGGATGAATTTACAGAGGGATTTAAAGCGGGGGAAATCGGAATTTTTGTGTTTGAGGAAAATACAGAAAAGGGGATAAAAAAGTTAAATTATCGGGATGCATATGAAACAATCAAACATTTGTAGAGGAAAATAGAATGAAGCAATTACAGCACCTCGCCGCCTCCGCTGCCCGGGCTCTCGCCTCCTATCCTGCCCTGACCGGGAAGGAACGGCTCAAACGTCTGGCCAAGACCTGTCTGCCGGGCATGACGCCTGCGCCGCTGGATCGGTTTTCCTGGCCGAACGCGCTTTTGGGGCAGGGCCTTCTGGCTTACCTTAGGGCAGAAGGCGACCCGGCAGCGGCGGAAGCGGTGGAGAACTACCTGCGCCGGTGGAAAAAGGCCGGATTTCCGATCCGGTATGTGGATAACCTGATGAACGCAAACCTGGCGCTGGAGCTGGAGGCCCTTTCGGAAGGGGAACAGGCGGATCCCGGGCGCCGGCAGCTTTGCCGGGAGGCGTCCGGGGCCTGCGCCGCCTGGGTCAGGAAAACAATGGACACCATGGCGAAAGCAGAGCCTGCGAAGAAGCTTTTGCCCTACCGTTTCGGGCACCCGCACTGGATGTTTGCGGACGCGCTGGGGATGCTCTGCCCCTTTGTCTGCCGCTACGGCGCGGTGTATGGGGACGGGGAGCTGATGCAGCTCGGCATCCGTCAGCTTGAAGACTTTTTGGCGTGCGGGATGGATGCAAAAACCGGCTTGCCTTACCATGGCTATGATACGGAAACCGGCGTCAAATACGGGATCATCGGCTGGGGACGGGCCTGCGGCTGGATGCTTTTGGGGCTGACTCAGAGCCTGCCCTGGATTCCACAGAGCGATCCCGCCTATCCGGGACTTTTGGACGCCTGCGGGAAGCTGGCCGCAGATATTTTTTCCTGGCAGCGCCCGGAGGGCGGCCTTTCCTGGCAGCTGCAGGCGCTGGAGGGGCCGGAGGACAGCTCTGTGGAGGGAATGACCGGCGTAGCCCTCGCTTCCTTTTTTCTGTGGGAGGCGCAGCAAGAGAAGGCGAACCCTGGGGAGAGGAGCGAACCGTCTGCGCAGAGCCTGCAGCCTCTGCGGGAGGCCCTTTCCCGGCTGGAGAGCGCCGCTGCCCGCCGGATCGACAAAGGCCGCGCGCAGGGCTGCTCCGGCGAGTGCCTGGGCTTTGCCGAATATCCGCAGACTTACGGCAGCTATCCCTGGGGAGACGGCAGTGTGCTCGCTTTTTTGAGCCTGTGCAGGCTGCTGGACCAAACGACGGGGCTATGACACATAACAGGATCGGAGACTGAAATGGGAAGAGTGAATTACGCCGCGAAAAATATCATGTTCGGGATGGCAGGAAACGTAGCGACAATGGTGCTGCGCTTCGTGCTGCGCTATGTGTTTATCCAGCAGCTCGGGGACACGCTGCTGGGCGTGGAGGGGCTCTATACCGATATTCTGACGATGCTGTCGCTGGCGGAGCTGGGCGTGGGCACGGCCATCAATTTCAGCCTTTACGGACTGGTGGCCAGGAACGAGCAGGAAAAAATCAAGTCCTACATGCTTTTTTATAAAAAAGCCTATCGGACCATCGCGGCGGTTATCGCGGCCTCCGGCCTTTTGCTGGTGCCCTTCCTGCCGCTGATCGTGGGAGATCCGGGCTACATCAGCCTGAGCCAGCTGCGGATCTACTACCTGATCTTTTTGTTCAACACGGTCAGCTCCTACTTCGTGGCCTATAAGTACAGCCTTGCCAATGCCGAGCAGAAAAATTATATCCAGACCAACGCGATTACGCTGACAAAAATCGTGACGGTGGCGCTGCAGACCGCCGCGCTGCTGGTCCTGCCGGATTTTTTGCTCTATCTTTTGATCCAGGCCGGGGTGGAGCTGGCGCAGAAGCTGTTTGTGAACCGGTATCTGGATAAAAAATATCCGATCCTGAAGGAAAAGAAGGTGACGCCGCTCTCCCGGGAGGAGCGGGACGAGGTGGGCAAAAAAATCCGTGCCCTGGTGCTGCACCGGGTGGGGGACATGGCCCGTCTCCAGACCGATACCCTGATTATCTCGGCCTTTGTGGGAGTCACCTGGGTGGGCCTGATGGGCACCTACAAGATGATCGTCACCTCCGTCTCCAACTATGTGAACGTGATTTTCAACTCCGTGATTTCGGGCTTCGGAAATCTGATCGCCACGGAGGGGAGGGAAAAGCAGTTCGCCCTGTTCCAGGTATATCGCTTTTTTGCGATCTGGGTCTACGGGTTTTCCGCGGTAGGCTTTTTCCTGCTCCTTTCCCCGCTGGTGGAGCTGTATGTGGGCGGGGAACGGGTGCTTGCCGCCTCAATCGTGATGTGGTATCTGATCGACTACTTTTTTAAGGGGGAGAGGGTGGTGCTCTCCAACTTCAAGACGGCTGCCGGCGTGTTCGAGCAGGATAAATTCCTGACGCTGATCCAGGGAGCGGTGAATCTGGTCATCTCCCTGGCCCTGGTGCGGCAGCTCGGGATCGCCGGCGTCTACATCGGAACGGTGATCTCCGGCCTGATCGCCAATATCACGAAGCCGGTAATTATTTATCGGGTCTGCTTTGAAAAAAGCGCGGCCGGTTATTTTGTGGAATCCGCAAAATACCTGGCGGTGATCGGCGCTGCGCTGGCGATCCTGATCCCGCTGGAAAAGCTTTTGATGCCGCAGGTGACTGTGATGAAATTCGGTCTGATGCTCGTGGTGATCACGGTCGTGTTCAACGGTATTTTCCTGCTGGTGTTCGGACGGACGGCGGAATTTAAGTATCTGTACGAAATGGCGGTAAGGAGGCTTAGGAAAAGATGATTGTGGTGGAAGTGATGGGCGGCCTGGGCAACCAGCTGCAGCAGTACGCGCTGTATCGGAAAATGAAGCACCTGGGCAGGGAGGCCAGGCTGGACGTCTCCTGGTTTCTGGATGAAAAGCGCCAGAGCAGCGTGCTGGCGGGCCGCAAGCTGGAGCTGTCCTGGTTCGAGGGCCTGCCGATGGAGTGCTGCAGCCGGGCAGAGCGGGAGGCGCTTCTGGGAAAAGACAGTTTCACGGGAAAGCTGAAACGCCGTCTCTGGCCCAAAACCTGCCGGATTTTTCGGGAGAGCGGCATGTACCATCCGGAAATTTTTGCGATGGATGAGGTTTATCTGAGCGGCTTCTGGGCCTGCGAAAAATACTATGCGGACATTTTGCCAAAGCTTCGGGAGAGCATCGTCTTTCCGCGAAAAAGCCGGATGCAGGGAAACGGGGAGGATGCCCTTTTTGCCCGCAACGCGGAGCTGATGCGGAAAATGGAGTCGGAGACGTCGGTCAGCCTCCACATCCGCCGCGGGGACTACCTGGATCCGCACAATGCCGCGCTGTTTGGCGGAATCTGCACGGAAGAATATTACGACGGGGCGATCCGCTATATCCGGGAACGCTGCCCCGACGCCCATTTTTACCTGTTTTCCGACGATCCCGGCTACGCCCGGGAAAAATACCGGGGGAAGGAGTTTACGACGGTGGACTGGAACACCGGGGAAAACAGCCTTTTTGATATGCAGCTGATGAGCCGCTGCCGGCACAACATCTGCGCCAACTCCACCTTCAGCTTCTGGGGCGCGCGCCTCAACGAAAACCCGGACAAGCTCATGATCCGCCCCTCCCGGCACAAAAACGGCCAGGAGGCGGGGCCGGAGCGGATGAAGGAGCTGTGGGCAGGATGGGTGCTGCTGGACGGGGAGGGGAGGGGGATTTGATGGGGGCGAACTGTCGGAGGAGTATAATTTACCTCTAAAGTAAATTTTTATCTTGGCGAAATAAGATATCTGTGCTATCATGAATTTACCTCAAAGGTAAATTCAAAAGAGAGGTGATGGTTTGGATATCACGTATAGGAACAAGAAAATCGAAAGGGTTTGTACGGATGCCAAAAACTATGGTGAGGAGTCGCAGTTTTATTGCAACGCCACCTGGGGCGACAATTAAAGAGCAGTTGAACGACAAAGGTATGAGCCAGAAGGAGTTTGCAGCCAGGATGGATATGTCTGAGAAACATATCAGCAAGCTGATTCATGGCGAGGTGCAGCTTACGCCGGAGACTGCAGTCAGGCTAGAGCTGGTTCTTGGGGTTCCGGCTAAGTTTTGGAATAATCTCGAGGCAATTTACAGAGAGAAAATAATTAAGGCGGAGACAGAAAATGCGATGGAGGAGGATGCCGAAACAGCGAAAAAATTCCCTTATGGTGAAATGGCGAAATTTGGATGGGTTCCGGAAACGAGGGAAGTAAATGAAAAAGTTGTGTCTCTCAGGAAATACTTTGAGGTGGTAGATCTTTCACTTTTGCAAAATGAGCAGATTACAAGAATTGCCTGCAGGAGGTTAGCAATCACGGAGAAAAGCGATCTGGCGTTGATGGCCTGGGCTCAGGAAGCAAAAATCAAGGCGCGTGGTATCCAAACAGCACCGATCAATGTCAAAGCATTACTTCATGCCATGCCTGAAATAAGGAAGATGACGGTTCTTAAGCCAATAGAGTTTTGTCCGAAGATAAAAAAGTGCCTTGCGGAGTGTGGAATAGCGCTTGTGTTTCTCCCTCATTTAAAAGGATCATTTCTGCAGGGAGCTTCTTTCCTGGATGGGAATAAAATTGTTGTGGGACTTACCGCCAGGGGAAAGGACGCGGATAGGTTCTGGTTTAGCTTATTCCATGAGCTTGCGCATATAGCGCTTGGTCATATCGGTCAGTCAAATGGTACGTCTGATAAAGATGAAGAAGCTGCTGATAAGTGGTCCGGCGATACACTGATTATAGCGGATGATTTTGAAAGGTTCCGAAGAAAAGGAGATTATTCCGAAAGAAGTGTAATTGATTTTGCCAGTGAACAGGGAATTGCGCCTGGAATTGTAGTTGGAAGAATGCAGCGAGAAGGGTTGATAAAGTACAGTATGCTCAACAATCTCAAAGAAAAATATGAGATAGGCTATGTTTGAAAAGATCAGTAAGCAAAAAGCCATTGAGATGTTTGAAAGTGGGTTTTTTGAGACGTTAGAGCCGGGCACTTATAAAAGTCTTGCGCGGATTCATCAATATCTTTTTGCTGAGATTTACGATTTTGCCGGTCAATTGCGCAAGGTCAATATTTCAAAAGGCAACTTTCGATTTGCTCCGCGGATGTATTTGGAGGCAGCATTACAAAGCATAGACAAAATGCCACAGTCAACCTTTGATGAAATTGTTGAAAAATATGTGGAAATGAATGTAGCGCATCCGTTTCGGGAAGGAAATGGGAGAAGTATGAGAATATGGCTCGATCTGATGCTGAAAAAAGAGATCGGTTATGTGGTTGACTGGAGCAAGGTGGATAAGGACGATTATCTGCTTGCCATGGAGCGAAGTCCCATCAAAGATATCGAAATTAAGTTCCTCCTGAAAAATGCCCTTACGGATCATGTAAATGATCGGGAAATTTATATGAAAGGCATCGATCAAAGTTATTACTATGAAGGTTATTATGAGTTTAAGACGGAAGCCTTGACGGACACGAAGGCGCAAACGGATTAAGCGTTAAAAAGTGGAGTAACAGCGGCAAACTGCTTTGTACGAAATATTTATCAGAGAAAAACAAAAAGGGGCTGTGAAAAATGAAAAATCATTTTTTCACAGCCCCTATCCGATTCACAATGCTGACAATGGGCAGGGGGTATTTTTATCTTGGGAAAAAACGCATTTTATTTTGACAGAAATAAGCGTTTGAGGGATAATAGAAAAAAGCGATGGCCGGTGCACAGGAGGGAAGAAAACGAAAGACTGGAAGCAGCACTGTTTATGGCTTTTGATCCGTATACGAACGATGAGGTCATGGGAAAAGAATACCGGATCAGATCAAAGGAAATGACATGAATTTCAGTATTATATGTAGTTTGTGATAGTGGTGACGTCAACGTAGCATTATCATGCGGCGGGGAGGTGGCAAATGGCCAGACAGGTTGCGATCGGGATACAGGACTTTGAAAAAATCAGAGAAAATCGCTACTTTTATATTGATAAAACTGATTTTATCCGGGAATGGTGGATGGGAGGGGACGATGTGACGCTGATCACACGGCCCCGGCGTTTCGGGAAAACTCTGACCATGAGCATGGTAGAGCAGTTCTTTTCGGTGGATTGTGCGGGAAGGGCGGAGCTGTTTGAGGGTTTGTCCATTTGGGATCAAAAAGAGCTGCGAAGCTTGCAGGGGACATACCCGGTGATAGCCCTGAGCTTTGCCAGCATAAAAGAGATGAATTTCGCGAACGCCCGCCAGAAAATCTGCCAGCTGATTACAAATCTGTATATGCGTTACAGCTTTCTTATGGAGGAGGATTTTCTGCGCAACAGGGACCGGGAGTTCTTCGGGCGTGTGTCGGCGGATATGGACGAGGGAACGGCCACGATGGCGCTCTATCAGCTCTCGGATTATCTGTATCGCTATTATGGGAAAAAGGTGATTCTTCTGCTGGATGAGTACGATACGCCGATGCAGGAGGCTTATATTGACGGATATTGGGACGAACTCAACGGCTTTTTGAGGAGTCTGTTCAATGCAGCGTTTAAGACGAATCCGTACATGGAAAGGGCGTTATTGACCGGCATTACGCGTGTCAGCAAGGAATCGATTTTTTCGGATTTGAACAATTTGGAGGTGGTGACGACCACGTCTGCCAAGTACGAAACGGCTTTTGGCTTTACGCAGCAGGAAGTGCGGGAGGCACTGGAGGAATATGGACTGTCGGATACACTTCCGACTGTAAAAAAATGGTATGATGGATTTACTTTTGGCAGCCGGACGGATATTTATAATCCGTGGTCTATCATCAATTATCTGGATGCCCAAAAGCCGACCGCCTACTGGGCGAATACCAGCTCGAACAGCCTGGTCAGCAAGCTGATCCGGGAGGGAAACCGAGACATTAAGGAAGCTTTTGCGCAGCTGCTGCAGGGAGAAAGTCTGTTTACGGAGCTGGATGAGCAGATTGTATACAGTCAGCTGGAGGAAAATGAGCATGCGATCTGGAGCCTTCTTTTGGCCAGCGGATATCTGAAGGTAAAAGGGATAAAAACCGTCACCTCTCAGTGGGGAGAATGGCGGCAGGAGTACGAGCTGGAGCTGACAAATTTTGAAGTGCTGCTGATGTTTCGCAAAATGGTGCAGGGGTGGTTTGGACGATCAACGGCGGATTACAATGATTTTATCAGGGCGCTGCTTTTGGGGGATGTGGATGCGATGAATGCCTATATGAACCGGGTAGCGCAGCAGATGTTCAGTTATTTTGACACCGGAAAAGGAGCATCCGGCGAGGAGCAGCCGGAGCGCTTTTACCATGGCTTTGTACTGGGACTGATTGTGGATCTGACAGGACGGTACCGGATCACATCCAACCGGGAAAGTGGTTTTGGACGCTATGATGTGTGCCTGGAGCCGTTAAGGCCGGAGGACGATGCGATTCTTTTGGAGTTCAAGGTGTTTCGGCCTCAGAAGGAGAAAAGTCTGGAGGACACCGTGCGGGGAGCCCTGCGCCAGATTGAGGAGAAGGGCTACGAGGCGGAGCTTTCCGCGAGGGGAATCGGGAAGGGAAGAAGAATACGGAAATATGGGTTTGCGTTTGAGGGGAAGAAGGTTTTGATTGGGGGAGAGGATGGAGATAATTGCATATAAATACAATGAAAAAATGTGGCTATGACCATAAATATCTATATAAAGTTCTTATCGGATTGAGTATGGGTATTGAGTAGAGAAGTGCATAGTAATGCCAGATTTATAAAAATGAATTAAGTAGATATATTATACAAGTGATATATCTACTCAATTTAAAAGCTTTAAAAGCTTTCGTTTACCGTATGATGAATTATAGAAAGTGTTTCCAAAAGATGATATAATTATAAAGCGAATATGGTGATACATTTTTATTACAAGCAAGTAATTTTAAGAGAGGGATGCGAATGAAAATATTATTTTTGCATTTAAGTGATGCACATCTTAGAGAAAATACGAAATTTACTGATATAAATATTAATGCAATGGTTAACGCCTTAGTACAAATGGGTGATTTTGATGAATGTGTTATTGTATTTTCGGGAGATATTGTGCAGTCAGGAGAAAAGAATCAGTATAAAGTGGCGAGTATTTTTCTTTCTAAAATAATTAACGGAATAAAGAATAGATATTTGCCGGGGAAAATAATACAGACATTAATTACACCGGGAAATCATGATAATTTAGCTGCGGATCCCAAACGAGGATTAGAAGAAATAAAGGGGTATTATGCTTCCCCGAAAGAAGCGAATACTAAATTCTATGAAGATTTGAAACAGTTAAATAATTTTTATGAATTTGCAAACAGGAATAGATGTTATAACAAGGAAAGAGTGGTGGATGTAAGAAAATTACAATTTAAAAATTTCATAGTAAAGGCCAATTTGATCAATTCGGCACCATTTTCTTTATTATGTAATGGAAATGAAGATAAAGGGTTACATTATTTACCACAAAATGAATTAAAAAAATTGGATTTTGATAGACAGCAAAACTATACAATATCAATCATACATCATGGACCGGAGTGGTATTCAGATGGATCTAAACAACAGCTTTATAACAAGTTATACGAAACTTCAGATTTGATTTTTGTAGGGCATGAACATTTTTCCTTGAGCGAAAATAAGATTATAAATGCAAAACATAAAGTGGATATTTCAAGTGGAGTTGCTTTATATGGAACAGATACAGAACAAGGATTTAATGCTTGTATTTTAGATACAAAAGGTTGTGCGTTATATGGGAAAAAATTCATTTATAACGGTAAAATTTATAAACCTACCCCTAATTTGAAGAATGAAAAAATTATATTTAAAGGGAAAAATAATTTTACTCCTGCGGAAGAATTTAAGAGATTTCTAGAGACAGATATTGATGAAAGAGAAGGTGAATCATATCTTGATTATTTTGTTTTTCCGTCAATGGAAGCAAAAAATATTAATGATGAATTAAAAAATTATAGTGTTTCTTCAGAAGAAAAATTTATGGAACTTCTCCAGTTGAAAAATAAAATTTTAATCGAAGGTGGGAATCGAGCTGGAAAAACTATTCTTGCAAAGTATCTCTGTCGTATTCTGTTAGATGATTATGTCCCGATATATATGAATGTGGAAAAATTTTCACTTAAAGATAATAGAAAAGTAATTAAATATGCATTAACGGATGAATATGGAGATAATGCAGATATAGATGAATTTTTTCAGCTTGATGTTAATAAAAGGGTTATTATTGTTGATGATTATGACGCGATTAAAAAAGAGCGCTGGCAATCATTTTGGAATGAATATAAAGATCAGATAGGACATTTTATTCTTTTTTCTGGAATTGATTGGAATTTAAACATAAAGGAAAAAACGATGGAAGAATTATCGAATAGTAAAATGTTTTACTTGAAGATATGTCCTTTTTATTATTCTAAAAGAGAACAATTGATTAGAAAAATATGCGTTCTTTCTCCGGAAGAAACGAAAATTGAAGAAAAAGCAAGAAAGATAAATGATGATATAACTGATCAAATCAGGTATTTTCAGTTAAATCCGGATTTTATTCATCAGTTTGTAGATTATTATTTAAGCTTTTCTAAGATTAGGACACAAAAAGAAACGAACGTATTTAGTAAAGTATTTGAAGCAAACATAACATTTAGACTTGCTAAAAATATAGGAGAAGAAAACGTATCTGAAATAATGATTGCTTTAGATTTTGTGGCGGATTATATTCATTTTAATAAAAAATATCCTCTTTCTACGCAAGATTTTGTTTCTGTAGTTAATATGTATAATGAAAAATATGATAATAAATTAAATCCAATATTTGTTTATGAAGTGGCAAAAAAATCTAATATAATAAGAGAAGTTTATGGCAAAGAAGGAATAGAATTTTGTGATGAGAATTTATTAGCATATTTTACAGCAGCACATCTTAATAGAACTTTTAATGAAGGAACCGGAGAAGAAAAATTGAAGTATATTTTAGAAAATATATGTTTTCAACCAAATGGAGATATCATTTTGTTTTTATCATATATAACTAGCAATGTACAAATATTGATTCCTATAATGACTAGCTTAATCAATCATATGGAAGAGTGGAAGGAACTGAATTTGGATGAAGATAATATAGGTTATCTTTCGAAAATACAAGCAGTAGATAAACCTCAAATTCCTACTGATAAGGAAAAGAAAAAAATAAGAGAAGAAAAAAATAATATGGAGAAAGAAATCGTAGAAAATCATAAGAGAGTGTCAGAAAGTCTTTATTCTTATGATGAAAAGAAAGCGAATTCTTTTGAAAATAAAATTACAAAAAGTATTAATTATCTTGAGTTGGTGGCGAAAATACTTCCTAATTTTAGATTTATTTTGACCGGAATGCAGAGGAAAAAGATTGTAGAGATTTTATATACCTATCCAAATAAGTTATTATATTTCATGTTGAAGGATATAAATGAACGCTACGATGAAATAATAGATGAAATTTTGAAAAGTACTCCTACGACTAGAAAAGGTAAACTTATTACGAAAGATATGGTAGCGGAAGAACTTCAGAATCAATCTATAGCTTATATTTTATCAATTTATGATTTTATCGCAAGTACATCTACAAGTAACAGTAAAACTATAATGGACTTAAATCGCCTTGATTATTTTAATTACGAGAAAAATATAAATTATAGAATGCAGAATGTAATGATGGAAGAAAATGTGGGAAATTTTCGCGCTATGGCTAATAAAGCGGAAAAAATATATAAAGATGCAAAACTAAATATTTCTAAACAAATGGTAACTTTAATTATACGAAAATATTTTTTGTGTCATGATATAGCAATTACCGGAGAAGCTCAGCATGTACTAGATGTATTCTTTCAGAAAAATGAAGAACTGAAAAAGGCGATTAGGATGTTGCAGGCGAAAAATAGAATCGTAAAAAAATAGCAATCGTTATGATGGAGTTTCACCAACAGGTCATTTAATCATAAAAGATCATGACCAACTTTTATGATTGTCATACACATAGTTGTGCTTATAACGATTGCTAATATAGTATATGTTAAATTGAAAAAAATATACAGGGAAAAGATAAATAGGCTTTTGGAATCCTGAACCTACCGACAAAGAGACAACGGTCGAATGAACTATGAAAAGCAAATATTATCCAAAACAGAGTGGCCGACTTGTTCTTTTGTAAAAAAGGGCGCAATTCACTAGACCATGCGTCAGACATGGCTTACAATGCTATTGCTTATTTCATTAAGCGACTTGCCCAAATCGATCTTTTAGTAGGGAAGTATTTGGCAAAGTCCATGCGTCAAGATGTTGACACATTATGATGCTATATCTTAGGAGGAATATAATGAACCTGCAGAACAGAGATTATACACGAATATTGAATAGAGAAGAACAGATTGCATATGAAGAAGAACAGATATACGAATCTCAAAAAGGATTAAAAAATCCTAAAGATTCTCCGAAAATTTCCCATGAAAACAAAGAAATAAGAAATTTTTTATGGCATAGGTGTTCTTTATTCCCTAATAATTTTTTATATTTGGAAGAATATAAGGATCTCAATTTTGAATTAGAAGCAGATGAATTTAGAAAGAAAATATATGCTGCAAAAAACGAATTAGAAATACAACGATATATTAAGTCAGAGAATAAATGGTTTATACCAGGTTCAGTTTTTTTGGATTACAATTTTGGGCATCATGAGACATATCTTTTTCCGGAGCAGAAGCTTGGAAATGAATATGTAGTGGACTATATGTTAGTGGGAAAGAATTCTGACGGTTATCATATTGTTTTAGTGGAATTAGAAAAAGCAAACACAGAATATTTGATTGCAACTGCAAACACTGAAAGTGAAAGTGTAAGGAAGGGACTAACGCAAATCCAAGATTGGAAAAGATGGATAGATAGCAATCGAGACTATTTTTTGAAAAATATTGGTTTTTTTGATCATAAGATTAATATTCCGGTGTACAGAATACACTATTATCTTATTGTTGGGCTAAGAGAGCGTATGAATCAAACGGCATTAGATGTTCGGAGTCAGAGTATATATGAAAAGATAAACACTAAAATTGTTACATATGATAGAGTGGCTGATAATATAAGGAGATTGGGAGAAAGGATAGTCTGATAACTATTTGTTCTAAAGCGTTTATAAGGAGAACAAAATTGAACTTATCAAGTAAAACAAGCAACCATATACCGAATCCCCAAATTAATACCTCATTGAATATTTTAAAAGGAATCGCATGCTTTTGTGTTGTGACAATCCACTGTATGTTTCCGGGATTGCCGGGACGCATTATTTATTGTTTTTCAAGGTTTGCAGTTCCATTATTTTTTGCGGTAGCTGGGTATTATGTTTATGCAGAGGATAAAGAATTTGTAAGAAGACGTCTTCCTGGAAAAATCAGACATGTGGCTGTTTTGTTCTTGCAGGCAGAAATCATATATTTGCTTTGGCATTGCATGGAATGTATAATTTTGTATGGGAATTTTTTGAGTGTTTTGGAATGGATAAAATCGGTATTGACGTATGAAAATATAGCAGAGCTGTTCGTATTTCAAAAGACATTTGTGGGGGATGTTTCCTGGTTCCTTGTTGCATTATTGCTATGCTACTGCTGTACTTATTTGATAAATGCCTGTCATTTGTGGAAGATGACTTTTTTTGTGGCTCCAGTGCTATTGTTTTTGAATTTGCTGATCGGAGAGCTGAATGTATTAGGCTGTGAAAAAGTCCCTTGGTTTTGGTGCTCTAATTTTTGGCTTTTGGGATGAGTATTCCAATGCAATAGTGCATGCTTTCCAGAAATTCGGAGCACCCTTTTCC
>JAUNGT010000073.1 GCA_030524455.1 Eubacteriales bacterium | reverse complement strand
AAAATCCGAATCCGTCCCCGATTGGAACCGGGTTCGGATTATCATGGTCTGGTGCGGCCAGTGGGACTCGAACCCACACGGTTGCCCATTGGCACCTAAAACCAACGCGTCTGCCAATTCCGCCATGGCCGCCTGACTTTCCCATTATAAAAGTCCGATCAGACTTTTGTCAAGCGGAAGATCCGTGTGGAGCGCCCTCAAAGCCCATACTCCTTATACAGTCGCTTGCGCACGCCCGCGCTGCTGACTGCCTTACCGACATCCACTGTGCGCTGATCCGCAAGCAGCTGGGAAATCAATTTACTCAGTTTCTCCTCTCCCTGAAGAATACCGCGTTTTTCTCCGCGTTTTTCTCCCCGCTTTTCTCCACGCTCTTCTCCGATTTTGGTACCCTCACGCAGGCCCTCTTTTATCCCTTCTTTTCTCCCCTCTTCTTTGCTGTCCGCAATAATTTCCTGAAATGCCCGAATCATATCGTTTTTTTCCTCCTTCTCATCGTCGCTATGGTTTTGTTTTTTCTCCAACAGTTTTTCGCAATTCGTCATCGCACAGAGCATGTCATAGGTGGCATCATCCATCTGTCTGAAGCGCTCTCGATTTTCCTCATAATAAGACAAAATCGCCTCTTTGTCGTTGCGTCTCTTCATAATGCCGATCAGCTCCCGCAAGCCGGTATGGAAATTCTTTTCATTCAGGTCGGACAGTTTGAACAGATGGATCTTGTAATCCGAACAAAAGCTCTTCATTTCCGGCCTCATATCGCTCATATCCAGCATCTCCTGCAGGTGTGTGGGTGCTGTCCAGTCATCCTCGCCATGATACAGTACGATTGTCACCACCGGATTTAAACGGTCGGTGCGCCGAATTCCGGACAGCTTTTCCGTCGGTTCTGTCAGTTCACCGTTCTCACGGTATCGTCGGCTTAGATGGCGCAGCTGCCTGACGTACTCGTCTACGTCGTACTCCAGGCATTTCAACGGCATACAAAGATGCGGATTGTTCTGCGCCTCCACTGCCAGCAAAATCAAATGCTCCTTATCGTGAAAAAGCTTCAGCACATCCCGTTCCCTGCGGCGGCGACTTTTTTTCAAATAGCGGTTTTTCAGGCTTTCGTGATATGTCCGCTGAACGTCGCCCAAAAGCTCCGGCAAAATCACCTGCTCCCCGTTGTACAGGCAGCCGTTATATAAATCTGCCAGTACTTCATCGCGTCCTAAAAAGTCTACAATAGCGTCATTTTTCCTCCCCATGCATTGTCCTCCTGCAAATTTGTCACACCTGAAAAGAAAAGGCGAAGTCTGCCCGTGATGATTTTCAAACACTCGGATTTTTGATTTCTGATTTTCTGATTTTCTGATAAATTCAGTATAGCAGATGAGCAGATTTTTTCAATCTTTTTTTGATATAGAAACCTTATCGAAAAGAAATTGACGGATCCCGGGCGGTGCGATATGCTGTAATTATCAGAAGAAAAAGGAGGGCTGCATAAATGCAGGAATTGGGAATTAACGCAGGATTGATTATCGGGGTTGTGGCGGTGATCGCGCTGCTGGCGGTGATCGCTTCGGGGTATGTGAAGGCGCCGCCGGATACGGCATACATCATCTCCGGTTTGCGCAAAAAGATTATTATCGGAAAATCAAGTGTAAAGATTCCTTTTTTGGAACGGCTTGACAAGCTGAGTCTGAAGCTGATCCCGATCGATGTAAAGACGGAGGCAGCGGTGCCCACAGCGGATTATATCAATATCCAGGTGGACGCGGCAGTCAACGTGAAGGTTTCCAGCGAACCGGATAAGCTAAAGCAGGCGGCCGAGAATTTTTTGAATCAGAATACCCAGTATATCGCGCAGGTAGCCAGGGAGGTTCTGGAGGGCAACATGCGTGAGATCGTGGGACGGATGCGCCTGGAGGAGATGGTCAGCGACCGCCAGAAATTTGCGGAGCTGGTGAAGGAAAACGCGGAGCCGGACCTGGCGGCCATGGGGCTGGACGTGGTCAGCTTCAACGTGCAGAATTTCACCGATTCCAACGGCGTGATAGACGACCTGGGAATCGACAACATTTCCCAGATCAAGAAAAAGGCGGCGATCGCCAAGGCGGAGGCGGAGAAGGAGATCGCCGTGGCCAAGGCGGAGGCGGACCGTCAGGCCAACGACGCCCGGATCAACTCCGAGCGGGAGATCGCCATCAAGAACAATGAGCTGGATATGCAGCGTGCGGACCTGCAGAAGAACGCCGATACCAAGCGGGCGGAGGCGGACGCGGCCTACGAGATCCAGAAAGAGGAACAGAGAAAGACCATTGAGGTCACGGCGGCCAACGCAAACATTGCAAAGGAGGAGCGGCTGGTGCTGTTAAAACAGCGCGAGGCCGAGACGATGGAGAAATCCCTGGATGCCCAGGTGAAGAAGAAAGCGGAGGCAGAGCGCTTCGAGCGTCAGCAGAAGGCGGAGGCGGAGCTGTTTGAGCGCCAGAAGGAGGCGGAGGCCAAAAAGTTCGAGACAGAGAAATCAGCGGAGGCCCAGCGGGCCAAGGCGGAGGCAGACCTGTTCTCGAAGGAGCAGGAGGCAAAGGGAATCCGGATGGTGGGCGAGGCGGAAGCGGAAGCGATCCGCGCCAAGGGTATCGCGGAGGCTCAGGCGATGGAGAAGCGGGCGGAAGCATACCAGAAGTACAACAATGCGGCGATGGCAGAGATGCTCATTAAGGTGCTGCCGGACATTGCCGGAAAGATTGCGGAGCCTCTGACCCAGATCGACAAGATCACGATTATCGGCGGCGGGGAGTCGAACGGTGTGGACTCCGTGGCCGGAAGCGTGCCCGCGGTGATGGCGAAGCTGTTTGAGTCCATGAAGGAGACGGTGGGGATCGACCTGGCAGAGGTGGTAAAGGCCGGGACCTACGATGCCAAGGTCAACCGCAGGATCACCATCAGCGGCGATAAGGCAAAGGATGTGGACGATGCGGTACAGGAGGCTGTGGAGAAGGCAACGGAATAAGAACAGAGAATAAAAGCAGGCGGCGGGAAAAATTTCCCGCCGTTTTTGAGACGAACCGTTCAGCCGGGCGGGAGCTGAACGGTTCCTTACGGCTGATATTCTACATTCTTTTTTCCAATACACGAAATACAATAATTCCAACCAGACATTGAAAGACGAAAAGGAAAAATACCATCGCCGTTACCCATGCGTCCACTCTGAGCAATGCAAGTACAAGCGATAAAAGGATGAAAGAAAATGTCATGATTTGATATGTGACATGACCGGCCCTCATCCGCAGATATTGTTTTCTCTCATCAACACGATTGATATGAGCTTCCCTCTTTTTCGCCTCATACTCTGCACAGCGCTTGGGATTTTGCCAGTAGGTGATACGAAGCAGCTGTACGGCAGAAGTAAAAACGATTCCGATGCCCATAGAAAAAATCATGGTGGAATAGTACTCGGCCCGGATAAAAAATCCAGCGCATATCAATAGAATACCCACGGAAACCTCAATGATTAACGGCTTCTTTTCTTTCATTTTGAGTCCTCCTCATAAATAAAAATTTCTTCGATACGAAGATTGAAATACCGCGCAATTTTAAATGCTAATTGAATGGACGGATTGTAACGCCCGTTTTCCAAAGAGCCGATTGTCTGTCGTGATACTTCCAATGCGTTTGCCAGTTCCTCCTGCTTGATTCCCCGTTGTTTGCGGAGTTCTTCCAGCCGGTTTTTCATGCAGACCTCCTTTCTGACGGAAAGCTCGCTTTCCATATTTTCACTATAGCACGTTTGAGAAAAATGTCAAGCATGCTTTCCGTATTCTTCCCTGAATCGTCAGAGTCAGCTCTCGTCAGCCAGAGGAAAAGCAAGAAAGAAAACCGCTGCCGCATGGTGGGGGGACTTCCATGCAGCAGCGGTTTATGCCGTTCTTTTTCTGTTAAAATTCATCGAGGGTATTTTCTTAATGGCAATGCGATTAAATTTCCCAGTAAAGCAATAACCGTATAGGCTATTACATAGACCCATGCCGTATCGTTATAAAAAACAAATATAGAAGGAGTAAACATAATAGCTACGATCAAAACATACCAAAAGTGAAAGCCATTTCTGATTCCATAAAAAACAGAAGTTATTAAGCATACCAAAGGAATAATCATTAACATAATAATCATTGCACTTCCGGTATCTTTCATAAACCAGGGGATGACATAAAAATCTATAAACAATAGCATATAAAAAGCAATGTTCTTTTTCATTCTGTTCCTTTCTTTTCATCCTGCGGCTCCTCGCCGGGAGGCGCAGTGCGCAGAGTATCGGTCTGCATCCAT
>JAUNGT010000032.1 GCA_030524455.1 Eubacteriales bacterium | reverse complement strand
CAGCACACCTTAATGGTGTGGGAAGTTTGAGTTATTTACTCATGCGTTTGTCGTGGGATAACAACTCGCCTACCTGTTCACAGGAGCCGTAACAGTTCAGCCCGCGCCATTCGCACAGGCGAACTTGTTCGTCTTGCGCGCATAACGCGCTTTCCGCCGCTACGCGGCTACCTGCGGAATAAGGCGGAACGCCGTTTCCTGCTCATCATCGGGCGCTCCCTCAGGCGGGAGCAACCGGCCAAAATTCGTGCGAGCACGATTTTGGCCAGTCATTCCCGCCTGGCTGAACTGTTACCACTTGAACACCACAATTCCCGCTGCCGCAACCGCCAGCCCGATCGCTTTTCTCCACTCCCAGGGCTGTTTTTCCACCCCGAAAAGGCCGAACAGCTCCACCAGATAGGCCGCGGCAATCTGCGCCACCACGATAAACAGCACCGCCCTTGCCGGTCCCAGCGCGTCCATGCTTTTGATTACCGTCCAGGTGATGGCCGCCCCCATCACGCCGCCCAGCAGCATATATTTCGGCTCCACCTTCCAGACGGCAAAAAGGCTTGTCCGATCGGAAACGCCCCAGACCGCCAGACACACCAAAAGCGCGGTGCACTGAACAAACACGTTCGCCGCCCAGATGCTGGATGCCTTTGTCACCTGGGTATTGAATACCCCCTGCACGCTCATCAGAATACCGGATAAAACCGCAATCACAAATCCAATCATAGAATCCTCCACACCGCCGGACCTGCGTCCGTTTTCTATCCAGTATGGCCGGTTTCCCCGCCGCTATTCATGCACTATTCATGCACCCGCTTTTTCCCGGAGCCTATTCCTCCATCCCGGACCACTTCGCCCCTCCGGGCCCGAAATCATTGAAATCCGGCAGCGGCTCTTTCCGCTCGTAGGCCTGCCGCACGGCCCGATAATACAGAACCTTTTGATGGATATGCAAAAGATGCTGCCGCAGCTCCTCCATCTGCCTCTCCACATCCTGCTCGTGCGTTTCCACCAGCCCGATGATCTCCTCGATATTTTCTTCCAGATGCCTTTCGTAGGCAAAAAAATCCTGCATCCTGGCGATGGAAAGCCCCGTCGCCTTAAAGCAGGCGATCGCGTTCAGCCGGTCGATATGCTCCTGCCCGTACATCCGCTGACCGCCCGCCGTCCGCGGCACCGGCGGCAAAAGCCCCTGCGCCTCATAATAACGCAGCGTCGGCGCAGGCACCCCCGCCCGCTCGCTCATCTCCTGAACCGAAAATCTTTTTTCTTCCATCACACAAACCTCACTTTTTATTTAAAACCTCTTGACTTAAAGTTTACTTTAAGCATTACTATTTGTAAAGCATCAAAATTTGGTTTTTCCGTGGGCAGCGCAGTGCAGGCGGGGGCCGGGCGGGCCAGGGCAGGGGCTTTGGCTCCGAGTGCGCTCGCAGGGAATTTTTTGACAAAGGCCGGGCGGCTTCCGGGAAGCACTGCGCCGCGCAAACTCGCAAACGGAAGACCCGTTTGCTCAGACAGAGCGCGGCTTAGCGCTGGAATCCTTCCGGCCTTTGAAAAATTCCCCCTCGCGCACAAGTCGCCCAAAGCCCCTGCCCTGGCCCGCCCGGCCCCCGCCTGCACTGCGCTGCCCACGGAAAAACCAATTGATTCACCCAACAAGGAGGAAGTATATGAATTATCGTAATGTAGGAAACTCAGGCTTAAAGGTAAGCGAGATCGCCGTGGGAAGCTGGATGACCGATCTGTCCGGCACCGATCAGGAAAAAACGGCGGAGGAGGTGATCCGCACCGCCTACGACAGAGGGGTCAATTTTTTCGACTGCGCCGACGCCTACAGCGGCGGGGCCGCGGAGCGCTTTCTGGGGAAGGTCCTCGCCGACTATCCCAGAAGCTCCTATGTGGTTTCCAGCAAGGTGTTTTTCCCCACGGGAAACAGCGTCAACGAAAGAGGACTGTCCCGCAAGCACATTTTTGAGAATGCGGAGCGCTCCTTAAAAAATATGAATCTGGATTACATCGACCTCTACTACTGCCACCGCTTCGATCCCTCCACTCCCATGGAGGAAACGCTGCGGGCGCTGAGCGACCTGGTGGCCCAGGGAAAAATCCTCTACTACGGCGTCAGCGAGGAGTGGGGCGGCGCGCGCCTGGAGCAGGCCCAGCGCATCATTGAGCGTTATAACCTGTATCCCATGACCGTTCTGCAGCCGCAGTACAACATGATGGATCGCTATATCGAGCACGAGATCATGGGAATCTGCGAAAAATACGGTATCGGCATCACGCCCTTTTCCCCGCTTGCCCAGGGGCTTCTGACCGGAAAATACAAAAAAGGCCAGCCCTATCCCGCAGGCTCCCGTGCCACCCATCAGGCTGACCGGCAGGTCAACAATCTCCTGACCGACGAAAATCTGGACAAGGTGGAGGCGATGAGCAAAATCGCGGAAGGTCTTGGCGTGAGCATGTCTGTCCTGGCGCTGGCCTGGATCCTGCGCAAGGGCATTGTCAGCAGCGTGATCACCGGGGCCAGCCGCGTTTCCCAGCTGGAGAGCAACCTGGCGGCCAGCGGTCTTGTCATCCCGGCGGACGCTCTGGCGGAAATCGAAAAAATCCTCGGCTTTACTCCCTTTGAGCGCCATGTAGGTTAAATTCTCTTATCACGCAAAAAAGGTTCCGGACGGCAGAATCACCGTCCGGAACCTTTTTTGATATTTTTCTGTTACAGGCTTCTCGCCGCCTCCACGATCCATTTGAGCCGCTGCCAGTCGATTTTTGCGTCGATGGTGCAGTCGCCGCCCAGCATCAGCCCCTTTTTGCCGTGATTTAAGATCAGGCTCCGGGTGTACTCCTGCAGCTCCTCCTTGGTTCCGTTGTAAATAATCCCCTCCTGCACATGGCCGTCCCAGTGGGTTTCAAAGCCGCCCAGACAGGTTTTTCCGCCAAAGAGCATCCGTCCCTCGTCCAGGGTGACGCCCTCCACATAAACCGCCCAGTTCATCACCTTCGCGGGATAGTCCTTCCACAGGGTCAGCTGGTTTTTGTTGCCGGCCCAGCCGCACATGTGCATGATGTTGTTCTCCGAATAACGGTTCGCGTGCTCCAGCACATACAGATCGCTGGGGCGCACAATCGCCTTGTACTCCTCCTGGGTAAAGCGGTCGTACTCACCGCTCTGCACGCAGTAGTAGATGCCGTCGCAGCCCGCCTCGGTGATCAAAAGCTCCGCCAGCAGGGCGTTGGTCTGTCCGATCGCGTCCAGCGCCTTCATCACCGCATTTTTGTCCTCCCGCACCTGCTTCATCAGCGCTGCGTCGTCAATGCCGATCGCGTCCGCCCCGAAGCGCAGGGAGGAGAAGGGTGCAAACACGTTGTAAAAAACACATCTGTCCTGTCCGATCTCCTTCACGATCGCTTTTGCGCGCTCCACCTGTCCCCGCACAAAAGGATGGTCTGCGTCCAGCGCCTTTAATTTCGCCCAGTCCGCCGCACAGGTAATTTCCGTCTCCACGGGGAAGGGGAAATAGCCGTCGCACATAATCTTGACAAAATCCAGATCCGTCTCCTTATAATAGTTCAGATGAGCCTGCACGCAGCCGTCCCCCTCCGCCTCTGCGCCCGCAAAGTGAAACCAGAAGGCTGCGGGGACATGATCCACCTCTCCGCCGTTCATCGCTGTCAGCACTCTTGTTCTCTTATCCATTTTCTTCTCTCCTCTTTTTTTGTTTTCTATCGGGAAAGCTCTCGCTTTCTTTCACAATCATTTTCCGGGACTCTACTCCCCTGTCATCATGTGCAGAATCTCCTCGTCCGTGGACCGCATCCCTTCCCGGCCCAGACGTCCCATATTCCGGATCGTCTGCTCGTAATCGCCCTCCACCAGGCCCTCGCCAAAGCTGTAGACCCGGCCGTGTTTCGCCATCTCGTAGGCCAGCATCCCGGCCTCCACCGCGCTGGCAATCTTGGCGGCGCAGGACGCCTTCGCCCCGTCGCAGACGATGCCGCCCACCGCACCCAGGGCGTTGATGATGATTTTGCCGATCATATCATAATCCGCCCCGTCCAGATAGGCCACGCCGCAGGCCGCCGCGGTCCCCGCGGACACCGCCCCGCAATAGGCCGACAGGTTGCCGATGTAGCGCTTCTGATGAATGGAAATCAGGTTCGAGAGGGCCAGTGCGCGCAGCAGCTTTTCCTCCGGCATCCCTTTTTCTCCGGCGTAAACGATCACCGGCATGGAAACGGTAATTCCCTGGTTGCCTGAGCCGGAATTGATCACCACCGGCATACAGCAGCCACTCATCCGGGCGTCCGAGCCCGCCGCGGCCGCCGCCTTGACGCGGGTCTTCAGACTGTCCCCCTCCAGCGCCAGAAGGGTCTGCCCCACCTGGACGCCCCAGCAGTTTTTGAGTCCCTCCTGGGAAATCGCGCTGTTGAAGGCGATCTGGCGCTTCAGCACCGCCTCGATTTGGGAAAGCGGCACCTCGTCTGCAAAGCGCAGGATGTCCCACAGATTCAGCTGACTTTTGTCGCCCGCCTCCTCCTTGGGGATCTCCGGCTGCTCCCACAGCACCTCCCCGTTTTTCTCGATTTTGGAAATGTGATCGTGGGCCCCCTGCAGCGTCACGCAAACGCTGTCCGGTCCGCCGCTCATCTCGATCCGGACGTAAAGATTTTCCTCGCCACTGACCAGGCGGCAGCTGCAGATCCCCTGCTCATAAAGCTGACGGACCTGCTCCTGCTGCGCAGGCGTCACATGGCTGACGACCTCCAGCCCAAGCTCCGCATCCCCCGCAACCGCGCCCAGGATTGCGGCCGCTTCCACGCCCTTTAGGCCGCCGGCGTTTGGCACCGACACTCCCTTCACATTTTTGATGATATTGCCGCTGCAGTGGGCGCAGATTCGCTCCGGCAGTCTGCCCAGCGCCTGCCTGGCCCTGGCGGCCGCGTAGGCAATGGCGATGGGCTCCGTACATCCCATGGCGGGGATCAGCTCCGCCTGCAGGATCCTGACATAGTCCTCGAAGAGCTTTTCTTTTTCCATTTGTGTTCCCTCTATTAATATCTATAATATTTTACTAATCATATCAGCTGAATTGATTGTAGCACACTTGCCGCACCGCGTCAAGAGATCCGGCAAAATAGTTGTGCCAAAAATACGGCTGCCGTTCCTGCTCACAGATTCCCTGTAAACAGAAACGGCAGCCGCGTTTTTTCAGCAAAACCGGGGTCAATCCTCCATCCCCTGTGTTTCCTCCTCCGAGGGCACCTCGATATACTCTGTCTCGGTGTAGGGCTCCCCGGCAACCTGGGTCATGACGGCCTCCGACAGGCCCTTTAAGATGTCGGAGACGTTCTCGCCCTCCCAGATTTTCGTGGTGGCGATCTCCATCTGCACCCAGAAATTGGAGGTGCGCATCATCTTGGGCATGGGGGAGGTGACCGCATACTCCTCCCAGAAGGCCGCCTGCTCCGGCTCCTTTTGGGCCGCCGCCCGGGAGGCAGGCACCAGGCCCGTGCGGTCGTACAGCTTTTCCGCTCCCTCCGTGGACAGCCAGGCGGCAAACTGCTCTGCCTCCTCCCGCTTTTCGCTGTAGCCGTTCACCGCCGTGCCGTAGGTGACGGAAACGCCCCGGGAGCATATCTCCTCATTGATATCCGGCAGCCGCGCCACGCCGTACTCGTAGGGAAAGCTTTCCGCGTCCTTTGCTTCCTGCACCCTTCCCAAAATGTCCGTGGTCGCCAGCGTAAAGACCAGCTTGCCGTCCAGAAAATCCTGCACCACCCGGTCGTAGCTGCTGGCGGCCGCGTCGATGGAGAAAAACTGGCTCAGATTCTGATAGGCCGCCAGTCCGCGCACCGCCTCCAGATTGTAGATGTCGATCTGCTTCGGATCATCGCCGCAGCTTCCGCCCATGTCAATGTAGTTGCCCGCAAAAAAATAGTTGTAAAAAAAGTCAGACACATCCCAGCGCAGCACCGCCTCCACCTGCTCCGGCGCGTTATACTCCGAAGCGAAGGTAAGCACATCCTCGATGGTGGACGGCACCAGGCTTTCCCAGTCCGTCCCCAGCTCCTGGGCCGCCTGTTCCAGATAAGTCCTGTTATAAATCAGGGCGCTGGTCTCAAAATACAGCGGATAAGCCACCCTCTCGCCCTGATAACAGACCGCATCCAGCGCCGTCTGCGGAAAACTGTCCGTATTCAGCATGTCCCCGAGCGGGACGGCCAGCCCGGCAAGATAGGCCTTTTCCAGGCTGTCGTTGCTGACGATATAGAGATCCGGCGCATTTTCCTGGTTCAGGGAAGCCTCGTTGACCGCCTCCAGATACTCCAGCCCATCCGTCAGGACCGGCAGCACCCGCACGCCGTAGGCGTCCAGATAGTCCAGGGATACGCTGGCCAGGTAATCCTCCAGCTTTTCATCCGTATACCACAGTGTGATCGTCGGCCGGTGGAACAGCACATTGTCCCCCGACACGCCCGGCAGCTGCCTGGCAGACAGAGCTGCTGCGGCCAGCACGCCGACAGCTGCCAGCACGCCTGCCGCAGCGATGATTCTTTTCCGAAAACCCATTCTTACCTCACTCAAACGCTTCCGCCAGGCAGCCGTCCAGAATCGCGATCATCTCGTCCACCTGCTCTTTGCCAATCACCAGGGGCGGCACAAAGCGGATGATCTGCGTTCCCGCATTGATCAGGATCAGCCCCCGCTCCAGCGCCTTCTGAATCACGGGCCCCACCGGCCGGTCAAACACCAGCCCCTGCATCAGCCCGCAGCCCCGCCTGGTCTGAATAAAATCATATTTGGACACAAGACCGTCCAGCTTCTCCTCCAGATAGCCGGACACCTCGCGCACATGCTCCACGATATGGTTCTGCTCGAACAGCTCCAGCACCTTCGCCACCGCGGCGCAGGCCAGCGGATTGCCGCCGTAGGTGGTTCCGTGGTCGCCGGCCTTTAAGGAGGCCGCCCCCACCTTCTCCGTCATCAGAAAAGCGCCCACCGGCACGCCGCAGCCCAGCGCCTTGGCCGTCATCATAATGTCCGGCTTCACGCCGTATTTCTGCCAGGCAAACCAGTAGCCGGTCCGTCCCATACCGCACTGGATCTCGTCTAAGATCAGCAGAATATCCCGCTCGTCGCAAAGGGCGCGCAGCTTCTTTAAAAACTCCTCCTGCGCGGGATAAATCCCGCCCTCGCCCTGCACCGTCTCCAGGAGGATCGCGCAGGTTTTGTCGCTGACACAGGACAGCACGCTGTCAAAATCGTTCATTTCGGCGAACCGGATGTTGCCGATCCCCGGCTCAAAGGCCTCCCGGTAATGCGGATTGCCCGTCACCGACAGCGCTCCCATCGTGCGCCCGTGGAAGGAATGATTCATCGCGATGATCTCGTGATCCGTTTTTCCATCCTTCAAAAAAGCGTACTTGCGCGCCGCCTTGATCGCGCCCTCGACGGCCTCCGCGCCGCTGTTGGTAAAAAACACCCGGTCCATCCCGGACACTGCCTTCAAATGACGGGCCGCCTCCACCGCGGGCACATTGTAATAATAATTGGAGGTGTGGATCAGCTTATCGATCTGCCCCTTTAAGGCGTCGTTGTAGGCCCGGTTCCCGTAGCCCAGCGCAAACACGGCGATCCCCGCCACAAAATCCAGATAGCGCTTTCCCTCGATATCATACAGATAAACGCCGTCCCCGCGGTCCAGCACCACCGGATAACGATTGTAGGTGTGCAGAAGATCCCGCTCCGCTTCCTCAATATATTCCTGCATCAAAGCTCCCATTTGTCATCCCTCCTCGTCGCCCACAATCGCCGTCCCGACGCCGTGATCCGTAAAAATCTCCAGCAGCAGGCAGTGAGGAATCCTTCCGTCCAGGATATGCACCCGGTTCACGCCGCCCTTCACCGCCGCCGTGCAGTTGTGCAGCTTCGGCAGCATCCCGCCGCCGATGATGCCCTCGTCGATGAGACGGTCCGCATCGCTTGCGCTGATCCGGGAGATAAAGGAGGTCTTGTCCTCAAAATTCCGGTACAGCCCCTCCACGTCCGTCAGAAACACCAGCTTGTCCGCTCCCACCGCCCTGGCAATGGCGCAGGCCGCGTCGTCGGCGTTGATGTTGTAAGTCTGACACGCATCGTCCAGGCCCACGGGCGCCACGATGGGAAGGTAATCCCGGTCGATCAGGTCGTAGAGGATCTTGGGATTTACGTCCTTTACATCCCCCACAAAGCCGATGTCTTTGCCGTCCGAATATTTCTTCGTCACGCGCAGCAGGCCGCCGTCCTTGCCGCTGATGCCGGCGGCGGACACGCCCAGCTCCTCCACCATGGACACCAGGTTCTTGTTCACCCGGCCAAGCACCATCTCTGCGATCTCCATCGTCTCCTCGTCGGTAACCCGCAGGCCGTTGACAAACACCGGCTGCTTGCCCGCCTTCTCCACCCAGCGGCTGATGGCCTTGCCGCCGCCGTGGACGATGATGGGCTTAAAGCCTACCAGCTTCAAAAGCGTCACGTCCTTAATCACATTTTTCTGCAGCTCCTCGTTGCTCATGGCGCTGCCGCCGTACTTGACCACGATGATCTTGCGGTTGAACTTCTGAATGTAAGGCAGGGCCTCGATGAGCACCTCCGCCTTTTTCATGATCTGCTCCATCTCCGGTTTCTCCATGACAAAATGGCCTCCCTCTCAGCTGCGGTAATCCGCGTTTATTTTTACATAATCATAGCTCAGGTCGCAGCCCCAGGCGGTCGCCTCAGCCTCGCCCATCTTCATATCCACCAGCGCCGTCACCTCGGAGCAGGACAAAATCCTGGTTGCCTCCTCCTCGCTGTAGTCCGCCGCCATGCCGTCCCTGAAAATCAGGATTTTTCCGGCCTCGCTTTCCAGATACAGCTCGATCCGGTTGGGGTCAAAATTCACGCCCGCATAGCCCAGCGCGCAGAGGATCCGCCCCCAGTTGGCGTCATGGCCGAAAATCGCCGCCTTTGTCAGGCTGGAGGTGATCACGGACTTTGCCAGCGTCTTTGCGTGCTCCTTCGTATCCGCATGGATCACATGGGCCTCAAAAAGAGCCGTCGCTCCCTCGCCGTCCCCGGCGATCTTCTTTGCCAGCTCCTCATTGACATAGTGGAGCGCCTGCACAAAAATCTCGTAATCCACATTTTTCTCGGTGATCTCCGGGTTCTGCGCCTGGCCGTTTGCCAGCACAAGAAGGGTATCGTTGGTGGAGGTGTCGCCGTCCACGGAAATCATATTGAAGGTATCCTTCACGTCCTCGCTCAGCGCCTCCTGCAAAAGCTCTCTGGAAATGTTGACGTCCGTCGTCACAAAGGCAAGCATGGTGCACATGTTCGGATGAATCATGCCGGAGCCCTTGCACATGCCGCCCACAGTGACCTCCCTGCCGCCGATCGTCACGCGCACCGCCGCCTGCTTGGAGCGGGTGTCGGTGGTCATGATGGCCTGGGCCGCCTGGGTACCGGCCTCCTCGCCGCCCGCCAGAAGCTTTGCCAGGCTGCGCACCCCGGCGGTGAGCTTCGCGATGGGAAGCTGCATCCCGATCACGCCGGTGGAGGCGATCAGCACGCTGTCCGCCTCAATATTCAATGCGTCCGCCGTCTCTCTTGCCGTCTCCCAGCAGTATTCGTCTCCCAGCTTGCCCGTACAGGCGTTGGCAATTCCGGAATTGATCACCACCGCCTGGGCCTCCCAGCTGTTTTTCACCACACGCTGATCCCACAGCACGGGGGCCGCCTTCACCACGTTTGAGGTGAACACCCCGGCCGCCCGACAGGGCGTATCGCTGTACACAAGCGCCATATCCTTTCTGTTCTGATATTTGATTCCGGCCTCGGCTGCGGCGGCCAGAAAGCCCTTTGCCGCAGTCACGCCTCCCGCAATGATCTCCATGCCTGTTCTGCTCCTTTCGCTTCGCTTATAGATTAAAGTTTTCAATGTTTTCCCGGTTCAGGACAAAATCGTAGTAATTCAAATCCTCCCGCCTCGTCCAGCCGATCTGTTTCCAGAAGGCGTTGCCGACGTCGTTTTGGGTGAAGGCAATCAGCGAAACCTTGTTGATGCCCTCCCGCTGCAGCGCCTTCATGCAGGAAACCACCATCGCCCGGCCGATGCCGTGCATCCGGCAGTCCTGGCGCACGCACACATGATAAAGGCAGCCTCTCCTGCCGTCGTGGCCGCACAGGATCGCGCCCACCACCTGCCCGTCCATCTCCGCCACCACGCTGATGCCGGGATTTCGCCGCAAAAAGCGCTCCACTCCCTCCCGCGAATCGTCGATCGTCCGGATCGAAAAGCCGCGGATCGTCATCCACAGGGCGTACACCTGATCATAGTCCGCCGCCTCCATGCCGCGCACAGTAAACATTCTTCCTTACTTCCTTTCACAAAAGATAATCTGAAAGCGCCTCTCTCCACGCCTCCGTCAGCCTCTCCAGCCGCCAGGCCGCGTTGGCCGGCGAGGTGGAGGGCAGCCTTTTCGCCGCGATCCGGCAGTCTTCCTCGCAGTATTTCCGGTAAAGCTCCCAGGAGGCCGTCCCGTTGCAGAACACCGCCCGGATCCCGGTTTTTGCGAGCAGCCCTGCGATATCGTTTGGAACCGCGTCCCGGATGCTGCTGTCCGAGGAGCCCTCGATCCGGCAGGAGGCGATGGTATCCCACAGGGCGATCCCGTGGCGCAAAAGAAGCTGCCTTTTCTCCGGGATGCTTCCCGGCTCCGCCTCTTTTGTCAGGGCCGCTGCCACCTTCCAGAACCGGTTCTGCGGATGGCCGTAATAAAAATGGTTCTCCCGGGATTTCACGGACGGAAAGCTCCCCAAAATCAGCACCTTGGAGCGCCCGTCAAAGACCGGAAGAAACGGATGGATCACCGTCTCCATGCTTTTTCCTCTTTTCTGCGCAGCACCGCCGGCAACAGTTCAGATCATACAGAGAAAGCGCTGCAAAAGCAAGCCCTTTTTTACGGAAACATGGGGACAAGCTCCAGTCCCTCGCTCTCTCTTTCGCCAAACATCAGGTTCATATTCTGCACCGCCTGGCCCGCCGCGCCCTTGACCAGGTTGTCCATCGCTCCCATCATGATCACGCGCTTCGTGCGGGGATCGATCTTGAAATTGACGTCCACATAGTTGCTGCCCTCGACCCACTTGGTCTCCGGGCAGACGCCCTCGGGCAGCAGCCGCACAAACCGTTCCCCGTCATAATATTTCCGATAGGCGCTGCGCACCTGCTCCGGGGTCGGAAGCTCCCCGTCTGTTTCCTTTAAGGAAGCGTAGGCCGTCACCAGGATCCCCCGGTTCATGGGAACCAGATGCGGCGTAAAGTTCAGCACCACCGGACAGCCCGCCGCATAGGAGAGCTGCTCCTCGATCTCCGGCGTATGCCGGTGTCCCGCCACCCCGTAGGCTTTGATATTTTCATTGACCTCACAGTAAAGGTTCGCCACCTTGGCGCCCCGGCCCGCCCCGGAGGTCCCGCTCTTTGCGTCGATGATCAGGGTTGCCGGATCGATCAGCCCCTCCGCCAGCAGCGGAAACACCGACAGGATCGAGCAGGTGGGATAGCAGCCCGGATTCGCCACCAGGCGCGCCTTTTTGATCGCCTCCCGGTTGCGCTCACACAGGCCGTAGACCGCCTCGCCGATCAGCTGCGGCGACTGATGCTGAATGCCGTACCACTTTTCATAGGTAGCAACATCCTTGATCCGGTAATCCGCGCTCAAGTCGATCACCTTTGCCGCAGACAGGATATCCTCATCCAGCACAGAAGCCAGAAAGCCCTGGGGCGTAGCCGTGAAAATCACGTCCACCTGCCGGGAAAGCTCCCTTATATTATCGTCCTTACATACGTCCTCCACCACCTGGAACATATTCCGGTAGACATCCGCATAGCGCTGGTCAATGTAGCTTTTGGAACCGTACCATTTAATCTCTGCATTTTTGTGTCCCATCAGGAGACGGACCAGCTCGCCGCCCGCGTATCCGGTCGCTCCGATAATCCCTGCCTTTATCATAATTCTCTGCTCCTTCCGTTTTCGGATTGCATAATAATACCTCTTTTATCCATAATATTCAAGCCTTTTATGAATAAAATACACTTTTACTCAAAAAAATAAGTGAAATTTGCATATTTTTTCACTTGCATTCTCCGCCCTCCGGGTGTATAGTAATGGAAGATTTCAAGAGAGCGGTTTTCCCCCTCTATCTTGACACATATTGAAAGAAAATGCAAATACAGTAACGGAGGATCTGATCATGAAAGAGAAAGTTATTTTAGCCTATTCCGGCGGCCTGGACACCACAGCCATTATCCCGTGGCTGAAGGAAAACTTCGACTACGAGGTAGTCTGTGTCTGCATCGACTGCGGCCAGGAGGAGGAGCTTGACGGACTGGAGGAGCGCGCTCTCTCCTGCGGCGCTTCCAAATTATATGTGCTGGACGTGGTGGACGAGTTCTGCGACGAGTATGTGGTTCCCTGTGTGCAGGCCCACGCGGTCTATGAGAACAAGTACCTGCTCGGCACCTCCATGGCCCGCCCGCTGATCGCCAAGAAGCTGGTGGAAATCGCCCGCAAGGAGGGCGCGACCGCGATCTGCCACGGCGCGACCGGCAAGGGCAACGATCAGATCCGTTTCGAGCTTGGCATCAAGGCGCTGGCTCCCGACTTAAAGATCATCGCTGCATGGAGAAATGATAAGTGGACCATGGATTCCCGCGAGTCCGAGATTGAATACTGCAAGGCCCACGGCATCCACCTTCCCTTCTCCGCGGATTCCAGCTACAGCCGCGACCGTAACCTCTGGCACATCAGCCACGAGGGCCTGGAGCTGGAGGATCCTGCAAACGAGCCCAACTACGGCCACCTGCTGGTGCTGGGCAACACCCCCGAGGCCGCTCCCGACGAGGCCGAGTATGTGACCATGACCTTTGAAAAGGGCGTGCCCACCAGCGTAAACGGCCAGCCCATGAAGGTATCCGATATCATCCGCACCTTAAACGCCCTGGGCGGCAAGCACGGCATCGGCATCGTAGATATCGTGGAAAACCGCGTGGTCGGCATGAAATCCCGCGGCGTCTATGAGACTCCCGGCGGAACGATCCTGATGGAGGCTCACCAGCAGCTCGAGGAGCTGATCCTGGACCGCGACACCTACGCGGAGAAGATCGACATGGGCAACAAGATGGCTCAGATCGTGTACGAGGGCAAATGGTTTACCCCCCTGCGCGAGGCGGTACAGGCCTTCGTGGAAAAGACCCAGGAGTATGTGACCGGTGAAGTGAAGTTCAAGCTCTATAAGGGCAACATCATCAAAGCCGGAACCACCTCCCCCTACTCCCTCTACAACGAGAGCATCGCTTCCTTCACCACCGGCGACCTCTACGACCACCACGACGCGGAAGGCTTCATCAACCTCTTCGGCCTCTCCAGCAAGGTTCGCGCAATGAAAATGCAGGAAGTTGCCGCAAAGAACAACGACTAAATCACGACCCATCGGATAGGGAAAGAAGTTCTTTCCCTATCCGACGCGATACCGCGGCCAGCTCACAACAAAGCTGTTCGCTGTCCGTTGCCCTGCAAATGGCTGCCTGTGCAAGCACGGCAGCCGCTTGCAGGGCGTATCGCACAAAATCGCCGGACGAAAGGGAGCCTGCTCCCTCTCGTCTGGCTTCTTGTGTTTTCAGCCCTCCGGGCTAAAAATTTTCAATGAGCAGCGCCCGGAGCTCAACCGCCTTGGCGCGCTGCACTGCACTTTGGGGGCCTCTCCTCACAGCCTGAGCTGCCCGAAATCCTGTCCCTGACGGAAGAAGAACGAGGAATTTTTTATGGAAGTCATTTTCATTTTGGCTCTTTATGCTATAATAGTGAATATAATCGGATTTGCAGCGATGGGAATCGACAAGCGGCGCGCCCGCCGCAAGGCCTGGCGCATCCCGGAGGCCACGCTTTTTCTGATCGCCGCCCTGGGCGGCAGCGTGGGCAGTATCCTCGGGATGTATTTTTTCAGGCACAAGACGCTGCACCGCTCTTTCGTGTTGGGAATGCCGGCGATTCTGGCCGTACAGATTGCGCTTTTGTGTTATCTTCTGTTCGCCTCCCCCTTTTCCTTCGCGATTCTTTAAACGGCTTAGAGGAGGTATCATTTATGCACCTGGCAGTCTGTGACGATCACATGGTAGACAGAAAACAGATGGAACGGCTCCTGGGCCGGGAATCTGACCGCCGGATTTCCACCACCGGCGTGCTGTATGTGGATTCCTTCGGCAGCAAAGAGTCGATTCTGACGACGCCGATGATCTACGACGCGATTTTTATGGATATGACCGAGGAAGGCTGCGACGCGGTGGAGCTCTCCAATATGCTCCGCGCAGACGGCACTGCCGTCCCCATCGTCTTTTGCTGCGGCAAGGTGGACTACCGCAAGTCCCCCGGATTGCCGGACAATGTCCTTTTTATGGATAAGCCCATTACGGTGGACGCGCTCTCCCGGATGATCGACCAGCTTCTCTCCATCAAGAACCAGCAGGTCAAAAAGATTGAGTTCCGGAACCGTCTGGAGACCTTCTATCTGAGCGAGGACGAAATCCTCTGCGCCTGGCCGGAAAACGACCGGGACATGCGCATCCGCCTGTTCAACGGGGAGGAGCGCCTCACCGAGATGAACTCCGAAACCTTCTGCGGCAATCTCAAGGACTATGACTGCTTTATCCTCCTGGCCAACCGCGCCGTCCTGAATATGCTCTATGTGCAGCAGATCACCTTTTTCAAGGTGACGATGCTGGGCGGCAAGCAGTTTCGGCTCTCTTTCGGGGAATCCCGGGCGCTGGAACGGGCCGTTTCGGCCTATCGGAAAAAGGAAAGCGGGACAGATAAATAAGCTCATAATCGGATAGGGAAAGATCTTCTTCCCCTATCCGGCGCGATACCGCGGCCAGCTCACAGCAAAGCTGTTCGCTGTCCGTTGCCCTGCAAATGGCTGCCCGTGCAAGCACGGCAGCCGCTTGCAGGGCGTATCGCACAAGATGGCGGGACAAGGAGGCAATTCCTTATCCCGCCATCTTGCTGTAGCGGATCCGCACCTTGATCCCCTGGCTGTAGTTGCCGAAGCCGCTGCCAAACAGCGTCATGCCGCCCACATGGGCCGCATCCTCCCGCACCTCCATGCGCAGCCGGATCAGGCTGCGGTAATCCAAACGAAACTGTTCCAGCGAAACGTCCGAGATTTTCAGTCCGTCGATAAACGTCCCCTCCCGGTTGATCACCAGCATTTTCAAAAGACCGTACTGATTCCAGTTCGGCAGCCACCAGTCCGGCGTGAAGGTTCCGCGGGCATCCCCGAAATCCCCGGGGGAGGTCCACACACCGATAGGCACATCGTTTAAGGAAAAGGTGATGTCCGAGGGCCAGTCGTTGTTTGTCCCGGGGGCCTCGCTGGAAATTTCCATCGTAAACATCAGCTCGTCGATCTTTTGGGCCGCCGGCAAAACGTTGGGAATCAGATACTCCACATAGCCTCTCGAAAACCACAGCACGCCCGCCTGGATCCGGTCGGGGTGGGCAAAATAGCGCGGATCGTCCACCTCCCCGATCAGATGCTCCACCGTGGAAATGCCGCAGGTGGGAAACACGCTGTAGGACGCGTACTGCCCCACCGGCACCTCCGCTTCGTAGCTTCCGGTCTGGGAGTCGCCGCTCTCCGGCACAATATCCACCAGGATCCGCTCCTGCTTGACGCTGCACACCTTCTGGTTGCCGTGCCCCGCAGCGTCCCCCGCCACCAGAATCAGCCCGGCGTCCTCCAGCCTTTTTATGTGGCTGGTCAGCGCGCCGTTGGTGATGTTTAAGCTGTTGGCGATCTCATTCATATTCATTTCGCGGTTTTGCAAAAGCAGCTTGATGATATTGACCCGCACCTCGGAGCCCAGCACCTTGAACAGCTCTATGCCGTCCTCCAGATTTTTGATATACAGCATCGCCTACCCCCTTTTTTTCGGGAAAGCCGGTTCCGGCCGCCTCACCCGTCGATGGCAAAGACGGGTCTGCCCTGACTGTCCCATTTGATTTTCATCAGCATCGCGTGCCGGTTTGGATTGTAGAGCGGATTGCCGGTGATTTCCGTCTTGGTGCGCGCATGATATACTAAAATATCGTTCCCCTCCCCGTCCACGGTGAAGGAATTGTGCCCCGGTCCGTAGACGCCGTGGGCCGGGCTGCTTTGCAGCACCGGATAGCGTTCCTTTTTCCAGGAAGCCGGATCCAGCAAATCATCCTGCTCCGAAGCCGTCAGCATCCCCATGCAGTAGCAGATGCCCGTCTCGCTGGCCGAATAGGTCAGATAGATATTCCCGTTTCTTTGAAGCACCGCCGGGCCCTCATCCACCCAGAAGCCTACCCGCTCCCAATCGTAATCCGGCGTCGTCAGAAGCACCTGCACCGTATCCAGATGGTTGGGATCCTTCATTCTGGCAATGTAGAGGTTGGAAATCTGTCTGCCCACGCCCACCTTTTCCGCCCAGACATAGTAGCGCTGCCCGCCGCTCTCAAACACGGTGGCATCCAGGGAAAAGGCCTCGAAGGAAAATTCGTCCCCGGGCGCAGCGTTCATCTTCCCCAGCTCCTTCCAGCTTCCCGTCAGCGGATCTGCATCCGCGCATTCCAGCACATAGGGGCGGATCTTCCAGATGTCCTCCTTCTCTCCCGCCGCAAAATACAAATACCATCTGCCGTCCAGATAATGCAGCTCCGGCGCCCAGATATGCTCGCTCATGGGGCCGGACGTATGCTTTTTCCACACCATCACCTCTTCGGCGTCGGCAAGCCCTGCCAGGGTTGCGCTTTTGCGCAGCGCAATCCCGTCGTAAGCAGGCAGAGACGCCGTAAAATAATAATTGCCGTCCGTATGCCGATAGACATACGGATCGGCCCGCTGTAAAATCCAGGGTTCGTTGTAACGAAGCTTTGTTTCACTCATCATACATCCTCTGCCTCTGCGCTACCATTTCCGGTAGGGACATTTGTTTTTTCTGACTGCGGCCCGCAGCTCCACATAGCAGCCGCAGGCCAGGCAGGTGCCCGCCTCCAGATAATCACAGGCCTTGCAGGCCTCCAGCCGCTCCTCATAGAGCTTTCGGGCGGCCTTCACGTCCTGATCCAAAAGCTCAATATAGCGGTGAAGCTGCCGCATGTAGGCCTCCTCATCCATCTCCCGCAGCAGGCACTTTAAGCAGCGGGGTTTTTCCGTCTCCATCAGCGGATGCGCAGGCTCACCACGCTGTGCGCCGGGATTTCCAGGGACGCGCCCCGCTCCGTCAGCGCGACGGCGTCAAACGCCTCCTCCTTCACCGTCTCCGGCGCTTCGAAGGTATTGTGTGCCTGCAGGCCGCCGCTCAGGATGCGGCCTTCCACCAGGGACGGCTTTTTCTCCGCAAACTGCAGCTCCACCGGGCAGCTGTCCTGCGCAGAAAGGTTTGCCAGCGTCACGGTGATCGTGCCGTCCTCCTGCACGGAAACGGATTCCTGCAGGGAAGGAACGCAGATATCATCGCTTCCGACTGTCTCTGCGCCCACCATGTCGCTGTGCAGAAGCTGCGCCCCCTGATGGTACTTATACATGTGGAACACATGATAGGTGGGAGTCAGCAGCATCTTCTCCCCCTCTGTCAGGATCACGGACTGCAGCACGTTCACCAGCTGCGCGATGCAGGCCATCTTCACGCGGTCACAGTGCTTATTGAAAATATTCAGCGTCACAGCCGCCACCAGCGCGTCCCGCATGGTGTTTTGCTGATACAAAAAGCCGGGATTCGTGCCGGGCTCCACATCGAACCAGTCGCCCCACTCGTCCACAATCAGGCCGATTTTTTTCTCCGGATCAAACTGATCCATAATACCGCCGTGCAGCTTAATCAGCTCCTCCATGTAAAGCGCCTTGGACAGGGTCAGATACCAGTCCTTTTCGCCAAACTCCGTGGCGGAGCCTTTTTTGTCCCAGCCGCCGGGCGTCACATAATAGTGCAGCGACAAACCGTCCATAAAGCCGTGGGCATTTGCCGGATGAGGGCTTGCGAAGCAGGTATCCAGCACCTTTTTCGTCCAGTTGTCGTCCGCCACATTGGGGCCGCCGCAGATCTTCTGGATCGGGGCCGCCTGCTGGTAATGGCGCACATAGGTCTGATAGCGGCGGTAAAGATTCGCGTAATACTCCGGCGTCATGTTGCCGCCGCAGCCCCAGTTCTCGTTGCCCACACCGAAATAGTCCACCTTCCAGGGCTTTTCATGGCCGTTTGCCTTGCGCAGATCCGCCATGGGAGACACGCCGTCGAAGGTCATGTACTCCACCCACTCGGACATTTCCTGCACCGTGCCGCTTCCCACGTTGCCGTTCACATAGGTCTTACAGCCCAGCTGCTCGCAGAGCTCGAAAAACTCGTGCGTGCCGAAGCTGTTGTCCTCCACCACGCCGCCCCAGTGGGTGTTGATCATCTTTTTGCGGTTCTCCCTGGGGCCGATGCCGTCCTTCCAGTGATACTCGTCCGCAAAGCAGCCGCCGGGCCAGCGCAGCACCGGGATCTGCATCTCCTTAAGCGCCTCCACCACATCGGTGCGCATACCGTTTTTGTTCGGGATGCCGGAATCCTCCTTCACATACAGACCCTCATAGATGCAGCGGCCCAGATGCTCCGAAAAATGGCCGTACACCTCGGGATTGATGCGCCCTTCCTTCTTTTTCTCGTTGATATAAAGCTTCGCCATGATTTTCTCTCTCTTTCCTATACTCCTGCCCGTCCGGTCAGTTCTGGCCGTAATAGGCGTTTGCGCCGTGTTTGCGGTAATAATGCTTGTCCTGTAAGGACTGGGGCGCGGGTGCCACCTTGGGGTTGATCAGCTCCGTGCGGTAGGCCATCTTGGCCACCTCCTCCAGCACGACCGCGTTGTGCACCGCCTCGTGGGCGTCCTTGCCCCAGGCGAAGGGACCGTGATTCTTGCACAGGACCGCGGGCACTGCGGACGGATCCTTGCCCAGCCGGGCAAACTCGTTCACGATCAGATGACCTGTGTTCTCCTCGTAGGCGTCCTCGATCTCCTCCGCCGTCAAACAGCGCAGGCAGGGCACCTCCCCGTAAATGTAATCCGCATGGGTCGTCCCGTAGCAGGGAATGCTCCGGCCGGACTGCGCCCAGCTTGTGGCGTAGGAGGAATGGGTATGGACAATGCCGCCCACCTTCGGAAACGCCTTGTAAATCTCGATATGGGTGGCGGTATCGGAGGAGGGCTTATAATGCCCCTCCACCCGGTTTCCGTTTAAGTCCATCACCACCATATCCTCCGGGGACAGCTTGTCGTAGTCCACGCCGCTGGGCTTGATGACAAACAGACCGCTCTCCCGGTCAATCCCGCTGACATTGCCCCAGGTAAAGGTCACCAGGCCATAGCGGGGCAGATCCATATTCGCTTCATAAACCAGCTTTTTTAATTGTTCCAGCATTGATTTTCCTCCCGTACAGATAACACTTACGACAGCTTCAGCGTGTCCACCGCGCCCCGCTCCGCCGCCAGGCTGGCCTTATACTGCGCCGTGTAGGCGTCAAAGCCTGCCACATCCGCCGGATCGGGCTCCATCGTCTCTGCATTCATCCCGGTAAACACTCTGGTATCCAGATATTCGCTCAGGCTCTGGCCCGGCTCTTTCTTCGCCATGTAGGCCGCCAGAAGCGCAACGCCCCACGCGCCACCCTCCCCGGCCGTCTCCATGACGGAAATGGGCGCGTTCATGGCCGCCGCCAAAATGCTCTGTCCCACGCCCTTTGTCTTAAACAGACCGCCGTGTCCGGTGATCGAATCGATCTTCACATCCTCCTGCTTTAACAGGATATCCAGGCCGATCTTCAAGGTCGCCAGGGAAGCGTACAGATGGGTGCGCATAAAGTTTGCCAGGCTCAGGCGGCTGTCCGGACGGCGCAGAAACAGGGGCCGTCCCTCCTCAAAGCCGGTCACGGGCTCGCCGGAGTAGTAGTTGTAGGCAATCAGGCCGCCGCAGTCCTTCTCCCCCTCCAAGGCCTTATTGTAAAGCACGGAAAACAGGCGGTTCATATCCACATCCACGCCGAAGCTCTCCGCAAACTCCCGGAACAAATTCACCCAGGCGTTCAGGTCCGAGGTACAGTTGTTGCAGTGCACCATGGCCACCGGGTCGCCGGAGGGCGTCGTCACCATGTCGATCTCCGGGTACACCTTCGACAGCGCCTTCTCCAGCACGATCATGGCGAACACACTGGTTCCCGCCGAAACGTTTCCGGTGCGCTTTGCCACGCTCCTGGTGGCCGCCATGCCGGTGCCCGCGTCCCCCTCGGGAGGGCACAGAGGAATCCCGGGCTTCAGCCTTCCGTACACATCCAGAAGCGCTGCGCCCTCTTTTGTCAGGCAGCCCGCATCCTCGCCGGCCACCAGCACCTTGGGCAGAATCTCCCGGATTTTCCAGGAAAAACCGCGGTCCGCCACCAGCTCGTCGAACCGGTCCAGCATCCGGGCGTCATAATCCATCGTCTCAGAGTCGATGGGAAACATCCCGGAGGCCTCTCCGATGCCGGCCACTCTCTGCCCGGTCAGCTTCCACTGCAGGTAGCAGGCCAGGGTGCTCAGATAGGAAATCCGCCCCACATGCTCCTCGCCGTTTAACACCGCCTGGTACAGATGGGCGATGCTCCAGCGCTGAGGCACATTGAAATCAAAGGCTTCGGACAGCTTTGCGGCCGCCTCCTCGGTGATGGTATTGCGCCAGGTGCGGAAGGGCACCATCAGCTCACCCTTTTCGTCAAAGGCCATATAGCCGTGCATCATTGCGGAAATGCCGATGGCCTTCAGCTCTGTCAGCACCACACCGTATTTTTTCTCCACATCGAGCACCAGCCTCGCATAGCTGTCCTGCAGCCCGCCCCAGATATCCTCCAGGCTGTAGGTCCAGATCCCGTTCTCCAGACGGTTCTCCCAGGCGTGATCGCCGGAGGCAATGGGCGTATGGTTTTCATCAATCAGCACCGCCTTGATGCGTGTGGAGCCAAGCTCGATTCCCAGTACGGCCTTTCCGTCCCGGATACAAGCGGCAGTTTTTTCCTGATCCATCCTTGTCCCCTCCTTTTTGTCAGCGGTAGGAAACCGCGTTCCATCTCATTTCGTTTTTCAGGCCGCGGATCGTGGTATCCGCGTCGATCACTACCGTCTCGATGCCCATCGCATCCGCCCAGTCCACCATCTGCTCGGTGGTCAGGTCGTAGGAGAATGCGGTATGATGCGCGCCGCCCGCCAGGATCCAGCTCTCCGCGCCCACCGTCAGGTTCGGTCTGGGCGTCCAGAAGTTTGTCGCCACCGGCAGCTTGGGCATGGGCTTCTCCACCTTCTTGCAGTCCACCTCGTTGATGATCAGGCGGAAACGGTTTCCGAGATCGATGAGGGAGGTTGCGATGCCGGGGCCCGTCTTGGAGGTGAACACCAGACGCGCGGGATCCTCACGGTCGCCCATGGACAGCGGGCAAACCTTGATGCCCACCGGGCCGTCCGCGATCGACGGGCAAACCTCCAGCATATGCGCCTGCAGGATGCCTTCCTTGCCGGGCACCAGGTTGTAGGTGTAATCCTCCAGGAAGGAGGTTCCCTTGGCGTCCTTCTTGCCCTCGGTCATAATCTTCATCAGACGTACCATCGCGGCGGTCTTCCAGTCGCCCTCCGCGCCGAAGCCGTAGCCCTTCTCCATCAGCCTCTGGATCGCCAGTCCGGGCAGCTGCTTTAAGGAGCCCAGATCTCCGAAATGGGTCACGATCGCCTGATAATTTTTCTCCTTCAAAAACCGCTCAAAGCCGATCTCGATGCCGGCCTGCACCGCCACATGACGTCTGAACTCCTGCGGATCGCGGCCTTCGTCGATGATCTGATATTTGCTGTAATACTCCTCCACCAGGGCATTGATGTCGCCTTCGCTTACCTGCTCCACCGCCTCGGCGATCTCGTTGATCGGATAAGCGTCAATCTCCCAGCCGAACTTAATCTGCGCCTCCACCTTATCGCCCTCGGTGACCGCCACATTTCTCATGTTGTCGGCCACGCGCATCACGCGGATATGGCTGGACTCCATAATGCCCACCGCCGTGCGCATCCAGTCTGCCAGACGGCCGATCACCTTCTCGTCCTGCCAGTAGCCCATGATCACCTTGCGCTCGATGCCCATGCGGGTCACAATGTGCCCGTACTCCCGGTCGCCGTGGGCGGACTGGTTCTCATTCATGAAATCCATGTCGATCGTGTCGTAGGGAATCTCCCGGTTAAACTGCGTGTGCAGATGGCACAGAGGCTTGCGGTACTCCTGCAGCCCCAAAATCCAGGACTTGGCCGGGGAAAAGGTGTGCATCCAGGTGATAACGCCCGCGCACTCCTCGTCGGCGTTGGCCTCGTTGAACAGCCTGCGGATCACCTCGTTGGTGATCAGGGTGGGCTTCCAGACCACCTCATAAGGAAGCAGGCCGGACTTGTTGAGCTGCTCCACAATGATCCTGGAATGCTCCGCCACCTTGCGCAGGCACTCGTCTCCATACAGGTCCTGGGAGCCTGTAGCGAACCAGAATTTGTAATTTTTCATCGATCGTTTACCCCTTTCTGAACAGTTGCATTTCTATCAATTCCGATACCTTCATAGTAGGAGGTACGGAGCGTTTTGTCAATCTATATTTTAGATATTTCTAAAATATCTTACTATTCTTTAAACATCCTGTGGCTTTGCCGCCGGCCTGGGCGGTACCTTCTTCGCCGGGATCATCACCGTCTCCAGCCGCTTTTTCTCCCCGGGGGCGGTGTAGCCGCTCACCAGGGACAGGCATTTTTTCGGACAGACGTTGACGCAGCTGCCGCACTGCACGCAGTCGAAGCGTTCGATCGACCAGGTGTCGGCCGCCCGGTCCACCCGGATGGCCCCCGGCGGGCAGGAGCGCATACACATCCCGCAGCCGATGCAGTTCCAGGGCGAAATCTCGATATGACCGCGCATCCGCTCGGGAAACTCGGCGGGCTTTGCCGGATAGTCCACCGTTGCCGGCTTCGACACCAGATTTTTCAGCGCCGCCCTGGCGTATACAAATACCTTTACTTTATCCAAATCCATCCCGATACCCCCTTTTTTCAGCGCTCCGTACAGCTGATGCACGGGTCGATCGTCAGCACCAAAAGCGGCACGTCCGCCAGCTGGCAGCCCTTCAGCAAATCCACCATCGGCGGGATGTTGCTGGTGGTGGGAGTCCGCAGGCGGAAGCGCTCCAGATTCTTCGTCCCGTTGCCCTTCACATAATAGATCGCCTCGCCCCGGGGCTGTTCGATGCGCATAAAATATTCTCCGCCGGGATTTCCCTTCACCGGCTCTGCGATGGGGCCCTCCGGAATTTTGGAGACCGCCTCCCGGATCAGGCGCAGAGACTGTGCAAGCTCCTCCAGCCGGACCTCGCAGCGGGCGTAGGAATCGCCCTCCCTGCGCACCACAGGCTCCACATGGAGCTCCTGATAGGCGCTGTAGCCGAGCATCCGCACATCGTAGGCCTCGCCGCTGGCCCGCAGCATGGGCCCCACCGCTCCGGCCAAAAGCGCCTGCTCCCGGCTCAGCACTCCCAGCTCCTTCAAACGGCTCTGGACGGTGTACTCCTTCAAAAAGGTCTTTGTCAGGGGCGCGATCTCCCGCTCCAGCCGCTCTGCCGTGTCGGCCACGGCGCGCAGCATACCGCTGTCCATGTCCTTTAACACGCCTCCCACGCAGTTGACGGAAAAAATAATCCGTCCCCCGGTGGTCAGATCAAACAGATTCAGGATCTCCTCCCTCTGCCGCCAGGCCTCCATAAACAGGCTCTCAAAGCCCATGGCGTCCGCCAGCAGGCCCAGCCACAGCAGATGGCTGTGCACGCGGCTCATCTCCATCCAGATGGTGCGCAGGTAGGCGGCCCGCCGGGGCACCTCAATCCCCATCACATGCTCCACCGCCTCGCAGTAGCCCATGCCGTGGCCGCAGCTGCAGATGCCGCAGACCCGCTCCGCAATATAGACATACTGCTTGAAATCCTTTTTTTCCACCAGCTTCTCAAGCCCCCTGTGGATGAAGCCGATGCTGGGAATGGCCTCCACCACCGTCTCGTCCTCCAGCACCAGATCCAGATGGATCGGCTCCGGCAAAACCGGATGCTGCGGGCCAAAGGGCACAATACTTCTCTTTGCCATAGCGTTATCCCTTCTCCTTAAACGGCGTTTCCCGGTCGATCCGGTAAAGCCTGTGATGATAATCCAGATTCAGGTTGCGGATCGGCACGCCGAACAGCTCCGCCGCCTCGTTCTCCTGAATAAAAGCGCAGGGATAAATCTGCGTGATGCTGGAAACCTCCTCGTCCAGCCCGGAATGAAGCCGCAGCGTGAGCATCCGGTAATCCCTGCAGAAGGAATAGCTCAGCTCGTACCCGACGGGCACCCGGACAGCGCAGATCTGCACCAGCCGCCAGCCGTCCATCTTCATGCGGATGACCTCCGTAAAAAAATCCTCCATCGGGATCTGTCTGATTTCGTTTTTATCGTCCATCATGCCCTCCCTGCGCGCCGCTTTTTCCCGCGTACAGCTCTGCCGTCTTTTTGTCCAGAATGTTCAGGGCCCGCACCACGCCGTCGATGATCGCCTCCGGCCGGGCCGCGCAGCCCGGCACATACACGTCCACCGGGATCACGGTATCGATGCCGCCCAGAATATTGTAGCACTCCTTAAACACGCCCCCCGTGCAGGCGCAGATCCCCACCGCCACAACGACCTTGGGGGCCGGCATCTGGCTGTAGAGCTGTTTTACCACGCTGGCCGTCTGACTGTTGACCCCGCCGGTGATCAGCAGGATATCCGCCTGGAAGGGATCCCCCGTGTTGATCACGCCGAAGCGCTCCAGATCGTATTTGGGCGTCAGACAATCCAAAACCTCGATATCGCAGCCGTTGCAGCTGCTGGCGTCATAATGCAGCAGCCACGGCGATTTTGATACATTTTTCATCTTCTCTCCATTCCGCCATGACGGCTTATTGAATCAGCATCAGAATCAGCAGGTTTAAGCCGCCGGTCAGAAGCGACACGATCCAGCAGGAGGACAGCACCTGGCTCCACTTCAGCCGGGCGCTCACATTGTCCCAGAGGATCTCCAGAAAATAAATTCCCAGGCACAAAAGGATCGCCGCCGGCCAGCTGTACCAGCTGCTGTTGACAAAAAACAGGGCGAAAATGCCGAAGATCAGAACCAGCTCGTAATACTCCGCGATATTCATAATCGCCAGCGTCGCGCCGGACATCTCCGTGGTAATCCCCTTTACCATCTCCTGATGGGCGTGATGGCTGGTGGACAGGTCAAAGGGGGATTTGCGCATTTTGATCGCCGCCGTGAACATCAGACCGACCAGCATTCCCGGCATGAAGACCACCGCGCTCACCGGCGCCTGCACGATATCCGCCACATGGAAGGAGCCGGCCGCCAGATAAAAGCCCACCGCCACCAAAAGCGTCAGGGGTTCGTAGGCCATCATCTGCACCATCTCCCGGCTGGCCCCCATATTTGCGAAGGGCGAGGAGTCGCTGGAGGCCGCCATCACCAGGAAAATGTCCGCCGTGGACAGGATGAACAGGCACATCAGAATATCCATGCCGCCAAACAGCATGGCCCCGGCCACCACGATAAACGCCAGGTAGCTCAGGTTCAGCAGAAGCTGCACGTTGTTTACCGCAAGCATCTGCTTGGAAAAAAGCTTCCGCAGGTCATAGAAGGGCTGCATCAGGCAGGGCCCCCTGCGCCGCTGCATCCGGGCGCTGACGATCCGGTCAAAGCCGTCCATCAGCCCGCCGATTGCCGGCGCCAACACCAGATAGGCGATCACCAGTACCGCTCGATTCATAGCGCACCTCCCAGGATCATACAAAAGACGATAATCAGCACCACGGCCGAAAGCACCAGCGAGGGCTTTAAAAGGCGGCGGCGTCCGAACTCAAAGCGAAGATACCAGTTGCTCAGATACAGATGCTTCTCCTCCCCGAAGCTGTCCGTAAAGTGCCGGTTGTCGCCCCGGTTGATGCCTCCCATATAAATCTCCACCAGCTGCTTTTTCGCCGCCTTGCTGACAAAGAACATGATGGTGGGCACGATCAGCACGGAAGCCAGCATCACCGCCATGGTCGCCAGCACGCTCATGGAAAGCACCGCCACGGAGGTGCCGAACATCTCCGCCACGATCGGATCCACCACATAGGTCGCCACCAGCGGCAGAAGCAGGCACAAAAGCAGCATGATGACGGAATGCACATACATGGACAGATATTCGTCCCTGTGCGTCACGTCCTCCACCCCGGTCCGGGCATGATGCTGGGAAATCAGCTTCGCCAGCCATTTCGTCCAGTAAAACATCGTCGTCGCGCTGCCGTAGGCGATGAAAATCACCAGCAGCACATTGCCGGAATCCACAAAGGCCTTCAGCGCCACCCACTTGGAAATCAGCATTCCAAAGGGGGCCAGATACATGCCCGCGATGCCGATTCCCATGATGTAGGTCAGCTTCGGCAGACGCAGCAGCATCCCGTGCATATCCTCAATGTCCCGGGAGCCCAGGCAGTTTTCCGTCGCCCCCACGGCCTGGAACAGCATGGATTTGCTGACCGAGTGGAAAATCATCAGAAAGATCGCCCCCCAGACCGTCTCCTTGACGCCGGTGCCCGCGCAGGCCACAATCAGCCCGAGGTTGGAGATGGTGGAGAAGGCCAGCACCTTTTTGCCGTCGTTCTGGGCGATGGCCATCATGCTGGCCATGATAAACGTAAAGCCGCCGATGCAGGAAACCATCAGCCCCACGGCATTGCCCTGCAGCGCCGGGGCAATCCGGATCAGCAGATACACTCCCGCCTTCACCATGGTGGCGCTGTGCAAAAGAGCGCTGGAAGGCGTGGGCGCCACCATGGCCCCGAACAGCCAGGTGGAAAACGGCATCTGGGCGGATTTGGTCAGCCCCGCCAGCGCCAGACAGGCCAGCGGCAGCAGGCTGCTGCTGGAAATCACATCCGACAGCTGGGCGCTTCCCTGCGAAACGGCCAGCGCAGCGATCGCCACGGAAAAGCCGAGGCCGCCCAGCAAATTCATCCACAGCGCGGAAAAGCTGTTTTCCAGCGCCTCCTCCGTGCGCGTATAACCGATCATCAAAAAGGAAATAACGCTTGTGATTTCCCAGAAGAAATACATCCAGATCAGGCTTTGGGAGAAAACCAGGCCGAACATGGCTGCCAGAAATAAAAAAAGCATGGAAAAAAAGAACGGCTGCCGGTCCTTATACTCTTTGTGGTGCGCGTGGTAGCCCTTCATGTAGCCCACCGTATAAATGCAGATAAAGCCGCCCACAAAGGCGATGATGACGCACATCAGCACGGTCAGCCAGTCCACCATCATGTGCTCCTTCTCCGCAATGGGCACCGTTTTTTCCACATAAAGAAGAAGCGCCGTCTGCGCCACAGACAATAACGCCGGCGCAAGCCTGTGATATTTGACGCTCATGAAAACAATCAGGCACATCAAAAAAATGTCGCCCAACGACATCAGATGATCCACCGTCTTTGTGGCGGTAAAAAATACCGTACTTTGGCAGCCTCCCGTTCCCCAGGCCACCAGCAGCCATACCGTGGCCGCCATAATGCAGCCGGCGCCCGCATAGACGACCGTCCCGCGGACTCTTTCCTCCCTCAGAAAGGGCATCCATACCGCCAGAAGCACCGGCAATCCGATCAAAACAGGAATCAGATACATGCTATCCCCCGTCCTTTCATAGTATACTTTGCTGCCCGCAGTCCGCCTTTGCAAGTCAAATTCCAACAATTTGCATCACGATCTGCCGACAGTCCCCATTTAGTTATAGCGCTTTCACCAGAATTTTGCAAGACTGGATTTTTGTTTCGCGGGGTGTTATGATGGTGACAATGCAGCAATTCGCTGCGCCAATCGGAAGGAGGCCGCCATGCACGAGCTTAGCATCACGGAAAGCATCCTGCGCACCTGCCTGGCCGAGGCCAGGCGGCAGAACGCCTTGCGCATCCGCATCATCCGCCTGCGTCTGGGGCCCTTCTCCGGCATCGTGCCGGAGTGTATCCAGATGTATCTGGAGCTGCTGGCGGAGGGCACCATCGCGGAGGGCGCCAGAATCGAGGCCGTCACGGCGCCCCTGCAGGTGCGCTGCCGGGACTGCGGCCGGGAAAGCCGGATCACGAGACGGCATATTGCCTGCCCACACTGCGGCAGCCTGCGCCTGCAGATTTTGTCTGCAAACGAATTTATGATAGAAAGTATGGAGGTCGATACCGATGGAAATCAAAGTGCTTCACCAGGTCATGGAATGGAATGAGGATGTGAGCGAACAGGTCAGGGCCGTACTGCAGGAGCACAAAATCTGCATGGTCAACGTGATGGGCAGCCCCGGGGCCGGTAAGACGAGCCTGATCGTCTCCCTGATTGAAAAGCTGCGTTCCAAATGGCGCATCGGCGTCATCGAGGGCGATATCACCGGCCAGATCGACGCGGAGCGCATCGCCTCCCTGGGAATTTTCGCCATCCAGCTCAACACCGACGGGGCCTGCCATATCGAGGCCATGAGCATCCAAAAACTGCTGCCTCTTCTGCCCCTGGATCAGCTGGATGTTTTTTTTGTGGAAAATATCGGCAACCTGGTCTGCCCGGCGGAGTTTAAAATCGGCGAATCCCTGCGCATCACGATCCTGAGCGTGCCGGAGGGAGACGACAAGGTGGAAAAATATCCGCTGATGTTCACCGAAACCAACTGTCTGGTGCTCAACAAGTACGATATGCTTCCTTATTTCGATTTCGACGAGGACCGCGTGCGCCGGCACTACGAAACCTTCTGTCCGGGCGCGCCCTTCTTTCCGGTCAGCTGCCGCGACGCGGACAGCCTGGAGGGACTGTGCCGCTTCCTGGATGGGCAAATCGGCGCTGCGGTAAACGGGCAGTGAGGCGCTTTCTTCGGGTCCGCATCCTCGGCCTGGTACAGGGAGTGGGCTTTCGCCCCTTCCTGCACCGTCTGGCAGAGCGCACCGGGATTTCCGGCTGGGCCCGCAATACCTCCGGCGGGCTGGAGGCCGTCTGCGCCGGAGAACCCGGGCAGCTCGAAGCCTTTTTGTCCGGTCTTTTGCACAATCCTCCGCCTCTTGCCCAGCTGCGGGAGCTTCAGACAGAGGAGCTTTCTCCGGAGCAGGCGGGGCCCCTGCCGGAGGGCTTTGAGATCCGAAAGAGCCGGATCCTTCCCCGGACCACTTTTGCGGGCGCAGACACCGCGCCCTGTCCCGCCTGCCGGAAAGAACTTTTTTCTCCGGGGGACCGGCGCTTTCACTATCCCTTTCTCAACTGCACCGACTGCGGGCCCCGTTACAGCATCCTTCTGGAGCTGCCCTACGACCGCAGCCGGACGGTGATGGAGCGCTTTCCCATGTGTCCGGACTGCCGGAGGGAATACGGGGATATCCGAAGCCGCCGGTACCACGCCCAGCCAAACTGCTGCCCCTCCTGCGGCCCCCGGGCCTTTCTGACGGACGCTTCCGGGCAGCCGGCAGACCGCAGCGCCGATCCCTTTCCCACGGCCCGCCGCCTTCTTTCGGAAGGCAAAATCCTGGCCGTCAAGGGCACCGGCGGCATCCATCTGGCCTGCGACGCCGAAAATGAGGCCGCCGTGGCCCGGCTGCGGGAGAAAAAGGGACGCCCTTCCCGCCCGCTGGCGCTGATGGCCCAAAGCCTGGACAGCATCCGGGAAATCTGTTTTGTCTCCGACGGGGAGGCAGCGCAGCTTACCGCCCCGGCCCGCCCGATCCTGCTGCTGCGAAAGCGCAGCCCGGAGCTTTTTCCCTGGATCAGCTTCGGGCACCGGATCGGCGTGATGCTGCCCTACAGCCCGCTGCATCTGCTTTTGCTTGCGCCGGACTGTCCCGGCCCCAGGCTTCTGGTGATGACCAGCGCCAACGAAAAGGGGGCCCCGGTGCTCACCAAAAGCAGCGAGGCTCTGGAAAAGCTTTCCGGCACGGCGGACTTTTTCCTGCTCCACAACCGCCCCATCGCCAACCGCTGCGACGATTCCGTGGCGCTTTGGCAAAACGGCTCCCTCTCCTTTTTCCGCAGGAGCCGGGGCTTTGCTCCCCTTCCCGTTTCCTGCAGCCGGGAGGTGTCCGGCGTCTGCGCCTTCGGCGCGGAGCAGAAGGCCTCCTTTGCGCTGGGCCGGGAGAAGGACGCTTTTTTGTCGCCCCACATCGGGGATCTGAAAAATATGGAAACCCTGGACCATTACCGGCAGGCCCTGCAGACCTTTGGCAGGCTGTTTGGGATCCGTCCCACGCAGCTGGTGTGCGACCTGCATCCGGATTATTTTTCCACGCTGGAGGCGCAGGAGACGGCCCGCCGGGAGAAGCTTCCCCTTTTGCAGGTGCAGCACCACTGGGCCCACATGGTCTCCTGCATGGAGGACAACCTCCTTTCCGGCCCCGCCTTCGGGATCGTCTGGGACGGCACAGGGCTTGGCGACGACGGCGCTGTCTGGGGCGCGGAGTTTTTGACCGGGGATGCCCGCTCCTTTTTGCGGGTGGGAAGCCTCCGTCCTATGCGTCTGCCCGGCGGCGACCTGGCGGCCGCGCAGATCTGGCGCATCGGTCTGGGGCTTTTGGAGGACGCCCAAATCCTCCCCGGCGCTCTGTCCACCGGCGGCGCTGTATCCGGCGCATTCCCATTTCCGGACGCCTGGCCTGCCGGACAGATTCCCGCCGTCTGCACCCTGCTTTCCGCCAAAATCGCCTGCCCGAAGGCCAGCAGCATGGGCCGTCTTTTTGACGGTGTTTTTTCCCTGATCGGCGGAATGGCAAACGGCAGCTTTGACGGGGAGGCACCCCAGCGGCTGGAAGCCCTCTGCCCGGAGGAAACGCCCTCCCGGGAGGAGCTGGAGGCCCCCCCTTTTTGTCCTCTTGTTTTCTATGAGGAAAACGGGGTAAGACGCTTCGACACCCGGCCTCTGATCCGCGCGGTCTGGACCAGGCTGCGCTGTGGCGTGCCTGCCGCCCTCATCGCCCGGGATTTCCAGCTCGCCCTGTGCCATATGGCGCTGGAGCAGTGCCGGAGCCTGAACCCCGAAAGGCTGCCCGTCGTATTATCCGGCGGCGTATTTTTAAACGTATTTCTGACCGACGGGATCCGCCGTCTTTTGCAAAAGGACGGATACCGGGTCTTCTGCCATCGCCGCGTGTCCGCCTGCGACGAGGGAATCAGCCTGGGACAGCTCGCCATCGCGGCCGCCCGGGATACCACTGCATGAGAGAAGGAGAAAGCGCTATGTGTCTGGCCGTACCGTTGAAACTAAAATCCGTCAGCCGTCCCCACGCCGTGGGGGAGGCCGGCGGGCTGTCCCAGGATGTGCGCATTGATTTTGTGGAGGATGTATCGCCCGGCGACTATGTGATCGTCCACGCCGGCTTTGCGATCCAGAAAATGACCGAAGCGGAGGCCCTGGAAAATATCCGCTTCCTGGAGGAAATCCGAAATGCTCTCTGAACCCCGCTTTCGCAGTCCCGACGATGTGCCCCGGCTGCTCGCCCGTCTGCGTGAGCTTTCCGCCCGGACCGGCCCGGTCCGCCTGATGGAAATCTGCGGCACCCATACCATGGCCATCGCCCGCTCCGGCTTAAAAAGCCTGCTGCCCCCCGAGATCCGTCTGCTCTCCGGCCCGGGCTGCCCGGTCTGCGTCACGCCCACCGGCGCAATCGACGCGGTCCTTGCCCTGACGGAGGATCCCCGGATCGTGATCGCAAGCTACGGGGATCTGCTGCGGGTTCCCGGCAGCAAACGGGGAGACAGCCTGCTCTACCGCAAGGCCCTCGGCGCCTCCGTGGAGATGGTCTATTCCCCGATGGACGCCCTGAAGCTGGCACGGACCCGTCCGGAAAAGGAGGTCGTCTTTCTGGGCGTCGGCTTTGAAACCACGGCTCCCGGCACTGCCGCCTGCCTTCTGGAGGCCAGGGCCGAGGGGCTTTCAAACTTCTCCGTCCTGTGCCTGCTAAAGCGGACCAAACCGGCGCTGCAGGCGCTGATCGAGTCTCCGGACTTTGCGGTGGATGCCCTTTTATGCCCCGGCCATGTGGCCGCCGTCACCGGCGCCGCGGCCTTTGATTTTTTGCCGTCCCGGTACGGGCTGCCCGCCGTAATCGGCGGCTTTGAACCGGCGGATCTTTTTTATTCGGTTCTGACGCTGTGCGAAATGCTGGCGCAAAAAAAGCCCGCCTGCTTAAACGAATATCTCCGTGTCGTCCGGGACTGCGGCAATCCGGCGGCCATGGCCGCCATCGATCGGGTCTTTTTCCCCAGCGACAGTCTCTGGCGGGGACTGTCGCTGGTAAAGCAGGGCGGCTACGCGATCCGTCCCGCCTTTGCAAAATGGGACGCTGCGTCCAAATTCGGGCTGACGGATTTTGCGGACATCGAACCGGCAGGCTGCCGCTGCGCCCAGGTGATCCGGGGCGTGGCGTCCCCTCCGGAGTGCCCGCTCTTTGGGGGGCGCTGCACCCCCTCCGATCCGGTCGGCCCCTGTATGGTCTCCTCGGAGGGCGCCTGCGCGGCGGCTTATCGCTACCGCCCCTCCGAAGCATCCGCAAATCCGGAGAAAAAACAGGAGGAAATTTGATTTTATGAAGGATATCATCACGCTGGACTACGGGAGCGGCGGCACAAAGACCGCCCGGCTCATTGAGGAAATACTCCTGCCCGCCCTGAAAAACCCGGCGCTCTCGGCCCTGGGGGATGGGGCGGTGCTTCCCGGCTCCGAAAAACTCGTCTTTTCCACGGACAGCTTCGTGGTCACTCCCTGGCGCTTTCCCGGCGGAGACATCGGAAAGCTCTGCGTCTGCGGCACCGTCAACGATCTCTGCATGACCGGCGGCAGTCCCAGATATCTGAGCCTTTCCTTCCTTCTGGAGGAGGGCTTTGCCCTCGATGATTTCAGGGAAATCGTCTCCTCTGTCGCGGACGAGGCCAAAAAATGCGGCGTGGCCGTCGTCACCGGGGACACCAAGGTGGTAGAGCGCGGCAAGGGGGACGGCATCTATATCAACACCGCCGGAATCGGCTTTCAGCGCGTCTTTCTGCCCGGGCAATCCGGCATTCTCCCCGGCGACAGGGTGCTCCTGAGCGGAACGGCGGGCTGCCACGGAGCCGCGGTGATGCTGGCCCGGACCGGACTGGATACGGGAAATCTGGTTTCCGACTGCGCGCCTCTTTCCCTTTTGTCCTGCGCCGTTACGGAGGCCGCAACCGTGCGGATCCTGCGGGACCCCACCCGCGGCGGCGTGGCCACCACGCTGAACGAATTTGTGGAGCATATGCCCTTTGGCATCGAACTGACCGAAAACGACATCCCGGTGGAGCCCGCCGTGGAGGCAGCCTGCGGTCTGCTGGGGCTGGATCCTCTCTACTGCGCCTGCGAGGGGCGGATGCTGGCGGTGGTTTCCCCGGACAGTGCGGACGCTGCCCTCGCCGCCCTGCACGCCGCCCCCGGCGGGGAGCAGGCCGCCTGCATCGGAACCGTCACCAACCGCTTTCCCGGTCAGGTTACGCTCAAAACCGCTCTCGGCGGCACCCGGCTTTTGCAAAAGCTGAGCGGACAGCAGCTGCCGCGCATCTGCTGAGCCTGGAAGCAGGAGGAACAGCCGATTATTCCTCCTGCACACTCCCCTCCCCGATTTGCTCCGGTACCCAGACGCTGCTGCCCCGTTCCCTTCCGGGCTGCGTCATCCGCACGCGAAGCTCTCCGTCCGGCAGGCTGTAGATCACCTCCGCAGAGCCTTCCTCCCCGGAAACCTGCCCGACGCCGCCGCTCACATGGAGCGTCAGCTCCAGCGCCCGCACCGGATCGTCAAATTCGGTCCCGTAATACGCCGGGGATTCCCCCTCCAGATCATTCTGCACCAGCCATTCGCCGAAGCTTTTTTCCTCCGGCAGGCGCTGGTAATCCGGAAGATTCAGATAGTCCGGCTGCCAGTCCCGATATGCCTCCGCAAAATCGGCCGCCGAGGAAATCTCAAAAAAGGTCCGGCTGTTCCATTCCGTCACCTGCCAGCCATCTTCCGTCTTTTCCGCCGTCACCTCATCCTTCCAGACCCACCAGAGCGGATCGGAGGTCTGGGCCGGATATGTGATCCGGGCCCTCTGCCCGCTTTCTCCCGTCTCCTGTCCCTCCTTCGGCAAAAGCACGATCACCGGCTCCACCATTCCCGCCCAGAAGGGACTGGACCAGCCCATCGTCCGGCTGCCGTCGCTCTCCGTAAAAATGCCGAGCTCCTCCGCCCTCGCCTGAAGCTCCGGTGAAAGCGCCGCATACACATATGCCGCGTTCCGGCTTCCGACCGCCTCGGCCCAGCCCCGGAAAAAGAGCAGCGCTTCCGCCTCCTGTCCCGCGCTTTCGTCCGTTTTTCCCGCAACGAACACCGAGGTCGGCCCGTCCGCTCCGCCGATCACCGCGATATTTTGGGACGGGTTTGCCGCGCAGAAAGCCAGCAGCGCAAGCGCTGCCGCGACCGCTCCGGCCGACGCAAGTCTTCCCCGTCTCCGGTATTTTACGATCCTCCGGATCCGCGCCCTGACGCTGTTTTCCCCGAAGGCCACCGGGCTGCCCGCCGCCATCCGTTCCGGGGAAGCCAGAGAGAGCAAAAAGCTTCCGTATTCCCGCTTGCTCTCCTCCCCCAGCTGTTCCAGTACCCGCTCATCGCAGGAAAGCTCCATATCCCGTGCCAGCAGCGCAAAGGCCAGCCACATCACCGGGTTCATCCAGTGCAGGACAGCGATCAGCCAGGCCAGCATCTTCACCCGGGAATCCTGCCAGCGAAGATGGGCGCGCTCGTGGGCCAGCACAAGCTCCCGCTCCCGGCCGGTCATTCCCGCCGGAAGATAGATTCCCGGCCGGAAAAAGCCGCTCACAAAGGCAAGGCCGATTCCGTCCGACTCAAAATAATCGCCGCACCGCACGGCGAAGGCCGTCCGCCTGCGCAGGCGCAGCCAGGAGACAAGGCCATATCCCAAAAACGCAGCCGTTCCCACCGCCCACAGGACAGCAAACGCAAAAATCCATCCGTCCGGGGACGCCTGCCCGGAATCCGCCAGGACGCCTCCCGTTGTCTCCGCCAGCGCCCCGGCGCCCTCTGCGATCGTCCCGGCAGCGGCCGTTCCGACTGCTCCGGCTGTTTCCCCGGCACGCTCCGCTGCGGCTTCAAAAATTCCCCGGGCTGTCCCGGCTGCCGTCAGACCCTGACGCAGCTTTCCCCCTCCGAACAGATTTCCGGCCAGCCTTCCAAAGAGCCCGATCAGGGATACCGGCGCGGAAAAGGACACCGGGCAAATCGCCCGGAAAAACACCGCCGCCCACAGAAAATAAGTATATTTCCCCAGCACCGGCCGCAAAAGCGGCCGGACTGCCAACACGGCCAGCGCGGTCAGGGATGCCAAAAGCCCCATCGAAACCAACGAAAAAATCCAGGCGCTCATGCTTCCTCTCCCCCCTTCTCCTGACAGCTGTCGATCAATCTGCGAAGCTCCTCCGCCTCCTGACTGCTCAGCCTGCGGTCGTCCAGAAAAGCGGCTACAAACTGCGGCAGCGACCGGTTGAACCGTTTTTCCACCACGGCCCGGCTCTCGCACCGCTGGGCCTCCTCCCGCTTGACGGCTGCCGTCACCACGGAATCCTCGTTGCGCAGAAGTCCCCTCTCGCAAAGCTTGCGCAGCATCGTGTAGGTGGTGGATTTTTTCCAGCCAAGGGCCGGCCCGCAGAGCTTATACAGCTCCGTGGAAGTCAACGGCTCCCTCTCCCACACAATCTCCATCAGCCGGTATTCCGCGTCATGCAGTCTCCATTCCTCCATATCCGCTCCCTTCCCCCGCACGCTGCAGGTCTATTGCGATAAATCGGTTTATTTATATAAACCATATCATTTTGAGAGTGAACTGTCAACCGGGTGATTGACA